>JADLDK010000038.1 GCA_020846715.1 Armatimonadota bacterium | reverse complement strand
GACACACGAGAGTCTCACTTGGCTACCAGGATGTGGGAGCTAACTTCACCGGTTTTCAGAGCCTGCGTGAGCAGGGAGGACTGGACCCCGCGGTCGTCAATCAGCTTCAGAAGGAAAAAGGACTCAGGCGAATATCAGCGGCTATGGAGATGCAGCCTGCCAAAGCGTTGCCTGAGGGCACGCCGTGGAACCGTCTGGGCTGGACGCAGGTGTATGACAGCAGCGGCTCGATGCGTACGTTTGAGCTGACGTACGTGGAGCCAACTTTTGGAGCGTACGGCATGCTGCGCAGCGTCGATGCCAGCTTCAAGAGGATGGCCAGTTTGAGCACATCTGAGCTGACAGACCTGGCTCTTTCCATTCGCCGCCAGTTCGACCCAAATGCTACGGCTGGCCAGGTGAGCGCGGCCGACCAACAGGCAGTTGGATTGGAGGCCGGGCTTTCTCACAAATCACTCAGCACCTACGTCAAGCTGAATCCGAATCTGACCGGAACGCTGTCCTTCTTGAATATCAGCGATGGCAACGACAGTATCAATCAACAGACTCTGTCGTTGAAGAGCAACAACTGGCAGAGCTGGGCCAGCTTCCAGAGCGTTGGACCAAAATTTGCGCGTCTTAAGCAGTTAGCCCCTGTGGAAAAGGGACAGTTTGGTCTTGAGTCCGGACTGAGGAAGATGTCCGCCGGCCTGAGCGCTAAAGCAGGAACGGGGTTGTCAATCAATGGAAACTACTCGCTTGTGGACGGCGATACGGGTGGTGTGACCAAGGCTGGTCTGGGGCTGGCCGGCAGGCACATCAACTTCAGCGCGCACTACCAGAATATAGACCCCACATTCACACGTATTGCCGACCTGGCTGATCCTGACAAGCAGGCTATGGTCGCGGGAATTGGCTTCAGAAGATATGACATGTCTCTTGACGGAGAGCTTTCCAAGGCGCTGAAGCTCAACAGTTCGCTGGTGCGCTCAAACAACGCGACCGACCTGCTGTCAGATTCTCAGGATGTGCTGAATCTTCTCTACAACCCATCCGAAAAGACCAAGATCGTGTTCCAGCACAACCAGAGCTTGCGGCGCACTGACGGAGATATTCTTAACGGGTCGCTTAAAGAGCTCCAGTCTGTTGAGCAACGCTTCAAGAACAACTGGTATGTGAGCGCTTCACGCAGCTCTGATCTCACCCAGGTGGCGGGCGGTGTGTTGGCAGGCACGACGGTCAATCAGGAACATTTTGAGACGGACAAGGCGCGGCCTCAATGGCTGAGTATGGACAACCGGCGGCTCAGCTACATGAATGGCAAGTTTGAAAATAGCGAGCTGTACCAACTGCAATCCAGGCTGGGAAAATCGCTGACACTGCAAGCAGCGCAGTCCAGTATTGACCGTGGCGCAGACCCGTCCGAGAGCATGAGTAAGGTCGGCTTTAAGTGGGCAGCTTCGAAGAATCTGAATGCCAGCCTCGACCTTGTGAGCCGCCAGACCAACTATATCGGCAACGGCGCCGGGTATATGGCTAATCTCGGAGGTCTGGTAGCCCAGCGCTTTGGCCCACTTAGGCAGCTCAATGTGGCTGCGCAGCTTGGCCAGGCCAATATGAGCGGCGGGCAGTCCACATTCACGCGCGGTGTGAAACTTGACGGGCTGTGGGGCAAGAATGTCGTCGGCCTGGACTACGCGCACGTATTGCCCGCCAACCAGAAGATTCAGTTTGCGCGAGGGTACACTTTCAAGAGTGATCCTGATCCCAAAAAGTGGTGGCACGTGGATCTCTACTACAAGGACAAGGACGGTGGCTGGGGGCGCCTGGAGCCTATTCGCAACATAAACGCAGATGTAAGGCTCAGCCCGACGACTCAGTTGGCCTATGTCGTCAACCAGTACAAAGAACTGCCCAGCGGCCAGATAGACTTTGGCGTTTCGCGCTCGTTCAAAGTGACAAGCAAGCTGTCGAACGGTTTGAATCTTGTGCTTGATCTGCGCCACGACCGAAATCCAAAGGCTGCCACGGACATAACAAAGCAGATGTTTGGTCTGCAGCGCCAGAGCGGCAACTTCCTGTTTGACATCTATTACGGACTGGACACCACTATGACCGCAAGCGGCACTGTTAGCGGCAACTCAATCAAAGTGAAGGTGGATCACAAGATTGACGCAGACCGCTACCTCACCTTCACAGGCGAGGCAATCCAGTGGCACAACTCCAACCCGGATATCCAGGATCGCACTGCCGTAGAAGCGCGCCTGGACCTGCGCACTCTCTTCAGCCTGTAAGAGGGCCTCTGTCAGCGGAAAGACGCCGCGAGAGCACAGACAAGAAAAAGCCTCCAGCTTTGGCTGGAGGCTTTCGTTTGCAGAAGTTCTGGCAGGAATCCGTTACTTCACCTGTTCGGCGAGCTGACTTCCCCGCGCCGCGTCTCGAAGCTTCTTCAGAGCTTTCAACTCTATCTGGCGCACGCGCTCACGAGAGAGATTCATCTCTCCACCAATCTGCTGAAGACTGCGCGCCCGACCGCCTTCAAAGCCAAATCGCTTTGCGATGACCTGACGCTCTCGATCTTCCAGAATATCCAGAAGCCGTTCGCTGGCTTCACGCCGGGCGCCCACCAGCACGCTTTGCTCCGGGTCTTCGACATTCAGATCCGGCAGCAACTGCACCAGAGGAGTCTCTGCATCCGCAGAAACCAGACTCTCAAGGCTGACTGGCTCAGCAGCAACCTTCTGCAGGTCCAGCAGCCGGCGTACGGAAACACCAGTCGCAGTCGCCAGCTCTTCATTCGTAGGAGGACGGCTGTATTCCGTCTCCAGATTGGACTTCACGTGCTCCATCTTCCGGAGAGCCGCCGCGAGATAGTTCGGAACGCGAATGGTGCGGCTCTGGTTGGCGATAGCGCGACTAATCGTCTGCTTCACCCAGTGAGTCGCATAAGTGCTGAACTTGTATCCTTTTGTAGGATCGAATTTGGTCGCGGCCTTCATAAGGCCGATGACGCCCTCCTGCACCAGATCCTCGAACGGGATGGCGCGGAAGTCGTGCTTCTTGGCAATGCTAATGACAAGACCCAGGTTGGATTCTACGAGCTGCTGCTTGGCTTTGAGATCACCTTCGCGAATCCGCTTAGCAAGCGCTATCTCCTGCGCGTGTGTCAGAAGACTCCTCCTGCCAACCGGTGGCAGGCAGGTGCGCGTTGAGCTGGAGTTGAGCTGCGTGTCCTTCCTTATTGCTTGTCCTGTACTGTGCTTCTTGTCGAGTTCCCTTACGGCAACGCTCACGACTGACTTGTCCTTTCGTCTCTCGTGCCTTGTCCCGACTCTCTTGTTGTATGGCCACTCTGCTCAGACGTGCGAAATGCCAAGCGGGAGTCCATTTATGCCGACCTGCTGACTCCGCCTGGCCGGGACCTGTTGTTAGTGTTTTGTTTGATAGTCAGTAATACAGACGACGATAGAAACAGTAATTGTTCGCACCCTATCGTCACCAAGGGCTTTACCCGTTGTCACCTCTACGGCACTCAGCAGTCGTCGCCGGCGCCATTTGCGGCTGTGCCACCGTATTCCTTCACAGGCTCAGTATACCGATGTGTAACGTTTCCTATACCAACCAGAGTTAGAATACCAAAAACGCGCCACGTTTCTCAAGAGGCTTTGGCAATTTGTGATAAAATTGGAGCAAACTTTGCTCTGGGAGACCGCTCCAGCGCATCAATTACCAGCCACATCCCCGCAGCCGCTGCTGAAAGCACTCCCGAATCGTTCAGCGCCAACAGCGCTACCACCGTAACTGCTAGAGCTACAGTTCTGTTGTGAGTCCTCACTCGGGCGAGATATCTCGAGCGCCGCGACAGGAAAAAAGCCACCGCAAATTCCGCCAACAGCAACAAGGCCCAGGGGCTATTACGTACCAGCAGGAAGTTAAGTTCCGCTTTTCGCTGGACAATATTCAGCGCCGCGACGGGGCCGCTGCGTACAATCTCAGTCATCGCTCGTCCCAGGTGAGACTGCATCTCAGGTGGGCGCATGGCATCTCTACCCGCTAATAACAACAACAATAAGACTGCACCTGTTACCAGTACGGGGAAGATTTTTCTGGAATTTTTGTGAAAAAGTGACGCGGCGATCGCGCAGCATCCAATCAGACCGCCCAGCATGTCGCCCGCGTTGGCCCCGCCTCGCGGCAAACCGATGAGAAAGACTGCGCACACCGCGGCGGCAAGCGCCGCAACCCGGAGCCAGAAACGCCTGATTGACGGTGAAGACCCCAGAAAAATCACGGCCCCAATGAAGAGTCCCGCGTACTCGTTTCCGATTCCGTAGTACCTCGCGCCTCCCTGAATCTGATAGGAGGCTGCTGCTATTGGAAACCATCCCGCAACGAACGCTACAGTCCCGAGCACGAGGATACCTGCGGCCAGAGCCTCTGTAGGCCATTGCCATTTGACGGTGAACAGTAGCGCAACTACCGCACCGGCCGCAAGCGCAACTGCAGCCAGCGCAAGTGGATCAGGGCGCCAGGAGGTGGCCAGCAGAAAGGAAGCGAACGACACCGGTGGCGCCAGAACCAGCGCTCGAGTCTGGATTGGCGCTCCTACCAGAAAAACCATTGCGACGAGAGCTATCAGACACGCCAGCGACCCATAAACAAAGCCGTAAACTACAGGTTGCGCTGACTCCTGGTAGCGCGCAAAGACCTGAATCTCGCGCAAGCGCTGGAGCGGCTGTGTCACGGCCACTGCGTGAATCTCGCCTCCGCTGCCAATAGAGCCTGGGACTCCCAGCCAGTTGAGGATGCCGGTGGCGACATCGGTGTTAGCGACGACTCCGGCGCGCCGGGTAGAGCTGGAGCTCAGCAGCCCTGGCCGCTGTCCTGCACGAAAGCTAATAAGCAGCGGAAGACGCTCAGACGCGAGAGTCTCAGGATCCACCGTCTGGCCTGGTGAGGCAACCAATAGCCGGTAGTCTCGCGGCAGATTCTGCAGAATGCCTTCCACAATACGGTCGGCCTGTGCAAAGACTCGATCCTGCATTTGCTGGCGCGCTGCCGGCACAACATTGTCCTGATATCTCTGAAAACGGGCTGTGTCACCGGTTTCAACAACTACAAAGCTGGAGCGCTTCATTGCTTCAGACGCGCGCCTCACAAGGGCGTTTTCGCTTGCCCGTACCCCGAATGGGAACAGTGGGTCTCGCAATGTCAATTCGCTATCCATAGCCGCGTGCAGCACCCGTCCGTCCGGAAGCGCTGTGAAAAGCGCCGCTTCGCGCTGAAGGCTTTCGGGAGTGTCTGCGTTGCCGATCACTTCACAGTTCAGCCTCGCGGAAGAAAGTCGTTTTCCAAGCTCGCCGATGGGCACGTCGTAGGGAGTGGCCCGGCCCTGCCTCAGCCCAATCTCAAAGAAGGGCGCGACAAGTTGGGCATCCGTCAAAGGCTGCCCGCGCAAAGCCGACCAGACACGGCCAGCAAGCTCCACTCGGGCGCCCGACGGGTCTATTGGCTGGTCAGGAGCAAGAAAGAACGAAGCCTCCGGTCCGGCCGCTACGCGGCTTCCACAAGCCATTGTGAAGTATCCAGAAGTCAAGGGATCAGGTGTCACGCGGGCGAACGGAAGCGGGGCGGCGCGTCCCACACGCGGACTCATCACAGCCGAGGCTCCTTCCCGCAAGAGTCTGTGAACAGCAGGCATTTGCTCCGCCTGGGGAAGTGTGAGTCCGGCTATCAGGACCAGGACTACTCCCCTGTCCTTCCCAGCTTCAACACGCGCTGCGCTTGCGCTCAGACACAAGAGGGCGAGGAGAATGCTACACAGCCGCACGCTCAGCGCCTCCGGTCAGTTGTCCTGCGACTTCGTCGTACAGCGCCTCCAGCTTACGTACGGAGACCCGGTCTGAAAACTGGGTGACTATGCGGTCCCGCGCGGCCGCGCCCACCCGCTCACGCTCATCTGGGTACTCCAGAAGCCACGCAATCCGCTCAGCCATTGCGTCCCAGTCGCCCGGCGGCAGAAGATAACCGGTCGTGCCATCCAGGATGACCTCTTCCATCTCGCCGCCAGCGCACGCAACAACCGGGACGGCTTCCGCCATCGCTTCGAGCACTGTCAACGGAAGGGCGATCGGAGGCTGCATAACCACAACGGCGTAAGCTGCCGAGAACAAGGCCCGCAAGTCCGGCACATATCCTGTGATTACCACACCGCGCTCGTGGAACTCGGCCCTTGCCTGCGCGAGTGCACCGTCCTGCTGCCCTACCCCGCACACGACCAGACGGAGAGGCTGAGCATAGCGGTGAACGGCATCAACCAGCGCAGATAACGCAGCGATATCAGATGGCAGGAAGCGGGCGCACACGAGAATGAGACGCTCACTGTTGTCAAGTCCCAAAGACGCAAGTTGCGATTGCGCTTCCGCACGAGTACGCCGGCCTGCGCCCACCCCATTTGGGATAACGCAAACCTGATCACACGGCACACCCAGCGCCAGAATATCTCGCTTCAATGCGTCAGACAACGCTATGCAGTGAGTCTGGGCTTTGAAGGCGTAGGAGACGAGGGGGCGGGCTACGGAGCTGAACCCGGACAAAGGGTTGTGCAGCGTGGCAATTCTAGCCGGCGCCGCCGCACCGCCGAGGCCTGACGCCGTTGTCGCTCTGAGGCCGTGGGAATGCAGAATGTCAAAGCGGCTCTGGCGCAGGAGGGTGGAGAGCTGGACACTTCTATAAACAAGTCCGAGCGGCCCACCGGACTCCGCCAATTCGAGTGGATAGAACTCAACGTCTCGTGAACACGGCCCGAGAAGATCGCGCTCCATGTTGGAAGGCGCCGCAAGAGCAATCTCGAAGCGAGACCGATCTATATGTTTCAGCAGCGTGATTACGTGCGTGCGCATTCCGCCGACCGTCGGCCGGAGCAGATGGAGCACCCGGACGGACGGCGAAGACCCGTGTGCAGCCAGATGGCGTTGTGGAGACTGGTCCTTTTGCACGCCCCAATGCTAACACGGATAGCGCAGCGTGTGCAAAGGCAGGGCAGTACGCGCAGGCGCGGTCTGATCGAGAGCTTACTTCTGGACGACGTCCAGGATGCCTTCCTGCCTGAAAATGTCCCTGACTTTGTCTGCGGCAATAGTATTTCGGAAGATATACTTCTCTCCGCGCAGAAACCACAGGAATCCGCCGGCAGTGGACAAGGTGTCCATCGCGTCCACAAAGGCCAGGTCCGAGCCCTCTGTGGAAATGCGCGGAGTGCCACTCGGCCTGGCGGGCGGCTTGAGATAGCGTTGCGCGTCCTCGCGCACAACGGACGCAACATCAGACCCGGGAGGCCCCGGAGGCCCTTCCTTGAGTTTCAGCGCGGCGCGTCTGGCAAAGGCTTTGAGCTCATCAGTAGGATCCGCATTGAGGTCCACGTCGTACGTCTTGTCAAAAAGTCCAAGCACCTGCGTCAAAACATCGCGCGGGTCAGCGTTCGCAAGCTTCCACGTCAGTTTTCCCCCACGCGCAGCAAGCTTGACGACAACAGGCGGGCTTTCGGCGCGCGAGAAGCTGTAGGTGTTAGCGTTCAGCTTCACGTTGAGCTGTACGCCGTCCGCTATGCTCTGCAGCGCCTGCTCAAACGGAGCGTCGTAGAAATTGAGGGTGACTTTGAGATCGCGGGGAATGTCGTCGTCAATGACGTAGTCCTGCGCAGGTCTGGCGGCAGCCCACAGAGCGCGGATGGCGTCTCGCACCGGCACATTCACCAGTCTGAACGTTACGTTGTTGGCTGCGGGGCAGGTGCTAGACGCGGCCGACCATATCGTCAAAACTGCTGCGAATGTCAGAGCGAATCTTGGTACTATCGTCTTTGGTGTCATTGTCCTCCACACCAGAGTTCGCCGGTGGGAAACGGAGAGTGATATTTGCGTGTTTGACTGTCCCATCAGCTGACAGTGTACGTCTAACAGCCATTTCGCCAAGCTCGCGCCCGGAACTCGCATCCTGAACAGTGGCGCTATAATCCTGCGACGGCTGATAGGCGACCACCAGATACTTGACCTTGCCAGACGCTTGAGCCTGCTGCGCAAGCGCAGGCCCTGGCCCTTCCACACGCGAGGCCAATACGATATGCGCTCTGCGCGGCTTCGGCCGGCGAATGTTGGCAGCCCAGGAAGGCTGGCGCGCTGGCGTGTATTGCTGCGCAAGGCTGCCGCCCGGCTGTGAAGCGCTGGCCACACCCCCTCCGGGCATCTGCGCGAGGGCAGGTCTATCCGCAAGGGACGCTTGGCCATCAGCTAACCCGTGACCAGATCCAATTCTGCGATCCGCCCCCTGCGCTCCGGTTGTCGCATCTTTCGCAACCACCGAACCTTGACTTGAGCTGCGCGACCCCGCACTTGCGACAACGTCGTTCCCGGAGTGGAAGGGAGAACGCTGTGCCCCCGGGTGACTCAGCACAACGAGAAAAACAGCTACAGCCGCAGCAGCCAGCGCCGGCACAGGCGCCCAGCGCCAAAGGTTCGCCCTGCGGTTCTTTTCTTCCTGCCGAATCCGCGCCCTCACTGCCTGTAGCACAGGGCGAGAGGGTAACGGTGTTGCCAGCTCCTGCAGCGCAGAGTGCGCGCGCTCAAACCCAGCGTATTCAGACGCGCACGCCGGACACTCCCGCAAGTGGAGCGTGAGTGCAGTGCGCTCTTCAGCCGTCAACTGCTGATCGATATAATCCGAAAACCGGTTTGTGTAGTAGCTGCACCTGTTCATCGCACTTGCGCAATACTGCCTGTCATGCAGTTATTCCAAGAACCTCTTGTCAGTCCTCAACACTATCCGCCTGCGAGCTCCAGACACCCTGAAAAGAGCGCCGAGCCCGATGAAGCATCATCTTGACACGTCCCGCCGTGCTACCCATGGCCAGGGCTATTTCCTCGTAGGAAAGCCCTCCGTAGTATCTTAGGACAAGGGCGCTGCGGTAGTGTGGAGGGAGTTTGGCCAGAGACTGTCTCACGATCGTCTGGCTGGCGCGATCGTCCGATCCATCGTCGACGGACGGCTCTATGACAATCTCTTCAAAACTGGTTGTGCGCTTGCGCCTTCGGGAGATATCCAGACATTCGCGCACCGCAATGCGGTAAAGCCAGGTCGAGACTTTGGAGTCCCCCCGAAACTTCTTCAGTGCCCGGTACGCAGCGAGAAACGTCTCCTGTAGAGCGTCGTCCGCATCATCCGCGCTGTTGAGTATGCCAACGCAAACATTGTGCACGAACTCCTCATGCCGCCCCACCAGACTGTCGAACGCCGCGTCGTCGCCGGCCTGAAACCGCGCTACCAGCGCATGGTCAGGGTCTTCCGCCACTCGCGCTCCCGCAGGGTTATAGACTGTCGCATTTGCCATAGTTCACATGACCAGGGGTTCATTTTCACCCCTCCTCCACACTAGATAAGACGGCGGAAGTGCGACCAGAGTTGTTACCAACCGAACAAAAACCTCCAATCCACCAAAAACCCTTTATTCCGGGCAATCGGAGAGGGTCCTGAGTGCGGCTGAAGGTCAATCAGTCTTCGACCACGACCAACATGCGCCCACATGACTCACACATGACAACGTCGTCCCCCGCGCGCGCCTCCCGAATCATGTGGCTCGGCAGATGGACGTGGCATACAGAGCAGCTGTTCCCCGTGATAGTGGCCACTGCCTGATTCTGCAGCTTGGGTCGCAGACTCTGATACTTTCTCAACAGCATTGGGTTGCTCTGTTGGAGAGCGCTTTCGTGCGGTTCGCGGTCCTGCCTCGCGGCACGGAGACTCTTTTCGATCTCTTCGCGGGCACTGGAAGAGCTCGCCAGTGCCGCATCCAGTGCGAGTTGCTTTTCGCTGAGGTCTTTCTGCGCTACAGCGACGGCTTCACGAGCTGCCACCTGTGCATCCATGAGCTCAAGCTCGCGCGTTTCCAGCTTGTCGCGATTGCGCGCCAGCATCTCCACTTCAGTCTGCAGGGCATCCAGCTCCCTGGCCGCTGTCACCTTTCCGGAATACAGGCGCGTTTCCTGATCTTTTCGCTTCTGCTCTGTCGACTTCATATTCAGATCGACATCCTTCAACTCGGACTCAACAGCGTGAAGCGCCGCCGCCGCCTGATCGTACGCAGCCTTGGAGCGTTCGTGCTCTCTGGCCGCCGCTGCGCCTGTGTCCAGCTTCGCCAGCATCTTCTCAAATTCGTCAATGCGGCTATCCGCCAACTGAAGCGCCCAGAGATCACGTAGGGCCTGATCCATTTGTTATCCTTCCTGTTTGTCACTAACCGGCTGCATTGTACTGCGCGCTGAGACCCCCGTCAACGCGACGACGCTTTCGCTATCGGGCTGGTTTGGGGAACAGTGGCATTTGTGTGACGAGAGACCAGCAGGGGAAACGATTTCGCGTAATGTATACTGTGACAGGCCAGAAACTCAGACAATGGCTATTTCGAGGACCCTAATGATTCAGAGATACCGCCGACTTGCTATTACCGCTGCCTCAGTTTTCGCGCTTGGAGTCTGCATGGCTCCTGCCCAAAGCGCTCCAGGGGCGCCTGACTTCACCTTCATTCAGGCTTCGGATGTCCATACGCCAATGGAGCAGTCCAGGCAGATCATTGGACAGATCAAAGACCTCGGACCGGAAGTTGACCTGCAGGCCTACGGGATTAGAGTCCTCAGGCCGACATTCGCCATCGTCACTGGCGACTGCACAGAGTTTGGGGGCGGAAACGGCTGGTGGACGGAGTATCTGTCCTATTGGAAGGACAGCGGGCTGACTGTCTACAGCAGCCCGGGCAACCACGACAATACATGGCATGCGCAGCTGAAAAATCTGCGGGATACGGGACTGGGCGCTTACTATTCGTTCAATCGGGACGGCTGCCACTTCATTTCTCTGAACTCGCCGACCATTCAGGATCCCCGGCCATCCTTTGGCGAAGAACAGATCGTCTGGCTCCGAAATGACCTCAGGAAGGTTTCGAAAGAAACGCCTGTTTTCATCTTTTTTCACCACCCGCTTGAAGGCACAGAGTTTGCCAGCCGGTACGATTGGTACAGAGTAGTCGATCTACTGCGTCCGTACAACGTAGCTCTTGTGTTGACCGGTCATTATCACAACTTCCGGGCCGAAACACCAGCAGGACTGAATGAGATCATCGGCGGCAGCACTTTTGGGCCAAACGCCGGACTGATGTTTGTCTCAGTTAAGGACGGTGTGCTTCGGGCAGCTTATCAAAAATCGGGGCAAAACGCCCCATTGGAGAAAGTGCTGGAGAAGAAGCTGGCAGACAGGTCGAGCTACCCAACAATAGACCTGAAAGTCGACGAGGTCAGCGCGTCCAGAAATAAAGCTGCGGCTCCGCAGCTCAGGATTGAAGCGCGCGTTAAGGGCGCGCCTGTCCTGACGGAGGCTCTCTACACGATAGACGATGATTTCAATGGGGATCTGAAGCTGTCCGGCAATGCGGCAGTCGGCCTCGTCCCAGTAGATAAGCTGCTGCCCGGCGCTCACTACGTCCGCGTGACGTTCAAAGCGGACAAAGAGGAGTTCAGCCGAAGTGCAGCGTTTACGAAAAGCTCAGGTCCAAAGGGCTCACCAGGGACACGAAGATGGCGGCATTATCTGGCGGCTGCAAGCAAAAACACACCCACCATCGCCGGCGACCGCGTTTACGTGGGAGATAACGCCGGCAAACTGAGCGCTCTAAAGGCAAGAGACGGCAAGCTAATCTGGAGTGTAAACACAAGCGCCGAGGTGATCGCGAGCCCTCTGGTTCATAAGGACACTATCTACTGCGCAAATGGCAACGGCGACGTCAGCGCCTACGATTCCCGTGGGAAGAAGCTGTGGACATACACTGCGCCCGACTCTGTCTATTCTTCCCCGGTCTGGTGGGATGGGAAGGTCATCTTCGGGTGCAATGACGGCAGGCTCTACGCCGTGGACGCAGCGACCGGACGGCTAACATGGAAGAACGAAGACCCTGAGTATTCAATAGAATCTACGCCCTTTGTGAAAGACGGACGTGTGTACTTCGGCGCGTGGGATCAGTACGTGCGCTGTGTGGACGCCTCCACTGGCAAGCTGTTGTGGAAAACGACCAGCGAAGGCGTCAATGTGGCGAAGGCAGCGAAACGTTACTACTCTCCGGGCGACGCGATGCCGGTGGTCGCTGGTGGAAAGGTTTACATCGCAGACCGCAACTACTGGATGACGATTCTGGATGCTGTTTCCGGGGAGAATATCGGCTCGCAGGAAGGGGTTGCGGCGACTGGAGTATCGGAAGACGGCCGGTACGTGTATATGCGGATGCTGAAGGGGCAGCTCAACAAGATTGACACCCAGGGACATCTCATCTGGAGTACTGACGCAGGACTCGGCGCTATCCCCACTGCCCCCGTTGAGAAAGACGGCAAGGTCTTTGTCTGCAGCGCGCGAGGGATGGTGTCGGCCATCGACGCAACCTCTGGAAAGATACTCTGGCAGTACCAGGCATCGCCTCAGCTCTTTGTGATGTCATCGGTTTCCTGTGATGGCGACAACGCCTATGTGACGTCCTTTGATGGCAACATAACCGCTGTGGCCGTGCGTTGATTCAAACCTCTACTGGCCAGTTGCGTTCCACCTCACCCGTGGCTGCCGCGGTAGCTGTCGGTGTGGGGTTGTTCGCGTTCTCGACGTGTCTGTCCGTTACGCCGCCCGCGCTCGTAGAGATCGCGCGAGAAATGAAGCTGAGCGCGGGACAGATCGGCCGGCTGAGCGCTTTCACATTTTTTCCGCTCGTCCTCACTGTCGCGCTTGGTGGCTACTTGTCGCTGTTTATGGCCAAAGGCCGGCTGGTGGTGGCCGGCTGCTGGGGACTGCTTGCAGGCAGCGTAATTCTGGCCAACAGCCACAGCTTCGCCATGCTCTGCGTCGGAGTCTGTGTACTGGGACTGACAGCGGGATTGATTGAATCCACGGCAAACGCGCTACTCGGGCAGCTTTTTCGAGGTCCGGCCCGGACCGCTGTAATGAACTACGCTCATGTGGCGTTCGCTCTGGCCGCGATTGGCGTACCGATCGCGATGGCTATCATCCTCAGGGCGCGCATGGACTGGCGTATTGGCTACTGGATTGCAGCAGTGATTGGTCTTCTGAGCGCGCTGGGTATTCTCGGAACCGGCACCCACCGCCTGGGCGAACCAGAGGCGGCGCATGTGGTCGCCGGACGCGCCATTGACCCGTTCTCCTTGGCTCTGATTGTGGCTATGTTCTGCTACGTGGCGACAGAAACCGCCATCTGCTTCTGGCTGCCAATTCACTTCACTAAGGTCCTGAGCGCGCCCGTAGGCCTGGCGGCAGCGTCCAACGCAGCCTTCTGGTCCGGCGCCGTGATTGGGCGTATCGGAGCTGGTCTGTCTGGCCGCTACGTGAAAGACGTGACACTCCTGCGAGTATCCTCGATTCTGGGCGTGTGCTCAATGCTGGTGTTCTCGCGTTTGCGCTCAGCGGAGACAGCGTTAGCGATGGTGGGTATCGTGGGCTTGACTTTTGCCTGCATCTGGCCGACCATCGTCAGCTATGCGGGCCACGTGTACAATGCCCGGCTGACAGTGACTCTGCCGTGGATTGTTGGCGCAGGGGCAGCCGGCGCCGCCATTGGCCCCTGGATTGTGGGCGAGGTGGCCGCACATCCCGGAGCGGGACTGGCCACGGCATTTATGGTGAACCCGCTTCTTTTTGTGGTTGTCACGTTGATAGTTCTGATAGCCCCCACCCTGGAGAAGCGAGCGAGACGCCCTGTTGGTGACATTTAGGAGAATCAGATGTCAGCAGAAGTGTTCCAGGAACTCAAGAGTGTCTTAGCCGGACGCGCCCTGCCACGAATCCGGCCGCCTTACTCACCAGATGAGGAGTTCTGCGTACGGGTGACTGAGATACCGGCGGCCGATCTCTTTGACGTCCGGGATCCGTGTCCAGAATTTGCGGAAGCCACAGTTGCCGGGCTGCTTCTTTGGGCCGATTGTCTGGAGGAGTCACACCGGGTGAGTCAGGGCATCTCTAACTCAACCGGCAGCTACTGGCACGGGATTATGCACCGCCGGGAACCAGACTACGGCAACAGTCTCTACTGGTTCCGCAGGACCGGCGATCACCCCGCGTTTGCCACCGTGCATCGCCACGTCGTTGAGAAACTGCGGAGGGACTCGAACTCTGAGTCTCAGATTCTGGCGAAGACCGTGGAGGAGTGGGCGCGCTGGATTCCCGAGCGATTTGTAGCCCTTTGCGAGCGCGCGACACTCACTCACGTTCAAGAGGTGCGGGCACTTGAGATAGCGCAGGCCGCTGAGATAGAGGCGCTCTTGGACTGGACGTATGCGCAGACGGCAGCGCCGCAGACATGAAGCCAAAACGGATAAATGGCATACGGCGCACGCGAGCCAGGCAGCCAGCGCTGTCCCCGACTGCTCAGCGGCGATCGGTTATATAAACGAGCGTACCTTCGCGCACGAAGTCAAACAGCTGGATGACGTCCACGTTGCGCATCCGCACACACCCGATTGAGGCTGGCTGACCTATCTTCTCCTCGGCCGTCGTCCCGTGGATCCAGATGCCCCGAGACTTGCTGGTCTGGTTGTCCTTCTCCAGCCCGTCCAGCATCAGAGCGCGGGTGCTGATGAATACTTTCTTTTTCTGTCCTTCTTCCGCGACAGGAGCATCTGTAGGCTCGCCGTTCTTCAGCGGTTGGCCCAGCTTCGCAGCCGCGCCCGCCTTCCTCCAGATTCGATGCAACCCAACAGGCGTCTTGTAAGAACCCGGGACATAACCAACGCCATACTTCGACGTTGACACCTGCCACGCGTGGGAGACTGCGCCCTTTTCAAAGAGCAGGAGCCGTTGGCGGGCTATATCCACCACAACTGCCGGCTCCCTGCCATCCCACCCCGCTTCCCGCAAGCTCACTACAGCCTGTCTGGTTCCTTCAGTGGTTTGCCGCGGCGCCGGAGCGCTGCCCATTACCGGGTAATTGAGAGCTGCTATGGCAAATAAGACCAAGCCGATTGGGAAAATCATTGACACTCTCCTGAAGCCTGCAACCCCGTGCTCCTACATTGACGCCATGCTCGAGTATTCATCGTGCAGTACCAGTGGCAGGGCGCGAGTCAGATCGACGTCGGGCGCTGAGAACTCACCAAGGCTGACAAAAGGTTTCACCAGGCGCGTCAGCACACCATGAACATACGCAAACGCGACGCCGTACGACGTGATGGGAACGTTCTTGCGGCGAGCTACTTCGACATCGCTAAGACCGTCTGCCCTGTCATGCGTTGTCGGCTCGCAGCGAACCGCCAGATCGACGCCGTCCAGTCCCGATTCCAAACCTTCGCCGGACGCCAGACTGAACTCAAGATCTCCCCGAACCCACGTCCGCAGCAAACTGGGCATCTCGTTGCGCGAATGATCGTCCGGTTGAATCTCAAGATCGCTCGAGGAGGTGATCAGGATTCTGTCTCCCGCTTTGAGACTCTTGATCGTCTCTGCACCCTGGACGAAGGTCGCCAGTTCACCGCGCTGACGATCTGTGAGTATATCCAGCGTGGTCAGAGGCAGATTGCGTGGAACCAGCCGCTGCACGTGGTCCAGCACTTCGTGGTCACAGATTACGAGGCGAGGAGGCGAGGACGCTTTCTCCCACGCAGAAGCAAAGTCTGCCTCCAGGACTACATCCAGACTCGCTGCTAGCTTCTGCGCATCCAGTTTGAGATGGTACTCGTGCGGCTCAATCTGATGATGGTAGTTCTTGCGGCCACTAGGAACAACCAGCCAGACAGATTCTCCCTCTTTCACCAGCCCGTCCAGCAAGTTTGGCAGATCCTTGTGGAGATGCAGTTCAGCAATCAGCGCCGTTATCAGCGGCGCTGGATCTGCAACTTTGTCCAAATCCATATGGACCACGCGCGATCCAAATTGTCTGAGCTTGCGCTCCAGATCGTCACAGCTTTCGTCGGCACAGCGGTTTATTACGACAACTTCCGGATTCTCAGAGAAGCGAATCTTGGAGAGCAGGAAACGCTCATAGTCTGACCAGCCAAGTGAGGCGTCGATCACAAGGATGGCGGCGTCAAGGCGAGAGAGCAGGTCTCGTGACTGCGTTGACTTAATGCCCAAGGCGCGCTCGTCGTCAAGTCCCAGCGGCTTTATCAGACGCACCGGCCCCAGGCCTTTGACCCGGACGACAGCCTCCTCCGCAGCGCCAGGCTCACCAGCCCCATTCACATCTGCGCCCAGTGAGGCCATCAGGTTCGTCTTACCGGTCATCCTCCGGCCAAATACGCCGACGACCAACTCTTTCGGTCCCTTTGTTGTTTTCATGTTTACGCCTCAAATTCTCGGCCTGCAGGCTTATCTGACCTTACGTCCGGGAGAAAGAGAATAGAGTTTACCTATCCTTCTCTCTCGCTGACAGGATGTCTCAAACCCACTGGACGCCCTGCGCTCACCTGGAACGATTGCCCACACAAAGTGGTATAACCGAATACTATGAAGATCCGGCTGTGCTTGTTCTTGCTTTTGACATCTCTGTGCGCCCGCGCCTTCGGCGGAACGGATCGCGTTCTGGTCATCGTCAACGACCGCAGTCCAACGTCCAGAGCTCTTGGACAGTATTATGCGTCCAAGAGAGGAGTTCCGGCGAGCTTTATCTGCCACATCAGTGTCAATCCTGGTGAGAAGGTAAGCCTGGAGGACTTTCACAGCAAAATCCGCAACCCGATCAAGCACTACATTCAGAAGCATGGGCTGCCAAATCTGGATTTTATCGTGACCACCAAAGGTGTACCGCTCTACGACAACCGCGGCTTCTCCGTTGACAGTATGCTGACTATGTTGCCGTACGGGTACGAAACGCAGATGAACAACCCCTATTTTGGGCGCGCGCAGAGGTTTCGCAGCAAGGACTTTAAATTCTTCCTGGTGACCCGGCTGGACGGCTACACCCTGGCGGATGCCAGGGCGCTGGTAACTCGCTCTTTACAGTCAGCGGGTAAGCGCGGCACAATTCTGCTTGACATTGACCCTGCTAAGGACAAGCTGCCCGGATATGTGGAGCTGAACCAGGATATGCGCACAGCGGCTCTTCGGCTGCTGGAGCGCGAAGTGCCCTACAAGCTGGACTCAAGTGAGAATTTTGTCGGCGGATACAAGAATCTGATGGGGTACTACTCGTGGGGATCAAACGATGCTCATTTCAACGCAAGAAGCTACCACTCAAATACGTTTCTCCCCGGAGCGATCGCTGAGACTATTGTGTCAACAAGCGCACGCACTTTCACGAAAGAGAACCACGGACAGTCTCAGATCGGCGACCTGATAGCGGACGGTATCACTGGGGTAAAGGGCTACGTGACGGAGCCCTACGGCACATCTATGGCTCGAGCTCAGATTCTTTTCGACCGCTACACGCGCGGCTTCAATCTCGCCGAGAGCTTCTATATGGCCAGCCCGTTTCTGTGCTGGAAAGATGTGGTGATTGGGGACCCGCTTTGCTCACCCTATGCAGTCCAGCCGAAACCCGCAAAAAAAGCTCGGCCCAGGAAACGCTGAGAGTCAGCCGAAGGCTTGGAGTGAGGCGTTAACGAGACGCTGCGGCAGTTGGTTGGCCAGGAACTCAGCCTAGACGCGGCCTACATCGTTAACTGCTTTGCCGAGCAGGCTGTCTCCCGCCATTACAGCGCGTTGAGCGGCTTCGTAGGCGCGCAGACTCGCGATCATGGCGACCATCTCCTCAACTGCGTTGACATTGGACTGCTCGAGAAATCCCTGGCGCACTGAGACTGCGGAGGCTGGTACAGCCGAGCGGGAGCGGAAGGTTCCACCGTCAAGCTCTTCGGCCTGATCGAGGTTTGAAAGCTCGGAAATCAGCAGGCGGCCGCGCACTTCACCGTCCACGGACACATCTCCTTCGGCGGACACGCTGACCGCTCCCTGTCCGATATGGATTGCGCCCTGCTCGCCCAGAACCTTGTAACCCTGACTGGTCGCCAGATCCTGATCCGCGTCCAGAACGAAGTCGCCAGCGCGCGTGTAGAGCTGCTGCCCGGACGCTGTCTGGAGTGTGAAATAGCCGTCGCCCGTGAGCGCCATGTCGAGGTCCTGCCCGGTGTGGCGCACCTCTCCGGGTGCGGGGTCGAAGTTCGCCTCCGCGCGATTGTACGATAGCGACACGTACGCTCTGTTGTCAACGATAGTGACGCCCGCCGGACGCAGGGAGACACCAGCCGCTGCTTGAGGCACTGTGGCAGGCCTACCGGTAGGAGGCGGCCCACCGGCCATCACATCCGCGAACGTGGGAATGTGCCGCTTGAAGGCGACAGTTCCGGCGTTTGCTATGTTGTTTGCCAGAGTGTCCTGAATGTCCAGTTCCCCGCGCATGCCCATCGCGGCGCGGTAGATTCCGTTCAACATCACGCGTCCTCCACTGGAGAATAACGTCCACAATGCGCTGAAGCTTTAGCTCTAAGTTATCTACTGTGTTAGGACGCGGTATACAATACGGCGGAGAGTGACCTGGATATGGCGAAGGGCGATAAGACGACTGAGCACAGAGACTCGAATACTTCGAATGCGCAGGCGCACCCGGCCGTACTGATGAGTGAGCGAGGCACAGGCGACTACAGGCTGGCTTTCGCGTACACAGGCGCTGGAGCGCGCAGACTGCTGTACATTCACGGGTCATACTCCGCTTCAACAACCGGCGTTCCACTGGTTCAGACTCTTGGCAGACAGGCGCAGGTGTGGGCTCCCGATCTTCCAGGACACGGTCACTCAGGGCCATTTACGGAAGAGGCGTCGATTTCAAATGCCGTGCTTGCGCTGGCGGAGTTTGTGCGGGGGCAGTGCAAGGGATCAGTGGACGCAGTTGTCGGTCACTCTCTGGGTGGCGTGATCGCCATGGCGCTCGCGGCAGAGCACCCCGGGCTATGCGGAGCAGTAGTGCTTATTTCGAGCCCAGCGGACGCAACACACTTGCCACTGTGGGCGAAAGCGCTCAAATCCGGGAAGGCTGCCACTCTAATGAGCTGGCTCATGTGGGCGTCGGCGCGGCTGGCCCGGTTGTCAACTGTTGGGCTGTCCAACCGAAAATACCGTGCATGGAAAATGATTGCTGAAGGCGCAGACAGGGCTGACCGTAAGGCCACAGTAGCGCTTTTTCGCAGCGCAGCACAGCTTGACTCAGAATCTTTGGCTCTACGCCTGAACGGCTGCCCGGTGCTGATTCTCGGAGCCACTCAGGACAGAATCGTCCGGCCGTATCACGCGCTGGAGCTCCACCGTCTGATCCCGCATTCGCAGTTGCGGTGGTTGTCTGGCGGCGATCATCTGTCGCCGTACAATGACAGCGAGCGCGTCTCTCGATACGTTTTCGCATTTCTAAAGAGAGCGCAATACCCGTGAGGCTGAGATTTGAGATAAGATAAAGTCACATTGACCGGCTTTTCGCAGGTTCCGGCAGATATTTGACAAGGAGAGCACAGCAATGCAGAAACGTCCTCCCAGCATCATTCTTGTCCTCGGTATTGTTGCGGCGATCGCCGTATTTGTCGGGCTGAACAGGCTTATGGCGCCGTCAGCGCCCGGGCAGCACGCGGAAGAAGAGCCGCCGCCCGAGCAGAAAACTGAACAAAAGGCAGAGCAACCCAGGCCGGCCAACGAGAAGCCGACAGACACTAAGAAGGATAAAAGCAAGCAGCCAGTGGTGATTATCGAAACGAACAAAGGCACGATCAAGGCGAAGTTATTCACCGACGAAATGCCGGTTACGACCAAAAATTTTATTGAGCTGACAGACCGCGGGTTTTACAACGGGCTGACGTGGCACCGCGTGGAGCCGGGATTTGTCATCCAGGGTGGAGACCCGCAAGGCAATGGAATGGGAGGGTCCGGCAAGACGATCAAGCTGGAAATCAACTCCAAACACAACTTCAACAAGGCCGGAATGCTTGGAATGGCTCGCTCCCAGGCGCCTGACAGCGCATCCAGTCAGTTTTTCATCACTCTGGGTCCAGCGCCTCATCTGAACAGCGGCTATGCCTGCTTTGGTGAAGTCACTGAGGGGCTGGACGTCCTCCCCAAGATTAAGGTTGGCGACAAAATGACGAAGGTGCTGATGGAAGGGGAGAAGCCGGCAAAAGAGACACCGAAAGGCTGACATCCCCGGCGGCAGTCGGGTGAGCTGGAATCGCTCCGTCTGCCGGCGCCAAGCGAGAGCGTCAGCAGAGTGGGTTCTCCCCATGGCTTCCGCTGTCAAGGCCGACAGGGCCTCGCCTGCAAGTCGGCGTGAGCAATCGAGACGAGCCGCCAGATCACGAATACAAAGCAGCGCATGCACTACAAAGCTCCAAGAGGAACAAAAGACATACTTCCATCTGAGACCTGGCGGTGGCAGGCCGTGGAACACAAGTTTCGCGAGGTCTGTCGGCTGGCCGGATTTGGTGAGATTCGCACACCCACGTTTGAAGAGACAGAGCTATTCACTCGCTCTATCGGAGAGGTGACGGATGTTGTCTCCAAGGAGATGTACAGCTTTCAGGACAGGTCAGGACGTGATCTGACGCTTCGGCCGGAGGGCACCGCGCCGGTTGTCAGGGCGTGGGTCGAGAACAACATTGGCGCGCACGGGCTGCCAAGCAAGCTGTTCTATATCGGCAGCATGTACCGCTACGAACGCCCACAGGCGGGGCGCTACCGCCAGTTTGATCAGTTCGGGTTGGAGGCCATCGGCAGTGACGACCCGACGCTGGATGCGGAGGTCATTGCGCTGACTGCTCGCTTTCTGGAGCAAACCGGCGCTGCGCCCTTTGCCATAAGACTCAACTCCGTCGGGACTGTTGATTCCCGGACTCTTTACGTGGAAGCGCTCAAGGGAAGCGTGGAGCCGTATCTGCAAAAGCTGTGCGGAAGCTGCCAGACGCGCTATGAGAAGAACCCACTGCGCATGCTGGACTGCAAGAATCCGGAGTGCCGCGCGCTCACAGAAAACGTCCCGAGACTCCAGGATTATCTGGATGAAGAGTCTGCGCTCCATTTCCAGCGTGTGAGAGAAGCTCTTGATGCGCTTGGGCTGAGCTACGAGATTGACCCCAGGCTGGTGCGTGGATTTGACTACTACACCAGGACGGCGTTCGAGTTTACTGACCAGGCGCTCGGCGCTCAGGATGCCATCTGTGGCGGCGGGCGCTATGACAACCTCGTGGAAGAGATCGGCGGCCCTGCGACTCCTGCTGTGGGCATGGCGATGGGTGTGGAGCGGCTTCTGACCGTGCTCGACTCGCGATCTGCCAAAATCGGCGTCCGGCCGCACCCGGTTGTATTCGTGGTACGGCTGGGGGAGAAAGCGCAAGTTCCGGGGCTTGCGCTGGCGGCCCGCCTGCAGGAGTTGGGAGTGCCAGCCGAAATGGACTATGGCGGCAAGAGCATGAAGGCGCAGATGAAGCGGGCGGACAAGTCCGGCGCGAGGCTGGCGCTTCTGCTGGGAGACGATGAGCTGGCCTCGGGACAGGTGAGCGCCCGGGACCTGATAGCTCAGCACCAGTGGCGGCTACCCCTGCAGAACTGCGCAGAGATGATTCAGGACTATCTCTCCACAAGTGAATCAGGAGAGATCGAAGCGGCGTGATGCCAGAGAGCTACAACTGCGGAAAGACACAGACTGGATGCTGAAAAGAACGGTTTATTGCGGGAATTTGCGGGCAAGCGACATTGGGAAGACAGTGACGCTCAATGGATGGGCGCACAGCGTCCGCGACCACGGTGGGTTGATCTTTGTTGACTTGCGCGACCGTACCGGCCTTGTCCAGACAGTCATTGACCCCGACGCCGCGCCAAGCGCGCACTCGGTCGCCCAACACATTAAAAATGAGACAGTACTGGCACTGACAGGCCGGGTGCGGCAGCGTCCTGAAGGCACTGAAAACCCCAGGATCCCAACTGGCGAGGTGGAACTGGAGGTCAGCGATGTCGAGATTCTTAACACCACCAAAGTGCTGCCGTTTCAGGTGGACCAGGATACGGCGGTCAACGAAGAGTTGCGCCTGAAGTACCGTTATCTTGATCTGCGGCGCCCTGCCATGTTCCACAAGCTGAAGCTGCGGCACGAAGTCGTGAAGCGCATCCGGGCTTACATGTACGAACAGGGATTTATAGAGGTCGAGACTCCCATCATGACGCGCAGTACGCCGGAAGGCGCTCGCGACTATCTTGTGCCTTACCGCCTGCAACCCGGTCTCTTCTACGCGCTTCCGCAGGCCCCTCAGCAGTTCAAGCAGCTTCTAATGGTTGCCGGAGTCGAGAAGTACTTCCAGATTGCAAAATGCTTCCGCGACGAAGCGCAGAGAGCGGATCGCCAGCCGGAGTTCACGCAGCTCGATCTGGAAATGAGCTTTGTTGAACAGGAGGATATCCTGGGAATCGTCGAGGGAATGACGATAGATGTTGTTGAAGCGTTGTCGGACAAGAAGCTCATCAAGCCTTTTCCGCGATTCACCTACGATGAGGCGATGCGCCGTTTTGGAACTGACAAGCCAGACGTGCGCTTCGGTCTGGAACTGGTAGACTGCGCGCAGATATTGCTGGGCACAGAGTTCGGCGTGTTCAAGAACGCGCTGGAGAGCGGTGGCCAGGTGAAGGCCGTTCGCTATCCCGGCGGCGGCGCCTTGTCTCGCAAAGAGATTGACGATCTGACGGCTATAGCCAAAGAGGCTGGCGCTAAAGGCATGGCTTATCTCATCGTGGAGGAGAACGGCTCTGTCCGCTCGCCAATCGCAAAGTTTCTGAGCGAGGCAGAAATCGCCAGTCTCCTAGCCGCCACAGATGCAAGCGCCGGCGACCTGATCGCGTTCATTGCCGATACGCCGCTCACAGTGGCCAAAGCTCTGGACCGCCTGCGACGCGAAATCGGCGAGCGACAACAGTTGGCCGATCCGAACCTGCTTGCGTTTTGTTGGATTGTGGACTTTCCAGTGTTTGAGTGGGATGAGGAGAACAACCGGTGGACGTTTGCGCACAATCCATTTGCCATGCCCCACCCCGAGCATGTGGACTTGATTGAGTCTGATCCGGCTGCGATGCGGTCGTTCTGCTACGACCTGGCGTGCAACGGATCGGAATGGGCGAGTGGCTCAATTCGAATCCACAAGCCTGACCTGCAGCGGGCTATCCTGCGCAAGCTGGGATACTCTGATGAACAAATTGATGAGCAGTTCGGGCATATGCTGGAAGCATTTTCGCTCGGAGCTCCGCCTCACGGCGGTATTGCGCCCGGGATTGACCGGCTGATAACCTACCTGACAGGTGACGACAACATCCGCGAAGTCATCGCATTTCCGAAGATGGGCGGCGGGCTGGACCCAATGACAGGCGCCCCTTCAACGGTGGACGCCAGACAGTTGGAAGAGTTGCACCTGGAAGTGATTTATCTGCCGGAAGACAGCGATTAGAGCTTTCGAGGGTCGATTATGTGACCCGTGAGGTCTCCCTCTACTGAACGAACGTACGCGCGCGCAACACCAGCGGCAGCCATTCCTCCGGAGATATCCATGCCCATCGCCTTCAGCGTCTCTGTCACCCAGGGAGGGCTGACCGCGTTGACACGGATACCGCGCGGCGCTTCCAGCGCCGCCGCCCGCACGAATCCTTCGATACCGGCATTGACCAGGCTGATAGCCGCGCTGCCGGCCATCGGCTCCCTTGCGAGGACTCCGCTGGTGAGAGTGAACGATCCCCCGTGCGTCACGTGTTCCAAACCAAACCGCACTAGATTCACTTGCCCCATGAGCTTGTTGTGCAGCGAGAACTCAAAGTCTTGGTCTTCCAGAACAGACAACCCCTTGAATCTGGCATCGCCAGCCACGCTGATCACTGCGTCAAACGGCGCAATACTTGCGAAGAACGCCTTGATAGACTCCGGAGATGAGATGTCCACGTGATAGTCTGAGGTGGTGCGGGACGCGCGAATGACCTCGTGCTTTTCATTGAGACAGGCGCAGACTTCAGCGCCAATCGTACCTGTTGCGCCAACAACAACAATTTTCATTGCAGACTCCTTCACCCTTTCATACCCATCTCGCCGACGGGCAAGCTGCGTGTAACTCCAGTATAGTAGTCTTTGATCTCTGACGCCTTCTACGTTTCAACGTCACAGGAGAAAGGAGCTATGGTGGACAATCCCCGGAAATACGGACACCCACCCTACGAATGCGCGGTCGTACATGGCGGCCCCGGCGCCTGTGGCGAGATGGCTGCGGTGGCGCGCGAGCTGTCTCGTGACGGTGGTATTCTGGAACCACTGGTGACAGGGGATACGCTAGGGTCTCAGGTGCTTGATCTGAGTGAGGTTCTTCGAGCGCATGCAGAGGTCCCGGTCACGCTCATTGGACACTCGTGGGGAGCCTGGCTTGCGATGCTCACGGCGGCGCTGCACCCTGGACAGATCGGCAAGGTGATTTTGATAGGAGCGGGGCCATTCGAGCCGCAGTACGCGCAGTCTATCCTTCCAACTCGTCTGTCGCGATTGTCTGAAGACAGCAGGCAACGCTACGGCACCCTTATGCGGCTACTGGACAATCCGGAAGTGAACGACGCCGAGATACTTCAAGAGCTCGGAAGACTGGTGGCCCAGACGGATGTCTTTGACGCTCTTCCTCCCGAGTTTCCCGCAGCCCAGGACTTGCAGTTCGGGCTACAGCCAGGCGTTTTCGGCAAGCTGATGTCAGAAGCCAGTCACCTCAGAGCAAACGGAGAGCTACTGGGGCTGGCCGGTCAGGTGCGGTGCCCGGTAGTAGCCATTCACGGAGACTACGACCCCCATCCCGCTGAGGGCGTTCGCGAACCATTGTCCAGCCGGTTAGGCGACTTTCGGTTCATCCTTTTGGAGAAGTGTGGGCACGCTCCGTGGCTGGAAAGGCACGCGCGAGAGCCGTTTCTTGACATCCTGCGCGCCGAACTGAAACGCAGTAATCCCCGCGGCCAGAGTGAGCCTGCCTGAAGACTCCGCTCTGGACTACTCTGCGGCGAGCACGAACAGACGCCCGTCCCCAGCCCCCAGCGAAAGCTGCAATCCTTCCAGTTCAGGACTGTCATCCACCACCGGCGTCAGTTTTCCAGTCGCCTTGTTGACTTCCAGTACCTTGCCAGGATCAGCGTCGAACACCACAGTCGGCCACGCCGTGTAGGAGTAGTTGTAGTTCTGCAGCAAGACCGCCCTGCGCCCTTTCCGGTCTTTGAATGCGCCGATAAGGTAGTCCGCCGGCGGATCACCGGGAACGATGGAGATGGACTTCAGCCCGGAGCCGGACAGCTCCTTTGCTGTGTCTGTCTCCGCAGTGATGCGGTGAACGCCCGTGCTTGTGAGATCCATAAGGGTGGACCCCATCGCTTTGAGCTCACTGTTGATACGCCGCGCTTCATCCCAGTGACGTGTGCGCAAACCTTCCGCCGTGAGGATGGCGCCGCCTTTGGGAAACTCACCCGCCCCCTTGGCTCCTTTGCCAGGCGTCCAGTAGCAGAAGTAGAGCACACCTTTCGCCCCGTACGCCACAGACGCGAAAATCTGCCACCGAATCTGGGCTTCCGTTGGGTCAAGACGGTCGTTAAACGGCATGGAGTAGAAGAAATTCCAGAAAGGAATGCGGGCGAGCAGCGAATACTTGCGCATCGTTGCGAGATTGTCGAGATAAGCCTGCCTGGTGTCACCCTCAGGCCGCATCAGAGGATAGTGATCCATGCACAGCACACGCGGATGGACTTGTTTCACAAACTCGCGCACGTGCGAGTCGTAGTCTGGTGTCTGGAGCGCCCAGGCCGGGGCGTAATTTGGAAACAGGTTGACGTAACCGAAGCGGCCCGGATGCGTCTTTTCGATCTCATCACAGAGTTTGGCCAACCCGGGGAAAGCGCCAGCGCCAGGTTCGTCCACCAGCATATAACCCCAGCACGCATCCCCATCCGGCCATTTTTCGACTGGCCCTTCAGACTTGACGAGAGCTTTGAGTCCATAGCGTTCGCAAAGTGCGATCTGTTTTGCGGCATCCTGGCCAAAACCACCCAGCACAACCGTGAAGTTAGCGTCTGCAATCTCCTTGTAGCGCGTCGGCGTCGTCTCTTCGGCTGGCGGCGCAACCCAGAAACCTATGGCAAAGCGGTCCTGGATGAACTGAGACATAGCGCTGTGCGCTGAAACGCTCAGAAAGAAAACGATCAGCAACGCAGAGCTCACGGTGGCGGGTTTGAATATTACAGATCGCATAGTGTCCACAGACTTAGCGACTGCATTCGGGAAACCCTGCCCCGTCGCCTGGTAGTTGAGAAGGATCTGTTGGCCTGAAGGTGCGGGTGATGAGATCGGTAGCCGGACGGGCGTGACTAAGCAGGCGCCGGCATGGATTTGAAGAGCTTGTCCGCTGGCGATCAGCGGGGGTAAAAAGTGGAGTCCATCGGTCGATTGTGTCAGGTTATTATTTATTCAAGAGATTTTGTAACAAAGCTTGCAATTCTGTTTGATTACGTGTAAAGTATCCGCGTTCACCTCCCAGGTGAGCTTGACGGCGCGGTCATCCCCTGCCAAAGCGATCTCCGCGCCGTTTTACATTTATCCCCGGTAGCCTCAAGGCCTCTTGTTGTGAAACGTTGAACTCGTGTTGGTTGGCAGAGCGTTCGAGCTTACAGGTATAATCAAAAGTCCAAAGGTTTTTACTTGTAAGGAGGCTGAGATTTGGCAGACATTCGAATCGGCGTTGTCGGAGCGACAGGGTACGCGGGCGTCGAGTTAGTCCGTCTGCTCTCGCTTCATCCCAATGCCAGCCTTGCCTATCTCAGCAGTGAGTCTCAGGACGGCCAGCTCCTATCCACGGTTTATCCACACCTCACAGGCTATGCTGACATCACTCTGAAAGCCTTTGATCCGGAAGAAGCGGCAGAGTGTTGCGACGTCGTCTTTCTGGCACGCGGTAACGGCTGGGCGATGAAGCATGCAGGGCGGCTTCTGGAGGCCGGATGCAAGGTTGTGGACGTCGCCGCCGATTTTCGCCTGGAGTCTCCAGATATCTGGGAGAAGTACTACCGGATGCCGCATGATGCACAGATGCTTCTTGGAGAGGCTGTCTACGGGCTACCGGAGCTTCATCACGAGGGTATCAGGCAGGCGAGGCTTGTCGCGAATCCGGGATGCTATCCGACTTCGGCGATTCTGGCACTGGCCCCGGCGGTGGCGGGACGCTGGATTGAGACTGGCAATATTGTGATCAACAGCGCATCAGGTGTTTCAGGCGCCGGGCGCTCCCGCACCGAGCCGGCTTATCTGTACGGCGAGATTGAACAGAACTTCAGAGCTTACGGAGTGAACGGGCACCGGCATACACCTGAGATAGAGCAGGAGTTGAGCGGACTGGCGGGTGAAGCTGTCACGGTGACGTTTACGCCCCATCTGGCGCCGATGACCCGAGGAATATTCACCACGATCTACGCCGAACTGGCCGAAGGGGCGGACGAGGAAGACGTGCGGCTCGCTTACGAAGACTTCTATCAGGATGCGCCTTTTGTGCGGATTCTTCCAGCCGGCGCATTACCAGAAACCAAGCACGTCCTCGGATCGAATTACTGCCTGATTGCGCCGGTGCTGGTAGAGCGCACGCGGCGGCTGGTAGTGCTCTCAGTCATTGACAATCTTGTCAAGGGAGCCTCTGGACAGGCTATCCAAAATATGAACCTCATGTTCGGACTCGATGAGAATGCGGGGCTGAACTTCCCGGCAGTGTACCCTTAGGATGAGGCAGACGGACAAATCGCCTGAGGCGCCTGACACCTTCAACGTGACAGGAGATTCAGTTACTTTTCCCCGGGGCTTCCGGGCGTCAGGGGTTCGCTGCGGCATAAAGCGTTCTGGAAAGCTCGACCTGGCCATAATTGCCAGTGACGAACCCGCAACCGTCGCTGGAGTGCTGACAACCAACCAGGTCCGGGCGGCCTGCGTGGACATCAATCGCCAGCGTATCGCACAGGGAACTGCCCAAGCTATCGTCGTCAACAGCGGTAACGCTAACGCTTTTACCGGTTCGCAGGGTCACAAAGACGCTGTCGAGCTGTGCACTTTGACAGAGTCGGCCCTTAATCTGCCCACCCACAGCGCTCTTGGGGCCTCGACCGGCATCATAGGCGAGCTGCTCCCGATGCAAAATGTGAGGGCGGGCATTCAGGAGGCTGCGGCGCAGTTGTCGGAGGACGGTGGCCTGAAGGCTGCGGAAGCGATTATGACTACCGATCTGGTAATGAAGCATCAGTCGGTGGAAGTGGCCGTATCCGCAGGGACCGTGCGTATAGGAGCAATCGCAAAAGGCAGCGGGATGATAGAGCCGAACATGGCCACGATGTTCTGCTTTCTCACCACAGACGCCAGTATCGGCGCGGACGCTCTCCAGGCCCTTTTGAAGACCGCCGTTGACCATTCATTCAACAGCCTCACTGTTGACGGGGACACGAGCACTAACGATATGGTACTCATGCTGGCTAACGGCGCCAGCGGCGTAGCGATTGGTGACGAAGACCTGGGCCGATTCGGATCTGCTTTGACGTGGCTTTGCCAGGATATGGCGAAAGCCATTGCGCGAGACGGAGAAGGCGCAACAAAGCTTGTGGAAGTGCGCGTAGCAGGCGCGGTTTCCAGTGAGGACGCTCGCAGAGCCGCAAAGACGATAGCCAACTCACCTCTGGTGAAAACAGCGCTGTTCGGTGAAGATCCGAACTGGGGACGTGTTGTCGCAGCGGCAGGACGCTCAGGCGCAAAAGTGTCGCAGGACAGGCTCGATCTTGCCGTGAACGGCGAGGCGCTGGTGCTGAACGGAGAGCCTGTCAGGCTGGCGGATGAAACGCGCCGAGAGTTACTTGACACGGACACAGTTACCATTGACCTGAACCTGAACCTGGGGTCGGGGCAGGCAACCGTCTGGACGTGTGACTTCTCGTACGATTACATAAAAATCAACGCGGAGTACCACACGTAGCCTTGCTGTACGCCAGCAAGAGTCAGAGTTGGAAAGCGGGAAGAATAGCGGACGCGCAAACTCGACCGGAACATAACGGATGAACTATACACAGCAACAAGCTCAAATACTGGTTGAGGCTCTTCCCTACATCCGCAGCTATTACGCTAAGACGCTGCTTATCAAGTACGGCGGCGCGGCAATGGTAGATGACGAGCTCAAGAGAGCGGTTTGTCAGGACATTGTGCTGATGCACTATGTGGGAATGCGGCCAATCCTGGTACACGGCGGGGGGCCGGAAGTAAGCGAAGTCATGCGCAAGCAGGGCAAAGAGCCTGCTTTCGTGAACGGACTGCGCGTGACAGACGCTGAGACGATGGAGATCGTGGAGATGGTGCTGGCGGGCAAGACTAACAAAGGCATAGTCGCCAGCATCAACCACCAGGGAGGCAAGGCGGTCGGGCTTTCGGGAAAAGACGCCAGCCTGATTGTGGCGGACAAGGCCGCTTCGCACGTTGACCTTGGCTTCGTCGGAAAGGTCAAAGAGATCAATACCGATATACTGGATACACTTGCCGCCGGTGGGTTTATTCCCGTTATCAGCTCTGTCGCGATAGGCGAAAACGGCGAGTCGTTCAACATCAACGCGGATGATGTTGCGGGTGAACTGGCGGCGAAGCTCCGCGCGGAGAAGCTGATCCTGATGACTGATGTGCCGGGCATCCTCCGGGACGTCAACGACACGGACAGTCTGGTCTCCACGCTGACTCTGCCCGAAGCAAGGGAGCTGACAGGTTCCGGAGCAGTCTCCAGGGGCATGATCCCAAAGGTGGAGGCTTGCGTGAGAGCCGTTGAGGGCGGAGTTCAGCGCGCGCACATCATAGACGGCCGCAAGCCCAATGCGCTTCTGATGGAGATTTTCACGGATACGGGCATTGGAACGATGATTACGGCCTGACACGCCAGCGAAAGCCTGAAAGAATAGACGACGGTGATGAACACAACTCAGACCGAGCTTGACCACACAATTGAACTTTACCAGCAACACGTTATGACGACTTACGGACGCGCTCGGGTTGAGTTTGAGCGCGGCGAAGGCGCTTATCTGTGGGACTCTGAGGGTCGCAGGTATCTGGATTTTCTCGTTGGCATTGGCGTCAATGGCGTTGGGCACTGCCACCCGGCGGTGGTGGAGGCAATCCAGAAGCAGGCGGCGCGCCTCATTCACACCAGCAATCTGTACTACATTGCGCAGCAGGCCGAAGTAGCGGAGATACTGTGCCGACAAGCAGGAATGGACAAGGTCTTCCTCTGCAACAGCGGGACAGAGGCAAATGAGGCCGCCATCAAGATTTGCCGCAAACGTGGCCGGGCAATGCGTCCGGACAAGACCGTGCTGATAGTAGCAGAAGGGTCATTTCACGGCCGGAGCTACGGGGCTCTGTCGCTGACCGCTCAGGAGAAGTATCAGACGCCTTTTGCTCCGCTTGTTCCGGACGTGAGAATAGTCCCGTGGAACGATCCGCAAGCCCTGTGGGACGCAGTGGACGATCGCGCGTGCGGGATTTTTCTGGAACCGATTCAGGGAGAGATGGGCGTTCGTCCGGCAAGCGTAGAGTTTCTCCAAAGCGCGCGCCAGGCGGCTGATGAGCACGCAGCGTTGCTGGTGTTTGACGAGATTCAGACGGGATGCGGCCGCACAGGCGACTACTTTGCCTATCAGGGGTACGGAGTGATTCCGGACATCATAAGCATTGCCAAGGCGATGGGTGGGGGCGTGCCAATCGGCGCATGCGCTGCTCGCGGAGAAGCGGCTGAGATACTGCAGCCCGGAGACCACGGCACGACCTATGGTGGCGGCCCGCTGGCGTGCAGTGCAGCCGCTGCGGCGCTACGGGTAATAGAAAACGAAGATTTGCCCGGTAATGCCCGGCGAATGGGCGCGACATTTAGAGAGGGGTTGGAGGCGCTCCGATCGAAATTCGGACACCTTGAAGTCAGGGGGCGCGGTCTGATGCTGGCCATGGTCCTGGCGAAGCCCGTTGCAAAAGATGTTGCAGGACTGGCGTTGGAAGATGGACTGATTATCAATGCGATTGGCGCCGACGTCCTGCGGTTCCTTCCGCCACTGATTATCACACAGGAGCACGTTACAGAGGCATTGCAGAAGCTGAACTGCGCTCTGGAGAGTGTGGCCTAGATGCTTATGACGACAGAAGATGAGGTGCTGAGCGCCGGTAATCTACGGGGGCGAAACCTGACCGGAATTACCGATCTGACACGCGAAGAAATCGTTCAGGTCCTGAAGCATGCTCTTAGGCTGAAGGCCAACCGGCAGCACCAGCGAGTGCATATTCGCCCGATGTTGGGCAAGACGCTGGCTCTAGTTTTTGAGAAGCCGTCACTGCGCACGCGAGTCACTTTTGAGGTTGCGATTACGGAGTTAGGCGGCTCGGCGGTTTATCTGGCTCCGGCGGATATCCAGTTAGGCAAACGGGAAACAGTCCCGGACGTTGCAGCTAATCTGTCGGGCTGGGTGGACGGCATTGTGGCGCGAACATTTGCGCACAGGACCGTTACTGACCTTGCGGAGTACGGGTCTGTTCCCGTAGTCAACGCGCTCTCCGATCTGGAGCATCCATGCCAGGCGCTGGCAGACCTCCAGACAGTTGCGGAACGGTTTTGCGATAGCGAGAATCCGGACTTCGGCGGTCTGAAGCTCGCCTACATCGGCGATGGCAACAACGTCGCCAACAGCCTGATGCTGATATGCGCCAAGCTCGGAATGGCTATGACGCTGGCATGTCCTTCTGGATACGAACCCGACTCTGAGCTGCTGAGCTTAGCCCGTCACGAAGCCGCCGCGCAGGCATCGAACATCGAGATCGTCAATGACCCCGGAAAAGCCGCGATCGGGGCTGACGCAGTCTATACGGATGTGTGGACCAGCATGGGGCAGGAGGCGGAGACAGAGCGCCGGGCAAAGGCTTTTGCCGGATTTCAGGTGAACGCCGAGTTGATGTCAAGAGCCAAATCTACAGCCATTGTTTTGCACTGCCTGCCGGCTCACAGAGGCGAAGAAATTGCCGCCGAAGTACTGGACGGGCCGCAGTCCGCTATCCTGCAACAGTCAGAGAATCGCCTTCATGCGCAGAAAGCGTGGCTGGCGTTGACGCTCTGAGCAAGTCTTTATCTGACGTTTATCAACTACCAACTGGAGAGTCTATGAAAACTGTCGTGCTTGTCTATTCCGGAGGGCTGGACACGTCCGTCGCAATCCCGATGATGCGGGAAGACTACGGGTTTGATCGGGTCGTGACGGTGACTGTTGATGTCGGCCAGCCTGCCGAGGATATTAAGGTGGCTGAAGACAAAGCCAAAGCTCTTGGCACAGAGCACTACACAGTTGACGCCAAAGAAGAGTTTGCGCGTGAATACTGTTTTCGGGCAGTAAAGGCCAACGGCGACTACCAGGGCTATCCGCTGAGCACTTCCATCGCGCGGCCTCTTATTGCTGAGAAGGCTGTCGAGGTGGCAAAGAAGGTGGGAGGAGACGCTTTTTGCCACGGCTGCACGGGCAAGGGAAACGACCAGTTTCGCATCGAGTTTGTGATGAGGACGCTTGCGCCGGAGCTGGATATTCTGGCGCCCATGCGCGAGCGCAACCTGACGCGCACAGAAGAGATCGAGTACGCCAAGGCCAAAGGCGTACCTATCTCGCAGTCGGTGGACAAGATATGGAGCATTGACGAGAACCTCTGGGGCAGATCTATTGAAGGTGGGCGTCTGGAGGAGCCGGACTACTCTCCACCAGAGGAGATATTCCAGTGGACAGTGAGTCCGGAGGATGCTCCGGACCAGGTCACAGAAGTCACCATCGGGTTTCAGTCGGGTATTCCAGTCAGTGTGGATGGGCACAAAATGGGACCGGCGGAGCTGATCCGGTGCATCCACAAGATGGCGGGGGAAAATGGCATCGGCCGGGTGGACGTCATGGAAGACCGGATGCTGGGGTTAAAAGTGCGTGAGAACTATGAGTGCCCGGCCGCAGTGATTCTGATCGAGGCTCACAAAGCGCTTGAAGCGCTGGTGTCAACGCGAAAAGAGATCGCCTTCAAGAACACGGTTGATCAAACGTGGGCCGATCTGGCCTATGAGGGTCTCTGGTACGACCCTCTCAAGGAGGATCTGGAGGCATTCATCGACAGGGTTAACGAGAGAGTGACCGGAGAGGTCATCCTTCACCTGTACAAGGGCAATGCGACAGTCAGCGGCCGGCGCAGTCCTTATGCGTTGTACAGTGAAGACCTTGCATCGTTTGATTCGAAGACGTTTGATCAGAGCGAAATGACAGGGATGGTAAAGGTGCACGGGATGCAGGCCCGGATGTATCACGCGGTCCGGCGCTCACAGAGCTAGGGCTTAGACTGTGGCGGGCAGTTGCTTTTGTTTTGTGCTTGCCCTGCCCTTTTTGATTGGAGCTGGCGCCGGAGTGTGGGCCTATTTGCAGAGCCGCCATACTCTCGGCGCCTTTTTTGTCGTGGTGGGAGCGCTGATGAGCACCCTGATTATCCGCGCGGTGCTTCGGCATTTTGAGAGCGACGAGAGATGAAACAGGCGGAGAAATGACCAGGAAGGCCTGGGACGGAAGATTCAAGAAGCAGACTGATCCGATCGTCGAGCGCTTCAGCGCGTCCATTGACGTGGACGCACGCCTGGCGCAGGCAGATATCGAGGGCAGTCTGGCACATGCGCAGATGCTGCAGACGTGTGGAATTCTCACAGACGCTGAGCACGAAGCTATTGCGGGCGGGCTGCGAGAGCTGGCGGAGGAGTTCAGTCGAGGCGAAGTCATTCTTGACCCCGCTTGCGAAGACATCCACATGCTGATAGAGCGGCGTCTGACGGAGAAGATCGGCGAGTCTGCCGGAAAACTCCACACAGGGCGCAGCCGCAACGATCAGGTGGCGCTGGATCTGCGTCTGTGGTGCCGCGATACCGCAGGGTTGTTAGATACACGTCTGGGCAGCCTACAGACAGTGCTGTTGGGGCTGGCGCAGAAACATGCGGAAACACTGCTGCCAGGTTACACACATCTCCAGCGCGCTCAACCTGTCACACTGGCACATCATCTGCTTGCGTATTTCTGGATGTTTCACCGGGATCGCTCGCGACTGGCAGACTGGAAGCGCCGGGCCAACTACAGTCCGCTTGGCGCTGCGGCTATGGCCGGAACGTCTCTGCCAAACGATCGGGAGATGACCGCCAGAACGCTCGGATTCGACGGCCCCATTGTCAACTCAATGGATGCAGTAAGTGATCGGGATTTTGTGGCCGAGTTAGTCTTTTCCTGCTCACTGACAATGACGCATCTGTCACGGATGGCGGAGGAGGCGGTGTTGTGGTCAACGGCTGAATTTGGCTTTTTGACACTGGATGATTCCGTGGCAACTGGCTCATCAATAATGCCGCAGAAGAAGAACCCCGACGTCGCAGAGTTGACGAGGGGAAAGTTTGGACGAGTACAGGGAGATCTGGTGGCGCTTTTGTCGCTGCTGAAAGCTCTCCCACTGAGCTATATGCGCGATCTTCAGGAGGACAAACCACCGCTGTTTGACGCCGTTGACTCGACACTGGCATGTCTGGAAGCCATGCAGAGGATGTTGGAGACCAGCACGTTCAATACCGCGGCCATGCGCCGCGCTGCTGACGACGGTTTTGCGACTGCGACAGACCTGGCCGAGTATCTCGTGCGGCAGGGGCTTGCGTTCAGACAGGCACACGAAGTGGTGGGCAAGCTGGTCGCGAGGTGTCTGGACGAAGGACGCAGGCTGGACGAACTCACAACTGACGAGCTTGTCGACGCACATCCGTTGTTGAAATCAGACAGCGCCGGAGTGTTGAACACGCAGGCCAGTGTGCAGTCACGGACTCTGACTGGCGGGCCTTCTCCAGAAGCGGTTCACAAGCAGATTGAAGCTGCCCGCGCTGCGCTGAAAGTTTGGGAAAGCTAGCGAGCGCCTGGCGGCGTCTCTGTTGCTGTGAGACACAAGGTGATTCTGCCCCTCTGAGGATAGCCTTCTGTGGGATTACGGGTGCTACGCTTCAGGGGCTCTGATGATGACCAGAGCCATGTCGTCGAGACTGCGATTGTTGGAGAAGCGCATGCGGCTGGCGATAACGGCGTCCACGATCTGCTGAAGCGGCTTGTCGGCATG
>JADLDK010000037.1 GCA_020846715.1 Armatimonadota bacterium | reverse complement strand
CCGAGTAGCAACAACACTGTTACACAAAACAACGCTCTCATGACCTCTCCTCTTCGCCGCATTCTGGGCGGCGATCCTCTTAGACGATCTCCGGCTTGAGCAGTCTCACGCCTGTAAGGCGTTCATACAAACGCACAATGGCGAGCCTGCCTTCGTGATTCATCACGCCGCCGTCGGTAGATACAAAGCGCACAGGCGCGCTGACCAGTGGCTTTTGTAGCTGGCGCACCCAGTTGCGTAGCAGACTATTGTTACCATTCCAAAGATGGCAACCGTAATGGTGACTCACTTGAGCCTTCCGCAGAAAACTCGACACACCTCGCGAAAACGGTTCACCTCTATATGGCCTGTGTATTCAATGATACCACGTCTCAATCCTCACCACCAAAGAGGCGATGCAAAGTGCCAGTTTTTGCATCCTACTGAGCCCAGCACAGCCGCTCGCTTAATTTATCAGCGGCTCATGGGCATGCGTCGTAGCGGGTGGCTAATCGGCTGGCGTGGGCTTTCATCCACTCCCGGAACTCAAGGGGGTTCAGGACTTCCGCCGCGCCGCCGAAGCTGAGCGTCCACCAGCCGATCTCGGCAAAGCCGGCCACCTCTGCAGTGAAGATGACCGAACCATCGTCACGCTGGTGCGTCTCCTGGGTGGGGTGGCGCTGGGTCTCCATCACCAGACGGGCGACTTCAGCGTCAAAGAGAATCTCCACGCGCACGGGTTCGCCGGTCAGCACTTCCCAGCTTGACTCGTAGAAGGCATCCACCGAGAAGCTCTCCGGCCGCTGGAAGGTGCGCTGAGTCTCGCGGGCTGAGGTGATGCGCCCGGCTTTGAGCTGAATAACCATCCTGCGCTCATGGCAGAGGCCAATGAGATACCAGGTGTGGCGGCGGTACACAAGCGCGTAAGGGTCAAAGTCGCGCGGGCGGGGCTTTTGAGACTGGAGGGAGCGGTAGTTGAGCGCAAGGGTTTTCTGCTGGATCACGGCAGACTCCAGAAGCGACAGCAGGGCTTCGCTGATACTCTGGGTCTCGTGTCCGGTGGCGCTCCAGGTGACGCGTCCCGCAACAGCCTGGCTCAGCTTGAAGGACGCCTCGGACATGGCGGCTTCCACCTTGCGCAGGGCGCTGGTGGCGTGTCTGTTGAGCGGCTCGGTGCGGCGGATCGGACCTGCGCTGAGCGCCAGGCGCAAGGCAATGGCCTCTTCTTCGCTGAAGTTGATGGGAGCGAGCCTCGGGCGTCCCGCGACCTTGTAGCCGTCTTCAAAATAGACCGGCACAGACAGATCCAGCGAGAGCGCCTGAAGGTAGCGGTAGATTGTGCGTTCGGAGCGTCCCAGCTCACGCGCCAAGTCCCCGGCGTTCAGCGTTGGGTCGCTCTTCAGCAGATCCAGCAACTGCAACAGCAGAACAGATTTACTCATTGATCTCAATCTCCGTCAGTTTTCGTCTCAACAGGAAAGCCTCTCGCGGAACAAGTTGATGGGAGCGTCTTTGAAGGACTGCGCCGCCGCAGTTTTCCTGAAAAAGCGCCCACCTTTTATTGCCATGGATGGCGCCGGAAAGAGCACGACAGCAGCCCTTGTCAGGGTCACCAACGCTGTGCCTGCTCCGGTCGTCTCGGATATTGCGAACCCCTGTCCGCCACAAAACGATGGAAAGCATCCACAGTTTGACCTGCGGGTGTGGAACCATTTTAACAGCGGCGAACAGGGAAAGGAGACATGGAATGTCGTCTGTCGGAGTTCCTGTTGTTCACGAGGAACGGTCTATCAAGCTCACGAAGCGCGAGGTAGAAGTTCTGACGCTGGTAATTGAGGGGAAATCCAGCAAAGACATCGCAGACGCCCTGTACGTAAGCAAAAGGACGGTGGACTTCCATCTGGCGAACATCTACGAGAAGCTCCAGGTTTCAAACCGGGTCCAGGCCTTCCGGCGAGCCACTCGCCTCGGGCTGATTCCGATTGAGACTGTACTGGCCGGCTGATCGGATGACAGACCAGCGAAGCGTCCGGCGTGTCCTCAACTCGCCAGGCGCGTACTGGTCCGCCCTACAGAGATAACCACCTCTGGCATCTTCCTCAGGAGCCAGGCAGGTCCGCAAAGAGAAGAGCCAGACGATCCTTTATAACACGTAAGTTGCGTTGCAAGCCGTACCCGGTCCGGGTGCGGCTTTTTCTTTGCGCCGGCCACGGTGAGCGGGCGGGCGCGTGTTTGACATGGCTCTTTGCGCTTAGCTATAGTGAGACAGCTTACGACCCTGGAACCAGCATGCGAAAGTAGCTCACTTTGAACGACCTGCACGACATTCTCAAAATCCTGGAAAAGGACGGGCGAATAACCTCCTCCCAGATAGCCGATATGCTCCAGAAGCCTCTGGAGGACGTGGAAAGGGTTATCGCGGGAGCGGAGGCTTCAGGAGTCATCCGGCGCTACAAGGCTGTGGTGGACTGGGAGAAGGCCGGCGACCACAGAGTTGCGGCTTTTATTGACGTGAAGGTGACCCCGACTCGCGGCGTTGGCTTTGACGACGTGGCGGAGCGCATCTACAACTTTCGCGAAGTTGTCAGCGTCTATCTGGTGAGCGGAGAATACGATCTGCGCGTTGTGGTGGAAGGCTCTACGATGCAGGAGGTCGCGAACTTCGTGTCTCAGAAGCTGGCGACTGTTGACCGCGTTCAATCCACGGCGTCTCACTTTGTTTTGAAGAGATACAAAGAGGACCGAGAGATATTCGCCGACGCGCCACCCGACCATCGGCTGGCCGTGACGCCTTAGGCCAGAGGTGAGCCGCATCTGCCGGCGAAGCTCTGCTCCTGGTGTAGGCGCGGCGGGGGTTTCCGGCGGCCTGCACGGCGCTGGCGCACCCGAGATGCGGTATCCACCGGCTTCCTGGCCTCGTCTCCCCGAAAAGAACAGACATCTACTCCTATGACTTCTATCTCAAAAAACGTGCAGTCCGTGTCCGCCTCTGGCATTCGCAAGTTTTTCGATATTGTCGCTGAGATGAAGGACGTCATCTCGCTGGGCGTGGGGGAGCCGGACTTCGTCACGCCGTGGCGCATGCGCGAGGCGTGCATCTACTCTCTGGAGCAGGGCCGGACCAACTACACCTCCAACTGGGGCCTGCTGGAGCTGCGCCAGCTCATCGCGCAGCACCTGCAGAATCTGTACAAGGTCAGCTACACGCCCGAGAATGAGATTCTGGTGACGGTCGGCGTTTCGGAGGCGCTGGATCTGGCATTGCGGGCGATTGTGGACCCTGGCGATGAAGTCATCCTCTTTGAGCCGTGCTATGTGTCCTATGCGCCGTGTGTCACTTTCGCCGGAGGTGTTCCGGTGACGGTCGAAACTTCGGCTGAGACCGGGTTTGTCCCGAGTCTGGAGGCGGTTAGGAAGGCGATTACGCCGCGCACCAAGGCCATTATGCTCTCCTATCCGTCCAACCCGACCGGCGCCACAGCCGACCGCAAATCACTTCAGGATATTGTCAATCTGGCGCGCGAAGCAGACATCTTTATCATCTCGGATGAGATTTACGACCGCCTGACGTACGTAGGAGAGCACGTGTGCGTATCTTCTCTGGAAGGCGCCAGAGAGCGGACGATCCTGTTGAACGGCTTTTCCAAAGCGTACGCGATGACTGGCTGGCGCATCGGGTATGCGTGCGCGCCGCCGGAAGTGGCGGAATCTATGATGAAGATTCACCAGTACGTGGCGCTGTGCGCTCCCATTACAGCGCAGGAGACGGCCATTGAGGCCCTGAGTGCGGGTGAGCAGAGCGTGCAGGATATGCGCGCGGAGTACAACATGCGCCGCAGGCTGATTGTGAAACGCTTTAACGACTGCGGGCTGAGCTGTTCGGAGCCGCGCGGCGCCTTTTACGCCTTTCCATCCGTCAAAAAGACCGGACTGTCCTCGGAGGAGTTTTCCGAGCGCCTGCTCCACAGCAAGCACGTGGTGGTTGTTCCGGGCAACGCCTTCGGCGCGTCTGGAGAGGGCTACGTGCGGGCGGCCTATGCGACAAGTTTTGAGAAGATAGAGGAAGCCATGCAGCGCATTGGAGAATTTGTAGAGAGCTTGCCTCAAGCTGTCGGCGCACTATGACAAAAACCAATCACTTTTTGCACTTTGCGGCGGTCTGTGTCGCAGTTATCGCGGGTGCAGGCTGGCCTGCGGTATGCTCCGCCAAAGCCCGGACCGACACTGTCCGCATCAACACGACATGGGACGCAAACTACTTCTACGCTTCCTTTGACGTCAACGATCAGGACATTCAGGGGACCACGCGCGGCCCTAATCAGGTGGTGGGCGACGATGACGCTGTCGCTGTCTATTTTCAGAGCGACCGTTCCAAGGGCTCCCAGATCGGCCCACATTCGTTCCGGATGATGGTCAGCGCGGCAGGCGGCGCTGAGTGGGCGGTCGGGGACAACGGAAAGTGGGTGAAAAAGGATATTGTCACCTTCAAGTACGCCGTGCGCCGCGAAGGTACGCTGAATCAGGATCAGGACGACGACACGGGTTATCAGGTGGAGCTGGCGATTCCGTGGTCTGAGATGGGCGTCAAAGGCGAAGTGGGCACGATTGTAGGCTTCAATGCAGCCGTTCAGATGAAGGGTGAGCACACGGGCTTTCTGAGTATTACGCCCGACATCAAGACCGAAGCCGATCTGGACAACCCTTCCAAGTGGCAGGAGTTGTGGCTGAGGGGCCCGGTGCAGCCCCTGGTGGTCAATGTGCCTGGCCGCGTGCTGTGCAATCGCGCCGTCAATACTCCCACTGTGGACGGGCGCCTGCTACCGTCTGAGTACGCGCTTAAGACAGCTTTTGAACTCGTCAAGCCGGCCGTCTCTTCGGCTCGGCACATTCTGCGCGACTTCCCAATTGAAAATCTGATTCTCAGCTCTTACTACTATGACCTGGCGAAAGCGGGCAATCCGGCAGCTTTTATCAACAAACCTTTTTACGGTTTTGGCCCGTGGTTTTCGGGTGAGCGCATTGAGTGGCACCGTCAGCAGCTCAGGGATGCGCGCAGAGCGGGAATTGACGTGCTGCTGGGCGTTCAGAACGTAGCTGGAGGACCTCCCGACACAGCGACGCTGGCGCTTGTTGGCGCGCTTAAGGAGATGGATGCCGCTGGCGAAGACCACCCACTTCTGGGTGTAGCGCTGGAAGGTCTGGGCGATTCCTCGGACGTTGAGGCGTTGTGGAAGGCCATCAGCGGCTTTTTCAACCTGACGCCGCCAGAGTACAGAGCGGAGGTGCGGCTGCCGCAGTCCAGAGGTGGTCAGACAGCGCTGATTGCATTCCTGCGCGGTGGCGCGGCTGTATCCAAAGAGGCAGTGGAGGAGTTGAACAAGCGAGCTCTGGCAGCTTACGGACAGCGCATCGCTCTTATCTCTGCGGAGAATGTGGGGGGTGAGGCGGACGGGTTTACAGCAGAGATCGGCGCGGAAGGGTGGAGCTACAGCGACAAGGGCTGGATAAAGATCGCTTCCGTCACTCCCGGGTTCATACGTGAGGGACAGACGCTGCCACGGCGCGCCGGGCAGACTTACGGCCAGGCATGGGGCGCTGTGGACGGCAAGAACCCTGACTGGGTTTTTGTGGACAGTTGGAACAGGTGGCAGGACGGCTCCGAGATTGCCACTTCCACCGAGTACGGCCTGCTTTATGTGGACGCTACAGCGATACAGACGAGCCGGTTCAACGGCCGATCGGAGTGGGCGGCGAAGTATCTGTCCTCTTCTGTTCCCAGCGTGATTTCGCCGTCCTATATGAGCCTTGCCCGCCTGAGCGTGCGCAACGTGGGTACAAGAGCGTGGCGGGTGACGGATCGAGTCCGCCTGACTTATCGCTGGTACACAGGCGGGCGGCTCTACTCGCAGGGGCTGGTGACGGTCCCCGTGCAGAAGGACGTTCCCATTAACGGAATCTCCAACGTGGCGATAGGCGTGGTGGCTGTTGATAAAGACCGGGACCCGTTGCCGGCGGGGGACTGGACTGTGGTTTTTGATTTTACCGGCCCCGACGGCCTCCTTTTCTCAAGCTCGGGTGACCGCCCGCTGGCTGTTCCGGTGAAGGTAGGTGAGCCGGCTCCCCGCGCGTACACCGTGCTCGCATCCACACTCCCTGCTTATCTGATGGCCGGGCAAGTCTACTCTGCCACAGTCGCTATCCGAAACGAAGGCAGCGAAACGTGGAAAAAGGCTGGACCTCTGAACGTGCTGATTTCAGCGCACGGCGCACAGCAGCAGGAGCTCTCAGTCTGGACGGCTTCACTTCCTAAAGATGTGGAGCCGGGAGCTGTCGTAGAAGTCCCGGTTATCCTGGGTTTGAAGGATCCGCGGCTTTTGCAGGCGACTCGGCCAGTGTGGTTCCAGGTTACGCTGGCGGAGGGCCAGCGCAGTGTGAAAGCAGACTCCGGACACGCAGCCAGCTTCGCAGCGCTCCTAGGCGCCTCTGACTACGGGGCAAAGCTGACGCCACCTGCCAAACCCCTGCCGCCAGTTACCTTTGGCGCGCCGGCCAAGTTTCAGATTGAGGTGGCCAACACGGGTGTGCAGGAGTGGCGCGAGCAGACGCGGCTTGTGGCGCAGTGGTACTCACTCGACGGGCAGCCGCTGCTCAGTGAAGGAGGGGAGGCCAAGCTGCGCAAGGGCATAAAGCCGGGTGAGAACCTCACGGCCAACGCGGAGCTGAAGGCTCCACCGTACCCAGGGCAGTACGTCGTGCGCTGGACGCCGTTTGTCGGCTCGGCCGCGACTACGACGGACCCTCTGGGGGGACCGACAGACGGAGTGTTCACCCAGTATGTCACTGTCCAGGGACCTGCCGTAGCGGCGCTTGATCTGGCCCAGCTCTTTGACTCAAATGTTGAGATTGCTGAGACTCAGGGCGGCGGCGCCTTCGGGCCGCAGGGAGCGCTTCCCGCTGAGGCTGTCCCGCCACTCGTCATTCCAGCGACCTCTCCGTCCGGTCTCTTCCCATCCGGTCTTTACCAGAGCGCTGACGGCGGTCCGCAGTACGCAGGTGTTTCAAGCCGCCGCTGGATCAGCTTCCTCTGGCCGCCGAAAAGCGACAGTGGGCACAACGCCATCAGCGCCAATCGCCAGAGCGTTACAGTGCCCTCCGGCGCGTGGAGCCGGGTGCACGTTCTGGCAGCGAGCGCCTCAGAGGCAAAAAGCGCAGAGTTTACGCTGGTGTACGGGTCTTCTCCCAAGACTCAGAATGTCCGCGTCGGGAGCTGGCAGGCGCGCGGTGAGGGCGATGTGGTAGCCTACGAAGCGCCCTACACAGCGACAGAAAGTGGCGTTAAGGCCAGCCCAGCGTTCCTGTACGATGTCGTAATCAGTGTCGATCCCGCAGAAGGGCTCAGCGCTATCAAGCTGCCGCGCGACTCTGATATCAAAGTGCTAGGTATCTCGCTGGAAGCGGCTGAAGCCGCGCACTGACGAGTCCCTGAGATGCGCATGGGGCACGGGGCAGGACTGAGAGCGCTGCTCTGAGTTCCCGCGTCTGCTGATACCTCCGCCATTTTCCTCAAGAGCTGCATTGGAATGACCCGAATGCAGGGTATGTTGCTACTGAGTCAGAGAGTCTGGCGACTTGTGGCTCGTGGCACGGCAATGGACTGTTTTGAAGCTCAAGAATTGTTGACGGACTACGTCTGCGGCGGGCTGACACTCACTCAGCGGCGCGCGATGGCCTACCACTTCTGCGCGTGTGAGCGGTGCAGACGGGACAAAGAGGTGGCGCGGCTACTGGTGAACTCGATGCGCGGTATCTCTGAGGAACGCCCGGTCCTGGCCGATGAAGATATCGAAGAGAGTCCGATCGTCGCCCTTGCCAACCGCATCCTCTTTGACGCCATCAACCGCGGCGCAAGCGAAGTCCAGGTGCAGCCGCGAAAACGGGACGTGCGCGTACTGTATAGAGTAAACGGGTGGCTGCGCGAAGCGCGCACAGTGCCCAAATCACTCCAGAGCCCTCTGCTGATCCGTCTGAAGATCCTGGCCAGTCTGGATATTGCCTCAGACGTCGAAGACCAGCGCGGAGAGATCGCAGTCGTGCAGCAGGGGACTCAGTTCCGGCTTGACGTATGCGTGACGGGCGGCAAGTACGGCGAGGAGATAGTGCTGCGTCTGCGCGGCTGAATCTCAGCCCGGCGCCCTGACTTCTCCAGGAGACTGACCAGAGCTCCCTAGTAAGCCCAGTAGTAGGGCGGTAACGAAGGCCTGAAGATCACCGGCGCATTCGGCTGCATTGTGCGGAGTCGAGGCGGCCCCCAGACTGCGGCATTTCCAGGACGGATATAGGCCGGGGAGCTGCCCGTGACGACCGGCGGGATAAACTCGGGCTCAACCAGCGGGGCGTACGTCGCGACCAGATCCTGCTGCGCCTGGCGAAGAACGCCCATAGCTTCTTCGGGACTCAGTTGTGAGAGCATACTACTGACCTTATCATAGGCCTGAGACGGAGTGGTTACAGGCTGGTTGTCAGTAGAGTCCGCAGAGGTGGCTGCGCTGGTCTCAGTCCCGGACGCGGACGTTTGAGTAGAGCTCGCTGCCGTGGTGGACTCAAGAGGCTTGACGACAACGCTGGTGGTCGGCGCGGACGGAGAATACACCCAGTAGACTTCACGCAGACCCAGATCAGAGGCTGAACCCCAGAGCTTTTCCGCCGCGGCCCCGGAAAGGACCGCTGTTGCGGGTCTCGAACCAGTGGGCGCGACTACGATGCTGGCGGTATCTACGCTGTCGGCGTCAGTGACCATCCTCTGCAGCTCTGTGCGTGTGATCCCGGGAGGCGCGAGCACCTTGCGCCACCGAAGATAGGCGGCGCGTGAGACTGCATCCAGCGCATCTTCCAGCGGGAGGTTAGCCAGCGCGAGGTCAACTGTCCCGGTCACCTCTGGTGCAGCCATGATCGTGGTGTCAGATTGGCGGGCCAAAACTGACAGGGCAGTTGTCACGTCCATATTCTGCCCGGTGACACTGACAAGCGGACCCTTATCGGCAGGCTGCGCTCTGACGCCTGCGGACAGCGCCACCATCACAAGTACTGCGATCAAGTTTCTCATCATACACTCCCGATAGCCCATCCTCATCAACAAGTGTCGTCTGTTTCAATTATACCCCTGTTCGGGCTTCTGAAGATATGTGAGAGGAGATTGTGAGCAGAGCCAAAATCAGCTCTTGAAGAGCATCGGGAGAAGCTGGGTTCCGTCGTCCACAAACGTCCTGGCGTCTTCCAGCGCACGCTCGTCAAAAGGCACGGAGTTGTCGCGGTGGCGTCGAGAGTCAAACAGCAGGAAGGGAACAGGCTCCTGCGAGTGACCGCCTGTGGAGATGGGCGTGGGGTGGTCTGGCAGGATGAGGATGCGAAAATCATCGTAGCGCTTCATGCGGTGCAGAATTGTGCCAAGGACAAGCTCGTCGCACTGCTCGATCGCAAATATCTTCTTTTCGGCGTCCTTTTCATGACCGGCCTCATCCGGAGCTTCCACATGGACGAACACGAAATCCATCTCGCGCAGCTCTTCGAAGGCGTATTCTCCCTTGCCGGCGTAGTTGGTGTCCACGTAGCCTGTCGCCCCCGGTACGTCCACAACGCGCAGCCCGGATATGCGTCCAATGCCGCGAACCAGGTCCACGGCGGCGACGACAGACCCGCGCTTGCCGTATTTGGTCAGAAAGGATGGCAAGTCCGGCACGCGCCCCTGTCCCCAGAACCACACCATGTTGGCCACCGGAAGGCCCTCATCCCTGCGGCGCTTGTTGACAGGGTGGTTGTCCAGAAGATCTACTGAGTCCCAGATCAGAGACCGCAGCTTCTCCTCCCCGTCACCCCTGGGCAGATGCTCGCTGACAGGCTCTCCAATAAACCGGTAAGGCTCATCGCAGTGGATGTCGTCCTTTCCGTCACGCCACACCATCAGATGCCGGTAGGAAACTCCGGGATAAAACTGAACTGTGCGGCTGCCGAGCTTTTGCGCAACGCAGTCAATGAGTGGCCGGGCCTCTTCGGTGGAGATATGCCCCGCAGAGGAGTTGAGAATATGCTCCCCGTCTGTGGTGATGAGGTTGCAGCGGAAAGCGACGTCGGCGCGGTCCAGCGGGATGCCGACACTCGCGGCTTCCAGCGGGCCCCTGCCGCAGTAGTACCGGGCGGGGTCGTAGCCCAGAATGGACATGTTGCACACATCCGAACCCGCATACATCCCGTCCGGATGGTTTACGGTTTTACCGACCAGCCCTTTGCTGGCCAGATCGTCCATAAACGGTGTACGCGCCACCATAAGCGGCGTCTTGCCATCCAGCTCCGGGCCTGGAATGTCAGCCATACCATCGAAAACAAGGAGGATGTACTTCATAGTTCAGATATGCCACGCAAACGCCCGGTACGTGAGAGCGTGAGACGCAATGTACGGTCGCCTACTCTATGTCTCGGCCGCTCAGACGCCTGTAAGCCTCCTGGTAACGGCGGGTTGTGCCTTCAACGACCTCCTGCGGAAGGGCGGGCGCGGGCGGCTGGCGATTCCACCCCTGTTTGAGCACCCAGTCTCTCACATACTGCTTGTCGAAGGCCTCCTGCGGCCGTCCCGGCTCATACGTTCCGGCATCCCAGAAGCGCGAAGAGTCCGGCGTGAGCGCTTCGTCAATGAGGATGATCTCGCTGTTGATCGCGCCAAACTCAAACTTTGTATCGGCAAGAATCATGCCGCGCTCAGAAGCGATTTTACTGGCCCGATCATAAATCTGCAGGCTCAGCTCCTCCAGACGGCAGATGACATCTTCACCCACAATCTGGGCGGCTTCAACGCTGCTGATATTCTCATCGTGCCCTGACTCGGCTTTGGTGGCAGGTGTGAAAACCGGTTCGGGAAGCCTGTCTGACTCCCGCAGGCCCGCTGGCAACACATGGCCATGAATGGTGGCGTGGCCTCCGGCGTCCTGGTACTCCTTCCACAGACTGCCGGCAATGTAGCCCCTCACAACGCATTCGACGGGAAACGGGCGCGTCTTTTGGACCAGCATTGACCGGCCTTCAAGCATCTGGCGGCTGCTCTGGAGGTCTGTAGCGCCTGCGGACTGGATGGCGCGCAAAATCTCTTCTATATCTGCGGTGATCAGGTGGTTGTCAACGATGCCGGAAAGCTGTTCCAGCCAGAACAGCGTCATCTGCGTGAGCACGCGGCCCTTGCCCGAAATCGGAGTTGGAAAGACGACATCGAAGGCGGAGAGGCGGTCTGTCGCGACAAACAGCAGACTGTCTCCCAGATCGTAGAGATCGCGCACTTTGCCTCTGCCGGTCAGCTCAACCCCGGGAATCTGGCTGTGAAAGACTGTGGTATCAGAGCTCATGAGAGACCGGCTTACCTAAAACCCCAGCAGATCGAGGATGCGGCCCTTGTCAGGCGGCAACTCCACCAGCGGATCGGCGCAGCTTACGGCGCGGTTCGGGTCTTTCAGCCCGTGCCCGGTGAGAATGCAAACGGCTGTGGCGGGTTCGGAGAAGTAGCCGGATGCGGCCGTCTTACGCAAACCTGCCACGCTGGCCGCCGAAGCTGGCTCACAGAAGACGCCTTCCAGTCTGGCCAGCATTTTGTAAGCCTCCACGATCTCCTCATCCGTAACCATATCGATCATTCCGCCAGATTCATCGCGCGCGGCCTCAGCCTGCTTCCAACTTGCAGGATTTCCGATGCGGATAGCGGTCGCGAGAGTCTCAGGGTTTTCTATCGGATGGCCTTTGACAATGGGCGCCGAGCCTGCGGCCTGAAACCCCAGCATTTTTGGACGGCGGTCAATCCGGCCCGCGTTGAAGTACTCCGTGTAGCCTTTCCAGTACGCGGTGATGTTGCCCGCGTTACCCACAGGAATGCAGTGAAAATCCGGCGGCCCATCCAGCGCGTCGCAAATCTCAAAAGCGCCGGATTTCTGCCCTTCGATACGGTAGGGATTGAGCGAGTTTACAAGCTCGATGGGATACTCATCGGTGATCTCACGCACAAGGCGCAGAGCGTCGTCGAAGTTTCCGTCAATAGCGATGACGGTGGCTCCGTGCATCAGAGACTGCGAGACCTTCCCCAGAGCGACCTCTCCCGCCGGGAGCAACACGGCGCATTTGATGCCAGCCCTGGCCGAATACGCAGCGGCAGAAGCGGCGGTGTTGCCGGTGGAGGCGCAGATGACCGCCCTGGCCCCAGCTTCGACAGCTTTGGAGATGGCCATTGTCATACCGCGGTCTTTGAAGGAACCCGTGGGGTTGAGCCCCTCATACTTCAGATAAATCTTCAGTTTAGAGTCAATTGCCGCAGCCAGCGCCGGTGCGGGAATGAGAGGCGTGTCTCCCTCAAAGAGGGTAATGACGGGTGTGGCGTCCGTCACCGGCATCCACTGCCGGTATCTCTGTATAATTCCTGAGCGCCGCATTGCGGCCTCTGTGGCGACAGCCTCCATCTCAGCTACTCCTCAACTCGTATGACCGAACAGATCTCGTCAACATCGTCCAACTGACGGATGCGCTCCAGCGCTTCCTGAATGTCGCGCTCTTTGACTTCGTGTGTCAGAAAGACAAGCTCCGCCACACCGTCTTCCGCCGTCTTTTGCACCATCGAAGCGATGGAAACATCGCAGTCTCCAAACTGGGTGGCGATGGCGGCCAGAACGCCCGGGTGGTCTTCAACCCGCATGCGCGCATAGTAGCGGCAGACGATATCGCCCGTAGCCTGCACAGGCAGATCGCGGAACTCAAGGGTCTTGAGCCGTCCGTTTGATCCAGAGACAATATTGCGGCTGACTTCGACAATATCTCCGACGACGGCGCTGCCCGCGGCCATGCCGCCCGCTCCCGGCCCGTAAACCATTATGTCTCCGACAGCGTCTCCCGTGACAAATATGGCATTATTCACACCGGAAACAGAGGCTATCGGGTGTGAAAGCGGCACCAGAGCCGGATGGACCCGCGCCTCAATGCCGTCCGGAGTGCGCTTGGCGACAGCGAGCAGTTTGATGTTGTACCCAAGGTCTCGCGCATTGTTGACGTCCGTAGCTTTCAGGCCAGAGATACCTTCGCACAAAATCTGATCCACGTTGAGACGCGCGTGGAAGCCCAGAGACGCCAGAATTGTGATCTTGTAGCGCGCGTCGTAGCCTTCGATATCGTTGGTGGGGTCAGACTCAGCATAGCCCAGAGCCTGGGCTTCGCGCAGGACGTCTTCCAGGGAGCCGCCTTCCCCGGACATGCGCGTCAGAATGTAGTTTGTGGTGCCGTTGACAATGCCGATGATCTTCTCAATCTGGTTGCCAGCCAGCCCGATTCGCAGCGGCGAGATGATGGGAATCCCACCGCCAACGCTGGCTTCAAAATAGAAGTCCGCGCTGTTTTTTTCGGCAAGCTCCAGAAGCTGGGGTCCCTGCTTGGCCAGCAGCTCCTTGTTTGCCACAACCACGTGCTTGCCCGCCTCCAGCGCCATGCGCACGAAGCGCCCGGCCGGATTTACCCCGCCTATCAGCTCACAGACAATATGCACGTCCGGATCGCGTATCAGAGCCTCAGCATCGGCGGATGCGCGGACATTGGGATCGAGCTTCTCCTTGAGCAATTCCGTGCGCAGATCCGCCACACTGACCACACGCACCGGGCGGCCGACCTGGCGCTCGATCGTCTCGGCGTTGTCACGCAGAATGCTGTAAGTGCCCTGCCCGACAATGCCAAACCCGATAATCCCAACCCCAATGACGCCCTGATCGCTCAAATCTATTCCTCCGTACCTTCCATCGGCTCAACAAGCATCAGCGTTTCACCGGCCTGAACAAGCGCCCCATTCTGCGCCCTGATCTCGACAAGCCGCCCACTGATCTCTGAGGGCACTTCGCTGAAGACTTTCATCGCTTCAATCAGGCCAACGGTCTGCCCGACCCGAATGACTTCTCCAGGTTCCACGAAAACAGGCGCATCCGGCGAGGGAGATGTATAGAAGACTCCGGTCATCGGGGAGACTAGCGGGACTGTGGGCCGCTCTGGCTGCTGAACTGCGGCGCTGGGTGGCGCTGAGGCCGCGGTACGCCGGGCAAGCGCAGCGCGAGGTCTGGTGACTGGCGCGGCTTCCAGCTCTTCGATCTCCACAGTCTCCTGCGCATTGCGTACGGTGACGGTAAGGCTCTTCTCAGAGACGCTGAGTTCAGCGAGGCCGTACTTCTCAACGAGAGCGATAAGCTGCTGGATTTCTTGTAGGTCTATCTTGTCCGAGGCCATAATTGCCGTGCGGAGCCCGCGGAGCCGTTAGAAACGGGCCCGAGCTTTCTCGCCCTGAGTGGTTCAAAAAAAGCCCCGCGCGCCGGTCATCCCGGAACGTTGGGCCCGCCCTTGTGCGTCGCTGCCAGTTCGCCCAGCCGCGTAAAATAATCCCGCAGCCATACTTGCGCTGCAGACAAGCCGGTCAGCCAGTCCGAACACAGTAGATCACGGGGCAGCCGACCTCGCTGAGTATATCAAGGCTCGGAGGGTGCTGTCAACGAAGGCGGATGCTCGAGCCTGGGTGTGGATTCCCGTTCCATAAGAGTCGGGCGCAGGCGGATTGTGACGGCTTCGTCAGGCCGCGCGCCGCCCATGCGCGACAGCAGCATTTTGACCGCCTCCCAGGCCACCTGGCGCGTCGGCTGGCGGATAGTAGTGAGGCGTGGAACGACAAAGCTGGAGACATCCAGATCGTCGTATCCCGCAATCGCCAGGTCTTCGGGGACGCGCAAAGCGCGCTGGGAACATGCCCACAAAGCGCCAATCGCGTAGTTGTCGTTGATCGCCAGAAGCGCGTTGATGTCGCCTCCGCCGTCCAGGAATGTGTCCAGCGAGTGCGCCCCGTAGTCTTCCAGCGGCTCCCAGGGTCCGTCCAACCCCATAAAGGTAACCTGGGCGCCGTGTTGAACCGCCATATCCTGTATTCCCGCAATGCGCTCCTGCACGGAGCTTGGAAGAACGTTGCTGAGCGCAGGGCTGAGCAGACCGATTTTCTTGCGGCCGCCGAGGATGACGTGCTCCGCCACGAGCTGTCCGCCCAGACGGTGATCCGTCATCACCGCATCCGCCGAAACCGCAGGCAAAGCGCGATCGAAAAACACAAAAGGCAGATCCGCGCGCTTGAGGCGTTCGAAGTGTTCGACATTGTGCACGGTGTCCGACGGGGAGATCAGCAGACCATCCACCCGCTTTTCCCGCAGAACATTGAGATAGTGCTCTTCAAGGTCCGGGCGGCCACCGGTGACACTCAAGAGAAGGCTGAATCCCTGCCCGGAGGCGGCTTCCTCAATAGCTCCAAGCAGGCTGGAGTGGAACGTGCTGGCCACACCGCTGGTGATGACACCGATTGTGCCGGTCTTCTGCTGGCGCAGCGAGCGCGCGAGGATGTTGGGAGTGTAGTCCAGCTCCGCGGCCACTTTTAGGATTCGGGCGCGCGTGGTCTCGCTGATGCGGCCGTGGCCTGTCAAAGCCCGGTGCACAGTGGTCTTGGAGACGCCAACACGCTCGGCAATCTCCTTCATGCCGGCGACGGAGCGTTCTTCTTCGGCAATCTGAACGAGCGCAGGCGGCTGCTTGTCTTTTGCCAACGCAATGTCCTTTCGGGATCCGGCGGCGATGTCAGCAAGCACAGTCAAACGTCTGTTACGCAGTGTAACGCATCGTAGCGCCGGCGCACCCGCCTATTGTGCGTAACAACCATGCAATTCCGCAACATGGAAGGTAACAGATTCAGTGGCTAATGCGGAAGGTCACTCTCCAATTATCCCACCTGGCCAGCGCTCGAGTACCAAAGGATCGTGCGCGGGCACGAAGAAATCTCCTTCGCGCCGGATCCTGGCGGCAGCTATTTTCCAGGCTTCCACGTCCGTCCAGCCAGGTGCGTAATCTTCCTCAAGATTGCGGAACTTGTACACGACGTCGCCGGTCAGCACCGCTCTTCCCAGGGAAGTGTCCACAGCTATGCCCTGGCTGCACTCAGAGTGTACGCCCAGATGGAAGCATCGGATCCCAGGCATAACGTCCTCGTCGCCTACCAGCAAGGCGCCCTTTTCTCCTCGGCGCTCAAGCGCCTCCGCCACCCGCGCCGGGAAACCCGGACGAGCCTTGAGAAACCCTTCGCGGTTGGCAACCATCGTAGCGTTCGGGAAGAGGTGGAAGCTGTCGTAGTGATCTCCGTGAAAGTGGGTGATGAATACGTGGCTTACGTCTTCAGGCTCCACGCCCACCGCACGCAGCGCCGCGACAGTGTGCTCCTCGGGCTTCTGCGTGACTCCGCCGGGAATGTAGCTATCAACTCCGCGGTTGAAGCCCTCGATATCCGTGACGCCGGTTTCCACCACCATCGGCGACGGTCCGCCCTCAATAAGCCAGAGATAGAGATAGTAGAGGCTGGTCTCTTCGCCGCCGTCGTGGTAGGTAATGTAGTCCCGGACCTGACACTCTCCATTCTTGAGAGCGCGAATTCGGTATGTCATGCTCCGACCCCCTTTGGAAAGCGCTCCAGCGTACCCGGATCGTGGCTTGGGAGAACGATGTCGCACTCTTTGGGAATCCTCTCCATCGCCTGAAAACACTGATCTACGTCGCTGTACACACCCACAGCGCGGCCGCTCTCGATATTCTCCAGAAGAGAAACTGTGTCACCTGTCATACACACGCGCCCGGCGGCCGTATCCACCAGAACAGCCTGGCTGCAGGGCGTATGGCCGCCAATCCACATGGTCCGGATGCCCGGCGCGACTTCGATGTCGTCCTCGGCGGTTGTGCGATCTTTCGCGGTATCCGTGAGAATCTTCTGCGTCTTTGCCGGCGCCCAGCTCGGCTCTCCCAGGGACTCCCTCAGCCCGCGGCCGGAGACAAAGAGATGAGCGTTTGTGAAACGATCCAGACAGTCTACGTGATCAAAGTGAAGGTGAGTGATAATGAGCGCGCCGATATCAGCCTCCGTGAGCCCGAATTGCCCGAGACGCCGCCCCACGTCATCCTCCGGCTCCTGGGTGATAAGCTCACGGAAGATATGAGCCGCTCCCCGGTTCATTTCGTCCACGTTCTCAAGACCGGTGTCAACCAGAATGGGTTTGTCCGCGCCCAGGATGAGCCACGAATAAAGAGCATACGGCCAGCTCTCCTGCGGGTCCCCCTTGTAGAAGGCGACATTTCCAGGGATGACGCAACGTCCGTTGAGCAGGGGATGAATTACCAGTTTTGCCATTTGCACAACCTTTCAAGAGCGCCGGGGCCGGGTTGGCTCAACTGGAAAAGCTTTTCGGGTGTGCGACTGCCGACCTCCGAGGCCAGAGAAGAAAAGTCCCGGAAGAACCCGTTCAAGAAGCCGTGCCAGGGCGCTTTTTAGCTGTGGAGTCGCAAATGGCCGTGACAGACAACCCTCAGACTGAGGTGAAAAAGCGCCTGATGCCAGGGACTGTGAGTGCGGGCGCTATTGCCCTCCTCAGGAGAGCTACGCCCGAAGTTTTCAGGAGTCCTCCCTGTCCTTTGGCTGTTCTTTGAGAGCGTCTGTGAGTTGTGTGAGGGAGTCTTTGTCAACTAATGTGGCCGCAACATTCTCATCGGCGACCTGAGTTAGAAGCTCTTTGCGGTGAATCGAGATACTCCGGGGCGCGTTGATGCCCAGGCGCACCTGCTCACCGCGCACCTCAAGCACGGTGACCTCTATCTCTTCACCAATGATGATCTGTTGTCCGACCTTCCTGGCCAAAACCAGCATCCTGCGTTACCTCTGGTGAATCCGTCTCCAGACGCTGTTGGTTCAGCGCAAATCCTCAGGAGCACTGGATTCATCTTCTGTTTGCGGATCGCGCGCGCTTTCTTGGCCCCGGCGCAAAGCCTCCGCCCGGCTGTCAACTCAAACGCCGAGCCGCGCAGCTTCGGGCTTACCGGAGCCGCCCGGAATTTCCGGGCCGCTTGCATCGATCTCGAAGAGACTACGCCGCTTTCAGCAGATTCTCATCTGTCTGCGTCGCCGCACTGACGCCTTGTTCGAACAGGACGTGCTTTGTGGCGTAGTTTTCATTTGACAGCACAACCTGTTTGCCAGCCATCGTCTGAGCGTTCACGACGATTGGCCCCAGCAGATTGGTTGTGATCCGGCGCGCCTGCTCATCAAGCGTGACTGTGGTCAGCACCACGGCATCTTCCACATTTGAAAGCCCAATCCTCTCCACATCCGCTTCCTGTAGCTCGAAGCTGTAGTCCGTGAAGAAGTCGGTCGGGCTGATCACCGCGACAGACACAGACGGGTCGTCCAGGCACTGCAGCCAGTGAAACGGGGAATCCTGATCCGGACGTATCAGCACGAAGCGCGTGGCGTGGGGGATCCCCACAAGCCCATCGCTCAGACGGATACACTCGGTCTCTTTTGTCTCGATTTCACCGAATCTGGTTGCAACCTTCATACGGGTTCCTCCAATAAACCCCGCGCAAGAGCATGCTACAGCCTCCGGGCTGCTGCGCTCTTCACCGGTATACTACCTCAGAAAATCCATTAAAGATAGCTGAAAGATTGAAGAGGCAGAGAAAAGTGAGGCTTGATACACCTGTTCCTGGGCACGCATGCTCACAACAACCTGCGCTATGTCAGCATCTTCGGTTTTTGAACGTAAATCCTTCAGGTTATCCTGGGATGTTGTCAAACTATTCTTGAGATTGTTCAAGTTTTGGATACGCGCACCCAGATCGACGCGGTTCGTCATGACTCTGCTCGAGGCGCTGTCCACCATCCTCAGCATGGAGTTGATCTGGTTCGTGTCTCCGGTGCGGATGGCTTCGGCCAAATTGTTGACGACTGTGAAAACATCTGGCTCGGACGCTGAAGCCGCGCCGTCCAGGTTGAATATTCTATCAGCCGTGCGGTTAACGGTCTCACTCGTGAAAGGGCCAGTCTGGATTTTTATGGCTCCGGAGTCGCCTGCGTAGGTGTAACCTGAGTCCGTCTCTTCCGAGGGGGAAGCGCCGAAGATATCCGCCAGGCTGTAGCCGCCACTTGCTGAGACGCTCATGACACTGCTGTTTTCAGCAGACTTTTGAGTGAGAGTCACCCTTCCGCCTGCATCAACTGATGCCGTAACTTTGGTGAGAATTGTCTGCAGATTGATACGGTCAACCAGCGCCTGCGCGCTGTCTCCGGCATTCACTGCTATGGCCACTCCGTTGATGGTAAGCTGACCGCTGCTGGCCTGCGGCGTGAAGCCTCCCACGCCATGCTGCGCGCCTGGAGAAAGGCCCAACGCCGTCAATGCCGCGGCGTCTGAGGTCGCAGACACTCCCACCACTGCCTGATAACCACCTGTTGTGTTTGTGACAGTGAGGTGACCAGAACCATCGAGCGATGCCTGAAGTTTGTCAGGCACTGAAACTGAGGCGAAGGCGGCGTTGACGGCGTCAACAATCTGAGAACCGCTCATCCCGTTGGTGAGGGCAACCGATGCGGTGGGTGCGCCGGCGGCATCCGAAAATACAACGGTGGCAGGCGCGCCCAGAGATATCGGAGCGGACAGGTCTGAGGCGCCAGTGAGGCTTGCCGCGCTGGTGGGCGCAGATGACCCGAAAGTATGCAGGCGCGAAAGCGGACTCTGGTTTGTGCGCTGTCCGGAGAAAATGTAGCGGCCCAGGTGCGTCGTGTTGGCCATGTCCACCAGGCGCGACTCAATAGCTTTGAGTTTGCTGAAGGACGCGTCGCGAGATTCGGCGGTGGCGGTTGCGGTATTGGCGGCAAGAGCGGTTGTTCTGACTTCCTGGAGCTGATTGTACAGCTCATCTATGATGTTGCTGGATTGAGAAAGAAAATCCGAAGCCAGATTTGTGTTTGTCAGATAGCGGTCAATGTCTGAGATAGCCTGAGAGTACGTCAGCGACTGATTGGTCGCTACAGGGTCGTCGGAGGGTTTCTGAATCCGTTTGCCCGTGGCGACCTGCGTCTGCAGCCTAGCCAGATCAGCATAGGCGTTGTTAATGATGTATTTGGCGTTTGCAGTCTGTGATGACAGAGTGACTCTCATGGCTTATCCTACACACGTACAGAGTCGAACAGAGACTGAAGGATGCTGTTTGTCGCTTCAAAGACGCGCGCGGAGGCGGCGAAGGCGTGCTGGAACTTCACCATTTCGATCATCTCCTCATCCAGGTTCACTCCGGAGACTGAATCGCGCTGCTGCGTTAGCTGCTGAAGAGTGAACTGGCGCGTCGCGGCGCTGCGCTGGGCGATAGAGACATCCCCGCCGACTTTGTTGACAAGTGTCCGGTAGCTCTCAGTGATAGTCTCGCCGCGAATCAACGGGCGGTTGACGAGATCGGCGATGCTCTGGGCGACTTCAGCGTTGCTCTCTTCGCCGTTGGCGGAGGCGACGACGAGGCTGGGATCCTGCATGATCGCCGGGTCCACCTGCATGGTGATGGCTGTCGCACCCGGCGCGAAGAAGTTCTGACCAGTCTGCCCGTTGACCGTATAGCCCGCCGCGTGCAAAGCGTTGACCTCAGTTACTATGGTGGAGGCGATGTTGTCCAGACGGGAGAGGTAGTCCGGAATGTAGCCGTCCCGGACATTCAGGATGCCCTTCAACTCTCCGGAGCCAATCTCAACTTCACCGCTACCTTCATCCCACGTCGGGCGAATGTGTCCCTGCGTGTCCGGAACTTTCAGAATTGTATGGGACGCTGTGCCCTGTACCAGCGAGACCCCGCCGACGTTGAGGATAAAATCGCGCCCGGTCTCTCCGTGTGTCTGCACGCCGACAATCTGTGAGAGGTTCTCTACCAGAGTATCCCGGCGATCCAGCAGGTCGTTGGGGGCGGCTCCAGTCACTTCAAAGTTTACGATCTTGGTGTTGACTTCGGCGATGTCGCGGGCGATGCGGTTGATTTCGTCTATGCGGTTGCTGATAGTCACATTCAACTGGTCGCGCAGCTCAGAGATGTTGGAGTACACCTCTTTGATGCGGCCGGCCAGGGCGTCAGCGCTGGCAATCACAGCCACGCGCCCCGATAGACCTGCGGGAGACGCCGCCAGTCCACGCCACTGATTCCAGAAATCGTCCAGCAGGGCGCTGATGCCGTTCGCGCCAGGCTCACCCAGGTTGGCCTCCAGTGAGGACAGCAGGTCATGTGTGGTTGACCACTGATTGAAAGACTGCGTGGAATCGGCAATGCGGGAGTCGAGATAGGCGTCCTGAACGCGCCGGATTCCCAGCACCTGCACGCCGCCGCCCATCACCGAGTTCGGGGAGGCATGACTGACCGAGTAGCCCGTCGGCGGGTTGCCCTCCACCAGCACTACCTGCTGACGCTTGTAGCCGGGTGTGTTGGCGTTGGCGATATTCTGAGAAATGACATTCAGCGCCGTCTGAGCGGCCTGCATGCCGGAGGCGGGAATTGACAGGGAGCCAAAAGTGCCCATGGCTGTCTGGCTAAGCCCTCGTATCCAGCACGAGGCTGGCGGGATCGGCAGATCCGGTCTGAGAGCGCTGCTGAACGCTGTTGCTCACGGCTTGCAGAGTGAACCGGATAAACTCCAGCGCATTGGCGGAGAGGTTGGCGTTCAACTCCGAAGCCATAGCCAGACGCGCGGCCTCATCCGTAAGATCTGTTGACAGACTCTCCAGCCGTTGCCGCTGCGCCTCTGGCAGAGCCGGAGCTATGGACTTCAAGCTCAGTCCCTGCTCTTCGAGTCCCAGCCCGGCCGCCACCCGCGCCAGCAGTTTGGATGAGGAGCGCTGCAGGCGGTCGAGGTGGCTGAGCTCTTTGGTCTGCTCTTCGTTCAGGTGGACGATGGTGTCCACATCGTTAGCTACCAGCGCCTCCCGGTGCTGATCGGCCAGACGGTTGAGCTTTTGCAGTCCCGCGAGCTTCTCCAGCAGGGAGCGCTCCAGGGCTATGAAGATTTCGGGGGCCATAAGCTAAGACTCCTCCCGCGTGAGGTTGTGCAGCAGCCTCTCGGCGAGCTGTGAGCCAGAGGTGGGCAACTCCCCAGCCTGTAGGCGCGCGGATGCCTGGGCGACTTTGTCTGCTCTTGTATCCGGCAGGGATTTGAGCTTTCCAAGCAGAGCGGCAGCCTCTCTGCCCGGCTGTGACAGGCTCACCCGGTCCGCTGTGACCTCTGACACTCCGGCCGCAGGTCCAACAGGCGCGGACTTCGGCAAGATGACAGAGGCGATTTTGCCGAGCGTTGTGTGGTTGATGATCATTTCTCTGGTCCCGACTTGCTGATGCGTTGAGAGCCTGGGGCCGCACCGGCTTCACCGGCGGGCCTGGAGGCGTCCTGAAGAGACATCTGTTTGTAAAGCATCTCCGCCAGACCAAAGGAGCCACTTCGGCTCATCTGATCGGCCATCGCTGCGTCCAGCATCTGCTGATAGGTCTGCTGGGCGTCTGAGTTCTCGATCAGACCATCCTTCGGGACGGTGTCCCTCATCTTCTGCAGGATGAAGCGCAGAAAGATCGCTTCAAAGTCCTGACAGGCCTTCTTCAGCTTCTCCTGCTGAGCGTCTGGTCTGGTCTGAGCGGGGGCGACATCTGGAACTGCGCCCGGCAGGTTGGTTAGTATTGGCTTTACGTCTGTCATTGTCTGGCTCTGGCCGAATGACGGCCTAACAGAAGCGCTAGATGACCACCAGGTCTGCGCCCAGTGCGCCGGCCTGTTTGATGGCCTGCAAAATCGAAATGACGTCGCGCGGCGTGACTTTCATGGCATTCAGCGCGCGCACAAGGTCGTCCACAGTTGATCCCTCTTCCAATTTTTGGAACCTGGGAACAATTTCAGTAGCCTTCACGGAAGTCTTATCCGCCCGCATCGTCCTACCCTGACTGAAAGGAGCGGGCTGGGACACCTGGGGCTCTGTGTCTATCAGGACGCTCAGCTCCCCCTGCGTAACGGCGATCGCGCCGACCGTGACGTTGCCGCTGATGACAACGGTTCCGGTTTTCTCATTTACAATGACTTTGGCGACGTCGTCCTGGCGCACGTCGAGTCCCCCGATATCGGCAATAAGGGCGACAGCGTCAGAGGCGCTGGGCGTGGACGATTTTACGCGCACGGTGGCGGCGTCCACCGCCAGCGCTGACCCGGCGCCGAGTTTGGCGTTGATGGCATCGGCGGCGCGGTTTGCGGTGGTGAAGTCCGGTGTGTTGAGCAAAATCGAGAGTCCCTGGGCATCAGAGAAAGTTGTCTCAACGGCTTTTTCCACAATAGCGCCTTCCGGGATTCGCCCGGCGGTGACGTGGTTCTTTGCCACCTGCGCACCGCCGCCGCCCGCGACGAAACCGCCGACGGAGAGTGGCCCCTGCGCTGCGGCGTAAACCTGCCCGTTTGCGGCGTAAAGCGGCGTCTGGATGAGTGTGCCGCCCTGCAGGCTCTTGCAGTCGCCCATGCTGGAGACCGTCACATCCAGCTTTGTGCCCGGAGCGGCAAAAGCCGGCAGATCCGCCGTGACGATGACGGAAGCGGCGTTTCTCATCTTCACCTGATTGGGCGAGACCTGAACGCCGAAGCGCTCCAGCATGTTGCTGACGCCCTGAATGGTGAAGAACGCCTGCTGGGAGTCCCCGGTACCGTCCAGTCCGACGACTATGCCGTATCCGACAAGCTGGTTTGAGCGCACTCCTTCGATCTTAGCGATGTCCTTGAGGCGCGCCGCGTGCGCTCCAGAGGCCGCGCATCCAACCAGCGCCAGCACCAGAGCCGTTTTCAAATATGTTGTCAGTTGACGATTGCCCATCCGTTACTCCCCGCTTGTGAAGACGCCGAGGCGTCTCATGGGAACATAACGACTGCAGTGGCGCGATACTTTAGACCCGGTGAGGGCGCTGAGGCATCGGGGAGTCCGAATTCGTGAAGGACGGCTGATAAAGTTTAGAAAAATCAAAGAAAAGATGTCTGAGGGACTTGTAATTCTCGCGGAAAAGTAAGATTATTTAGAGCAAGATTCTTTGCTGCTGTGGCTGAGGGCTACGGACGCAGCGAGTCCTCTCACTAGTGTTGTTGTTCTGCGGTGGGACAGGCGCCCGGGGTTTGTCGCCCCGGGTGTTTTTTTGTCTCTGGACACCGGCAGATGGCCGCCATTGACGCGCGCCGAGCGCCTCTCCTATAATCCGAGCAGACTATTGTGACGGAGTTCTGATAACCTGGCTGTGACACCCTCTATGGAAATCGAAAAAGTCTGGCACGAAGCAACCGAAAGTGTGAAGGACAAGATCATGCAGCCGACGCTGTGGCGAGCGCTTGATCAGGCGGTTCCGGTGACGGTGGAAAAGGACGCTTTCGTTGTGGGTTTTGGCGCGGGCTCAATGCATCTTGCGGGGCATCTGACTTCTGCTCAGCACAGGAACATGATCGAAGCGGGCATTGCCGCCAGCGCCGGCCGCAAATACCGTCTGGTGGTCATTGACGGAACGACTCCCGAGGACTGGAACAGCTACAAAGTCCGCCAGCGCGCCGCTGAAGAGGCGCGGATGCGCGCGCGGACGCGCGTGGCGGAAGAGCACAAAGCGACACACAACTGGGACAGCGTGCTGGATCAGATCAGCCGCAGCTATTCTCAGTTTCAACTCAGGCAACTGCCACAGGTGCGGGCGGCGTACCTGGAGCAGGCGCTGGAGCTTATTTCACAGGCGATGGATGAGCTCTACGACGAAAACGACCCCGACGAAACGGCACAGAGAGCGCTGGCCAGAGTGATTGACCGGGTCGGCGTAAATACAGATTCTCCTCCGGCGTTGATTGCCCTTGAGTTGATGAGACGCCGAAAGACTGGGAAGGGATAGAAGCTCCAATCGTTCGCCTTGCGCGCAGTGTTGAGCGAAGCTTCGGCCCGGCGTCTGTGAGCTGCGGGCGAGAGTGCGAATAGTCCCTATGCGTCAAAATCGCCCTGGCTTCACACTGATAGAGCTGCTTGTGGTAATCGCTATTATCGCGATTCTGGCGGCGATCCTGTTTCCGGTTTTTGCCAGGGCAAAGGCTTCAGCCCAGAAGTCCGTATGCCAGTCCAATCTGAAACAGATATCCAACGGCTTTCTTATGTACGCAGATGACTGGAAGGGATTCTTCCCGGCTGACGTAGCCAATCCGTGGTTTCTGGCGGGGCGGTACTGGCGCTGGCCGCTCAAGCCCTACATTGCGCAGTCTCTCAGCCGCGATCCCGCTCAGCAGGCGGACGCCCTCAAATCTAACCGCGCGAACGGAGTGCTGAAGTGTCCGGCGGATTCGCTGGCGGACGGGAAGTACGACGGAACGTCCTACTGTTACTCCGCGTCCTTTTATCACAGCGCGGAGCAGGCGAAGACGCTTTCTCTGGCGACACTGGGGACGACGCCGGTCTCGCCACAGAATCAGGGCGCTGTAGAGTATCCATCGCAGAAGATTATGGTAGGGGAATGGCTGTCCAACCACGAAGGCCCGCGTCTGGACTGGTGGGCCAATCCACCTTCGGGAGCGCGGGTCTATGCGTTTGCGGACGGGCATGTGGCCTGGATCAAGGGCAGCGCCATTCTGCCGTCAAACGATCCCTCACATGCGCCGATGGACGCCAACCTCACAGTAGGAGGCATAGCAGGACGAGATGTCTATTGACGCAGTGTCTATTTTAGCGGCCGGATTCCTTTGCGCGATGGCTGCCGCAGCAGCGGCAGAGCCGGGCACGTCTTTTCAGACTGCTCAGCCCTGGAGCCCGGAGCACGACATTCGCTCCGAGGCCGCCATCGTGTACTCCAGCGACAAAGAGACCATGGATTCCTGGGCCCGCCACGGCTATCAGGTGCAGACGATGGGCGGGTTTCGCCTGGGTCCAGACTTCGCATCTCAACACCCGGAGGACGTGCAGACCGCCAGAGACGGCACGCAACTCACCTGCGGGCCGGGCAGCTTCTACCTGGCGCCCACCGAGCGGCGCGTACAGGCGATGGTGAACTTCTTCCTGCAGGCTATACGCAACGGATCAACCGCTGTAATACCCGAGGAGCCGGAATACTTTGCGAGCGCGGGTTATGAGCAGAGTTTCAAAGACGCATGGCAACGCGAGTACGGACAGCCGTGGGAAGCGCCAGATGCTTCGATGGATGCGCGTATCAAGGCTGAGCGGCTGAAGGGCAAGCTGGAGCTTCATATGATCCGCTCAATCCTGCAGGCGGCTGAGCGTGAGAAGGCGGATGTCCGGCGGATGGTGGCGCACCACAGTCCGCTTAACTATCACTCCTGGGGCATCTCCTTTCCGTTTGACGATTTCCGCATGATGCCTGAGCTGCAGGAGGTGATTGGACAGGTGTGGACCGGCACGGCGCGCTCACCCGTGATGTACAGGGGCCAGTTGCGCGAGCGCACCTTTGAAAACGCGCTGCTGGAATACTCCTCGCTCGTGGAGTTGTATCGGGAATCGGGCAAGCGGCTGTGGTTTCTGGCGGACCCACTGGAAGACAGCCCGGACCGCACAATGGAGGACTACCGCACCAACTACTCCCATACGCTGGTGGCGAGCCTGTTGTTCACAGAAGTCAACGCTTATGAACTGCTGCCCTGGCCGAACCGCATCTTCGGGCGCATTCCGCCCGAATACGCAACGGCGCTTGGAGCGGCTTTTCACGCGCTTGGAGATATCTCAAAGCAGCCAACTGAGCCCGGACCCAGATCAGATTTGGGAGTGTTCACAGGGGATTCCGCGGCGTATCAGCGCGCTGAGCCGCACGCAAGCGACCTGACTGGCTTCTACGGCCTCAGCATGCCCTTTGTGTATAAAGGGGTGCCCGTGCGAGTAGCGCCGATCGAGCGCAGTACGGACGGGGCTTATCTGGATTCTTTCAAGGTGCTGGCGCTCAGCTACGACTACTTCAAGCCCATGAAGCCGGAGTACAACACGGCCATTGCAAAATGGGTGAAGAACGGCGGGCGCCTGCTTCTCGTTGGCGGGTCGAACGCTTACAATCAGGCCAATCAGTGGTGGAAGCAACAGGGGTTCTCTTCGCCGGATGAGCATCTGTTGAAGGAGCTTGGGCTGAGTGTGAAGCTCTCTGCGGGTCAGAAGCAGGAGGAAGAGCGCTACGGAGAGTTGATGCGCGAGAAAAACCGCGTCACGGACATGTCTAACGAAGCGCAGGTGGAGATACCGCTACAGGAGAGGCCTGAAAACGTACTGGTGCGCTTCAGTGATTCGTTGCCTGCGGATGGCTGGGGCGCGAACGTGAGCCGAATCGCAATTGAGACTGAGGCGGGCAAGGAGACTATTACTCCAGGCAGCAAGGCGGAGAAGGAGATACTCTACACAGATGCGGGCTCGTCGCTCGGCAAATTTGGGCGCTTTGCAGACGGCTCTCGCAGCTTCACGTACCTTTTCCGGAACACCCGGGAGGCAAAGTCCATCTCCATCACCGTAAGCAACCAGGCGCTTGTGGAGTGGAGAACAATCTCGGATGCGCAGCTTGCCCGGGGCGAAAAGGACCGGCGCACAGCCTATGCCACCACAGCTTTCAAGTCTTCCGATGCCACTGTGATGCCGTTTGAGCGCGAAACAGACGCCTGGGGCAGCCATATCAGCTCCAGAGGCTTCATTGCGGCTGTGGGAAAAGGAAGCGTGGAGTTTCTGGATCTGCCCGCTGAAGCCTTTGCTCACGAAGCTGGACCAATTCTGCTGGAGGCGGCCGGTGACGCCTATGCGGCGAACAACCAGACGCTTCCCGTACAGGGCGCATTCCAGGTGAAGCGCGGCGATTATGTTGCGGCGCATGCGCAAAGCGAGACCCTGACACTGGAAGGCAAGTATGTCGATCTGCTGAACGACAAACTGCCAGTGCTGAGCAATCCGGCGGTCAAGCCGGGTGAGTCCCGCTTCTTCCGGGAGTGGACTGCTTCCAGACAGCCAGCTCTCGTTGCCGGGGGCTACCAGTGGAGGCTGACACGCTCTGATGAGATTCAGATGAGCTTTGAGCAGCAGGGACCGGCCGGGGTGACAATGGCTGCCCGCATTGATACCGCCGGGCGCAAAATCGGCAAGGTGTTTGTCAAAGACGCAGACGGGAAAATGCTTTCAGCGCAGAGCTCGCAGCAGGGAGATTCGGCCTATGTCAGCTTTGCCCGCAAGGAGGCCGGCCCTCTGACGGTAAGCCTTGTGTGGAAAGCAGCGCGCTGAGCGGAGGCGCGAAGGCGCAGGGTCCTGGTGAGGGTATAGAGGCAATGGGCGTCATGCTTTGCCGAGGGGACCCATAGCGCCAGAGGCAGATTGCGATGAGCTTTGGCGAGGCCGGATCATGCGGCTGACATCGAACAATAGAAAGGTTTGTGCTCTTGGTTAACATCACCGTAAACTATCTGGGGGAGCTTCACTGCGAAGCCGTCCACGGGCCCTCCGGCATGCGTCTGGTGACGGACGCACCGGTGGACAATATGGGAAAGGGAGAGTCTTTCTCCCCGTCTGACCTTACCGCGACCTCGCTGCTAACCTGTATCCTGACGACGATGGGCATCGTAGCGGGCCGCCACGACATTCCGCTGACCGGGGCAACGGGGCACGTGACCAAGGAGATGACCTCCAAAGGACAGCGGCGCATCGCGCGGCTTGCCGTCACCATTGCCGTACCCCAGGACCTGACAGAAGAACAGCGCCAGCTTATGGAGACGACCGCGCACACATGCCCGGTCCGCAAGAGCCTGAGCGAGGAAATTGAGGTCCCCATGGAGTTCCGGTGGGGGCCGGGCGCGAAAGCTATCATCGAGGGCTTATAGAAATGGCCGCGGCTGGAGCGCTGAAGATGCGGGCTATGACTCTCAAAGCTCCGCGTCAGCCTCTGGAGCTGCGGGAGCTTCCGATTCCCGAGCCTGGACCGGGTGAGCTTCTCATCCGGGTACACGCGTGCGGAGTCTGCCGTACGGACCTGCATGTCGTTGACGGTGAGCTTGACAATCCCAAACTGCCGCTGATTCCCGGGCACGAGATTGTGGGGCGGGTGGTTGCGGTTGGCGCAGGCGCGCAGGGCTTTGCGCCGGGCGATCGAGTTGGCGCGGCGTGGTTGGGTTGGACCTGCGGGCAGTGCCGGTTCTGCCTGTCCGGCCGCGAGAATCTCTGTGAATCCGCCAGGTTTACGGGCTATACGCTTGACGGGGGTTACGCAGACTACACCGTATCGGACGCGCGTTTCACGTTTCATATTGCCGACGGGCTGGACGATAAACAGAGCGCGCCACTGCTCTGCGCAGGGCTTATCGGCTATCGCTCTCTGAGAATGGCTGGGGACCCTCAGCGGCTGGGGCTGTACGGCTTTGGCGCGTCAGCGCACATTATCTGTCAGATTGCGCGGTGGCAGGGCAGGCGCGTCTTTGCCTTTACCCGGCCGGGTGATAAAGACGGGCAGGCTTTCGCGCGGTCGCTTGGCGCCGAGTGGGCGGGCGCATCGGACGAAGCGCCACCAGAGCAACTGGACGCCGCAATTATCTTCGCCCCGGTCGGCGCGCTTGTCCCCGCCGCGCTGAGGGCTGTTGACAAGGGCGGTGTGGTCGTTTGCGCGGGTATTCATATGTCCGATATCCCCGCCTTCCCCTACAGGATTCTCTGGGAGGAGCGCTCCGTCCGCTCTGTCGCCAACCTGACGCGTCAGGACGGAGACGAACTGCTCGCGCTGGCTCCCAAAGCGCAGGTCCAGACTCATGTGGAGATTTTTGCGCTGGAGCAGGCCAACGAGGCGCTGGAGCGGCTGCGCTCCGGCAGGATTACCGGCGCGGCTGTGCTGAGTATGCTGTGAGAGCAGGGGAGAGTCTGCAATAGCGCGCATCGTTCTGGCGACTTTTGGCACGCTGGGCGATCTGCACCCGACACTGGCGATTGCGCTGGAGCTGAAACGGCGCTCTCACGAGCCTGTTATCGCCACCAGCGCCTTCTACCGCGAAAAGGTGGAGGCGGCAGGTATCTCCTTTCACCATGCCCCTCCTGAGCTACCATCCGTGGAACAGGCGCCGGAGGTTTTGCGGCGAACTCTGCACGTCAAGCATGGCACAGAGCGGCTCTTCAAAGAGATGGTCATGCCGCACTTGCGTGAGAGTTTCGAGGCGCTGATGGCGGTGGAAGCCGACCTGTTTGTCGCTCACCCTCTCACATTCGCGGTGTCTATGGCGGCGGAAAAGCGCGCTCTGCCATGGGCCTCCAGCGTTCTTGCGCCGATCTCCATGTTCTCAGCCTGGGACCCGAGCCTGTTGACGCCGGCTCCGTGGGCGCTCGGGATACGGCGGTCCGGTCCACGGGTTTACGCGGCTGCTCAGCGCTTCCTGCAGGTATTCATCCGGTCCTGGAGCTCAGAAGTTTTCAAGCTCCGCACAGAGCTGGGGTTGGCGCCACCGCACGGGAACCCGTTGATGGAGGGGCAGCACTCCCCTTTTCTGGTGCTGGCGCTGTTTTCAAAGGCGCTTGCCGCCCCGCAACCGGACTGGCCGAAGCAGACTGTGCAAACAGGCTACTGTTTCTACGACGCCCTGACACCGGGGCAGGGGATCAGCGCACAGTTGGATGATTTTCTGAATAGCGGCGAGCCGCCGATCGTGTTTACACTGGGCTCTTCAATAGTGCTTGATCCGGGTGAGTTTTTCGCTGAGAGCGCAAAGGCAGCCGCCTCAATCGGAAGGCGAGCAGTGCTGCTGGTCGGACCTGGAGGGGCTTCGTCTCTATCCGGGAAGCTGCCGGAGGGCGTTGCCGTGGCTGACTATGCCCCGTTCGGCGCGCTCTTTCCCAGGGCTTCAGCGGTGGTTCATCAGGGCGGAGCAGGGACAACCGGGCAGGCTTTGAGGGCTGGAAAACCCATGTTGGTTGTGCCGTTTGCTCACGACCAGCCGGACAACGCCCTCAGGGTCCAGCGGCTGGGAATCGGGCGGGCTCTGGCTAGAAAACGCTACACCGCCAGAAACGCGAAGCGCGAGTTGACACGTCTGTTGGAGGACCCGGCCTACCTGAGCCACGCCAAAGCGGCGGCAGAGCTTGTGGCAAAGGAAGATGGCCCCCGCGCCGCGTGTGATGCGCTTGAGTGTCTGCTGCGGTAAGAGGGGACTGTCCCCCAGCGCTGTTTCAGGCTACAGCAGGGCCAGGGCCTCGACGCCGAGCAGACTCTGGACTTCGCGCGCCAGATCTCCGGTCACCCGCACTCGCATATCGGAGAGCACTGTGCGCTCACTGCCGTTTGTCCCGATCTTGAAGAAGACGGGGGAATCTCCGCGGTGCTGCTCCAGCAGGTCTTTGAGCAGAGGCAGCCGCTGACGGCACCGCGCACTCAGGCGGATGGTCAGAGCGCCGCTGGACTCCAGAAGCTGCGCCGGGGACTGTCCAAGCGCGTCCTCTTCAGCCGACTCTTTCTGCAGAGGCTCTATAGACTCGCACATGAGCTCCGCCGGCCCTTTTTCCTCCGACCCGGCCCGGGAATCCGTGTGCTGTACTTTACCCGAGATGACGACTATATTGTCCCGCTGAATCAGATATTCGGACGTGGCGTAGAGGCGCGGGAAAGCGATGGCGCGGGCAACTCCGGTGAGATCTTCCAGTGTAAAGGAGGCCATTTTCTCCTGCTTGGCCCGCGTGAGATACTGCCGGACGTTTGTGATGACCCCACCGATTGTGCACATCTCCCCATCTTCAAGCTGAGCCATGGAGGCAGCAGTCTGACTACAGCGCTTCTGAAGCAGCGGGGCGACAGCGTTGAGAGGGTGATCGCTGACGTAGAGACCCAGCAGATCGCGCTCCATAGCCAGAAGCTCCGAGCGCTCATATTCCCCGCACGATGGCAACGCGATAGTGAAGCTGCTCAGCAGGTCTTCTTCACTGTCTTCAAACAGCCCACCCTGTCCGGCATTGGCGGTGCGGTTGGACCTGGAGACTTTGGCCAGCACGTCTTCGCAGCACTCGACAATCTCGCGTCGGCACGGATGCAGGCTGTCCAGAGCGCCTACCTTCGCCAGACACTCAAACGCCGACCGGTTGAAACCCTGAATCTGACCGGCTCGAACAGCGAAGTCCGACAGTGATTTGAAAGCGCCGCCGGTCTTTCGCTCCTCCACTATAGCTTCGACCAGCCCTTTGCCACAGTTCTTGATAGCCGCAAGCCCGAAACGGATGCTCCTCTGCTGCTCTCCAATGGAGAAGCCGGCTTCGGAATGGTTGACATCCGGAGGGAGAATCTCCAGTCCCAGGCGGCGCGCCTCCTCCACGTACATCGCCACCTTGTCCTGATTTTCAGCATGACAGGCGAGCAGCGCCGTCAGGTACTCCACGGTGTAGTTGGCTTTTAGATAGGCTGTCTGGTAGGCGACCGTGCCGTAGCACACCGCGTGCGCTTTGTTGAAGGCGTATCCGGCAAAGGGTTCGATCAGGTCGAAGATGCGGGTTGCGATCTCCTGTTTGATCCCGTTGTCCACAGCGCCGTCCACAAAGTTCTGGCGCTCCTGGGCCATTTTGACCGGGTCCTTCTTGCCCATCGCCCGCCGGAGAATATCCGCATGGCCCAGGCTGAAACCGGCGATTGCGCGCACGATCATCATGACCTGGTCCTGATAGACAATGATGCCGTAGGTCTCTTCGAGAATGTCCTTGAGACTCTCGTGCATGTAGTCCACTTTAGTGCGGCCGAACTTGTTGGAGATGTAGCGCGGGATATGCGCCATAGGGCCCGGACGGTACAGGGCGACAAGCGCGGAGAGCTCCGCTATGCTCTGCGGTTTGAGCTCCCGGACGCTGCGGCGCATTCCTTCTGACTCAAGCTGAAAGAGACCGGTCGTCTCCGCGCGAGCAAGCATTTCGTAGGCTTTGGCATCGTCAGCCGGGATGTCCTGAAGCTCGATGCGCATCCCTTGAGTCTCGGCAATCAGATTCAGGCACTTCTGAATGATGGAGAGGTTTATCAGGCCCAGGAAGTCCATTTTCAGCAGCCCGATCTTGCCCACATCGTTCATGTCGTACTGCGTGATATACCCGCCGTCCGGAGACCGCTGAAGCGGAACGTTCTCGACAAGAGGGTCGCGGGTGATGAGAACGCCGGCCGCGTGGGTAGAGGAGTGCCGGGCTATGCCCTCCAGCTTCCTTGCCATATCAATGAGCGTTTTTGAAGCTGGCTGTTTGGAATACTCCTGGCGCAGATCCGGGTTGTCCTCCATCGCCTGGTCAATCGTGATGCCAACAGGCAGGGACGGAATCATTTTTGCCAGCCGGTCTGCCTCAGAAAGAGAAACCTCCGTGGCGCGGGCTGCATCGCGGATGGCCGCCTTCGCACCCAGCGTTCCGAATGTAATGATCTGCGCGACGTGGTCGCGCCCGTACTGGTTCTGGACGTATTCGATCACCTCTGAGCGCCGGTCGTCCTGAAAGTCGAAGTCCACATCCGGCATCTGAATGCGCTCCGGATTCAGGAAGCGCTCGAAGGTGAGCTTGTGGAAGATGGGATCCACGCTGGTGATTCCCAGACAGTAGCAGACCAGAGAACCGGCTGCGGAGCCCCGCACGCCCGCCATGATGGAGTTGCTGCGGGCAAAGGAGGCGAAGTCCTGGACAATGAGTAGATACTTGGCGAATCCGCACTTAATGATGACGTCCAGCTCGTACTCCAGGCGCTCCCGGATCTCCGCTCCTGCGTTCGGATAGCGTCGCTCCAGCCCTTCCAGCGCCGAGATCCGAAGGTGCTCCTCCGGCGTGCGGTTGTGCGGGATCGGAAGATCTGGAAGATGCTGCCGGCCAAACTCAAGCTCCAGATTGCAGCGCTCGGCGATCTCTACTGTGCGCTCCAGCGCTCCCGGGTAGTCCTTGAAGCGCGCGGCCATCTCCGCCACGTCCTTGAAGAAAAACTCCTGAGAGCTGAACTTCATCCGGGAAGGGTTTGAGCGGGTGGCTCCAGTTTGAATGCACAGCAGGACGTCGTGCGGATCGGCATCATCCGCGTTCAGATAGTGGACATCATTGGTGGCGACAAGCGGCGCGCCGAACTTCTCGGACTGTCGTATGAGAAACTCGTTGACCTTCCTCTGCTCGATAATATCGTGATCTTGAAGCTCGAGGAAGTAGTTGTCGCGTCCGAATATCTCCTGGTGCTCGGCTATCGTGCGCAGGGCCTCCTTGTCCTGGCCTTCCATGACCTGCTGCGCCACCTCTCCGGCCAGACAGCTTGAGAGACAGATTAGACCCTCGGAGTGCGCCTGGAGAGTCTCGCGGTCCACGCGCGGCTTGTAGTAGTAGCCTTCCAGGTGGGAGATCGTGACGAGCTTGAGCAGGTTCTTGTAGCCGGTCTCGTTGGCGGCAAGCAGCAGCAGGTGGTAGTATTTCCCACCTCCGCGATTCTCCCGTTGCAGACGGCTGCCGCGGGCAACATACACCTCGCACCCGATGATGGGTTTGATGCCTTCGGCTTTGGCGGCTTCGTAGAACTGAATGGCGCCATACATCACTCCATGATCGGTCAGGGCGACCGCGGGCATCTGAAGGTCAGCGGCTTTTCTGACCATCTGTCTGATGCGGCATGCGCCGTCCAGAAGGCTATACTCGGAGTGTGCGTGGAGATGAACGAACTGCGTTGACGCCATAAAAATCGGCCTGAGAGACTCCTTTCTGAGGTAGGCTGCCGATCAGCCGGGCACTGTGAGCGCAGAATGAACAGCGACGCCAAGGCGTACCCAGCCTGCGCTTCACTGCCCGCAACCGGCAGCCTCTATTCTACGAAGTCCGGCTCCGTTTTTCCAGTCATGGAGGGAGCTTTTTCTAAGTTGTCGATTGCTTTGGATGGCTTCCACAGACCGTCCACAAGCTGTGGACAGGAGCTAGTCAGAAGGGGAAGCAGACCGGTGTTTTTCACACGGCCGCCTCTGTGGTTGGGTGGAGTATCCCGAGTTTCACAAGGGGGCAGGGAGTTGTGCCGTGGGCACTTCCACAGTTTCTCCACAGGCGTATTGAACGCAAGTTTCGAGAGTGTGCACAGTCTCCACAGACCCTACTGATACGGAGACTATTCTCTAAATAGAAATCAGATTATGATACCCTGTGAAGACGTGGGGAAAATTCCGTCAGGCAGAAGAGCGACGGTTCGATTATCGTCCAGAAAGATGTATCTCAAAGGAATCAGCCTTCAAAACTATCGGAACCTTCAGCCGGTCTCCTTAGGCCTGGGAGAAGGTTTCTGGCTGATTCTGGGAGCCAATGGACAGGGAAAGTCCAACTTTCTCGAAGCAATCAGTGTGTTGTGTCTCGGAAAGGCCCGCAGAGCGGAAAGAGACAGGGATCTGATCCGCTTCGGTGAGGATTTCTTTCGTCTGGAGGGAAAGTTCAGCCGGGAAGAGAGAGGCGATCTTGAGTCCGTTGTACGTCTGGGTCCCGATGGCAAGGAGCTGCTGATTTTCGGTACACCTGTTGGGACGCTGGCGAAGTTCATCGGGGAGGCGTCGTGTGTGACGTTCAGCTCGGACGACGTGGATATTGTGCTTGGGGAGCCTACCGCGCGCCGTCAGTTTATGAATGAGGCGCTTTCGCAGTTGAGTCAGGGCTATATCTTTGATCTGGCGCGCTACCGCAGATGCAGAGATCAGAAAAACAAGGCTCTCAAAGACATCAGGGAGCGTCTGGCGCCAGTGGATAGCGTGGAGGTGTGGGATCAGAATCTGGCGCAGTATGGCGGCAGAGTTTGCGCGCGAAGGGCCAGGTTTGTGCGGCAGATAAGCGAACTTTCGGCTAAGATTTACGCCCGGTTGTCCGCTGAAGCTGAAGGTCTTCAGGTAAGCTATGAGCCGAATGTGAGCGCACCGGAGGAGGCGCCTCAGTGGCCTGAGGCGATGCTTCAGGCTATCGTCGAGAAAAGGCCGGAGGAGATCAGGCGCGGGATGTCTTTGGTGGGCCCTCAAAGAGACGATCTTTCGATAACGCTCAACGGGGTGGACGGGCGCGGGTTTGCTTCCAGGGGACAGGCGCGCACGATCGCTCTGGCGCTTCGGCTGGCACAGGCTCAGCTTATGAGGAAACAGACCGGTGAATGGCCTATCCTGTTGCTGGACGATGTCTTTGCAGAGCTGGATGAGACCAGACGCGCTCTGTTGTCTGAGATGGTGAGTGAAGCCGGACAGGTGTTTGCCACGGCGGCGAGTGAAGGGGATGTGCCGGCTTTGGAGCAGCGGCAGATGGGATTGATTACGCTGCGGCGAGGGCAGATAGAGGTCGAGAAGACTGCAGAAGCGGCAGCGTGATTTGAGGCGATAGACGTTGGCAAGGTTTTCGGACGGGATCAACGACAACTGGAGTCAGTTTGGCAGTGTGATGGAGCGCGTCTTGTCCAATCTGGGGCTGGATCGCGAACTACAGGAGTGGCGGGCGCTTCAGAGGTGGCCTGAAGCGGTTGGACCCAGGATAGCAGCGCGAGTGAAAGCTGTGCGGGTGCAAAACGGTGTGCTTTGGGTGCAGTCGGGTCCTCACTGGGCTGCGGAGGTGAGCGTGCGCAAGGAGCAGTTGCTGGAGAAGCTGAACGAAGGTAGTCCCGTGCTGAAAGACATCCGTTTTATAGGAGCGTGGGACAGGAGGCGAAAGGACTGGAAAGCCAGCGACGGCCGCGCGGAGTAGAGTGAAAAACGGCTATATTCGGGAGAGCCGGGGGTTCTGTCCGGGACGAATTCCGGAGTTGACAGGCGGCTTATACGGCGCGGCTCGGGTAGAATTTCAGGCAGCGACTGTGGCAGAAGGCAGGAGCCGGAAACGGACATGGCGAAGGGCACTCCGGATATTGTGAACTCCGGCACAATGAACCCGCTCTCTTAGCCCGCCGATGAAGTAGTGGCTGAAAGGGACTGGAATCTTCGTGGCCCGGCGCCGGGTCACGGGCAGAGGCTGCCGGCGCGTCACCAACACAAGACAAGGATTCAAAATATAGTGGCTGACAAAATTCGACTGGGTTTCATTGGTACAGGCGGGATTGCGCGCGGCGCTCACTTTTCTGCGCTTAAGAATATCGAAGAGGCTGAGGTCGTTGCAGTCTCGGACATAAACGAAGACAGCGCCAACAAAGCAAGTGAGTTCTTTGAGGGAAAGGCCACGGCCTACACGGACTACCGGGACATGCTCGCCAAAGAAAAGCTGGATGCGGTGGACATATGCACGCCTAATCTCTACCACAAGCAGCCCACCATTGACGCTTTGAATGCAGGTCTGCACGTTATCGTCGAGAAGCCGGTTGCGATGAATGTGGGTGAGGCGCGCCAGATGTGCGAGGCTGCCAGAAAGAACAGCAGGAAGCTGATGGTGGCGCAGGTGCAGCGGTTCCGCCCGGATGTGCAGCTTCTGAAGAAGATGATTGACGCGGGAGAGCTGGGCGAGATTTACTACTCGCGCGTGTGGGCGCTTCGAAGGCGCGGCGTGCCCGCGTGGGGAGTCTTCATCGAGAAAGACAAGCAGGGCGGCGGCCCGATGATTGATATCGGTGTGCACATGCTGGACACGGCGTTGTATCTGATGGGGCATCCCAAGCCCAAGGCGATTTCGGGCCAGACGTACACGAAGTTCGGAAACCGCGAGGGCGTATTCAACCCGTGGGGCCAATGGGACCCGAAGAAGTACACAGTTGAGGACTACGCGACGGGGCTGGTGCGCTTTGAAGACGGCGCCACGCTCTCCATTGAAGCCAGCTTTGTGGCCAACATTCAGAAAGACGCGATGAATGTGACGCTGCTGGGCACGGAGGGTGGATCGGATCTGGAGCCGTTCAAGATCTACACTGAGCGCCACAACCGCCTGATTGAGGAGACGCCCGTGAATCTGCCGGGCGTCAACGGCTACGAGGCGGAGCTGCGTGAGTTCTTCGCGGCTATCCTGGAAGATCGAGATCCGCTGGTGACTGGTGAGCAGGCGCTTCAGACGCAGATTATTCTGGATGGAGTTTACAAGTCCAGCGATCTTGGCCGGGAAGTGCAGGTCAGCGAGCTTTAGTCCGGCGCGCGCCTCCTCCAGCGCGCAGTGAAAAGACAGTGGAAGAGGGGCCTGGGGATGTTGCGAGCGTCTCCAGGCCTTTTCTATTGAGCCTGTAAGATGGCTTTCCAGGGCGATGGAGGCCGCCCGGACGCAATAGAGCCGGCCCGGGTGTCACGCTTCCCACCATAAAATGCATTCAGCCGCTGATGAGTCCGCTGTGGGCAAAGGCTCCTCCAGCGACATGACTGCAACGCCCGGTCCGGCACAATTTCATTGTATGATGTCGCGGCCGAGAGTCAAGAGCGCAGCGTGGAAACTGGTAAAAATACTAGGTTGTGTTCGTTCTTACAAGGGTGGAAGGACTGTTGTTGTGTTCAGCCGCCGCATCTTCCGGGCGGCGGCTCACAGAGCGGGCTTTCAGCTCAGCTACGCTCGGCGGCGCAGCATCCGGGAGAGGCTGACCAGGCCAACGCCGAGAGGTATCAGGGAGGTGGGTTCGGGCACAACGCCGGTGACGGCGATGCGCGGGCCCTGACCGGACTCGGCGGTCTTGATTGCGCCGTAGGTGTCTCGCGAACCCGACATGACGAATGTGGAGAACGCGCGTCCGGCGGCTATATCGGCCTGGATATAGCTGAGCACGTCATAGGTCTTTGTGCCTGGGGAGCCGTCATTGTCGCTGTTGTAGATGGGCATTCCACCAGGGCGGCTAGTGCTCGCTGGTCCGAGGCCGTCAGCCACGAAATCGCCCGTGAGAGCGGTTGATCCCGTGTCCAGCCATCCGATGGAGGCCGATCCGTAGTAGTACCCGGTCCCAAAACCTGTGGATTCCACGATCAGGGTTGCCCCGGTGACGCTCTGGCCATGAAGCGCAGAGATGGGAATCTCAAAGATCGAGACCGTATAGTCATTGCCGTACTGGCCGCCCATCGAAAGACCGACGCCCATTTCCGTACCGCCCTGTTCGTAGCCCCAGGGGCCGTATTTGCTGTTCCAGGCGTAGGTTCCGTCGCCGGAAGCCGGCGCCAGCAGTATGAGCTCGGCTTGAGCAGCCAGACCCGCCATGAGAAGCAGGCCTGTCGCGCAGAGTGACAGAGGTATTCGTTTCATTTACTTTCGTCCTTATGGGTGTTTTGGACGTCTGCGGCCAGGCTGGTGCGCGAACCCAGACCCGCAGGCCGTTTGACAACTGACGGCTGCACGCCTTGTGCCAGTCGCCCGCTTAGAGATCAAAACTGTGAGTGTTGCGGGGACGGTGGGGGCCTACCTCAATCTACAGCTAGCCCTTGTGGGTTTGAACTTGGACGATTTCACAGGGTCAGATATCCTCGACCGCCAGTATCTCTCTCCGCACGTAATTCTTGAACTCCTCGACATTCGTAAAATAGTGAAAGCCGGCTTTGTTGGCGGCGTCTTCCGTTTCCGGAGCTTCGTTGATCAGCAGCGCGACGGGCTTGCTCAAGCCCTTCTGGAGTCCGTCAGGCCATGCAAGGTCAAGGACTGCGAGCTGTCGCCCGGTCTGAGGGTCTGTCAGCTCGTAGAGTAGTTCACCCTCCGGCAGTCCCTGGTTCGCAACCCACTCGACGCAGTCAAATATCACGCGCTCCTCGTCTTCCACAACTGGCGGGCCGGCTACTGACTTCCCGGTTCTTTCCACCGCTTCAAAACCAACTGAAACCTCAGGCATGGAACCTGAGAGTAAGCTTTCGAGAAACTTATTGGCTGCAGTCGCCAGCAGCTCTCGCCGCGCAGCAAGAAAATCCAGATAGCGATCCATTCGCCAGAGTTCTTTGTCCATGGGAATCCATTGTGAAGCGAGAGCTCCCGGGTTCCTCCGCTCGACTTCCTCGAAATACTCGTGTGGTAACCTGTCGCCAATGCCCAGGTTACTGTCCTGAGTTTGGAAGCAGAAGTTTGCCACCGCGTTCACATCGCTGCGGCAGTAGCCACGCTTGTAGAGCTGAGCCTTTGGGAATATGTGATGGACATGGAGGCTGCTGAACTTTCCAAGCAGGTTTTCAGAAAGCTCAAGCCCTGTGTCCCAATCCCTGGCTCCGTATACGCGCGTCAACATGTAGAGCATCGGATAGAACCGGGCGCCAAGGCTGGATCCTGAGAAATCGACCGGGTCAATACGCAGATCTCCGCGACTCGCGCGCAAGCCGTTAATAAGGTCGTCGAGATTGCCGGACTCGATCAGGCGCAGATCTTGATTGAGAACAGTTTCTGATGAACCGGCGTACCGCCCCCAAAGCAAGGTGTGTACATACCAGAAGAGCAATTTGTCCCGCTCACGGTGGCCTTCCACTTTCCCCCCGCGCACCGCGATGTAGCGTGCCAGTAATGGGAGGCTGCCTTTGCTGCCAAGAACTCTATCGTGATCAAGCCCCAGGCGTCCCGAGATCATGTTGAGAATTACATTGACAGCCTTCTCGGCCTTCTTCAGTCCGTCGGCTATCTCAGAGGCTGGAGTGTCCTTAAGCGCAGAGAAAAGAGCCTCGCCGGTGACAATCGCATTGACGTTACGTAGCAGCCATTCCAGGCGGAAATGAAAGCCAGCGTCTCGCCACCGGTCCAGACAACGCTTCATCTCGATTCTGGCCTCAGGCCACTGTGCACAGATCTTGGCAAGAGCCAGATCACCCGTGGAAAGCTTGGTCCCGCCGCTGTTCACCCGGTTGAAGATATCCACCACCACATCGACTGTCTTATCTTCACCGACAACCTGCTCAATATGAAGATCAATCTCCTTAATCATGCCAAGAGCCGTTATGCGCGCGATATAGGTTTCCATTTTTGGATGTAGATCCTCTTTGGAGTACAGCGCTCCGATTATTTCTCCTACTCCGTCACGCATCAGTTTGGTTACATCAATCCATCGGGGATTGTCCCGCATCTCGAGTTGTGAGTAAAATTTGAACTCCTCGGTTTCGATATTGAAGTGAAGTCCAGTGAAGGCCTGTGCATTGCCATCAAAGAATTTTGGTGGCTTACCCTTGGTAATGCCGTAGAGCGTCGTGATGCGTTGCTGTCCATCTAGTAGGAGCTGAACAGTGCCAACCGGCGTCGGGTTGTCACCTCTCGATCTTGCGTCTGTCGTCTTTGTTACCCAGACAAGGAGGCTTCCTACCGGATGTTTACGGTACAGAGAGTGCATGAGTCCACGCACCTGGTCACGATTCCAGACGTAGCCCCGCTGAAACTCGGGTAAGGCTATGTTATCCTGGTCAATATTGCTGATGATCGCACTTATCTGCACGCCTGTTTATCCTTTCTCAATTCCTGTAGGTCTCAGCCGCTGTTTACACTGTAAGCTTCTAAGAGCTTGCTTTGCCGTGTTTATAGCAACTTCGATCAACCCGGCTAGTAGTCTCAACAACCTTTCAGGCTAGACGGCCATGTATCTCCCTTACGCGTAGAATCCACTTCTCTACGGAGAGTCGCGCTGGGGAATCCGGTGGGATGGATTTTTTGTGTGAGCACTAGGCTTTTCTACACTCGCCAGCCATTTTACTGCGCTGGATGCTACAGGCAGGCGGTGGGTATCATGTCTACGAGGCCGGGGTGGTATGGGTCGCTGCGGGTCGCAAGTGCGGCTCTGGCGGCTATGAGAACTCGCCACCCTTCGGAAGGAGCTTACCATGTCGCGGTTCAACAATGTCGACCTGGACAAAATTGAGGGATTTGCGGAGCAGATCCGCCAGGACCCAGCCAAGTCGCGAAAGACGCAGGTGATGGAAGGGGAATGGCTGCTGGGCGACGGCGGAGCGCAGTTCAGATCTACTGTCGCCTTTGAAGGTGGAAAGGTCGCCTTCGAGGCCGACAACCCGACGTTTATGGGCGGCAGCGGAGCGTTGCCCGGACCCATGCACTACTGCTTCTTCGGTCTGGCATCCTGTTACACGGGGGTGTTTGCGGCTACGGCTTCTGCGCTGGGCGTGGAGTTGAAGAGTCTCAAAGCGCGTGTGGAAGCCGACGTCAATTTCTCCAAGGTCTTCGGCATCGGTGAAGAGCCGATAATGGAAGGAATTCGAGTCATTCTCCAGATCGTCAGCGATGCGCCGGAAGACAAGATTCGGGAGGCCGAGGCGCTTGCACTGGAGAGATGCCCGGTGGTGTTCACGCTGAGGAATCTCATACCGCTCAAGCCGAGTCTGGAGATTGAAAAGACGTAGATTGCCGCTGCGGGTCAGTATGAAGTCTGGCTGACCCAGCCTTACACCAGCCTATGAGCCACCTTCAGTCCGGTCGCAAGAAGTGAGCTGCGTGGGAGGTCAAATCGCTATGCTAGCGACTTAGGCAGAGGTTGCAGGCATAGATTAGCACGCTGGATGCGGAAGTCACTTCTACGGTGATCACCGATGACGCCGGTGTGAAGGATGTTAATGTGGTCTATTTGACTTCGTTGCCAGGAACTCCGCCAGAATACGAGTTGTCAAGAACGGCCACCTGGCTCTCGGTCATCGGTCATTCAGATCAGCTTGCACTCTCTGGAGCGCACTCTCAAATATGGCGACAACATCGTGGTCATCAATAAGCTCTGCGAACTGGCTTAGCCACTCACGGATGTAGGTGACGTTCAGGGAGGTGTATTGCCGTGCGACTATTCCTGCAACATCTTCTCGGTCCCTGGGCCGTCCAGCAATACATTTGTGCACAACAAGGTCTTCGGCTCTAATCAGGCGGATAGACCTCTTATTGGGCAGGGTGACAGTAACGGCTCGGCGGACGGCCTCTTCTTCGTAGCCAGGAATGCCCAGTGAAATGTCTACAGGTGTGCCGGATGCATCAGAGATCAGGAGAATGCGGTTGGCCTCTGCAAACGCAACCGCATCCTGCAAGCGTGGCTTGAAGGCTTGTACGGCCGCCTCAAGAAAGCGAGCCGTCTGCTCCGGGCTGAGAAGAACGACAACATCAACATCTCGAGTTGTTCGCGCATCTCCCCAGTACTGAACTGCAAGGCCGCCGATAATAGCATAGGGAACGGCTTGTTCATTCAAAAAATCTGCTACTTCGGCTGCGGCGTCCAGCACGCTCATGGCGTAGGCTGCGTCCGGCGGGCGTAGCGGTCCAGCACGCGCCGCATTGCCATTAATACGTAAGAAGGTTTGTTCTGATCTGGCGGCTCGCCAAGCTGACTGTCCAGCAGGCTGAAGTATATTGCCCAGGCGTCGTCGGTGGAGCGGCCGATCAGCTCTCTAGCGCGTTCCCTTCGGATCACGTTCTCAGCTTCGCGGTGCCCCGCAAGCCAGCGCCTTACTTCTAATCGGTCCAGACGTGATTCCACACTTGTCACCTGGTCTAATATTTGGTGGAGGCGCCGAGACTCGAACTCGGGTCCAAGAAGCCGACCGCGCAGCCGTCTACGAGTGTGTCCTGCGTTTTTTATCTCACCGGCCGCTATCCCCACAGGCGGGGATTACGGCCTGGCCAGACTGCTTTTTGAGTCCCCCGGGCCCAGCAGTCCCCTGCCCGGAGCAAGCCGTCTGTTTCGACGCCCGCGTCCTCTCCCAACGGCGAAGAGAGGCCGGACGTCCCGGTAAAGACCGGGAAGCGCTACCCAGTTACCTAGGCAGCGAGCGCGTAGCTATAGTTATTAGTGTTCGCGTTTATGGTTTTGCCGCTTTTTACGAGGCCAGCGGCGCCTCGACTCGCAAACTGCGCTTCAAAGCTCCCTGTCGACACCTATCGCCCCCACGGAAGCGCCTGTAGCGCTACTCTATTATGACATATCGCCTGCGTGGCGTGAAGAGGTTGCGCAATATTGAACGCATGCGGCGGCGTTTGGTTCCTGAAGCGCCGCTCGCTCAGTCTGGAGCGCGCACGGCAGTGGTGCGTGACAGCAACGAGATGTCCGGCGCCTCCGGCATTCGCAGCGCCGGTATGGGCACGCCTTCGGGAAGCTAAGCGGCCTGTGGCAACAGCTCTTCGGCGGCCGGCAATTCTACGACTTCACCCGTCTCGTTCAGCTCATTCAGCAGGCGCTGCGCATTGGGCAGAGAGCTGAGGTCGAGATCGGTCTCGTTCATCAGGCGCAGGAACACTTTCACAAGTGCGGGGTCAAAGTGGCTTCCGGCATGCTCGCAGATGTACTCCACCGCCTTCTCACGTGGCCATCCGTCGCGGTACGGCCGGTCAGAAATCAGGGCGTCGTATACGTCGGCAATGGCAAAAATCCGGGCCGCAAGGGGGATATCCTGTCCTTTGAGGCCGCGAGGATAGCCGGAGCCGTCCCACTTCTCGTGGTGACAGTAGGGGATATCCAGCGCAGGGCGCAGATACTCTACTGGGGAGAGCATATCCAGCGCTTTTGCGGTGTGGCTGCGCATGGTCACCCACTCTTCGTCTGTAAGCCGCCCGGGCTTGTGTAAAATAGCGTCCGGCACGCCCATCTTCCCGATGTCGTGCAGCAGAGCGCCGTGCTTGATGTGAATCAGGTTCTCTTCAGGGATTCCCACCAACTGAGCCATGCGCAGCGTTGTGGCGGTGACCCGTTCCGAGTGTCCCTGCGTCTCGCGGTCGCGCATGTCCAGAGCTCTGGACCAGCCTTCGATGGTCGCCTGGTAGGCAGAGCTGAGTTCTGCATTCGCCCGCTGAAGATCGTTGAGCAGCCCGGCGTTGTCAATGGCTATCGCGAGCTGTCCGGAGAGAATCTCAAGATAGTCCAGCCACTCTTGATCCGGTGTGAAAGCCTCGCGGTGAAACACTTCCAGGACACCCTTGACCTCGTCCTTTACGATGAGCGGCTTTGCGTAGTAGAAGACGAATTTCTCGCGTCCAAGCACAGGGTTGCATTTGCGGATGCCGCGTTTGCGGCTGAGATCCGGCTCGTGCACGCTCTCCTGAGTCTGCGCGCAGGCGCCGGACAAGCCCTCTCCCGGAGGCATACAGACGCGGATAGGTCCTTTACCCTTGAAGCCGTCCCATGCGACGTAGTGCAGAGAGTTGCTCTGCGGATGGCGGCGCAGAACGGCAGCCGAGTGGACACCGAGCTGGTCGGTGACGTGCTTGAGGCAGATGCTGACCATAAGGCGCAAATCCATAGTGCTTGCTATGGCCAGGTCTATATCGCGAAGGGCGCTCAACCGCTCCAGCCTGCGGCGTAGCTGCTCGTTGAGCTGCAAAATGCGCTCTTCGGCTCGTGTGCGCTCCTGCACCTCCTGCTCCAGTTCAGAATTGGCGGTGTGGAGCTGCGCTGTGCGCATAAGGACGCGATATTCCAGCTCTGAGTTCAGCTCCCCGATCTGCTCTTCGGCTTTGCGGCGCTCCTCGACCTCAGCTCTCAGCTCTCCCTGCTGTTCAAAGAAGCTCCGGACCATCCGCGCAAGATCTCCGAACTCCGTCGCCTCTCGCACCAGCGGACCGAGAGGCTCCGGCGTCTCCGCTTCCATGCTGTCGCACAGGCTTTGGAGTGGCCGGCTGACCCACTTTACCAGCGCCAGACTGAGAAAGACAATGATAACAACACAGAAGATGCTCAGTGCCGTCACAATTCGCTGGCGGTACTGTTTCTGCATGAGCAGAACAGGACTGTTGCTGACAAGGCGCAGAACGGCAACGGGTTTGGCGTCCCAGCCAGCTAACGGCTGGTCAATGAAGATTGTGTGTGAGTGATTGCGAACAGAGGCTGGCAGTGAACTCCGGGCGTTCGCAGGTACGAGGGATATGGAAGACTCCGTCAGCACTCCCAGCTCTTTGAGATAGTCTTCCGACCAGATCCGGCCGACGAAGAAGTAACCGAATTTTGGCCCTGTACGCTGGTAGTCTCTGGATTTGTGGATTTCCGCGCCACGAATCTCCAGGACTCCGGCTGGTGAGTCTGTGTAGAAGTGACAGAACGGCGATTTCTCAAAGAGCTTCCCAAGAATGGCAGGTTGAACGGGATCTTTTGTGAGACGAGAGTCTCGTCCATCGTCTACGCCGTAGACCAACTGGCCGTTCTTGTTGTAGACCCAGCAGCCCGTGGCCTTGAAAGTGGAGAGGGAGGTATCAAGATTGGCTTTGGCCCAGCTCCGCCCGCCACGCTGGGCAAACTGGGAGAGCGCATCGGAAAAGCTGTAGTCGAAGGCGAGGTTGTCAATCGAGCGCCCATTGAGGTTCAGAATACGCCGGATGAGGCGCTGCTTGTCGGCGGCAGTCCGCTGATATACGCGCGCTTCCTGGCGCGCCGCAACAGCGTGATAGATCAAAAATCCCCCAAGCGCGGCTACAGCAACAGTGCTTAGCAGGAGCGTTATTCTTGCTCGAATGGAATTGGTGAACACTCAGTTTGCTCCAGAGTCTCTCGTGGTCCAACTACAGGCGCATGAAATACCTTTCCAGAAGAACGGCCTGTATACTTAAGAAAAAGTTAAGGTTGTACTGTTTGTGGACCACAATGATCACGCAGCTCTGGCTAACTCGTCCGGCGGCTCCTCTGGCGACAAAAGACTCTCAAGTACACTGCCAAGGGCGTCTTTCTGGATTGGCTTGGTCAGAAAGCCATTCATGCCGGCCTTCAGGCAGCGTTCTCTGTCTTCCTGGATGGCGTGGGCTGTAATGGCGACGATGGGAATGCTGCGCACGCGCTCGTCTGAGTGCGCTCGAATGGCGGCGGTGGCTTCAAATCCGTCCATCTCGGGCATCTGCAAATCCATCAACACAAGCCGGTACGTGTGATTTTCAAGAGCGTGCACTGCGTGTGCCCCGTCGTTGATGGCGTCTGCGTCGTACCCGAGCGATCTCAACGTCTTCAGTGCAACGGTCTGGTTTACGGGGTTATCATCCACAACAAGCAGCTTTTCGGATGGCCCGCGGGGCGCTTCCGCCGCCGGCTCTGGTTTCGGCTGGGCAGGAGCGGCCGCATCTGCGCTGGCAGCGCAATGATCGTGTCCGAACATCAGGCAGTCGGCAAGAGCCCGGTATTTCACGGGCTTGGTGAGGGTTGCGGACACACCCGCGGCGTCCAGCTCTTCTCGCGCGGGCGCCGATCCCAGAGTGCACAGCAGAATTGTTTTGCACTCTCGGAGTGCGGCGCGATTCTGGCAGGACTGCGCAAACTGAAGTCCCGTGCGCTCTCCCAGCTTTGCGTCAATGAGCGCGACGTCCCAGCGCAGCTTGTCAGCTTCCGCGCGGTCAAGAGCGGCTATGGCTTCTTGGACTGACGAGGTGGCCACAGCGCTGCAGCGCCACTGTTCAAGCCGGGATACGAGGATTGCGCGTAGAGAGTCGTTTGGCTCAACAATAAGGGCGCGCAGAGATTCCGGTTGCCGTTGAGGCTCGCTCTGCGCCGCTGGCTGCTTCTCCAGACTCAGTGTGAACCAGAAAACGGAGCCCTTCCCGACTTCGCTGTCCAATCCGATCTCGCCGTTCATCAGGTCCACGAGACGTTTGCTGATGGCCAGTCCGAGCCCGGTGCCGCCGTAGTGGCGCGTGGTGGAGCTTTCGGCCTGAGAGAAGGACTGGAACAGCCGCCCGTGGGCCTCCTTTGGAATACCGATGCCGGTATCGCTCACAGAAATCTTGAAGCGTGCATGGGTGCTGTTCTCCTCCAGCAACTCGACGCTGACGATCACCTCTCCCTGCTTCGTAAACTTGATGGCGTTCCCGCACAGGTTGGTGACAATCTGGCGCAGCCGCACCGGGTCTCCCTGGAGGAGCCGAGGTGCAGTGGGTGAGATATCCAGCGCAAACTCAAGACCCTTCTCACACGCTTTGATGGCCAGTGCGTCCAGGGTCTCCTCGAGTGTAAGCGTCAGGTCGAACTCCGTATGCTCCAGCTCCACCTTACCCGCCTCAATTTTGGAGAAGTCCAGGATGTCGGAAATGAGTGTGAGAAGGTTGTTGGCGCTGCTCTTTATGATCTCTGTAAACTCTTTTTGATCGGAGTCGAGCTCTGTTTCGAGCAATAGTCCGCTCATTCCGATGATTCCGTTCATCGGAGTTCGAATTTCGTGGCTCATGCTGGCGAGGAAGTCGGATTTCATCCGGGTAGCTTCAAGGGCTGTGTCGCGCGCCTGTTTGAGTTCTCTGGCCTGCTGTTTGAGGCGGCGGGCATGTTTTTCAAGGTCGCGTCTTGCGGCGACGAGCTGAACAGTGTAGAGCTGCAGTTCCTGTTCAGCAAGCTTGCGTGATGTGATATTTCTGAACAACACGGCGACCGCTACGGCTTCTCCCTGCGCATTGAGAACGGCAGAGACAGTGGACTCCATCCAGACTTTGCCGCCGTCCAGAGTGAAGCAGTTCTCAAGGAACACCCGTTCTCCCGTCTTGACGGCGCGATCTGTGGCTTCCAGCCAAGCTTCGAGCAGCTCTGGAATGTCCTGCAGGCCCTCTCTCAGGTCGTTACCAATCAGCGTATAGGCCTTGCGTTTGAGCTCTTGTTCGCAGGCCGTATTGACGTACAGGCAGAGATAGTCGCTGTCCCATACAAGGATGCACTCCGAGGCGGCGTCGAAGATAGTGCGGAAGCGCTGTTCACTTCCGCGCAGGGCTTCCTGCGTCAGTACGGTATCCGTGATGTCCAGACTGTAAATCCGCATCAGTTGCTGGTCATCAATCCACAGAATGGTCTGGTGGTAGATTCGCTCGTCGAACTCAATATCCCGGCTGTGCGTGGAACGATCACCGCTGCGCATTTGCTGTCTGAGCATATCAAGCCCCTGTAGTGTGGGATGCTCAATGCCGGAGGCCGCAATCCCCGGGAATGCAGACTCGGACGCAGGATTGCAGTAGGTCAGTTTGAAGTTACTGTCCATCTCCACGGTTGGCAGCGGATTGAGATCGGGGAAGGAGGCCAGCCACCTCAGCTTTTCGACAGCCTCCTCCACTTGCGTAGTCTCTATTGAGATTCCACCGACCCCTTCGATACTTCCATCAGCGCGTAGCAGCGGAAAATTGACTGTGTGAAAGTAGCGCTCTTCGCCTTTGAAGTGAGTCTGTTGCCTGCTGACCGCTGATATTCCCGTAACAACAATCGTGGCGTCCGCCTCGGCGAGGTGTTCCGCAGTTTCCCGCGGAAATAGCTCGGCAACTTTTCGCCCAATGGCCTCGCTACTGCTGATTCCAGTGCCCTCCTCCCATGCTCGGTTCACCAGTAGGTAGCGCATGTCGGGATCCAGAACATAGACCGGCGACGGAGCGTGGTCGAGGAGCTGTCTGGTAAACTCCTGCAGGTCGAACCCTAGCTGCGGATCTGGTTGCGCGGAGACTGAGATGCCCTTCAGAATAGCAACGGACACACCGGCAAAGACAGCCGCTCCAGTCAGACCGGCAAGAATTCCCAAGAACGGGCTTTGTGGCAGGAAACGGTTAAGCAGCGTGTGAAGGACAAACAGGAGCGCTGCAACCGCGAGAGCGCCTGGGATCAGCCGTCTGACTACTTGGGCGTGTGATGTTGAGTTGTGCCGGGAAGAGTTTTGTTGTTCTGTCATTCTGTGCGTCTTGATGAGCTCTGGTAATGCAAGATTGAGTGAGCAGGACAAAGCTGTCTCTAAGGCCGCCTGCGCGAGTGACCAGGCAGACGGCGCCTCGTTGGATTACTGACGCCGCGGTAGCAGTCCATTGTTTTATCGGCAGCAACGCGAATTGACAAGAGACGGGACCTGGCGTGTGGCCAGAGGAAGCGGGCGTCCCTGAGCGCTGGCGACGGCAGGTGGGCGGACCGTCCCGTCCGGGATACACAGCGAAACAGGGGCAGGCGCAGCGACGGCGTTGAAAGTCTGTCGAGGGTTGTTTGTAGAAAGCAGGATTTTATGGATATCGGTGTGATCAATCCGCTTCGAAATGGCGGCAAGTGCTTTGACCACGTATCGCAGTTCGGGCTCAACGTCTGTCAACTCAGCATCTGGAACTCAGAAGGGCTGACACAGGAGCTGGCCGAGGTAGTGAAGCGAGAGTCAGAAGCGGCGGGCGTGCGGATTTGCGCTGTGTGGGCGGGTTGGCCCGGTCCGGCCAAATGGAACTTCACCGAAGGGCCGGTTACGCTTGGTCTGGTTCCTCCGCAGTACCGTGAAGAGCGCATGAAAGCCCTGAAAACCGAAGCTGATTTTGCCCAGATGCTGGGCGTTCCAGCAATTATCACCCACTGCGGGTTTATCCCTGAAAACCTGACGGATCCAGAGTATCCGGTCGTTGTGGCGTTGATACGGGAGATCGCCACGTACTGTCAGGAGCGTGGACTGGGCTTCTGGTTTGAGACCGGACAGGAGACTCCGGTGACACTTCTGCGCACCATTGACGAGATCGGCACAGATAACCTCGGCATCAATCTGGACCCGGCCAACCTCATCCTCTACGGCAAGGGCAACCCGATAGATTCCCTTGAAGTGTTCGGGCAGTACGTGCGCAATATCCATGTGAAGGATGGGCTGTACCCCACTGACGGAATGAAGCTGGGCCGGGAAGTGGCTGTTGGAGAGGGGAAAGTGGAGTTTCCGCGCTTCCTGCAGCGACTGAAAGAGATTGGCTACGACGGAGAGCTGGTCATCGAGCGTGAGATCTCGGGCGAGCAGCAGATCAAGGATATCCGCAAGACGGTTGACGATCTGCGGAGGTGGCTGGCGTGAGCGCGTTTGCAGACCGTACCGTACAGCCGGCGGTTGAAACCGCGCCTGTTCGCACGAAGTCTCCCTTCGGAGACTTTGGTTGTGGAGTCTGCGGAGGCAGGCTTTGTGGT
>JADLDK010000036.1 GCA_020846715.1 Armatimonadota bacterium | reverse complement strand
CCAGAGAATGGGTCAGTAATGGGCGTCTGGGTAGCCTCAACATGATCAATATGCGGATGTGGATTAACAATCCAGTTGAAACCTCGGAGTGGTTCCACATGCGCGCCTTGCATCCCCACTCATTCGATGTGATGCGCTATTTTTGCGGAGACGTGAAGAGCGTCGCCTGTTTTTTGAAAAAGGGTGACGGGCGTATAACCTATTCAAACGCCCAGGTGTTGCTGCATTTCGCCAATGGCGTCGTCGGCAATCTCACAGGCAGCTACGACGCTGGTGGCTCTTACGGGCTGGAAAAGTGCGAAGTTGTTGGCTCCGCCGGACGCTTCGTGCTGGATGATGCTTGCGAGCATCTGGCATTCTATGACCGCAACTCAATCGAGTACGAGAGCTACAGCTACCTCGGTGGGATGCGCTCCTTCGGAGAGACTTTTGGAAGCCGTCTCAGCGCCTGGCTGGATCAGATTGAGACAAAGACTCCTTACAATGAGATCGACGGATCCGGAGAAGACGGGCTAAAAGTCCAGAAGATCATCGAAGCGGCGATTACTTCCTGGAACGAGCACAGAGTTGTCGATCTGTAAGTTGCAAGCAGAAACGGCGGTCTCCAAAACAGCCAAGCATTGAGGTCTTAATATGATCAAACTGGGTGTCAACTCGGTTCTTTTCGGGGCAAACGACTTCGCTACTGCCTGCAGACACATCAAAGCGGCGGGGTACGACGGCGTTGAGATTTCGGCCATTCAGGGGATGTGTGAACACCTTGTTCTGGATGACTGGAAGTCGCAGGCTTCTGAGATTCAGAAAATCGTTGCAGATAACGGACTGGAGATACTTTCCTCTGAGGTCGCGTCACTCGATGAGGGCCGGCTCACGAAAGCCTTTGAGGCCGCTGCTGAGATAGGAATTCCGGTCATCAACATAGGTCCGGGCGGAAAGAGCGATGTCGAGGAAGACATTCAGGCATCCATCAGCGCCATCGGGCGCATGGCGGATAAGGCGCAACACTATGGCGTCACGCTCTGCGTGAAAGCCCACGTAAACTCTGCCATCTACAGCACTCCGACGACGCTGCGGGCAATGCGGGAGATTCTCTCGCCTGCGTTCGGAATTGACATGGATCCCAGCCACATCTACCGGGCCGGGGAAGATCCTGCCAGAGCGCTTTCGCAGGTCATCAGCCGGGTGAAGCATATTCACATTCGCGACTGCAAAGGGCCAGGTCCGTCTCCCGGGGCGCCGCAGGATCAGGCCTGCGGACGTGGAGATATCGATTTGTTTGCCTACTGCAAGTCTATGGTGGACGCAGATTACAGCGGCCCGGTGTCTCTGGAAGTGATCGGCGCCGGTGAGCTGTCTTTGCCGGAAGTTTCAATTATTGCTGCCGAGAGCTACGGCTATCTGAACGCCATTCTGAAGAGTCTCGGGGCGCGGTAGTCCCGACGCTGGTGATCTTCCAATCTCTGCCATTCTAGAGAGCTTACAATGAAAAAACATCCCAATCTTCTTCTCATTGCCATCGACAGTCTTCGGCGTGACCATATGAGTCTGCACGGGTATCACCGGCTGACAACCCCGCATATAGACAGCTACTCGGAGCTGGGGACCGTCTTTGCGAAGTGCTTCAGCCCTCACATCCCAACGACTCCCGCTTACTCCAGTATGCTGACGGGAATGGATGCCTTTGGTACGGACGTTGTCGCGCTGCGCCACGAAGGCCCACTCGGTTCTCACGTTCGCACAATGCCGGAGGTTCTTGAGGAGCAGGGTTACAACACAGTGTGCGTGGGCTTCAGCGGCAATCCAGCCTCACGCGGCTTTCAGAAGTATCTGGATTTCAGTGGCTGGGGCTCTTTCAACGCGGGCCGCAGTCCGAAGGCGGAGAATCTCAACGAAGTCGCCCTGCCGGAGCTTCGCCGGCTGGCTGGTGAAGACAAACCTTTCTTCCTGTTTCTGCGGCACATGGACCCGCACTCCCCTTATCTTCCACCGCGTCCTTTCGAGCGGATGTTCTACGCTGGGGACGAGTGCGACCCTGACAACCGGTCACTCGATCCGGTTTATGCGTTCAAGCCGTTTGCGGACTATCTGAGCAGCTGGTTTCCTCCCGGTTGTACCGATGCGGAGTATATCATCGCACAGTACGACGGCGCGGTGGCGTACATGGACGCCTGCATTCAGAACATCTTCGCTGAGCTCGAAGCGCTCGGAATTGAAGAGGAGACGCTTGTGGTTATTAACGCGGACCACGGCGAAACACTTTACGATCACGATTGCTACTTTGACCACCACGGGCTCTACGAGCCGACGCTGGTTGTTCCGTTGATTTTCCGCTTTCCGGGGCGAGTGCCGGAAGCTCTATGGTTTGAAGACTACTGCAGCCACAAAGACCTTATGCCGACCGTCATGGAACTGCTCAAGCTGAAGACAAAAATCAGGTTTGACGGACGCAGTCTTGTGCCGCTGATGCGTGGAGATGAGCGCAAGGTCGAGACCGAGTTCTATCTGACTGAGGCGACCTGGATGCGCAAGCACGGCTGGAGAACGCCTGAGTGGAAGCTGATCCGCGCCCTGGAGCCGGACCTTCACTTCAAGCCGCCGGTAGAGCTGTACAATCTGATCAAAGACCCTGACGAAAACTGCAATGTCGCAGATCAGAATCCGGAGATCGTAAATGCTCTCACGCAGCGAATGGAGGCGCACATTGCCGCGCGTGAAAAGCAGACGGGCCGCACTAATCCGGTTTTCACCAACTTGAACTGGCACGGGCAGGGCACAGGCCCGTTCCAGAGTTCAGAACAAGCTTACGAAAGCCTGTACATCGGTTCTCCATCTGCCGCTCAGAATCTGCAGCAGAAAGAGAAGGAGAAGGTAATGACAGAGCTTCAGAGACAGCGGGGCGCCAAGAAGCTGTAGCCTGCCGCGCCTCCTCACAGTCGCAATATGCTTATTACTATAATTGGACGAGGCCACTCAGGCACGCGGGCTATGAGCCAGACTCTGCGGGACAGTGGCGTCTACATGGGAGCGCATCTCAACGACTCCTACGATCTCATTCCGCCTGACGATGTGTACGAGGCCTGCCGCGTCATGGCCCGGAAGGTGCGCTATCTGGGTGGCCTTGAGTGGGATTTTTCCGCGCTGCATGCTGGCCCGATTGATCCGGCCTTTACACGCCTTGTCGAGTCCTTCCTCGCCTCTGTGCTGTCCAGCGACGCTTCGCGCAAAGGCTGGAAGCTGCCAGAGACAACACTCGTCTATCCATGGATGGTGAGGCTGTTTCCAGAGGCTTACTACATTCACTGGGTGCGCGATCCTCGGGATTCGATTCTTGGGTCGCACGTGACAGACGATCTGTCTGACTTTGGCGTTGACTACGACCGCACAGACGACGTCCGGTTGCGCCGCGCGATAAGTTGGAAGTACCAGCAGGAGATTGTCAAGGCGACTCCGCCTGCTCGCAACAGCTATGGCGTGCGCTTCGAAGACTTTGTCTTGCGACAGAATCAGACGCTGCGGGGACTCGAGTCATTTCTCGGGTTTGACCTGGTGAGCATTCCTGTCCAGACAGCGCCCGTCGGCCGATGGAAAAGCGACGACGGCGTTCATATGTTTGACTTCTTTGCGGCCAATATGGGAGAGCTGGGGTACGAGCTGGAGGCTGGCAGTGTCGAGGCTTAGGATTGCCATTATTGGCATGGGCTACATCGGCAACCTGCACGCGCAGATCTATCAGACCGATGAGTTGTGTGAACTGGTCGGCGTCTGCGACATCAGGGAGGACAGACGCAGCGAAGCCTCAAGCCGCTTTGGGGTTCCCGGGTTTCTTGATGCGCAGGAAATGCTGGATGCTCTGAAACCGGACATTTGCAGCGTAGCCACAGGGGGTTACGAATACTCAAGCGATCACTTTGAGCCTACTATCCAGGCTCTTGAAGCCGGATGCCACGTCCTGTGCGAAAAGCCCATCTGCAACGATATCAGCAAAGCCCAGGTTATGGTGGAGACTGCGCAAAAACTCCAGCGTTGCTTCGCGATAGACTTTAACCACCGCT
>JADLDK010000035.1 GCA_020846715.1 Armatimonadota bacterium | reverse complement strand
GTGTAATACCTCTCCTCAGGCGTACCAGTTGCGCCGGTCACGTTTGGATCCCAGCGCACCCACTCGGCGTCGAAGCCCAGGGTTCCACGACCCAGGGCCACATCCACGCCAGCCTTGTACTGCTGGACCTTAGCGGCGGCGTTGAGAGCGGTGCCGGCGAAGCTACCGAGATAGCTGGCGTTCTGAACGCCATCATACCAGGCGCCGGATGCAAACACATTCCAGCGCTCGCTGATGCCGTACTTCAGACCAACTTCGGGCCCCTGCAGGTTAACAGGGTTCTGCCAGCGGCCGATGCGGCGCCAATCGCCAGGAGCGGCGAAGTTCGGCTCGACGCGAACATAGCTCGCGGCGATTCCGAGACCACCCCAGTTGCCATTGGTGCCAACTTCCCAGGCCGTGTTGTCGTTGCTGACATTCGGCGTGGCGCCAACACCATTGCTGGTGGTTTCAGTCCACGCGCCATACCACTTCCAACTGCCCCAGTTCCAGTTCAGATCAGCGCCATACACCTGAGCCTCATCATACGGAGTCGCAATCGAAGTTGTTCCAGCGTTGATGTAGTTCAGGCCCACTTTCAGCGCACCCAGACCAAACGCGGCGCGAACGCCCGTGCTCTGGAGCGCGGCGGGGAAGGTGCCAATGCTCGAACTTGGCAGAGCGGCAATTCCAGGTCCGGCAGCCGGGAGCGCGGTGTAGTTGGCCGGAATGCCGCCAACAATGTTGTTATTCTTGCCGGCAAAGGCAAGGATATCAACGCCACCCCACGTCCACGCAGCCTTACCGCCGTCGACGTAGTAGTTACCGTCATCCGTCTTCCAGTTCTCCGTGTAGGTGTCCACGTCAAACTTCTTGAGGGTCCACTTGGTGAACTGGATTGGGAAGCGGCCAACCGACACATCCGCTCCGAGAAGCGGAACTTCACCGTAACCAAGGAACAGATTCACGGCGTCCGAATAATCGGAACCGCTTCCGCTCATATCGTACGGGTTACCGGCAAAGTTGGTCAAGGCTCCAAGGTAGTTCAGATAGTTGCCTGCGTTCAGGACGATCTGAGCTTTGGCGCCGCTGGCCTCGTAATTGAAGATAACGTCGGCATCACGCACGACGCTAACCCCCTTGAGAAGGTTATCGTCCGTGCCCATCGGCCGGTTATCACGATCAACCGGACTACCATTGCTTTGCGATGCGCCGATGGCGAATACGTTAAAGCGAGTGGTAATCTTCAGGCGCTTGTGCTCGGCCTCCAGAGCTGCAACGCGCTCCTCGAGAGAAGCAACGTCGCGCTTCAGAGCGTCGAGATCGACGCCCATCTGGCTAAGCTCATCGCGGAACTCATCGATAGACTTCTGCAGGCTGGACACGTCAGTGCCGGTCAGCTTGCTGATCTTCTGGTCGATGAGGTCGTTGATGTGCGCGTCGGTCACTGGCTGGCCATTGGGTCCGACTGGCTGCGCGCACTCCTGGCAGATGACAGGGATGGCGCGAGAAAGAGCCAGTGCGAACTCGTAGCGAGTCAGCGCACGCTTGCCTGAGAAGGTCCCATCGGGATAACCGATCACGATGCCCTTATCCTGGAGCTGCTGTACAGCTTCGTAGGCCCAGTGATCAACCGGCACGTCAGCGAACGGACCCTGTGCAAACACAGGAACCGCAAGCGCCAGAACCGCGCCAGCAAGGCCTCCGATTACAGCCTTTTTCATCGTGTTCCTCCTTGAGTGTAACAATGCACACCCGCTAGAGGACGCTCCAAACGCCAACTCCGCAGAGCTGTCTCTCACGGAGTATCCATGTTCCCTCCACTTTCGAGATCGCTTTACACTGTTGTTGTCTTTTGCGCCGCTTCTGTTCGGCATGCATTGGTTTTCGAACGCTGGAATCCGCAGGATCAGCAGACCGAGGTGTCCCCCCATCTACTTCTCGAGCGCCATCCATCTCGTCCGAAAGTTTCTTCCGGTGGATAACCCCTCTGGATAACCCCTCCGAAAGACTCCGGAAAACTCCCCGGAGAATCCTTGCGCGCCGCTTGTGTCAGTGTCCTTCAACACATATAGACACACCGACGCACTCTGAAGCCGCAATTTAGCATGCGCAGCCTCTCTTGTCAAGAGTTCGCCAGGTATTTTTACCTGACCCCACGCATGCGGGCGGCCATAATCTAAAGACTAGATTTCATTATTGTCACGCGCACGCTGAAACTGGAGTTTCACACGGGCTGCACGACGCTGTCTTGCGCAAGTTTTCCCATCTCGCCTTGAGAGAAAACTCGAAGACACCGGGTCTCTAGCCGCTCTCGCCGTCGCCCTCGCACTGAGCCGTGTCCCCGTCTTTTCTCTCCGCCAAGGCTCTCTCTGCCAAGGCTCTCTCTGCCAAGGCTCTCTCTGCCAAGGCTCTCTCCGCCAAGGCTCTCTCCGCCAAAATGACGGCGACGTAGTCGTCCACTGCGCAGGAAGGCTTCAGGAGCCCTCGCGGAATAAGACGCTTCAGGCCACGCGGAGGGTTCTCATCAAAAAATCTTTTCCTCGCCTCCACTGTCGTGAATGCCTCGTCCACCAGTACGAGCTCCACATTGCGAAGCTCAGACTGCTGTCGCAGAACTCGGGCCAGCCTGGCTCCGTTGGTCCCGCTCCCCATCACGATCAGGCATGCCCCGGTCGCTTCCATCGCGCCAAGCACGCGCGGCACCAACTGAAGTACTGGACACACGTCTTTATGAAGGACGCCTTCGCACGAGACGACGGCAATCCCACATTTGGTGCGCCCCGGGTCAACAGCGAGAACAACCGGTGAGATCACGGCTCTGCCGGCTTGACAGAGAATACGAGTGAAAGTGGCCCCGCTGACGTAGTGTCCGCCGCTGCCTGCGCGCACAGCGTCACCCTTCCACCCTCTACTATGACGCGCTGCACAAGCGCAGCCAGGCGCGTGGCGTCCATTTCGAAGTAACGCTTCTGGAGCGGTGAGGGGTCTTCGGGGTCTCTTGCCACCTTGATCCTCGGAATGAGATCCCGCACCTCAGCCTCCGAACGCACGCTTGTCGCCAGGAAATTGATAATGTTTCCAGCCAAATCTTCAGCATTCCTTGACGCGTCGAGTTGTGTGCAAGCCAGAGTTTCACCTTTGGCAAACGCGAAATTGTCGGCGTAGGGGCGCACCTGTATCAAAACCGGTTTGCCAGGAACAGAGTTGGTTTTCGCGATTATCTGGAGGACTACATTTGCGCCTCCGTCCACAATTTCGTCTCTCAGCGCATTGATCTGGTCATCTTCAGTGAAGGATTCCTTCCCCGCTCCCGGCGCCGCAACCACATTGGGAATCACGACCGCTCTGCCGTTGCTGGCGACAGATGCCCCACGGTCGATAGCTGCGTGGCTGGCTTCGGCCAGAACTCCGACAATGGCGCGGCGAACGACCGAAAAGTCGTGCGAATAAGTAACCACACCGCGGGCGACCTCTTCACCGGCAGTGAAGTTCGCTGGCTTGTTCAGGAGGTCTTCATAGCTGCCAATAGAAATCTCCTTTTCCAGCAGAGCGACATTCGCCTCGCGACGCGCCTGGATCGCCGCTTTGGCGGCTTCAGCAGCTTCCCTTCTAGCGGAGCTGAGCAGCGTTTGCGTCTGGCGGAGTTGTGTCTGAGCGGCCCGAAGGCTGCGCTCAGCAACTTCACGCTGAGCCTGAACCGATTCCAGCTTCAGTTGTTCCCGCGTCAGCCTGGCCGCCGCGGCAGCCAATTCCTTTTGCTGGACAGCGATGCGATCCGAGAGTGCCTTGAGGCGCTGTTGAGCGGATTTCAGCCTGCCGTCCGCGCTGCGCCGCTCAGCGTCAGCCTTCCTGGCGAGCAACCGGCTCTTCTCCGCCTGTTTTTCAAGCACCCGCTGAGTTCTGCTCAGCGATTCATTGTCCTGTTGAAGCGTCCGATTCTCCGCCAGAATCTGCATTCCCCGGAAAATCACTTTTCTCAGCGGCTTGTCTGAGGCGAGCAGAATTGTCAGCGTCAGAAAGGCAATCAGCATTCCGGTCACGGTCGTGATAAGAACCGCAGTATGGCGTGGACGCATGCCAAATAGCGTCAGACGAGCCTTGCCCATTCGCCGGCCAATCAGATCGCCAACATAAGCGACCCCACCAGAACCGATTACCAGAATTCCAAGAAAGACAATCGCACGCAGCATAGATCAGGCTGCCGCCCTTCCGGCAATATGCCCAACAATGTCCAAGTTGTACAAAACATCTTGTAATATCATTTCGAAAAACTATCTCGCCTTCCGAATGAGTAACGCCACTCCCACTCCAAGGAAGATCAAGTTCGCCATAAAGCTACCGGCAATCGGCGCAAGATTACTGGTCTTGGCAAACTGGCTGGTGTACTGCCACACCATCCAATACGCAAAGATAAGTCCAATGCTTAACCCAAAACCTACACCACTTCCACTGCGCTGTGGCCGCAAACCCAGAGGCGCCGCAATCAGAGCAAATACGAGACTGGCGAGCGGTAACGCTATCTTGTTATACAGATCGACTTCCAGCGGGCGGGTGTCCTGCACAGAGCGCAGTCGCTGGATTCTTCGCGCAAGCTGAGTGAAAGACATCTCATCAGAGTCACGTTGCGCCTCCGCAATCTCTTCAGGCGTTCCCTGTATCGTGATCGGCTGGCTCTTGAACTGTCCGTACCTGGTTACCGACTCGCGACCCGTTCCCAGAGTCTTCATGATTCCGTTGTAGAGAATCCACTTGTCCCCGCCTTCCCACACCGCGCGTTCCGCGTGAAAATAGAGGTTGGGACCTCCAGGACCAAAACCTGTAACGACCGACACATCCCAGAGCTGGTGGTTCTTCATCCCTCCATTGACAACGATAATGGAGCTGAACCTTCCGTCCTGCTTATCGGTCTGCACGAAGGGATTCTCAATTGCCGTAGCTTCTTTCAGTGCTCTGGCCTTCAGATCGGCCGAGCGACGGGCGGCGCCTGGAGCAATCCAGTTGTTTATCACAAAGCTGAGTACAGAAACTGACAGTGCGATTGCCAGCACGGGGCGCATGAGACGCCACAGGCTGACCCCTCCTGCCCACAGGGCGACCATTTCACTGTCAGACGATAGACGCGCAAATGATAACAACACGCCCAGCAGCACACTCATTGGCAGCGTCAGCACAACAATGCCTGGCAGGTTGAGCGCGAAGAGCTTGAGGACGACAGATATTGGAACGCCCTGAAGCAGCAGATTTGTCAGCTTGCCGAGATAGCTTCCCGCGAAGAACAGGCTTGTAAATGCGGCGATCCCAAACAGCAGAGGAGGGATGATCTCTTTACAGACAAGCCTGTCAACAGTCTTGAACAAGGCTCAGGCCTCGTAATCTTCGCCGAGGTAGAACTGCCGGGCGAGCGGATCATCCGGGATAGTTTGGCTGGTGCCGCTGGTGACGATGCGGCCCTGCGCAACGATATAGGCTCTGTCACAGATGCTCAGAGTGTCACGGACATTGTGATCTGTGATGATAATGCCAATGTTACGCTCGGCGAGACTGCGGATAATGCTCTTTATATCGTTGATGGCGATGGGGTCAATGCCGGTGAAAGGCTCGTCAAGCAAAATGAATGCGGGGTCAGCGGCAAGAGCGCGAGCGATCTCGACGCGACGCCGCTCACCTCCAGAAAGACTGATACTCTGCTCCTGCGCACGCGCATCCACACCAAACTCTCCAAGAAGCTGCATCGCGCGCTTGTATCTCCCTGCCGCAGGATACTCCGCGGCCTCGAGGTAGAGCATAACATTCTGGAGCACTGTCAGTTTGCGGAAAATGGAGGCCTCCTGGGCCAGATATCCGATCCCCATCTTGCTGCGCCTGGCGACTGACAAATGGGTGATGTCGTGGTCTTCAAAGAGGATGACGCCAGAATCGGGCCGCGCAAGGCCCAAAACCATGTAGAAAGTCGTCGTCTTTCCAGCGCCGTTCGGCCCCAGAATCCCAACGGTCTCTCCGCGCGCCGCTGTAAAGCTCAGGTTATCGACAACGCGTCTTCCCCGGTAAACTTTGACAAGTTCCTGACACGCCAGACTCAAGCGCTAGCCTTTCCGCTCCTGGTTCTCGCCCTTTGGGGTCACCTGGATTGTGGCCGGGGCTCCCTCCACTTTCACGCGCGTCTGCCCCGGACCAGCATTCAGCCACAAAGTCGCCTTCTGCCCGACGAGCGTTCCCGGCTCAGTGAGCTGCGGATCCATCACCTTCGCTTTGACATTGCCCTCAAAGACGACGGTCTCGCTAGCGTGGTCGTATGTGGCCTTGCTGGCAGTCGCATGGACAGTGCGATCTGGCAGCTTAGCATCCACTGTCGCGCCTCCCGTGGCAACGACTTTGGCGACGAGGTCTTTGCGTTGCACGCTCTTGCCCCGGTTGAGCGTTACAACGATTTTGCCTCCCCGGAAGTCAAAGCGCCCGTCAAGGCTGTGGACGCGTGGCGTCCCCCCCGTGAGGATCAGGTCCTGCTCCAGCCATTCGATGACGCGCGCGCTTACCTGGACAGGCCCAACCGGCTGGTTGGATTCTCCCTGTGCCGTCGTTCCAGGCTTGATTACTCCGATACACGTCAACCCAGCGGCAGTAATGACGGCTATGGCCACCCGGAATCGAATCTTCATGGTCTGCCCATTCTTTCGTTAGCAAAGTCTATCAGTATCTCCACATTTCTGGGGTCTGAAAGCTTCATGCGTGTCAGCTTGATATCGGACTCCAGCCTTTGGGCTTTGAAGGACCCATTTGGCCTACTTCCCATCAGCCCGTCGCTCGCCACAATGCTGTCGCGGTTCAGGTCCACTTCAATTTTCCCCGCTGAAAACTGGGTTTGAGAGACAGGACTCTCAGCCTTTATGCCCCCGGAAGCTGTGAGCTTGCGCTCCAGGACGCTCGTTTGGACGCGTGGCGCACTGAGGTTGAGCCGCACGGTGTGGCCCGGACCAAAGACTGTCACCTGCCCGCCGTGGAGATCGGCTGTCCCTTTCTCCTGGTTGAGCAGCATTTCATCCGCCTTCACCCTCCAAAGCTCATTGCCCTGTTCATCCGTTTGCACAGTGTCTGCGCCCTCGACGCGCACGATCACAGGAGGCCGCGCAGGTCCCGGCTTTGCAGGAGTCCGGGTCGGAACCCTGGAGCAGCCGCCTGCCATTGTGATAGCCAGTATGAAAACGCCTGTCAAGCGGTGTGCAGTTGTAAATTGCGGTTCTTTTGGCAATGGTCTGTAGACCGATCCAGTGCGACCATGCGCCGCAGGTCAGCCTGCATCGTCTGGCTGAGAGCGCTTGCAGCTTAGGACTGCTCGCCGGCTGATTTTGTCTCTCCGCGGATCATCGGGCACTCAGCGCTGCGCAGGGACAGAGCATTATACACACTCACCCACACCGATACAAGAAAACATTGGCTACGGCGACCTGAGCAGGCAGCTACGCCGGCGGGCTTTCCCAAGTTTTCAGCCACCCGGCAACTCTCCCGAAAAGAGCTGTTACATTTGAGAGACACAAGTGTCTCAACTAATAGAGATGTGTCTCCAAACAGTCAGGAATCCCGTAAGGTGTAGTTCCTGAGAGCTTTCGAGACTGCGAATGCGACAATCGAGGTCGCATATCGGCTGCAGGCGCGGTCGGTGAAGACAGCGCGAAGACAGGAAATCAGTTTATGAATTGCCCAGAAGTCAAAAACAATCTGTCCTGTTACGTGGACGCAGAGATGGATGCTGAGTCAACAACCAGCATTGAGCGCCATTTGCAGGAGTGCGCTAGTTGTCGCGAAGCGTTGCAGGCCATGAGAAACCTCGTCAGCGCGTGCGCATTAAGTGTGGACGAAGAAGTTCCTGCCGGGCTGGGCGCACGTCTGAGCCAGACTGTGGCCGCGGCGCAGAGGTGCATTGAGACTGCGAGCGAGCTAGCCCTGGCAGCGTCCGCTGATCTGTCACCTGCCGCAAAGCAGCACGTTGAGGAGTGCAGAGTCTGCTCTGAAGACGCGCAGTTCTACTCGCGGTATGCTGCCGCTTCTGCTATGTCGGAAGTTGCGGCGCCCGATGGCCTGAGACAGGCTATCGCCTCGGCAACCTATGCGCGAAGGTCCCGGACACACAGGCTCTGGGCTGGAGGCGCCGCGCCATGGAAGGCAGCGCTGGGCGCCGGAGTTGTGGCGGCGGTGGTACTGATAAGCGTTTTTCATGGCACAATAAACAGTACCGGGCGGCCGGTAACGGCGCCACCGTCAACCTCACTGTCGAAAGCTCCCGTTGCGCCGCAGACATCTCTGCCATCCACGACTCAGAAACACGAAGAGGGTGTTTCGTCTCAACCGCAGGACTCTGACTCCAGAGCACCACTGACGGTTGCCGCCGCATCTGGCCCACAGGTGGCAGAAAAGGCGGCGATGCGGGCAACTTCGCGCTCCGGACGCTCAAAAACTACCCGGCGTTTTGCAGGCCCCCTGGTATCAAAAAGCTCTCGGCTGCCGGTTGGACAAGTGGCTGCGCTGCCAGTTCCAGAAACGCCCACCCGTTCCGATTCGCTCAACAGGACAGTCGGGACCATTGATGGTTCGGACAGTTATGGAGCCGAGAAATCAACGCTGACGGCATCGGAATCCACTTCTGGGACAAGCAAACCTCTGGTCGTCGTGCGAGTAGAGCCTGAAGATCTGGTGGAACGCAACGCGCAGATTAATCTTACGGCTGATATTCAGCGGCGAATTCGAGAACGGAAACACCGCGGACTTACCGATATATCACCTGATGAGTCCGTGCGGCGGCAGGTGTCAATCAAGCTATGGGAGGCAAAGTTCTGATAGAGCGGCGAATCTGAGGAGTTCTGGTTCGAATCTCTGAGTTGTATAAGTCTGATGAAGAGTAGAATCTTCCGGACAATTTTGTTTAGTGGCCTGTTGATGACAGGGCTGGTCAGGATACCGGCGCTGGCAGCTGATCCGCCACGTCTGCTCTGGGGAAATCAGGGCAGCTTTGACGGACAGATTCTGGACAACAGACAGTCGGCCACCGACGACCCGAAGCAGAAAGACGCGCCAGCAAGTTCGAGCTTTGACTCTCTACGTGGTAATGGAAGTCCAGCCGGCTACATGCTCACGCACGGCAATATCATCGCGGACTCGGTGACGGCAAGTATCAATGGGCGCAGACTCGTTCGCAATCGCGACTTCTTTGTTGACAGCGTCAGCGGCTCCGTCAGCTTCAGCGAACCCGTATCTGCCTCCGAGACTATCCAGGTGACCTATCGGTACCTGGAAGGTAAGTCTGTGGCGCGCAGTCTGGCCGGCCTGCCACTGTTGCCAGGATTCCTCGGCGGAACTAACACCGCAAACTTCCTCCACGCCTATCAGGCGGCGGATGCCAAGAACGGAACGCCATTTGATGTGCTGACCTACGGCATGAAGATGGACTTTGATTTTGGCAAAACAAGTCTCGAGAGCATGTACTACATGTCTGACCCCCGCAAGGGTTCGACAGCGGCAAGCCTGTTTGACAAACCTGCGGCTAAGGCTGGCAATCCGGCCGTCAGTGACACGATCGTGGCCCAGAAG
>JADLDK010000034.1 GCA_020846715.1 Armatimonadota bacterium | reverse complement strand
TCAAGCCTGGGCTACTTGAGCCCCTTGGAGTTCGAACGAAAGACTAACTAAACAAATTGTGCGTACAACCGTTGACAGTCCATGTTGGCAATGGCAGGAGAAGAGGAGGAGCAGTAGATACCCCCGCTGCCGTTCCTCACCGTAAACCCATCTAGCACGTTTGTAAAGTATCCGGGAGAAAACCCTCTTACCACGTAGCCTGTGCCACTACCGTCCAATATGGTCCTGTTAGCAGTCCAGTCGCGCTCATCACGCGAAGTCTCTGTCCCTGCAAAACCGCCATACAAAGAGACGGAAGCTCGCATCACCACATGCTCAGAATAAGTTCCGGCGGCAACCCAGACCTCCCCACCTGCCACGGAAGCCGCCTCCACACCCGCCTGAACTGTCCGCTTGGCAAGCGCCCAGTTGCTGCCATCATGCGCAGCGTCATCTACCCCAGAAGGACTGACGCGAACTATTACAGGCTGATACTCTGGCCACACGGTCCCATCGGACTCATCTGCCCCAATATCCACATGCGCGCCCTGTATGCGCGCCTGACCGTCCATATCCTTCCAATCCGGCTGCACGGCGCTGTCCAGTCCTGCATCTACGCAGGGAGAGTCTGGCTGAATGTGAAGTTTACCAGTTTGAGCCGACTGTAGCTTCGGATCAACATTTATATCTCCCGCCCCAGCGTTCAGGCCGTCGTAGTTTACCCCACCCGGATTGAAAACACAGTTGTTGTTGAGGACCGGGATACCGCTGCTGTTGTCAAGGCCCTTCGCGTTAAAAGCAACAATGTTGTTCGTGATCGTCGGGGTGGAGGAGGAGCAGGAGATACCAACCTCGCGGTTGCCGGAAATTGTGTTGTTCGTAATTACCGCAGAGGAGGAGGAGCACCTGATGCCATAGTTGCTCTCGAAGATCGTGTTGTTCGCAATCGTCGGAGAGGAGGAGGAGTAGCAGGAGATACCTGTATAGCCGTTTCCCGTGATGGTGTTGTTCGCGATCGTCGGAGAGGAGGAGGAGCAGTAGATACCATCATCGATGTTCCACGAGATTGTATTGTTCGCAATCGTCGGAGAGGAGGAGGAGGAGCACCTGATGCCATAGTTGCTCTCGAAGATCGTGTTGTTCGTAATAGTCGGAGACGAGGAGAAGGAGCAGTCGATGCCAGAAGAACTGTTCTCCGAGATGGTGTTGTATGCGATCGTCGGAGAGGAGCCGCTGCAGTAGATGCCATGCTTATCGTTCCTAGAGATCGTGTTGTTCATGATCGTCGGAGAGGACGAGTAGCAGTAAATACCATAACCTCCTTGCTCGGGTCCGTCAGGGCTTGCCCCTTTCTCGATGTTGTTCGTAATGGTGTTGTTCGCAATCGTCAGAGAGGAGGAGTAGCAGGAGATACCAAAGTAGCCATTTCTCACTGTGAACCCATCGACCACGGCTGTGGAGGTAACACCAGACGGTGCCTCCACAACATCACCTGTTCCGCTTCCATCCAGAATAGTAACGTTGGCCTGCCAGTTCCTCTGATTACGGCTGGTTTCAGTTCCAGCAAACCCACCATACAAGCCCACACCACCCTTGAGCGTAATGCGCTCCGCATAGGGATGGGACGCATTGCCAGCCACCCAGACTTCTTCGCCTGCGTAAGCAGCGCCGAGCCCGGCAGTAACTGTCTTCTTTGCTTTCGCCCAGGATAACCCGTCTTTGGAGTCATTACCGCTTGGTGATACATGGACTATCCCCGGAAGCCTGTATAGCGCCGATGTCACCGGACTCGGAACAAATCCAGCAGCCCAGGCTCGAGCCTTCAAAGTCGTAGGAGGAGATACAGGGACGCTAACAGTGCCACCGTTCGCGACCACGGGGTCTGACTCCGTTGGGTCCATTCCATTCAGTGTATAGTGAATCACGGCGCCTGCAGTGTCGCAGGTTATCGTCACAATTTGCGGTGCAGAGTATGCGCCGCCCGGAGGATTGAAAACCGGGCGCTGCGCTGGGGGCCCTATGCTCAACTTGACGTTGGGTATCCCGGATATCCGACTCGGGGTGGGATTCGAGGAACCAGACCAGGTTAGAGGGTCACCATAAGAGCTGTTGGTCCGGTAGTAAAGAGTCCGATCCGCAGAGGTCGCAGAATACCGGCAATAGCCGTCAGAACTCCAACTGCTGTTGTTGAAGGAGAAGTCCACCATCAGGTTCGAGACGCCGTCGTAGACAAACGGAGTCGTAAACTCGAAGTTCACCCACCCGGTCGTCGAGATACTGGTGGTAGTCTGGTAACACACTGTCCAGCCTGTGGACTCCCAGACGCCAGGAGAGTAACTGGAGAGCGGCGTCTGCTTCATACGGATCGTGAAGTTGCCCAGCGCCTCTCCCGGCTTGGTCATAACATCCAGCGCCAGGCCGCCTATTCTGCCGGCGGCGCCGACCTCTGAAGCCAGATAGATAACTTGCGTGCGAGCATCGTGATAGGACGTCGATAGAGGCAACCCCCAGAACGACGTGCCTGTGCCAATGACAACCTCATCAGCGACGACTGGCGCAACAAGCGCAAACCCGATAAGCAGGAAGGATAAAATGCGCAAAGCGCGTATTCCAACCGTCCCTGCACTCTGGTACAACGCCCCGTTAACGAGAGAGCAACCACTATTTCGCACCTTCACCCTCCGAACTCCAAGGACACATACGGCTGCGCTAACTACTCCTCTTTCACGGGAAAGCCTGGTATTTGTTCGTGTAACCCGGCAATACGCACAGCCAGCAGGTGGATGATAACACAGCCCATTCGCAGGTTGTCAAGATCAAAATCAGACCAATCGTGCGGCAGAAGACCTTGACGGTATTTTGATTGGCGGTGAATGGCTCTTTAAGAGATCGCAGAAGGGGGCAAAAAGGAGGTGCGTCCCTGTCGGCAGCACCGCTACGTATCTTTCAGCGCATCAACCACACGGCAAGAAGAGAGCTTACGGGTGGTGAGCGTTATCTTAGCAACGGCGACGTTCGGGAGAAGCGCGCTTGGAGTTTACGGTGGGTATCCGCCGCACTGCAGTGTTGTGGCCGGCTCGTAGTATTTGGAGCCCCAGTCCAGTCCAGAGACCTCCTGCACGTGCCAGTCTCCAAACAGCACCAGATAGCGGGCCTTCTGTAAAAACTCAGTGGTGCCTCGCCCGCCGACTCTCTCCGCAACAAGCGCAGCTTCGGGGACGTGAAAATCTCCGGGCTCGTACATCACTGGCATCATGGCTGGAGAGGTGAGAGATTCGATCTTCCCTGTGTAGGTAGCAGCCTTTTTGTGCCCACCAGGAACATTTACAACTCCAAGACGAGAGTTGAACCAGTAAGAACCTCCGCCGGTGTACTTCCACAGTGGTTTGCGTAGAGGAATATCCACGCCGACCGTATAGGTTCGGCCATTCTCCTGGAAGCTGATTCTTGAGTAGTAGCCTGTGTCACTCTTGCAGCGCCAGTGTTCTTTGGTCTTGGCATAGGGCAACATGGCCTCCCAGATAACAGGAATTGGAGATTGGACATTCATGCCGTCGCTGGGGTCGCGCCCGAGCGGCATGAAGCCGCGGTTATCGTCGCTGTACATTGCGAACTGCACCCCGATTTGTTTCATGTTGCTTACGCAAACGGCTTTGCGGCTTCGCTCACGGGCGGTGACAAACACGGGAAATAGAATTGCGGCAAGAATCGCGATGATCGCAATAACCACCAGCAACTCAATGAGCGTGAATCCAGCGCCGCGTGAACCTCCACGACTCTTTAGACTTGAAGCCTGATTTCGCGGCTCATCCTGAATAGCGGAAAGACGCATGCATTCTCTCCTTTACAGCATAGTAAAACGGGCGGCATTGACCCAGCGACAATGTCCACTGCCAGAAGACCGATGCTTCCAGACCACCCTCTGAAGATTTGGGAGCCGAGCCCACTGCGAATTGCACTCGGAGCGGGTCAGTTCTGGCAGAGACCTGAGCAAGAATATGTCTGTATTATAATGCGACAGACACGAAAATGGAAACGGTTACGCGCAAAGATTTCTCATGCGGGTACGAGCAACAGAGCACCCGGCCGGAGCTGTTGACTTCCGCGGTAGTTTGCAGCCAGTCTATTCGGAGTGACTACTCACTTATCAGATATCAGATAGTTAATGGTAACGGAAGCCTGCACACGCAGTTGTCCAGGTTCAACAGGCGCTGCGGCAGCCGCCGCCATGTAGCGCTCCTGAGCGAACGGCCGAATTACCGAAACGCCACTCTCAGAAACATCCTGCACCCGGCCCAGCTTGACATTCAGAGCCTCCGCTATGGCCTGAGCCTTGCTCTGAGCGGTGCGAACAGCCAGCTTCAAAGCTTCCTGGCGCTGCGCGGTGTCATCCTTGAGATCGAACGACAAATCTTGAATAGTGTTCGCGCCCGCTTCAACTCCTGCATCAATCACAGCTCCCACTTTGGAGAGATCGTCAAGCTGGACACGTACCGTATTATTGGCGCGATAGCCCACGATGCTGGGCTCCGACGGCGTATCTTGACCGCGTTTATCTGAATAGACAGGTGAAAGGCTTATGCCAGTCGTCGTAATACTGGACGCAGGAATCCCCAGTCCCTTTACACCCTCGAGAATCTTCTGGACAATCTTGTTGACCTGCCTCTGCGCGCCTGCTGCGTCTTGTGTCTGGGCCGTCGCTCCGAGCTGGATGGATGCCCTGTCAGGCGTGGCCATAACTTCACCCTGCCCGCTTACAGTGATCACTCGCAGATCTGCCCTGGTGGCAGCCGTCTGCGAAGCTGCCGGCATAGATGCTGTCAGAAGACAGGCTGCCACGATCAGAAAAGCTTTTGACATGGAAATCCTCCTCGAGAAAACGTTCTACGGCGCCGCTGAAAAGTGCTGCAGCCAAGTATAAGAAACTGTCGAACTGAACTGAAAATGGGAACACTATTATGGCAGATGGTATCGAAAATGGCTTTCGCTTGCTTGCGACAGGAGGCATTCGTGACAACATCGTTTCAGAATTCCCTTCGCTCACTCTGCGAAGAGTTCTCCCTTGACCACATCAACATCAGCAGCCCGGAGCGCGCAGCTTCCGTTATTGGTGGCAGCCTGATCGCGCTGTGGGGACTGAGCCGGCGCTCATTGAGCGGCCTTGCCATCGCCGCGCTTGGCGGCATGCTTGTACTCAGAGGAAAGAGCGGACATTGCAGCCTCTATGAAGCACTCGGTATCGACCGGTCGGACGAGCGGGAGAGCGTCAATGAGCTTTCCGGCCTCTGAGAAAGACTGCTGTTGCTCAGTATCGGTGACGTCCGCAATCGTCAACGGCTCCGCCGTAAGTCGTTGTCTTTTGCGGGATTCTAGTCCGGCTGTGAGAGTTCGGAGTTTTTGAGAAAATCTTCGCGGTACGCAAGTTGGCTGACAATCTCACGCTCGTGACTTGCAGCTTCTTCGAGTGATGTCAAGCCGTTTGTTTCCATAGTCTTCTGAAGCACCTCTGCAAAGGGGTTAATGTTGCCCCGGTTGACTTTTCGGTCAAACAGTGTCGCAATTCCGGCCTCTGAGTGAATGACATCACTCACCTTTCCCTCGATCTTTCTACCGTTAACCCAGAAGGAAAAGGTATCTTCAGTGGGCCAGTAGGCGGCCTTTGCCACCAATATCTGAGCGGCGCGAAACGGGACACTGTGCCGCCCTGCGCGCTGAAAGACAGCAATCAAGCGCTTGTCATCAATTACTTTACTCACAGCGTCTGCGCCGCTGAGCTCCGCTCCCGTCTCAGGGTCAACCACTGTAAGGACACCGTCCACACCCACCTCAATGCCGAATCGGTGGAAATCTCGCGCATACTCAGCCGGCCAACGCTCTTTTTCGGTCTCCAGCACCTGCATAAGAGAGTGCGTCCCATCGCGCTGGGTAATGAACTGGATAAAGCCGACACTCACATAGCCGGTATCATAGGTGTTGACAGACTCAAAACCGCCCTCCATGCGGGAGACCGCCCTGGCAATCCGTTGCTCGGAGTCAGTCATTCCAGAGGCGGCGAAGAGCTCGTCCAGCTCCTCCGCAGGCATATTCCTGAGCGTCTGTCCTATCGAAACCGTGCCCTGGTCAAAGCGGTAATAGGCGAAGCGCTCACGCATACCCACGTGCGTTGTGTAGTCCAGCGACTCACCATCATCAAACGTCACTGTATAGCAACGGCGGGCGACGGCTGCGGCAAGCGGTGGTGGATTTCCGGCGGCTTTCAGCAATCCAGGCGGAATCGACCCTGGCCTGGCAGGCATCTCTGCAGCTTTGGGCTGAACTCCAAAAACTTCGTTCGCGCGATCGGCGTCCGCCTGCGCCTCCCAGCGGTCATAAGCTAACTTGCGCTCTACCCACTGCTCCCAACCGCGCGTTGTGTCTTCTTCAGGATGCTCTGCCTGCCCGGGTGGCAGCGAAGCTGCGCCCACTGCACCACGATAAGTATGAAACCACCGGCTGGCTTCCGGAGTGAGGCGCACTTCCCATGGGCCATTCTCCTCTGCGCCATTGGGTGAGCTCATCACATAGCGTCCGGGAGCTGTCCAGTAATCGACGATGGAAGCCCGCTCACTCTGTCTGAAAACTTCGGTGGCTGCGGGCGTGAGACAGAGTATTGTCAATGCAACAGCGCAGACAAACTTGAACATTCGGAACAAACACTCCAGTGTGAGGATGACGGTGAGTTAGCGTTGTCTGGAGGTGTTTCCTGCCTAGATGAAGCAGACCGGCCTCGACTAACACTCTTAACGGCTGGTCAGTCGTGGAGGATCGGTTTCCCTCCAAGCCGTTTTATTGCCTTCGCCGCCTGTTTGCCATCAATGCTGCTCCCTGCCAACTCCGCTCCAACGAAAAGTGTTGCAGGGTCACTCAGGAACCCCTGAACCATCTGAGCTTCACCCGCATCCAGGCCCCAGCCGTCCAGAGACCGGCCGATTCCGGCGAGTGATGAGCCGACCACCGCAGAAGCGGCCAGCACTCCACCCACGGCGCCAATGGTGGTTCCTGACGTAGAGTCTGAAGCCGTAAGCCCAACTCCTGGGCCAATAGAGGCCGCAATCCCAAGCAAAGCGCCGCCTGCCGAAGCCAGGCCAGTACCTGCTACCACGCCCATCATCGCGCCGTCTGTTCCACTTGCGCCTTTCCAAGAACCTCCGTCCTGGCCTTCTGCCTGTAAACTGTGCCCAGAGATCACTTCTATCTGACGCAGCCGTACGCCATGCTTTTTCAGCCAGGTGACAGCCTTCTCTCCTTTTTTCTCATCAGGAAAGAGCCCAACAATCTTCTCGCTCATCGCAGCCCCCGCGTATTGTCAAATCTGGTATCCCAACTCTGTGTTACCCGCGAAAGGCCAGTCAGCAACCGACACCGGGATAACATGCTTATGGGACACCGCGCGAGCGCATCGAAACCAGCCACGCCTCGAAGCTAGAGTCCGAAAAGCTAACTCCCGGCGTCACGCCCAAGCGCTTCAGTTATCTTTTGCCTGGCATCCTTCAAAACAGGCGCTCCGTGATTTGGGCACAGAATCTCAAAGCGCAGCTTCAGCAAGTTTCTCACGCTGTCCCGCGTCTGCAGTGGCGCATCCTGGTATTCCGACGGCACAAAATGTAGAATGCCTTCCCCGGGATTCGTCAACAGGTCCGCACAGAAGATGAGCCCGACTCCTTCTGGCAAGTACAGTGAGTAGTGCGCCTCAGTCGGACCTGGTGAATGAACTGGCTGCAGACCTGCTGGCAACGCAGTTTCTGCTGTGTAGTACCTATCAGGCTCATCTTCAAAGTCCACCGCACCTTCAGGCGCCCAGATGGGAATCTGATACTTCTGCGAGTAGCGGTGCGACGCGCGTTCGTGACACGAGGCTGTCAGGACAATCGCGCCGGGTTTTCCCAGTCTCTCCAGATCAGAGTCCTGCATTGGCAGCGGATCTACAAAAACAACGCTCGACGCATTTTCTATGACGTAGCTGTCACTCTGCGCATTAATGCGGTTGTCCAGCATCGAGAAGTGATGAACTCCCGGAGCGATTTCTCCGAGGTATTTTGCTGTGCCTTCGGGTTCTGGCATAGACGAGTCCTCCTTTGTCCGGCATAGCTTTACCCGTACAGACACCAATCAAGCAATATGGAACGTATCTGGCGAAGCAAGCCTCCTTCCACGCATACTCGTTGGCGAAATGGCAGACTTTCCAATGGAGCGCACGCGCGCTGTCATCGAAGAGGGAATGCTCAGCGGGCTTCATATCGGAGCACAGGTGTACGCTTCACTTAATAAAGAAGTGTGTGCAGACTTCGGTATGGGCAAGGCAGCGCCTGAGGCGCCAATGACTTCCGGGACAACTATGCTGTGGATGTCTGCCGGTAAGCCTCTGACTGCAGTGGCAATCGCTCGGCTCTGGGAAGAAGGACTCCTGAAGCTCGACGATACCGTTCAACATTTCATTCCCGAGTTTGGCAGCAACGGCAAGGGCAGCGTCACCATCCGCCACATTCTGACCCACACAGGCGGATTTCGTTTTGCGGATGCGGGCGGAGCAGCCAGTTCCTGGTCTGCGACTCTGCAGAGAATCGCTCACGCCCCGCTTGAGGAAGGCTGGATTCCAGGTGAACGAGCCGGCTATCACCCATCATCAAGCTGGTTTGTTCTGGGAGAGGTTGTCCAGAGACTTACTGGACAGAGCTTTGAGCGAGCGGTTACAGAACTCATTCTGGAGCCGCTTGAAATGGCTGATACATCATTTGCACTGAACGCAAGACAAGAGGAAGCGCTGGGCGAGAGACTGGGCACTATGATGGTAACAGCACGAGGTAAACCGGAACCTCTTGAGAGAGAATCGCAGGAAGGCAGAGCATTAGTAAGCCCTGGAGCCAGCGCTCGTGGACCCATCCAGGAACTTGCGCGCTTCTATGAGATGCTGCTCGGACATGGACAGACAGACAAAATGCGTCTCATCAGTCAACAGACGGCCGAAGCAATCTCCGCGCGCCACCGCACAGCGATGTACGACGAGACATTCCGGCACACCATGGACTGGGGTCTGGGGTTTATTATCAACAGCGCATTCTACGGAGAAGAGACAGTGCCTTATGGCTATGGGCGCTATGCCTCTCGGCGAACTTTTGGCCACAGCGGATCACAGTCTTCATGCGCGTTCTGTGACCCACAGCGCAGTCTGGTTGTCGCATGGGTTTGCAATGGAATGCCCGGAGAGCCTGCGCACCAGAAACGCCAGCGCAATATCAACAACGCCATCTATGAGGACTTGCGTTTGACATGACATTGGAAACTCTGGCAGGTTGCACACTGCGCCCTGTCTCAGATATTGATGCCGCACTTGATTTGTGGGCAAGCGTCTTTCCGGTAAGCCGCAAAGATTTTGCAGAATTTGTTCACTCAGATCCGTGGCGCAGAGAAGGCGATATTTTGGGCGCATTTGACGGCGGTGAGCTGGTAAGCGCTGTGGGGCTCATCCGGCGCCCACTTCGCTGGCGCGGTGAAACGATCTGGTGCGGAGGGATCGGCGCTGTAGCGACACGCGAAGACCAGCGCCGGCATGGCCTGTCACGCGCGCTTCTCAGTCAGATGATTGAGAAGATGGAGACAGAACGCATCGCTTTCTCTCTGTTGTTTACAGATATCCACAGCCACTACTCAAAACTCGGATGGAAGCTTGTCGAGACGCCACAGCCCATAGTGACTCTTGGACAGACTCTGCCATACGCATCCGAAGCCGAGGAGATAGAGAAACCCTGGGACAATCTGTTCCGCCTCTATGAACACTTCCCACAACCGTACCTGGCGCTGGAGCGCGGTGAGTTTCATTTCTGTGCAGCCAGTGTCGAGCGCTGGGAAAACATGCAGGGACGCGTGCTGCGCCTGGGAGATGCTGGCTATGTCGTCGTACGGCGGCTGGAAGGGCAGGAGCATCTAAGTGTCATTGAACTGGTGGCCAGGGACGCGGAGTCTGAAGAAGCGCTGGTAGTTTCTGCAGCGCGCGCAGCACAGCGTGACGGATATGCCTGGCTTGAGTTTGACGGAGTGCCCCCGCTGGGACAGATGGAGCTTGTGAGAAGGCTGGGCGATGTTGGTCCGGAAGTAAACAAGAAGAAGATGTTCCGCAACGTCAGCCTGCCCGAAGAGGAGTACACCGAAATCACAAGGCTCTATAGCGAAGGTCGCGCTGTGTGGTGGCGCGCGGATAGCTTCTAGCGACCGCCTCTTTTTCCCCAAATACATGTTGACAGAAAGCAACAAACGGGAATATAGTTAGCAGTATATCGAACATATGTTCTGTTATCTGGACCGGAAGCTCCAATTTCAAAAGCTATGAACTGCGTTGGCTATCTCTATATCCCCGATATTTTCTGCGTACAGACACAACGCCTGCGGCCAGAATTAAGCGAACGGCCATTCTGGATGAGTCTGAACGGCAAGGTACTGGCCGCTACATCAGAGATGGAAAGGCTCGGTATTCGCACAGGTGTTTCAGCTCGCAAAGCTATGCGTATCGCCCCAGGCGTAGAGCAGGTGGAATACCGCCCGGAAGACTTCCAGGACGTTTCAGATCTACTGTGCAGAGTCGTCTATCGCTTTACACCGATAGTAGAGCCATTCCGGCCAGGTGAAATCTTCCTGGGGCTACAAACTCACAACTGGGAAGCGACCGCCCGGGTGCTGTTGGCGGAGATGAGAGATCTGGGATTTGAAGCTGTTATTGGTGTGGCGCAATCGCGTCTGGCGGCCCGTCTGCTTGGACGGCGCATCGCTCAGGAGCAGAAAAACAGCGCTCTCCTGTCATCAGCGCGTCGCGTTGTGAACAACAAAAGGAGCGCTTCTTATCTACCACAACACTCTATTCAAAGCGCCTCGCCAACCTCGGCGCATTTGCCGCATTTTGCATGCCTTCAACCAGATCAGCATATAGATTTTATAGCGCCCTACCCTGTTGAGGCCCTCTGGACAACTTCCAGAAAGCTGCGGGAGCGTCTGAAACGCCTGGGTATGCTGCGCGTTTCGCACGTACAGCGCTTTCATCGCCGGACGCTATTTTCTCGCTTTGGGAATGAGGGCTATGCGTTATTTGAAGCCGCGCGAGGGTTGGATACTCAGCCACTGCGAAGCGCATGGCCACCAAAGACCTTCAGTGTCCAGCGCCGCTGCGAAGAGCTACAGGATCGGGAGTTGATCTTTCAACACCTTTTGGAGTTGAGCGCTGCGCTCTCAAACATTCTGAAAAGCGATCACAGTCAGTGCCGCAAACTGAGCCTGGAGATTTTAGAAGACGGCTGCATTATGCCTGCCTCAGAGGCTATGGCTATCAACCCGCCTGTGTGCAGCCCGAACAGACTTTATCTGTGCGCGCTGCGGTTGTTTGAGAGAATGCGGCTTGTGCGCCCGGTAGAATCCATACGCATTACGGCAGAAGACCTGAGCGCAACGGCAGCGCGACAACTGGATTTGTTTATACCACTGCGCGCGCTGGAGGGACAGAAGGAGGAGTTAAAGGCGTTTTTGACAGTCCGGTTTGGAACAGACACATTGCGTTTCTGCTCAGATATCGCTGTCGCATGGCGCGAGCGAATGCTGCGGTTTTATTGACACATCCAGGAGCCTTTCGAAGATATGCGCTACGTTCTACAGAAAATCGACGTTCACACGTCCGCCAACGGAACGCCTTGTGAGTTTATGTGGCGCGGACACTCTTACAGTGTTCAGCGCATTATCGAGCGCTGGAAGGAGTCTGGCTGCTGGTGGGATCGCGAGCCTGAGCGGGAAGTTTACCGCGTTTTAGACAGCGCTGGTAAAACATTCGAGCTCCACTGCCTCTACGAGACGCTCTTTACCACTAACAGCGAGAAGGAGGACAACAGCATGCGCCTTCTGCTTGATAGCCAGCTCAACCGTACAGGCCCAGGACATTGGGTTTTGTATGGAGTGGAAGACTAAAGCGCTTTTCACTATATGTCCGTCCATCTCCACGTCCATAGCGCCTTTTCTTTTCTGGATGGCTGCTCCTACCCGGAAGCTATCGTCAAACGCGCAGGCGAATACGGCTATGAGGCCATCGCCCTCACGGATCACGACAATCTATGCGGGGCAATACGCTTCGTCAAAGCCGCGCGTGAGGCTGGCATTAAGCCGATTCTGGGCGCGGAGTTGAGCCTGCAGTCGCGCGCAAATGAACAGGCTGGCCCCAACCATATAACCTTACTGGCCGCTACGTCCCACGGATACCAGAATCTCTGCCGGCTGATTACACTGGGTTATGAATACGGTGGCCGGCGCACTCCCGCGACGCCTGCTGAGAGACTGTTCGAACATTCGCAAGGCCTCATCGCTTTATCTGGCTGCCGCAAAGGGGAGATCTCTCGCCTGCTTCTGGAAGGCCGCCGGATCGAGGCGCGACAGACAGCCCTGGAATATCGCCGTATCTTTGGAGACAGATTTTTCATTGAACTCCAGCGCCTGTTCCTGCCGCATGAAAGGCGGCTGCTCTCCGATTTATGCGCACTGGCGGATGAATTGAAGATACCTGTTGCGGCTACCAACAACGTCCACTACCTTGACCGTGACGATCTGCCAACCCATGACATTCTGACCTGCTGTCGCACCCTCACAAAAGTCGACGAACCACACCCTTTGCGCCCCTTGAACGCCGAACAATTTCTCCTGCCGCCGCAACTTTTCTACAACCGCTTCCGTACCCGCCTGGATGCTCTGACCAACACTGACCGCATTGCCGCTACGTGCGATGACAATGTACTGGATATGGCACGTCCGGACATTCCAACGCCGGCAATCTGTGAAGGGACACCCGCTCAGTTTTTGCGCAAACTCACCTACCAGGGCGCCCGCCAGCGCTATGGAAAGTTGACACCTGTCATTGAAGCCCGTCTTAACCATGAGCTGCGGATTATCGGACGCCTGCGCTGTGAGAGTTACTTTCTGGTAGTCTGGGATATTGTGCGTGAGGCGAAGCTGCGCGGCATCCGCACATCCGGGCGCGGATCTGTAGTGGACTGCGCCGTCGGCCACTGTCTGGGTATATCAGACATCGATCCCATTGGCGCCAATCTTCGCTTCGAGCGCTTTATGTCTCTGGAGCGCTCACAAATGCCGGACATTGATATTGATTTCCCCCGCGAACAGCGCGACGAACTTGTCACCTGGGTTCAGGAACGCTACGGAGTGGACCATGTCGGCGCGGTGTGTACATTCTCCACGTTTCGCGCGCGCTCGGCGCTCCGGGAAATTGGCAAAGCTATGGAGTTGCCGGAGGACGAAATCGGACTACTTGCCAGGCGCCTCCGCTCGACCAATGCCGATGAGATAGCCGAGCAGATGGAAAAGCAGCCACAAGCTGCCCGGCAGAGGACATCAGCCAAGCGCTATGAACATCTCTTCGCGATGTGCGCACGAGTGGCAGGCTTGCCCAGAATGATTTCCACACACTTATGCGGTATAGTTATTACCACACATCCTATACTTAACTATACACCCCTACAGCCAACAGCCAAAGGCATTGCGCGAATCGCTCATTTCGACAAAGACGACATCGAATATGTGGGCCTGAAGATGGATCTGCTATCGCTGCCGATTCTGGAAGCGGTAGATCAGGCAAAGCCAGTCTGTCGCTTTGAAAGCATTCCACACAACGACCCCACGACCTTCGAGATGATACGCTCAGGACAGGCTGTTGGCGCATTTGAGCTGCAGAGTCCAGCCCAGCGCGCGCTTCATGTCCGGGTCAAGACAGACTCTATGAAGGATATCATTGACAGCATCGCACTGATTCGTCCTGGGCCGGGAATGGGCGGTATGGTAGATACGTATATCCGCAGGAAGCTGGGATTGGAACCTGTTGAGTATATGCATCCGGCGCTTGAAGAACCCTTGAAGCACACATTCGGAGTAATTATTTTCCAGGAGCAGGTTATTGAAGTGGCTTGCGCGGCGGCAAAGCTGACCCCGGGAGAGGCGGACATCCTGCGAAAAATGATCACGCATGCGCGCTCAAAGAAGGCGATGGAGGAGTTGCGAGGCAACTTTATCAGGAAAGCTCTGGCGAACGGTGTTGAACGGGATACAGCAGAAAAAGTCTTTAAGTGCGTTGCGGGATTTGCGGGGTACGGCTTTGCGGAAGGACATGCGCGAGCCTTTGGCGAGATTGCCTACAAAAGCGCCTACCTGCTAAACCACCATCCGGCGCACTATCTGGCAGGGCTTCTGAACAATCAGCCGATGGGATTTTACCCGCCGAACACCATCGTTTCACAGGCGCGAAACCGAGGAATATTAATTCTTCCGCTGGATATTAACGAAAGCCACTACCTGGCTACATCCACAGACGACGCTATACGAATTGGCTTTCGGCAGGCGCGTGGGCTGTCAGATACGCTTGGACGCAGGATTCACTCCGAAGCGCCATTTAACGATATTCGAGATTTTTGTGAGCGCTGCCATCCGGCAATGAATGAACTTGAGGCGCTGATTATTGCAGGTGCGTTTGACAGTCTGCACCCTCATCGGCGGGCATTATTATGGCAGTCGGAAGCGATTTCGAAGCTGGCGCAGAGAAAGGAAACTCTCCGTTTACTGGATATTGAACCTGACAGCATATTGCCCGGGCAAGGCACAGTGGAAGCTTTTCCGGACTTCACAGAAGCGGAGAGACTAAGCATGGAGTACAGCGTCCTCGGGCTAAATCCAAACTGCCACCTTGTCTCACTATTGCGTCCAAAATTAGACTCTTATGGACTGTTGACAACGGCGGATCTGGCGTGGATTCCCGGAGGGCAAAAGGTTCGAGTTGGCGGGTTGACGATCTGCCCTCACACACCGCCCACGAAATCTGGCACACGAGTGCTGTTTTTCTGCCTGGAAGATGAGTTTGGCCTCATAGATGTCACATGCTTTGAGGATATTTATCGCTCCAGCGGCTATCTGGCGTTTTCGGAACCAGTGGTAATCGTAGAAGGAACGCTTCAAAAGCGCAATCTGGGGAGAGCGCTACTCGCTGATCGCATAATGAGAGTGCCGCAGACACTCTCCAGAGAGGCCGCTGTTGAGAAGGTCTTCAGCCTCTCAGAGCCAAAGACACACTCGATAGCGCGCTGACATACGCATCCGCAGCTAACTCGAAAACGCTTTTACCCACTCGAGCAGACGCCAATCCGCTGGCATCAGCTGACTACGCTTCAATATCCTGTTCAATCTACCGGACGTGCGGTTTGCCCGATCACCAGGTATGGTGGCACAGTAAGCGGTGCAGCGGGCTCACTTTCTCAATCGGCCCCAGCAGCGCTCGCGTGTCCTCTTCCTCGTCACCTATGCGAGGTCCAACTGTCATATGGACACGATCGTCATGCTTGAGTCTGGCAATATCTTGAAAGTAGCTCTCGCTGACCAGCACGCGAGTGAGATGATGCGAGAGATTTTCGAGGTAGACAACCAAAGTCTGCCTGCATCCAGCATCGGAGTTCCTGGGCTTTACATCCAGAACGATTCCATCAATGTTACTCATAGCCTCACCTCTGAGGAAAACGTTACATGTATTATAGGGCATTTGTGCAATAATGCGCAATCTTTTATTTCTTGAATTTGTGACAGAGAATCTCCTGCTTCTGCCGAAAGTGGATGCGAATGGCGAGAACCACACCGCTCAGAACTTTGTGAGCTAAGGAAGGGGCGCTATCAAGGCCAGATTAGCTCGGCGTGATGTGAGGAAATACGCCACACCAGGCTTGACGAGGCCTGAGCCGTTGAGATTGAAGGCTGTCATCACCTGACTGGAGGAATCCCAAATGTACCCGGTCTGCTCCAGCCAGCCCTTCTGAATCGCTGAGGAGATACTGATCTGGATGATTCCATCGCTGACCTGCATCTGATTCCACACAGACGATCTCAACCCTCTGAATGCCGCTACAGTGGCGCCAGATCGGCCCAGACCAGTCCACGCAGGGGTGTACCCTGTTGGGTCAAAACCGACCAGCGGGCACACAAAGCTGACAGCAGAACCGAGCCAGTAAGAGCTCCCGGCCGACGGATCAGCAAAATCACCAGGATATGTCAGATCCATAAACGGAATCCACGTTCCATAGTCCTCAGACCACCAGTACAAGTTGTCATTGAGCGGGATTGAGCCTCTGACACCTGGTCCAGGCTTAAAAAGTATCTCAGGCGCGGAGACAGCCGGATCAAGAGGAAGCCCAATGGCTGTCGACCCTCTAACGATCTGCAAAGGCCATAGCTGCGGCGCCACAGCAGTCACCGAGCTCCACGATGCAGCGATCACGATCGGTTTCACGGCTGATGAGGCCAGGACTGTGGAACAGACTCCACGCACGCGCACGTAGCTGCTTTCGGCCGGTGGAGAACTCTCCTGCACACTGTGATCAACTACCTGTACACGGACTGAACCGGAAGGCGTACTGAGGATTATCTGTCCAGCAACAGCGTCTACGGACTCCACAAAACCCGACACCTGTACACTTCGACCAACGTTGTAGGCTCCGCGCGCACCCGCCGAAGGAGTCTGCGGCATGGATGGACTGACTCCACCCAGATACGAAGCGCTGATCGAGACTGCTTCCGCCGGTATCGTTGTCCCAAGCTTCTGCCAGGACTGTTGAACAATGGCTCGGTGGCCGTTGCGAGAAGTGATTTGCCCCTGAATGATGACAAAATCACCAGCCTGAAGTGGTGCGTTGCCAAGTACCTCTATTCCGCTGGAGCCATCGAAGGCGGTTATCCAGTAGGTGTCTGCACCGCTTCGGAGGGTGACTACGGCCGGACTGATGACCACATTGGATCCGTCCGGCATCCCAAAAGCCTGAGACGGCGCCGAGAGAAGCGCCGCAGATGATGATACGAGATTGACGGAGACTGCCGCGCTGCCCTGGGTGGCAACCGGGCCCGCTTCGTAGGCTATCGCTTCGAGACGATGTTGCCCGCGCGAGAAGGATCGAGCGTCAACGTCGGCGGAAAACGGCGCACGATAAGAGGTGGAGACCAGCTTGTCATCCAGATAGAACTCAACTCTCTGGACGCCTTGCGCGTCAACAGCAGTTGCTGTCACGCTGATGGCATTCGTAAACTGGGCGCCGTCACGGACAGACAGTTGAACCTGTGGAGGCGTCGAATAAGGGGCAAGAAGCGGATCGCCTATAGTAACTTGACGCCAGAACACTTCGGGACACGCGGCGTAGAGACTTTCTACTGCGTTGTACCCGAGCGTGTAACGATCACAGATTACATCAGGATAGTCGGCCAGCGCGGCGTAAGGCTCAGCGACGTAGGCGCCTCCTGCGCTCAGACCCCCTGGCAAAAGATCGGCTAGGAGTGACTGACCGCCCGCGGTGCCAGGCATAAACGTTCTGCCACTTGTCGAAACATAAGTGTCTGCGATACTCCCCGGTCGAAAGCGGTAAGAAAGATAGAGTGAGCGAGAGAAGGCCGGATCGTTGCTGCCCCAGCTGAAATACCCGGCAAGGTCCGTGCCGGCAGTGGCAAAGGCAGAGGTATTTTCTTCTATTACAGGAGTGCCTCGGGATCGCAAAAGGCTGGCAGCCAGTCCCAGCCTGTCATCCATCACCTTGTAGAGATACTGCAAACCGGGGCGACGGTCAATTAGAAATGCGCCACCCGGTTTTGCGATGGTGGTATCATCAATCATTCTCCTGACAAGGTCGTCCGAGTAACCGTCCAGCCGGCTCACCAAATAGAGATGTCTTCCAAAGAGGTTCAGCGAATGAGAGAATGACGCAACCGTTGCTGTCCCGCCAAAGCCCCCAATCTGCGCGGTGGTCGGGCCGTACGGGTTCACAGTCAGGTCGTCGATGTCGGGCTCTGAAAGACACGTCAGCACACTTGTGACTGAAAAGACTGCAGATCCACGCGTCGCCATAAGCGGGGTGCCGCGTGTCAACACGATATAGTCAATCTGCCTTCCCGCGCGCTCCAGAGCCACAATGGCATCTCGGATCGGCCGACGCACTCTGGCGTCAAAGGTTTCCCAGTTAACAACCTCATCGGACGGACAGTTGATGAAAATCAGATGATTCTGCGGAAGATTTCGCTGAGCGCGATAGTAGTCAGCAAGAGAGACTGAGGACAAGTTTCCGCTGTTAGCGACGACGACGACGTTTCGACGTCCACCTCCCGCCAGACAGACTGCCGGACAGGCGATAACCAGGACGAGAAATAGCCACAGAGCCCGCCTGCCGCGATGACAGCTCAGCAAGTCGAGGACCCTGAGCATAACCGCGCCACTATCTGCTTCATCTCATCCACTCGCGCTGAACTGGGCTGCATGTTGGGCTCAAAAGCGCACAAGGCCGCGAGCATTTCAGCTCACGGCCCGCGCACACTGGACTGGTTGCGAAGAGACTACTTCTTCCGACGAATCACCATCAGACCTGAGCACACCGCAGAGCCCAATGCAATGAGCGATGAAGGCTCTGGCACAACAGCCGGTCCGGGAACGTCGATAACGGTGATGTTGTGGCTGTCGTCTGCCCCATCCATCGTCAGCGAGTAGCCAGAGACTGGCTGGCTATTGGGAACGACGAGCTTGAAAACCCCAACCCACGGGTCAGGCAGATTGTTGTCGATCTCGTCGTTGGGTGTCGGCGCCTGCCAATAAGCAAATGCGGCAGTCGGCGTGAGAGATTTGGAGCCCTTGAGCCACGGCAACTCGACGCTGTTCACAAACGGACCACTAATCTGCCACGGCCCGGTCGGAGCTTGATTCTTCACACCGGTATCAATCTGCAGATACCCAAACTTCCAGGTTGCGTTTGTCGGCTGCGTGACTGTGTACGTGTAGGTAAACGTATTCACATCAAATGAAAATGCAACCGTAGGAAATACATCAGCACGCGCCACAGACGCAGCGCACAGGGCCACGGTAGCGGCGCCAACAGCGGCAACGGAAATCAAAAACCTTCTCATAGTTTGAACCTTTCCTCTCGATTCCGGCGGCAGAGTCTCTGGTGCACGTCTTACAAGACAGACTGAACTCTGCACTCAGGACGTCACTAGCGCACCGGATCGGTTACCTTCTCCTTCGAATAGACTGGCGCTCTACCTAAGAACGCCTTCTTGGTCGCATGAATGGCAATCCAAGCATCGCGCCACCCAGAGCCAGCAGACTGGCCGGTTCCGGCACCACTGGTCCGGGGACATCCACCTGGGAGACATGGTTGGAACCAACCACTCCGTCCTTGGTGAGGACGCTACCTGGCACAGGCGAAGTGTTCGGGGCTACAAGAACAAACTCACCCTGCCAGGCCTGGTGGTCTGGAACTTCCTGATCGTCGGACGTCGCGAGCCAGTACACACTGTCCGCGCTGGCAGTCCTGGCGTAGTAGCTCGCAAACCAGTCCTGATCGACCAGGTTGACAAACGGGCCGGAAAGAGACCAACTGGTCTGAGCCTGTGTGTCAATTACAAACTTGCCAAACGGATAGGTGGCGTCAGACGTCTGAGTGACGAGATACCGATACTCAAACGTCACAGGATTGTAAGATGAGAGCGTAACGGTGGGATAGTTCTGCGCACTGGCTACCGAACACACGGCAACTGCCAGTGCTCCGGCAAACGAGGCAAGTCGGGTCAAACCACCCATCTTTTTTCTCCTTTTCGTCAGATAGGCCACGGTGAAGCCGTACCGCGCGTAAGGGTCGGCTTTCTTGGGCCTGAAAATCTGGTCACAGTCTCAAATCCTCCATTCACGGTGCGCGCCCGGGTTTTGCAGCAACCCAGGCCTGACGAGCATGCCTGAAGGTGGACTGACCAGCAGACTCCCAGTGGCGAGCTTTCACCGCACCTATTACCAGAAGTCTATGTCAATAATAAGCGCACACAGGCTCCCTGTCAACGGGCGATTCCCGAATAAAAGGGCGATTGGGTCAAAAATCAGTAATTGTACGGGGCTCCGATAGGCCGATTGCAGGCGGTCTGCTGTTGTTGCATCAGCTTTGAGGCGCAACCTTCCGGTCAGAGAAGGTCTTCAGGCTCCAACCCTTGATTCGCTCCAGTGACGCATAGGCGGTCAGATCAAGATGCACGGGTGTCACTGATATTTGTCCCTCTGAGGCCGCCAGCAGGTCTGTTCCTTCCTCCAGGCCATCAGTGGGGACGTCGCCTCCCAGCCAGTAGTAGCTGCGGCCCATAGGGTCCTTGCGGGTTTGCACGCGTCCTGGGTAGCGCCGGATTCCCAGGTGGGTCAAGGCGACCTCAGTGACGTCGCCGCCGTCGCCGGGGGGCACGTTGATATTGAGAAAAACGCCATCTGGAAGACCTTCTGACAAAATCCGCTGAGCTGTAAAGCGCGCAAAGTTGCTGGCCAGCCCAAAAACATCTCCATCCTCATAAGTCGTGACTGAGATGGCAAACGATGGGATTCCGAAAGCTGCCCCTTCCATAGCACCCGCCACAGTGCCAGAATACGTCAGCTCCCATCCGAGGTTCGCTCCAAGGTTGATTCCGGAGACGATAAGATCTGGCCTGCGATCACACAGCTCCATCACCCCGATATGAACGCAGTCCGTTGGCAGCCCGCTGGTTGAATATCCGTGATCATTGTCAGCCAGGCGAACCCGGTGGACGCGGAGAGGTTTGTGCAGCGTTATACCGTGCCCGCAAGCGCTACGCGCCCGGTCTGGAGCCACTACCACGACGTCTCCAAGCGCAGACAGGCTCTTTTTCAACTCCAGGATCCCTGCCGCGTGGATCCCATCATCGTTTGTTACCAGAATAAGCTTACTCACAGGGCGATTATAGCCGTCACTTCTGTCGGCCTTCAATGCGCGCGCTGGAGGGCCCCTGCAGGAGTCAGAGCTGACACGGCGAACAAATCACAAATGAGCGAGCCAGCCATTCTCTCCGCCGACTCAGTCACAGCCCGTCACGCCACCGCGCAGGCGAGCGTGTTGAACGCTGTCAACTTCAGTATTCTTCCGGGAGAAGTGGCAGCCATCTCTGGGCCGAGTGGGTCAGGCAAGTCCACCCTACTCTGGTGTCTGGCCAAACTCACAGCCCTGGAGAGCGGAGAAGTTTATCTGCGAGGGCAAGCGCAACGCACAGTGTCCCCTGCGATGTGGCGCAGAAGCGTGGTTCTTATGCCACAAACAACGGTTCTTGTGTCAGGAACAGTTCTTGACAATGTTCTGCTCCCTCATTCGCTCCAAACCTATCGAAGACATGGAGGCGAAGTCCCGTCGCCCGATACTGTACGCGTAGAGCTGGACACATTGGGTCTCGAGAGGATTCCTCTGGATCGCTCAGTTGCGGAGCTTTCAGGCGGAGAAGCACAGAAAGTCGCCTTCGTGCGGACACTCTTGACAAAGCCAGAGTGCCTACTTTGCGACGAGCCGGCGTCCAACCTGGATCACGAGAGCACTCAAAAGTTGCTTGCGCGAATACGGAGATTTGCTGACGAAGGGCACTGTGCGGTGATCGTCCGCCACGGTCAGGAAAGTCTGGAAGGCTTCCGCAACTTCAGACTGTCTGAAGGCAGACTGGATGAAATCCAGTGAACTCCAGCGCCCTGCCAATCAGCTATTTCGATCTGCTGCTCTCTGCTGCCTTTGTCAGCGTTGCTGGTCTTCTTTCATGCGTGCTGTCGCTCGGGCTGGGACGCTCACTGTTGATGGGCTCGATACGCACGTATCTGCAACTCATTGCCCTGGGTGTGGTCTTGACCTGGGTCTTTCGAAACCAATCCGCACTTGTTGTCTGGGGACTGTTTTTGCTGATGACGGTCTCGGCCTCCCGCATTCTTCTTGGAAGGGTCAGAAGCGGGCCTGGCTCTCTGTTTGGACCTTCACTGGTGAGCATGCTCCTCAGTGGTCTGACAGTGACTCTGGCTGTGACACAGTTGATCATCCATGTTCGCCCGTGGTATCAGGCGCAGTACATTCTGCCAATCGCGGGGATGATTCTCGGAAACTCGATGACGGGAGTGGCGCTCACTCTGGAGAGGTTGTTTGGCGATCTCACACAGAGAGCCGAAGAAGTCTGGATGCTCCTGGCACTGGGCGCCACTCCCTGGGAAGCTTCACGCACCAGCATCAGGGCCGCGCTTGGCGCAGGGCTTATACCAACGATAAACGCGATGAACGCAGTGGGCATTGTCAGTATTCCCGGAATGATGACCGGCCAGATTCTGGCCGGAGCGGATCCGTCCATGGCAGCCCGCTACCAGATCGTCGTAATGTTGATGCTGTCAGCCTCTACCGCCATTGGAGCGATCGTCTCGGTTCTCCTGGCGTATCCGAAAGTCTTCGATACCCAGTGGCGCTTTCTGCCGCCGTCTTCTCTTCATCGCTGACCACAGAGCCTTGCGTGAAAAGGCAATTGTGTGATAATCCCTGTGAGTTGCTGCCTGTTACAGCATAGCCTCATCAATGTGGCCAACCTTGCGGAGATAGTCCACTCGTCATGAAATTTCAGACCAGAGCAATCCATGCCGGCCAGGACCCGGACGCCAGAACAGGCGCTGTGGTACCGCCTATTTACCAGAATGTGACCCACGTGATGGACGAGCCCGGCGCCCATCGAGGCTTCGACTACCTGCGCTCCATCAATCCGACGAGAAGAGCGCTTGAAGAGTGTCTTGCAGAGTTGGAAGGCGCAACGCACTGTGTCTGCTACTCCAGCGGTATGGCGGCAGCCACTGCAGTCGCCAGTACTCTGAAGCCCGGCGACCACGCGATAGCCTCCCATCACGTGTATGCCGGCACATACAGGTACTTCAGCAAAATCCTCTCGGACTACGGGATAGAGATTACATTCGTGAATACCGAAGACGCACTCAACATTCAGCGGGCGCTCAGAGGCAATACCCGAATGATCTGGGTGGAGACTCCCGGCAATCCGTTGGGCACAATCTCAGATATCCGCGCTATCGCTGAGATTGCTCATGCTCACCCGGGCAGCCCTTTTGTCGCGGTGGACTCGACAATGGCCAGCCCGTATTGCCAGCAACCGCTCAGCCTCGGCGCGGACGTGGTGCTTCACAGTACAACGAAATATATCTCGGGACATCTGGATGTGCTGGGTGGCGCGCTGATGACAAACCGCCAGGACCTGCACGACGCCTTCTTCTACTTTCAGAACGCGACGGGTCCCACGCCCAGTCCCTTTGACAACTGGCTTACTCTGAGAGGAGTCAGAACCCTTGGCCTGCGCATGCAAGCACACCAGGAGAACGCTATGGCCGTCGCGCGCTTTCTGGAATCGCATCCACGAGTGCAGTGGGTAATGTACTGCGGGTTGCCCTCTCACCCTCAGCATGAGGTGGCAAAGCGTCAGATGACGGGCTTTTCCGGAATGGTCTCAGCGGATTTTGAGGGTGGACTGGAAGCTGTGACAGAGTTCACTTCTCGCTTGAAGGTCTGGTCTCTTGCCGAAAGTCTCGGTGGCGTTGAGTCCTTGATTTCACATTCTGCGACAATGACTCATGCGCCCCTGTCGCGCGAAGAGCAGGAGGAACAGGGGATTACTCAGGGCGTCTGTCGGCTTTCCGTGGGTCTGGAGGACGCTGAAGATCTGGTTGAGGATTTGCGCCAGGCTCTGGCGTAGAATCTTGCGCGCTCTCAGAGGATTTGCGCGCTCCGGCATCCAGGTGGACACTTGGACACTTCGAATGGATCTTTTGACCGATACGCGGCTCCGTCCCGTTCACCAAGCGCACCAGATTTGAGCGATGCTTGAGGAGAATAAAGCCTGCGCCAAGCAACCCGAGGTAAATATACTCTGGCGCCATCGGACGGGACAAATGAATAGTGTGAGCCCGGGCTGATAACCACATAAGAATCGGGACGCTGATACCCGTCGCAATGGATGCTACTGAGATGAACCGGGTAACGCTGACCACGAGAATCCAGATGAACAGAGCAATGACAGCGATTTCGGGCGACAGCCCAATCAGCACGCCCAGACTTGTGGCCACACCCTTCCCGCCTTTGAACTTCAAAAACAGCGAGAAATTGTGACCCAATATCGCCGCCAATCCTGCGCCAACTGCCATCAGCGGGTTGTTGTCCGTGAGGGCAATGGCAAACCAGACCGGAGCAAAGCCCTTAGCTGTATCCAGCATGAGCACGACGAGCGCCGCTGGCCATCCGAGCAGTCTCAGAACATTGCTGGCTCCAATATTTCCACTTCCGAACTGGCGAATATCCACCCGCTTCCACAGGAATCCGACCAGCAGACCAAACGGAATGGAGGCAAAGAGATAGGCTCCCAACAGGATTTCGGCAATCAGTTCACTCGGCATTTGTCCTGTTTTTTCTGGGTTTGCCTCGCTCACCTTCCGCCTTGCGTACGTTCAGAATCAGTGGAGTTCCGGCAAACCCGAATTGCGCCCGAAAGCGGTTGAGAAGATAGCGACGATAAGAAAAATGAAAAAGCTGCGGATCGTTCACAAACAAAGTGATAGTCGGTGGCCTTACGCGGCTCATCGTACCATAGTACACCTTCAACTCTCGCCCTTTGCGTGAATACGGCCGCGCGTCCGTCCATTCGTGCAAGAGGCGGTTCAACTCTCCTGTCTGGATGCGGCGGTTGTAGTTGTCGTAGGACACCATGCTCGCATCAATGACCGCATCAAGTCCTGTTCCTCTGAGCGCGGAAATGAAGGCAATCGGGGCATAGTCCAAAAACGGCATCTGCAGCCGGATTTCGTGTTCCAGGGCCCTTCGAGCGCGGGGAGCTCGATCAGGCGCTATATCCCCTTTGTTTACAACAACAACGCAGGCGCAATTCGCGTCTTTTGCGTAGCCGCCGACACGCTTGTCACCGTCCAGTAAACCTGAGACCCCGTCAACTACCAGAAGCGCTACGTCTGCCCTCTCCATAGCGCGCATCGCTCGCAGAACGCTGTAGTACTCAATGGAACCCTGCACTTTTCCGGAGCGGCGAATCCCCGCGGTATCGACAAATACCAGATTCCGATCGCGCCAGGTGAAAGGGGTGTCAATGGCATCGCGCGTGGTGCCCGCCACGTCGGAGACGATCACTCGCTCCTCTCCAAGAATAGCGTTAATGAGAGAGGACTTGCCAACATTGGGACGCCCTACCACAGCAAGGCGCACAGTGGAGTCATCGTACTGGGGTTCGTCGGTAGCATCAGGAAGGCGAGCAGCCACAGCATCCAAAAGGTCAGCAATTCCGTGCCCGTGATGAGCTGAAATTGCGAACATTTCGTCGAAGCCCATCGCATGAAACTCCGCAGCGGCATGGCTCCAATTCTCGTCGTCAGCCTTATTGGCCGCCACCAGAACGGGGCGTTTGGCGCGGCGCAGGAACTCCGCGATGTCGTGATCAGCGCCTGTGAGCCCATCGCGTACATCCGCCACCATAATGATGACGTCAGCCTCTTCCATGGCTACCTGTGCCTGATCCAGTATCCTCTCGCGGATCGGGTCCTGATCGCCCCAGAGGATGCCGCCGGTGTCGGTCAGTACGAAGTCCCGTCCGCGCCAGGATGCCTCCGCGTAGATGCGGTCGCGCGTAACGCCGGGAGTATCCTCGACAATAGCGACGCGGCGGCCAATGAGGCGGTTGAAAAGTGTGGATTTACCGACATTGGGTCGGCCCACGATTGCGACAACCGGCTTCGCCAATTTCTGACGCCCCACTTTCCTCTGGCATGCGCAAAGCGCAACAACATGCCCTGCCCCATAACACTCCGCGGCAGAACTCCGCGAAGATGCTAACATGTGTGAGAAGTTGCGTCAATTTTCAGACGTGCGAGTGACTAGCTTGAGGTTGCTGGCTCAATGTGTTTGGAGACTCTTTGGAACGCTGTTAAAGCCCGCGCATAAGTGGGGCTGAGGCGAAGCGCGGTCTCGTACTCCAAACGCGCTTCAGCTACTCGACCGGCGATCTCCAGGATCTGACCGAGGTTGTAGCGGTAAGCAGCGTTGCGCGGATTCAATCGTACGGCTTCCTGCATCTCCAGGATCGCCGATTCCGTGTCCTGCTCATAGGCAAATGCCGCACCGAGGTACTCATGAGCGACAGGGTTCCCGGGCTCATTTACTATCGCCATACGAAGGTGCCAGAGAGCCTCCGAAACCTGCCCACTTCTAACCAGACGAATACCTTCTCTAAGATCTCGATTGTCAGAGGACACCAGCCTTCAACTCCTGTCAGACTATTTTTCTGCCCGCTTGCACGCAGAAGTCAGGCGTCGGCTTCCCTCTCCTCCAGTGAACTTCCTGAATTCAGGATAGCCGTGTGCGACCTGAGCCGCCACAGGTGGGCTCGCGCTCGCGATGCTGGGCGGTCTTGATGTAGTATCGGCGCATTCAACGGATTGCTGGAGGCAGTCAAAAAGAATGCCAGAGGGGCGCAAGCGCCTCTCTGGCAAGTAAGAGTGGAAACCAAAAGAACCCTTTTCTCACTGTCAGCATCCGAGAGAGCGTGAGAAAGCCGCTTTGCCCGCACGCCAGGTCCGCTCGTTGACATCTCCGGCGCACGGTTTACTCTCGGCAAATCGAGTGGCAGTCATCGAAAGACATCTCATATCCGGACGATGACGCTCTAGCTACTAGACTAATCTTCTCATACATTTGCGCGAAAGTCATCTGGTACAGTTGCTAGAAATTCATCGGACGACCTGAACGCGACAGGAAACGTGATGGCTGCCGGAGAAGCGCTTGTAGACGGCCACCATCGGCTGCTGCTTAGCGTGTCGCCGAGAGTTTCACACAAAAGCTCTTGAGGACGTGGTCAGCAGTGCGAGGTTACACGAGTAACGAACGAAATCACACAGGGGAATGCGCGCTCAAGGTCTAATGGAATTACCAAGGAAAATCGACGTGGATGATATATTTGCAGTCTTTGCTCGTGTCGGAGTAATCCCGGTTGTTGTGCTTGATGATGCGAGCAGCGCCGTGCCGGTCTGCAACGCACTGATGGAAGGCGGCCTCAATGTAGCGGAGATCACTTTCCGGACGGCAAGCGCCGCAGATTCTATTCGACGAATCAGCAGACAAATTCCGGAGATGACAGTAGGCGCTGGAACCGTTTTGACTGTGGAACACGCCCAGGAGGCTCTCGAAGCGGGAGCGCGTTTCATCGTGACTCCCGGTTTTAACTCACGCGTAGTTGAGTATTGTCTGGACTCAAGCGTGACAATCGCGCCGGGTTGCAGCACAGCAACGGACATGACAAAGGCTGTGGAGCACGGGCTCGGTGTGGTAAAGTTCTTCCCGGCAGAAGCAATCGGTGGGCTGAAAACGCTGAGAGCGCTTGCGGCGCCGTTTGGGATGCTGCGCTTTATACCAACTGGCGGGATTGATCCACACAACATCCGTGAGTACCTGGGATTTGAAAAGGTGCTGGCTTGCGGCGGCACGTGGATGGTGAAGCCCGACATCATCCGCTCTGGAGACTACAGTCTTATTGTCAGTGCCAGCCGCAGATGCGTAGAGTTCGTTCGGGAATTTCGGGATATGGAAAAGGCGGTGAAGGGTTAGAATGTCTCAGCGTGTTGTGACTTTTGGCGAGGTTATGTTGAGGCTGAAATCTCCGGGTCTGGAGCGTTTGTTCCAGTCTCCAGAGCTGGAGGCGACTTTTGGCGGCGGAGAAGCCAACGTCGCCGTGTCTCTCGCGAACTTCGGAATGGATGCCGCGTTTGTCACAGCACTTCCAAAGAATGCCATCGCCGAAGCTTGTATCCGCGAACTAAGGGGCTTCGGCGTGGATACATCCTCAATCCTCAGACAGGGTGACAGAATCGGAATCTATTATCTGGAGACCGGGGCCAACCAGCGCCCTTCAGTCGTTGTTTACGATAGAGCGCATTCAAGCATCGCCCAGGCCAGCTCTCAAGATTTCGATTGGACAGCCATCCTGAGGGGAGCGGACTGGTTTCACATCACCGGTATTACGCCCGCCCTGACGCAAAGCACTGCGGATATTTCTATGAACGCTGTGCGCGCGGCGCGAGAGATGGGCGTGACAGTCTCCTGCGATTTCAATTATCGTGGCAAACTCTGGAAGTGGGGCAAGAGCGCACCTGAAGTGATGACAGAGCTGGTCAAGTTCGTGGACGTAGGAATCGCAAACGAAGAGGACTGTCAGAAATCTCTTGGTATCACTATGGACTCTGATGTCACCAGTGGCCACATTGACGCCACTCAGTATGATGCGCTGGCAAAGAAAGTGCTTGATGCTTTTCCAAACCTCAAGATCATGGCTATCACGCTGCGCGAATCTCGCAGCGCGGACGTCAACGGCTGGTCCGCCTGCCTCCACGACAGGAACTCGTTCTATTTGAGCCGTAAATACGAGATCACAGACATCGTTGATCGGGTCGGAGGCGGGGATTCCTTCGCGGCCGGGCTCATCTACGGACTGCAGACCTGTGACAACAAGGAAGACGCGCTGAACTTCGCGGTGGCGGCAAGCTGTCTGAAACACTCGATAATCGGTGACTACAATCGCATTTCGACCTCAGAGGTGACAAAACTCATGGGCGGCGATGCCTCCGGTCGCGTTCAGAGATAGCCTGCGGGAGTCGTACTGACGACTGAGGCAGCGCAGGTCGAAAAGGCTTTTCAGTTGGCGATATTGAAGCGGTGGGCTCGGAACAGACGGTTTTCTACAACCGCGATATTGAAAATCCGCCGTCCACCATGATCACCTGCCCTGTCGAGTAGGCAAAATCTCCGCGCACCAGCGCTGCTGCAGCCTTACCGACATCTTCAGGAAGGCCCCAACGCCTCTGAAGCAGCAGACCATCCTCGATCAATGCGTCATATTTGTCTTTGACACCTGAAGTCATATCGGTTGCTATGATCCCCGGTCGAATCTCATAGACATTGATACCGTACTCAGCCAGGCGCACGCTCCACAGCCGCGAGGACATAGCGAGGGCGGCTTTGGTGAGGCAATAGTCACCTCTATTCACTGATGCTGTGTCCGCAGAGATGGACGTCACGTTGATGACGCAACAGACTCGCTCAGCCTGCGCCCTCTTCTGCTCAATCATCCAGTTAGCCGCAGCCTGCGTCAGAAAATACGGCCCTTTGAGGTTGACGTTGATCAGGTGGTCAAAGCTCTGCTCAGTTGCATCCAGAATGTCCGCGCGTACACTGGGCGCCACACCGGCGTTGTTCACAAGTACATCCAGGCGCCCCCACGCTTTTCTTACCGTGTCAAGCAGAACCTGCCTGTCCTGAACTTTGCTGTTGTCCGCCTGAACATACAGCACATCCTCCCAACATTCTCTCAGCTCATCTACGACACCCTGCACGTCCTGTGCGCTTCTCTGACCGCTCAGAACAACTGCCAGCCCTTCTTCTAGGAGACTGCGCACGATCCCAAGTCCGATACCGCGGCTGCCACCCGTGACCAAAGCCACCCGCCGTTCAAGCATCTGAGCCACCGCCAGATTCCAGAGCTATCAGACGGCGCACTTCCTCAAGGTCGTCTTTCAGAGACACTCGATCCGCTTCATCATGCACCTGGCGCATCAGAGCCTGAGCCTCATTGAGCGCCTCCTGAGCATCTTTCACCTCAGCGGAAATGGCAAATGCGCGCGCCAAAGATTCGTAGGCATGTGCGGTGTAAAAAGGTTCAAGGTCGTTTTCTACACTGGTCTCCAGACTCAGACCAGCGTACCAGAGCGCTGGCTCTGGACGATCCAGCACAGAGTAAACCCGCGAAAGCAGCCAGTCTCCAATTGCGAAGTTTAGTGCGTCGCCCACCTGGCTCCAGTGATAGCGAGAAGCATGGGCAGAGTGCACCATCAACTCATCTTCTTCCGGAGTTCGCTCGTCTCTTTCGAGCAACTCTTGAGTCTGGTTGAACAACGCCCCCGCCAGACGTCGATGAAGTTCTCTCTCAGCATCTGTTGCCATGGTCCTGTCCTCTCAACTTCCGAAAAACGTATAGTAGGGCTCGTGGTTGATGATTCTTTGAATGTACAGCGCTGCCTCTCTGGCGTGATAGTCACCCCACATACTGGATTCTCCAAGCGGGATTGACGAGCCTTCCGGAATATGATCCCAACCATTGGGACGGTGATAAATTGAGTGCAGAATCAGTCCCTGGTGATCGGGATCGACGCTCAGGTAAGGCTCAGTCAGGAGCGAGCTCAGCGTCTTCAAACCCGCCTGCCAGTACCGCCGCCCCTGCGCGGCGTCTCCCTGATTCTGAAGATACCGGCCGAGGCGCAGGAGTCCCTGACACCCAATAGCCGCTGCAGAGGAATCCACCGGCTCCCAGCTGTTGAAGGGATCGGACACTTTGTCGAGATAGCCTCCCACATGAGACAACCCCGGCGCGCCCGTGTCCCAGTAAGGGATGCCGTCAAGAGGCGTGTGTTCAATATAGAAGTCGCACGCCGCCTGTGCAGCGCGCAGCATCCAGGCTCTGGCCTCAGTCAGCTGGTCAGTTGTCTTCAGTGTATCCACAAACTCCAGCTCTTCGGCAAAACCAAGCATTACCCACGCGAGGCCGCGCGTCCAGGTAGAAAACGGAGAGTAGCCTTGTTGTGTACTGGGCGCCCGGTAGTTTCCGTCATTGGTGTTGAACAGACTCTCATGCGCCACTCGGCCACGCACATCATAGATGTCACGCCCCTGTCCGTAGTAAACGCTGTAATCCGCAGTCGCTCGGGCGTGCTGAAGAAGACGCTCCAGCAAGGGCGTCTCTACATCGCGCTCGCCCATCAGGACATGCCCCAGCCGATGACCGATCGCCAATGAGCGCAGCGAACGGATGGTGTCGGCAAACAGAGAATGAGGTCCGTTGAAGGAATAGATAAACCCGCCACCTGCGCTGGTGCAAGTCCACCTGTGCGCCTGCACAGCAGCGCTGGCTTTGAGGGCCAACTCATAGAAGTCTCGCTCCTCGGCGCTCTCTGGAATACGCTTCTCATTCATCAATCGAAGCAGGTTCCCGTACGTGCTCACATTGTTGAAGCCGTGATCGTGCACGCCAAAATGAGTAACGTGAGAAGCCATATACCGGCGCGTGTTCTCCCGGCCGATTTCAAGGAATTCTTCGTCTCCAGTCGCATCGAACTGCAAAATAGCAGAGCCAAACTGAAAACCTTGCGTCCATTCTGTCCAGCCACGCGTCGAATAGCGGCCTGCTATGGTAAAGACCGGCGCGCCGTCTGCTGCGGTCCAGCTGTTCTCAATAGAGCGAATTTTCTGTGCGCTAAGGCGCCAGAAATCGCGTAATCTCGTCGTGAGATCGCCGACTTCAAGTGAGTTGTCAATCTGGATCATTGCGTTCGTACCCTGCATTTGAGCTCGTCACCCGCACAATCAGCGCGATTGCGGGGCCTCAGCCAAGACTTCATTCGATGTTATGTCCGGGACGCCCTTAGTCCTGCACATAGGCTCTCGCCAGCCGCTTGTCAATCTCCGCAATGCTGATGAGACCGATTGCGATAATAGAGCGCCGAAACAGAGCTGCCAGCCGCAGGGAGACGGCGGCGTTACGGAGAAGGGATCACGGGTGTGCCCCAGGCGGGCGGCCATATCTCAATGACGGAAAAGAGGCTGCATGTCACAGCAACGCATCGGCATCATTATGAATGGCGTCACAGGACGCATGGGCACAAATCAGCATCTTGTGCGATCTATCCTGGCTATCCGCAATCAGGGTGGTGTCCCCCTCACACCGACAGAGACTCTCATGCCAGACCCGATTTTAGTTGGACGAAATGAGCAAAAGCTCTGCGCTCTGGCGGAAGAACACGGCGGTCTGCGATGGACTACAGATCTCGACAAGTGCCTGGCCGACCCGAAGGAAAGCATCTATTTCGACGCTCAAACGACACACAGACGCGTTGTTTCCGTCACGCAGGCGCTCGAGGCAGGCAAAGTCGTCTACTGTGAGAAACCGACAGCCACAAATCTGGACGAAGCACTGGACTTGGCGCGCCTGGCGCGAACAAAAGGCTTGAAAAACGGTGTCGTGCAGGACAAACTCTGGTTGCCGGGCCTGTTGAAGCTCAAGCGTCTCATCGACGGAGGATTCTTTGGGCGGATACTTTCCGTTCGAGGCGAGTTCGGCTACTGGGTCTTCGAAGGAGACTGGCAGGCGGCTCAGCGGCCATCCTGGAATTACCGCAAGGAGGACGGTGGCGGCATCATCGTTGACATGCTCTGCCACTGGCGATATGTGCTGGACAATCTCTTCGGCCCTGTGGAGGCAGTCTCGTGTCTCGGTGCGACGCATATTCCCCAGCGCTATGACGAATCCGGAAAAGCGTACGAGGCCACCGCGGACGATGCCGCCTATGCCACATTCAAGCTCCCAAATGGAGTTATCGCACACATGAACTCATCCTGGGCCGTCAGGGTGTACCGGGATGATCTGTTTGTTCTGCAGGTTGACGGCACTGAGGGCAGCGCTGTGGCCGGCCTGCGCGGCTGCAAGACGCAGCACAGGGCCAACACACCCAAACCCGTCTGGAATCCTGATATCCCCCAGCCTGTCTCTTTTTTCGACACGTGGCAGGAAGTCCCGGACAATCAGCTCTTCGAGAATGCATTCAAAGTTCAGTGGGAGCTCTTTCTTAAGCACGTAGCGATTGGCGAGCCTTTTCCGTGGGACCTTCTTGAAGGAGCAAAAGGAGTGCAACTCGCAGAGCTTGGAATAAGGAGCTGGGCATCAGGAAGCTGGCAGGATGTGCCGGAGCTAACCGTCTGATGTCGAAGCCGTTCGCTGATACTTCACGCCTCAGCTTGAACCAGTATACGACGCACGACTGGACCCTCGCCGAAGCCGCAGAGGGCTGCTTCCGGGCGGGTCTGCAATGGATCGGGCTGTGGAGGGACAAAATCGCCGAGTGCGGGCTGGACCGAGCGCAGCGCCTGCTTCGACACAATGGTTTACGCGTCTCTGGAGTATGCCGTGGAGGCTGGTTCCCTGCAGCAAACTCGGCTGAACGTCAGGACAGAATTGACGACAACCGGCGAGCAATTGATGAGTGCGCCGCTCTGTCGTGTGACACACTGGTTCTGGTGTGCGGCGGTTTGGGAGACTGCAGTTTGCTCGAGGCCCGCCAGTACGTGCAGGACGGGATTGCGGCCCTGGTGGACTACGCGGCCGACCGAGGCGTCAGGTTGGGCATAGAACCTTTGCATCCTATGTATGCAGCAGACCGGTCCGTTATAAGCACGCTCAGCCAATCGCTCGACATTGCGGAGGCTATCGGATCTGATCAGGTAGGAGTAATTGTCGACGTCTACCACGTCTGGTGGGATCCGGAGCTTTTCCGTCAGCTTGAGCGCGCGCGAGGCCGCATCTGGGGCTACCACGTCAACGACTGGCTGCGCGAGACTAACGACATCCTTATGAGCCGGGGGATGATGGGTGACGGAGTGATTGAGCTGCGCAGAATTCGCGAAGCTGTGGAAGCGGCCGGCTACGACGGGCCTATCGAGTGTGAGATATTCAACTCGGATATCTGGGCTTCAGACTACGACGGCGTTCTGCGCACAATGTGCGAAAGGTATCTTCAGTACTGCTGACAGGTGCGCTATCGCAAGAGTCGCAAGCGCCTTGTGCAGCCCAAAGAAAAGAGAGTTACTCCGTAGTTACGGGTTCCTGCAGGTTGTTCAGAGCGGCGTGCAGAGTGTGCCAGCAGAGAATTGCGCACTTTATGCGCGTGGGATAGTTGCAGACCTCAGAGAACACCATCAGCTTGCCCAGAGCATCGCGATCGTAGTCTTTGCCGCCCGTGATCATCTGGCGATAGTTCTCAAAGCAGCGCTCGGCTTCCTCAACACTCTTGCCCTTGACCATCGACGTCATCATGGAGGCTGCCGCCTTGGAGATGGCGCAACCTACCCCTTCGAAGCCAATGTCGGTTATCTGCTGATTGCTGTCCACCCGGGCAAAGACCGTGTAATGATCTCCACACAGCGGGTTGTACCCCTCGGCCTCTCTGTTGGCATCGTCCGGTTTCCGGTAGTTGCGGGGAGCCTTGTTGTGGTCGAGGATGATCTCTTGATAGAGCTCCCGCATATCCGGCATCAGGCGAATACCTCGCGCACCTTTTCCAGACCTCTTACAAGCACGTCAACTTCCTCAAGGGTATTGTAAAAGGCAAAAGAGGCTCTCGCCGTTGCCGGAATCCCGAAGCGCTGCATCGTCGGCTGTGCACAGTGATGACCCGTGCGGATGGCGATGCCTTCGCTATCCATTATGGTGCCGATGTCGTGCGGGTGCGCAAAGTCCAGGACGAAGGAGATAACCCCAGCCTTCTCTTTTGCAGTGCCGACGATTTTCAATCCTGGAATTTCTTCAAGGCGCTGGGTTGCGTAAGCCATGAGCGCATCTTCGTGTGGCTGAGCTTTGTCCAGGTTCACCGACTGGACATACGCGATAGCGGCGCCCAAGCCAATTGTGCTCCCGATATTGGGCGTTCCCGCTTCAAACTTGTACGGCAGATCGTTGTAAATAGTCTTCTCAAAAGTGACCGATTTGATCATGTCCCCACCACTCTGGTAGGGTGGCATCATCTCCAGCAGACTCTCACGGCCGTATAGAACACCAATACCCGTCGGCCCGAAGAGCTTATGTCCGGAGAATACCAGAAAATCGCACCCGATGTCTTGAACGTCCACATTCATATGCATGATAGACTGCGCCGCGTCCACCAGCGTGACAGCGCCCGCATCATGCGCCATCTGAACGATCCGCTTCACCGGGTTAAGCGTCCCCAGGACGTTGGAAACATGGACGACAGACACGATCCTGGTGCGCTCACTCAACAACTGAGCGTACTCCTCCATCACAATGTCACCGTTGTCGTCCATGGGGATCACTTTCAGCACAGCGCCTGTCTGCTGACACAGTATCTGCCAGGGGACGATGTTGGCATGGTGCTCCATCGCCGAGACAATGATCTCATCTCCCTCTTTGAGAAAAGTGCGACCATAACTTGCGGCGACAAGGTTGATCCCCTCAGTTGCGCCGCGCACAAAAATGATCTCGGTCGTTGACGCAGCGTTCAAAAACCGTTTGACCTGCGCCCGTGACTCTTCGTACTGCTCTGTGGCCTTCTCACTGAGAAAGTGCACACCTCGGTGGATGTTGGAGTTGCAGCAGCCGTAGAATTGATTGATAGCGCACAGCACCTGATGCGGCTTTTGTGTGGTGGCCGCGTTGTCCAGATAAACGAGCGGCTTCCCGCGCACCAGCGTATTCAGGATCGCAAAGTCCTGCCGGACTCGCATCACGTCGAAGTCGTTCAGATTCGGGGCTATCTTGTCAGGTGCGCTTGTAATCATGACTTTTCTTCCAGCTCTTCGAGCAAGGCCGGGTCCTGGTGAAGTGCCGCCATCTGCACCTGGTGCAGATAGTGCCGCAGCGCCTCCAGTTTGACCTTTTCCACGATGTCATTGGCAAAGCCGTAAGTCAGGAGCTGGCTGGCCCGCTCCTCACTCATTCCACGGCTGCGCAGATAAAACATCTGATCCTCGTCTAGCTGGCCGACTGTCGCGCCGTGCGTACATTTTACATCGTCTGCGAAGATCTCCAGTTGCGGCTTTGTATCAACAGTTGCGTCCTTCGACAGCAGGAGATTTCGATTGGTCTGCCGCGCATCCGTCTTCTGCGCGCCCGGGTGTACATAGATTTTGCCATTGAATACTGAGCGGCCTCTATCGTTCACAATAGATTTGTATAGCTCATGGCTTTCGCAGTTGGGACTTGCGTGGTCCAGCGCAGTGTGGTTGTCCACATGGCGCACTCCGTCCACCAGGCTCAGCCCCAGCATCGTACATTCACAACGCTGACCTTCCAGCCTGATGTTCAGATCATTTCGCGCCAGGGCTGCTCCCAGGTTGACCGTTACAGAGCTGAATACACTCTCTTCACTTTGCTGAACGCCGACCACCGAAATATGGTGCCCGCCGAGGCCCTCCTGCTGAACTCTGTAGTAATCCAGGTTAGCTCCGGGTTCCAGGGCAATCTCTGTCACGGTGTCCACCAGATACGCATCTTCAGTTACGCTGACGTAAGATTCAACGACAGTGGCCCTGGCGTCCTTTTCCAGGACGATGAGGTTGCGAGGGTATGCCGCCGCCTGCGCAGCGCTCGCTACAAACAGCAGGTGTATCGGTGTTTCGATCGCTTCTCCCTGCCGCACCCGGATGTAGGCGCCATCGCGAAGGAAAGCAGCGTTCAGCGCCGTAAAAGCGTTGAAGCTGGTCTTGACGTGCTTCCCGAGATGCTTCTGAACGTCGGCCCTCCCTGCCAGAACGCCGTCTTCCAGACTCACAATGTCTGCGCCGTCGAGCACAGGCATCGACGACAGCGACGGGGAAAACCGACCGTCAACAAACACCAGATGTGTCCAGCCGGAAGACTCGTAAAGAAAACGCTTGATCTCGTCGCGCGAAAGCTGCCCCGGTCGGAGGCCGACGCCAAACTCGCCGCGCGCAATGGACTGAACACTTGTGTACTTCCACTCCTCATCGCGAGCGGTTGGAAAGCCGGACTCTTCAAAGCTTGCCGAACCGATACCGCGCAACTCCCGCATCCAGGACGGACCTGTCTCCCCAATGTGCTGGTGGAAGGAGCGAATGTTCTCCAGATAACTTTCAGTTTCTGATGCAATCTGAACTGCGCTCACAGTACCCTGACCCCGTTTCTCCTCAAGTTGCGCTGTCAAGCTTTCAGCGCCTGATTGAACAGCGAGGCCGCATCTTTGGGTTTGGCATCTGGCTCGACCATCTCCTTGATCCAGTCGTAACCCTTGTCTTCGAGCTCCAGAGCAAGCTCTTTTTGCCCGCTTTTTACAACGCGCCCGTCGTAGAGAACGTGCACAAAGTCTGGCACGATATAGTCAAGCAACCTCTGATAGTGCGTGACTACAACAAACGAACGCTCGGGACTGCGAAGCTGATTTACTCCACCCGCTACAATTCTCAGCGCGTCAATGTCCAGTCCGGAGTCTGTCTCATCAAGGATGCCAAGCCGAGGTTCCAGCATCGCCATCTGGAATATCTCGTTGCGCTTCTTCTCACCGCCGGAGAAGCCTTCGTTCACAGAACGCTCCAGCAGGGATGGATCGAGCTGAACTATCTTCGACTTCTCCCGAACGAAATGGTTGAAGTCGTAGGCGTCAAGAGTGTCCTCACCTCGGTGCTTGCGCACCTCATTTACCCCGGCGCGCAGAAAGCTGGAGTTGGTGACACCAGGTATCTCAATCGGGTACTGAAACGCAAGGAATACGCCTTCGCGCGCGCGGTCCTCAGGCTCCAGCTCCAGCAGGTCCTGTCCGTTGAACAGAACTTGCCCCTCGGTCACTTCAAACGCTGGATGGCCGGCCAGAACCTGCGCGAGAGTGCTCTTGCCAGAGCCGTTCGGCCCCATAATAGCGTGGACCTCACCAGGATAGACCGTCAGATCAATCCCTTTGAGAATTTCTTTGCCTTCAACGGTGGCGTGAAGTTTTCTGATTACGAGCAGTGGTTCAGCCATAGACTCCTTTTTGACAGCTCTGGGCACAAGCGCGCAGGCTGGAGGATGAGCCGGCAGTCTCAGGTGTTGCGGGCGCTAACCGACGCTGCCTTCCAGACTTACCGACAGCAGCTTCGTCGCCTCGACCGCAAACTCCATAGGGAGCTCGCGAAAGACGTCGCGACAGAAACCGTTGATAACCATCGAAATGGCGTCTTCGCTTGAAAGGCCCCGCTGCCTGCAGTAAAACAGCTGATCCTCACTGATCTTGGAAGTTGACGCTTCATGCTCAACGCGGGACGTGTTATTCGCTACATCTATATAAGGGAATGTGTGCGCTCCGCATTTGTCTCCAATGAGCATGGAGTCACACTGGGTGTAGTTGCGCGCGCCGTCCGCCTTGGGCATAACACGCACCTGTCCGCGATAGGTGTTCTGGCCACGCTTGGCCGATATTCCCTTAGAGATAATTGTACTGCGGGTGTTCTTCCCGATGTGGATCATCTTGGTACCGGTATCCGCCTGCTGCATTCCGGTAGTTAGCGCGACTGAGTAGAACTCGCCGATGGAATTGTCGCCCTGCAGCAGAACGCTCGGGTACTTCCACGTAATAGCGGAGCCTGTTTCCACCTGAGTCCAGGATATTCTGGCGTTGGTGTGAGCTTTTCCGCGCTTTGTCACAAAGTTGTAAATGCCACCTTTGCCTTCGTCATCCCCCGCGTACCAATTCTGGACAGTCGAGTACTTTATATCGGCGCCGTCGAGAGCGACCAATTCCACAACCGCCGCGTGAAGCTGGTTCTCGTCGTAGGCCGGCGCAGTGCACCCCTCAAGGTAGCTGACTGAAGCGCCTTCCTCTGCGATGATGAGCGTTCGTTCAAACTGTCCGGACTTGGCGGTGTTGATCCGGAAATAGCTGGACAATTCCATTGGACAAGTTACACCCTTCGGGACGTAACAGAAGGAACCGTCGCTGAAAACGGCGCTGTTCAGAGACGCGAAGTAGTTGTCCGTAACGGGCACCACGGACCCGAGGTATTTCTTGACGAGTTCAGGATACTCCTTGACGGCGGTCGAAAACGAACAGAAAACCACGCCCGCATCCGCCAACTGTTTGCGAAAAGTCGTGACAACCGAGACACTGTCGAAAATCGCATCTACTGCCACACCCGCCAGACGCTTTTGCTCGGCGAGCGGAATTCCCAGCTTGTCAAAGGTCTTTAGAAGCTCCGGATCCACCTCATCCATGCTCTGCTTCAGCTTCTTCTGCACCGGGGCGGAATAGTAGATCAGATCCTGGTAGTCTATCGGGGGGTACTTGACGTTAGGCCAGGTGGGTTCGCTCATTGTCACCCAGTGCCGGTAGGCCTTCAAACGCCACTCGGCCATCCAATCCGGCTCTTCCTTCAAGGCGGAGATCTGCCGCACGATATCCTCGTTCAGCCCTTTCGGAAGAGTTTTTGCCTCGATGTCAGTGACAAAGCCCCACTTGTACTCGCGCTCTGCCAGGGACTCAAAAGTGTTGCTCATCAATAATTGTCCAGTTTCCTCGCGCCTGTTCAGCGGCCATTCATCCGCGCACTGCCCGGCCACACTACAGACGCGCTTCCTCCCGGTATTCTTGCAGGGATATGGCGCGCCGCACCCTGAGTGCGGTCACGTTCCGTTATTACTCTGTACTCTTCAACGCTGGTCCTCGTCAACAATTCCCCGAAACCTGCCGCCAGCTCTATCTGAATTTTACGACCTCGACGCCAATTACTCAAGCGCACTAGCGGAAATTTCCGCGTCAAACGAAGTTGTTAGCGCTGCGGTAGCCCGCAATGACCAGAAGTCATCGGTACCCAGGAGCTACAGCCCTTCGCCGCATATGTTCAAAAGTACCGGTAAAAAAGTCCTTCCAGCCCTGCCACTATCCGTTGACAAGCCTCGACGGGATGTTCATAATATCCTCCGACGTGCCACCGGCCGGAGGTGGTGATCCCGCGAGAGCTGGCTTGCCAACCGGCCAATGAGCACAATGGGCCTCGGATGGACAAAATCCCGGAAGCCTGAATGCAGCCCCCAGGGGTGTTGTGAGCGCCTGCTTGTGACAAGCTTCACAAGCGGACACTATTGACTTGTGACGGGCGGGTAGCAGGTCTGTCTTTCATAGCCCGCTGGACAACGCACGACAAGTTGCGCCGTGCGTGTGGAGATTACGTAATATCAGTGGCTGACAACGACTCATCGACACGTCTGACCAATACCTTTGAGTCCATTTCGAACCGCGCCACCATCCTTATGATCATCGGCGTAGTCGGCACGGTGGCTGGTTTCTTCATTGGCTCGCGCGCCATGCGGGAGCAAATGTGGTGGATGCTTCTGGTTAACTTTCTCTTCTGGACGGGTCTTGCCCAGGGAGCGTTTGTGTGGTGCGCTATTCTACGCACCGGACAGGCGACGTGGTGCGCCGGGGTCAACAGACTGGCGCGCGCGAGCTCCAACTATATCTGGGTTGGCATTGTGCTCTGGGCTGTGCTGGCGCTGGGATGGCGCTACTGGCTGGTATGGGTGAACGAGCCTGAGGCTGTCCAGCTGAAGTACCTCTGGCTGAACAAGCCGTTTTACTTTATTCGAGACGGCGCTGCACTGCTGTTTGTGGCCGTTCTGAATCAGGTCTTCATCAACGCCTACCGGAGGCTGGAGTCAGACACCTCCGACCGCGCTCACAACATTATCAACAGACTCGCGATTGCGGTGGTTCTGACCTTTGTGGTGTCCTGGAGCCTGATCGCCTTTGACATGGTTATGGCGCTGGAACCGCAGTGGACCAGCACACTGTTTGGCGCCTACTTCTTTGTGGGGAGTCTCTACTTCGGGATGGCCGCCCTGATAGTTCTCGCGTTCTGGCTGCACGAGCCCCTGGGACTGAAGGAGTACTTCTCCCCGCGTCAGTTTTCAGACATGGGCAATTTGCTGATGGGCTTCGGCATTCTCGTCGTGTACATGCTGTTTGCTCATCTGCTGGAGATATGGTATGGGAACATCCCGGAGGAAATAACCTTTATTGTCCATCGCCTGAGAGACGTTCCCTGGCAGTGGTGGGCTCTGGCAGCCTTTCTTATCGCTCAGGCCGCGCCCTTCATTCTTCTGCAGAGCCAGGTTACGAAGCGCACACCTGGCCGCCTTGCGGGAGTGGCTGTGCTGGTGCTGGTGGGCATGTGGCTGGAGCGCACAGTCCTCGTGGTTCCATCTTTTTCACGCACACACATCGCCGGACTCACCAACGTTTTCACCTATTTTATACCGGTGATGTGCGGCAGCGTCTTTCTGCTTCTGGTGATCAATTCGCTGCGACAGAACCCGAACGTATCTCAGCTTGATGCGGTGTTGACACTCAAGTAAGACTGTCCGGCAGCTACGTGACGCCGAGCGTCTGTAAACCTACCGTAATGGATTCGCTCTTCAATGACAATGGGGGCAAGAACCGATACGACAATGAAACTTAGAAACAAAGCTATCATGCTGGCGGCTGCCGTTCTGTGCGCCCTGGGCGCGGGCGGCGCATCAGTGTGGGCGCGAGGCGAGGAAAGCTCGCCTCCGGTCGGCATTGACGAGCACCTGGGCGGCCAGCTTCCGCTGGATGCGGTCTTCAGGGATGAAACTGGCCAGACGACCACTTTGGGACAGGTCATTGACGGACGGCCGACGGTAATGGCGCTGGTGTATTTTGACTGTCCTGGGATTTGCACTCCTCTGCTTAACGGGATGGTGGACGTTCTCAACGATCCGAAGTTCGCAATGAAGCCAGGAGCTGATTTTCAGGTTGTAACCGTCAGCTTCAACCCCAAGGACACACCTCATCTGGCGGCGAAGAAGCGGGACACGTACGTTGGGCAGATGACCAGGCCGTTTCCAAAGAGCGCGTGGCGTTTTCTGACCGGGACTCAGGACAACATAGACAAGCTGGTCAAGGCGCTCGGGTTCAAGTACAAGAAGAGCGGTGACACCTTCGTGCATTCGGGCTCGATCTATGCGATCAGCCCCAAGGGCAAAATAGCTCGCTATCTGTATGGCGTTGACTACCTCCCGTTTGATCTTGAGATGGCGCTGACTGAAGCGTCGCAAGGCAAGACCGGGCCTACTATCAACAAGCTACTGCGCTACT
>JADLDK010000033.1 GCA_020846715.1 Armatimonadota bacterium | reverse complement strand
TCGCCAAATAAGCCGTGATCGCAGCCGTCAAACTCGTCTTGCCGTGATCAACGTGACCTATCGTTCCTATGTTTACATGAGGCTTCGTTCGCTCAAACTTCTGTTTCGCCAACTTCGTGTCGCTCCTTACCTGACATCCAGTGTTGCGCTCGTTACGAGCAGCCCCCTCAGGGCGGGCGCAACACCGTGCAATAAATCGTCTATGCGGCGCGCGCTATGCCGCGTCAGCCTTTCCACTCTTCGAAAGCAGTTGCTCAGCCAAGCTCTTGGGCACTTCTTCGTAGTGCGAAGGCTCCATTGTGTAGGATGCCCTCCCCTGCGTCATGGACCGCACCGTCGTAGCATAGCCAAACATTTCGGCCAGTGGCACCTCAGCCCGAATGACCTGCGTACCTCCAGGCCCCGCTTCCATACCTTCAATGCGGCCTCGGCGTGAGTTCAAGTCACCAATGACATCACCCATATTCTCTTCAGGAGTGATGACCTCGACAGACATAACAGGCTCCTTGATGACCGGCCCGGCCTTGCGCATGGCTTCTTTCATGCCCATAGACCCGGCAATCTTGAACGCCATCTCGTTAGAGTCAACTTCGTGGAAAGACCCGTCAACGACCGTCGCCTTTACATCGACCACAGGATAGCCTGCAACGATGCCCGAGTCCAGCGCCTCCCGTGCGCCAGCCTCAACAGCCGGCACGTACTCCTTGGGAATAGAGCCTCCAACCAGCTTATTCTCGAACTTGAAGCCCTCGCCAGCCTCCAGAGGTTCGATCTCCAGCACACAGTGTCCATACTGACCGCGTCCGCCAGACTGCCGGACAAAACGACCGTCCGCCTTCGCGTGACGGGTGATCGCCTCACGGTAGGCAACCTGTGGCCGACCGTGATTAGCTTCAACCTTGAACTCGCGCAACAAGCGGTCAATAATAATCTCAAGATGCAGCTCACCCATCCCGGCAATGATGGTCTGCCCCGTCTCCTCGTCCGTATAGGTCTTGAAAGTGGGGTCTTCCGCTGAGAGCCGCTGCAGAGCAACCCCCATCTTCTCCTGATCACTCTTGGTTTTCGGCTCAATAGCCACAGAAATGACCGGATCCGGAAACGTGATCGACTCCAGCAGAATCGGCTTGTCCTGGCTGCACAGCGTATCGCCGGTGCCGGCGTCACTCAGACCCACGGCGGCGACAATATCCCCGGCGTAGACGGCGTCAACATCCTCCCGGTGATTGGCATGCATTCGCAGAACGCGCCCGATGCGCTCCTTCTTCTGCCTGGAAGCGTTGTAAACCTGCGACCCCTTCGCAAGCGTCCCGGAATACACCCGGAAGTAAGTCAGGCGTCCGACATAAGGATCTGACACAATTTTGAATGCCAGCGCGGAAAACGGCGCAGCCTCCGAGGGCTCACGCTGCATCTCCTCGCCACTGTCCGGGTCCACTCCCTTGATGGCGCCCACGTCCAGAGGCGAAGGGAGATAGTCCACAATCGCATCCATCAAAGGCTGGACACCTTTGTTCTTGAAAGCCGTCCCGCAGATTACAGGCACAATCGTGTTTGCGCACGTCGCCTGACGAACAGCCCGAATAATCTCCGGCGCCGTAATTTCTTCGCCCTCGAGAAACTTCTCAAGAAGGTGGTCGTCAACGTCCGCGACCGCCTCGTACAGCTTCTCGCGCCACTCGTCCACCTCCGCCCGCATCTCGGCTGGAATCTCTATGACCTTCTGGTCCTTGCCGTTGTCATCCCCGTAGATAACGGCGTTCAGCTTAACCAGGTCGACAACCCCGCGGAACTCCGACTCCTGGCCGATGGGCAGCTGCAGCGGAATAGCGTTGGCGCCCAGGCGCTCCTTCATGCGCTCGACAACTTTCAGGAAGTCTGCACCCACACGGTCCATCTTGTTGACAAAGGCGATTCGCGGAACTCCGTAACGGTTGGCCTGCCGCCATACCGTCTCGGACTGCGGCTGCACGCCTTCAACCGCACTGAACACGGCAACGGCCCCGTCCAGCACGCGCAGCGACCTTTCAACCTCCACCGTAAAGTCCACGTGTCCCGGGGTGTCGATGATGTTGATCTGGCAGTCACGCCACTGGCAAGTAGTGGCCGCAGACATGATGGTACTGCCACGCTCCTGCTCCTGCTCCATGAAATCCATCGTCGCGCTTCCATCGTGGACCTCGCCGGTCTTGTGGATACGACCCGAGAAGAACAGGATGCGTTCAGTCGTGGTTGTCTTGCCAGCGTCAATGTGCGCTGCAATCCCGATATTTCTGATTTTCTCTAAAGGAAATCTAGCCATAGATGTTCTTAATGCTGTCATGCAAAAGGCTGGCACGATTGCCGGAGCCACTCCTCCTCGACCCCCGCCCCGCTCAGCCAACAGCACGTCTGATAATGCGCCAGCGGACAGCATCTGATTGCCATGCCTTCTGGCAGTCTAAGGGCGTCCTCCATCGAGGGCGCCCTGCATACAAAACCCCTTTTCCTTACCCTAGTAGCGGTAGTGGGCGAACGCCTTGTTCGCATCCGCCATACGGTGCCCGTCCTCGCGCTTCTTAACGGCAGCGCCCTGCCCATTGGCAGCATCGATCAACTCACCCGACAGACGCTCAATCATGGTCTTGCCTCCGCGCCGGCGGGAAAACGTGACGAGCCAGCGAATGGCCAGCGAGGTCCGCCTGTCCGCCCGGACTTCAACGGGCACCTGATAGGTGGCGCCTCCAACGCGGCGAGGCTTGACTTCAAGCACCGGCATCACATTGCGCACGGCCTGCTCGAACACCTCAATTCCGGGCTTTCCCGTCTTCTCTTCCGCCTCGCGCAACGCCCCGTAGACGATGCGCTCAGCCGTGCCCTTCTTGCCCCGAGTCATCACACGATTGATGAATCGCTGGAGCAAAACACTGCCGTACACAGGGTCCGGGATCACCGGATTCTTTTTAGCTGGTCCTTTTCTGGGCATGGTTTCAGTTTGGTTTCTAGTGTGTATCAGAGTAGCGTCTCAGCGACGCCACCGCAAAAACAGAGAGCACAGGCGCCCGGACGTCCAGCGAGATGACACGCAAGACACAGGCAAGAAAAATTGACGCGCTCTACTTCGGCCTCTTCGCTCCGTACTTGGAGCGTCCGCGCTTACGGTCGCGCGTTCCGGCCGTGTCCAGCGTTCCCCGCACGATGTGATAGCGGACTCCGGGCAGGTCCTTTACGCGCCCACCGCGGATAAGCACCACAGAGTGCTCCTGAAGGTTGTGGCCAATCCCCGGGATATAAGCCGTAACTTCGACACCGTTGGTAAGGCGAACCCTGGCGATCTTCCGAAGCGCCGAGTTTGGCTTCTTCGGCGGCACTGTTCGCACAACCAAGCACACACCCCGCTTCTGAGGGTTACCCCTCAGCGCTGGCGCCGACGTCTTCTTCTTGATCCTATCTCGTCCTTTTCGGACTAGCTGACTAATTGTTGGCATACACTCTAAACTTTGGTTGTCCCTATCCTGCTCGCTGGGCGCCGGCTCGTGAAACATCTGAGTCCGGCATTAAAAAACCCCTCGGAAAACACACACGAGGGGCACGCGGACGCCTTAAGAAACGATAGTTCCCGTATATCAATGGCAATTCCGACTGGTCAGGCTGGCCTGATATGCCCCCTTTGGTGTTAGTCACTCGAACATGTGCTCAAGCGACCATGAAGTCGAACCTATGCAGTATACTTGCGTGGAGCACCGGTGTCAACAGAATCCGCAGGGCATTCCAAAACTTTTTTGCGCCCCCGGACCGTGCCCGCGGCATGGCGAGCGACAATTCCGTCACGCGACGTCGAAACCGGCCATCCAGAATAGAGTTATGCCTCAAATTGCGTCCGGAGTGCAAGTATTTCTAAGCGCTGCGCTCAAAGCAAGAGGCGAGCCCGGAGAAACGGCGCCCGCCGGGAAGAGATCCGGGCGGGCGCCGCAACTGACATCGCCGGTGACTGCACGCGCTCTAGATTTCCGCTTCTTCAGACGAAGGATCGAAATCGGCCTCGATGGCCGCGTCTTCATCATCTTCGTCGTAGTCTGACTCTTCCCCGGAATCGACCTCAGCGGCCGCCGCCGCCAGCACTGCGCGCGGGTCTACATCCTCGCTGAGCGCTTTGTCGTCCTCGTGGCGCGTTACGGACAGGAGCTCAGACACGTCATCCAGTCTCTGCTGCGCGACAGGCCGTGCGATCACCGGGGCGAGTACGTCGCCTCGGTCATCCAGCACGTCGAGATCGCGATAGACCGGCAGCCCGGTTCCGGCCGGAATCAGGCGCCCGATGATTACGTTCTCCTTCAGACCGACCAGATTGTCCACCTTGCCGCGAACCGCCGCGTCAGTCAGAACGCGGGTCGTTTTCTGGAAGGACGCTGCAGACAGGAAGCTGTCTGTGGCAAGCGAAGCTTCCGTGATGCCCAATAGCACCCACTCAGCGTCCGCCGGCTGCCCTGGCGGGTCCATGGCCAGCACGCGCGCGTTTTCGTCCTCAAAGGCGAACTTATCGACCTGCTGACCCGGGAGGAAGTTCGTATCGCCGGCTTCAAGCACTTTGCGCTTGCGCAACATCTGGCGGACGATAACTTCGACGTGCTTGTCGTTGATCTCGACACCCTGAGACTTATAAACGGCCTGTATCTCCTTGACCAGATAGTCCATCACCCCTCGGACGCCCTGGAGCTGCAGCACTTTCTGCGGATCAAGCGGGCCTTCCGTCAAGCGGTCACCGGCCTGCACGTCATCGCCAATCCCGACCTCAAGATTGCCGCGGTGAGGCACCAGATGGGTCTTGCGAAGAACCACCTCCTGTACCCCGGCATCCTTGAGCTTGCGCATCGCCTTGTCATTGATCTCCGAACCGGCGGGAAGCATGACTTCCCCGGACTCAGGGTCAACGACAGCCTCGGCAAGAGACTCGCCCGAGCCAATAGAATCAGCGGTTGCGTGCGGGCTGTGGATGACAACGCGCTTCAATCCGGTGGTCTCGATATCGACGATCTTTCCACTGACCTCAGTAATGATCGCCTGTCCCTTGGGTTTTCTGGCCTCGAACAGCTCAACGACCCGGAGCAAACCGCGAACCTGATCCTCGAGAACTTTAAGCACCTGCTGAATGGCTCGGGTCTTCTCTCGCTCCACAACTTCCTGCTCTTCGCCCAGCGAAATAATGCCCTGCCGCATATCCTCGTGGAGCTCGCGCAGTGACTCCTGTTTCTTCTTCTTGACCTCAGCGACGACAGTCAGATATTTGCCATCGAAGCCACCCGTGTGGAAAGTGCGCATGGTCAACTGAGTGCCCGGTTCACCAATAGACTGAGCGGCGATAATTCCAACCGCACTCCCGATTTCGACCTTGTCACCCGTCGCAAGATCCCGTCCGTAGCACTTGGCGCATATCCCCTGGCGCTGCTCACACATCAGAGGTGTGCGTATGGATATGGACTTGATCTTCGAGTCGTCAATCTGCCTGGCCTGTTCCCTGGAGATTATCTCTCCGGACTGTACCAGCGGCTCAGATTGACCAGGCAGGATGATGTCATCAATGGCCGTGCGCCCGCGGATGCGGTCAAACAACGGCTCGATAACTTCTCCGCTGTCCTCAATGGCGGCAACCTTAATACCCTGCGTGGTTCCGCAGTCTTCCCCACGAATGATGACATCCTGGGCCACGTCCACAAGCCTGCGCGTCAGATATCCCGCGTCAGCGGTCCGAAGCGCGGTGTCCGCCAGCCCCTTGCGTGTCCCGTGTGTCGAGATAAAGTACTCAAGGATCGACAGGCCTTCGTGGAAGTTGGACTTGATGGGAAGGTCCTCAATGAGATTGCCGAACGGATCGCTCATCAAACCACGCATACCAGCGAGCTGCGTCAACTGCCTGGTGGAACCACGGGCGCCTGAGTCTGTGATCACATGAATGGGATTCTCGTTCTCCAGATCTTCGAGAATGGCCTGGGCCACCTCTTCGGCGGCGCGCATCCACAGCTCCTGCACACGGCTTTTGCGCTCACTTTGCGTAATGCGCCCGGTCTGATAGAAGTGATTCTGCTGCGCGACGTTTTCTTCCGTCTTGCGAATGATCTCATCGCGAGCGGCCGGGCTATCCATATCGGTCATGGCCACAGTAATACCGGCCGTCGTCGCATGCCGGAACCCCAGCATCTTGATCTCATCCAGCAACTGGATGGTCCGCTCACGCCCGTACAGCGTATGGCAGCGGCTCACAAGACGAGACAAACTCTTGTCCTTGAGCAGGTCGTTGTACCACCGCATCTTCTCCGGCAGCACGCGATTGAGGATAATGCGGCCCGGCGAAATGATCTGTAGAACCTTGCCACCGTTTTCATAGTCCGGAAGCATCGCCTTGACCGCCTGCTGCAGATGGATATGCCCGTTTCCGTGCGCGAGAAGAACTTCTTCTGGCGACGAGAACACATAGTCCATCGGCTTGGAGCTGTCCATCATCGAAAGGAAGTAGGCGCCCAGAACGATATCCTGCTTTGGAGCGATAATAGGTCGCCCGTCGGCAGGTGAGAACAGGTTCTGGGAAGACAGCATCAATATCCGCGCCTCGGCCTGCGCCGTCGCCGAAAGCGGGACGTGCACCGCCATCTGATCACCGTCGAAGTCTGCGTTGAACGCAGGACACACCAGCGGATGAACCTGAATGGCCTTGCCATCCACCAGCACCGGCTCGAAGGCCTGAATACCCAGCCTGTGCAGAGTAGGCGCGCGGTTGAGCATGACCGGATGCTCGTGAATGACTTCTTCCAGAGCGTCCCACACCTCCGGACGCTGCTTTTCGATCATGCGCTTGGCCGTCTTGATGTTGGTGGTATAGCCCTTCTCAACCAGCGTCTTCATGACAAAGGGCTTGAAGAGCTCCAGCGCCATTTCTTTGGGAAGACCACACTGATGGAGCTTCAGATTCGGGCCCACGACGATAACCGAGCGACCGGAGTAGTCCACGCGCTTTCCAAGCAGATTCTTGCGGAAGCGTCCTTCCTTGCCCTTGAGCATATCAGAGAGTGACTTCAGCGGGCGGTTGTTGGATCCGACAACAGGCCGCGTGCGGCGCCCGTTGTCAATGAGCGCATCCACCGCTTCCTGCAACAGACGCTTTTCGTGGTTCACGATCGACTCAGGCGCCCGGATCTCAGTGATCTTTTTCAGGCGGTTGTTGCGGTTGATGATGCGCCGGTAGAGATCGTTAAGGTCGCTGGTGGCAAAGCGGCCACCATCAAGCTGGACCATCGGCCTGAGTTCTGGCGAAATCACGGGCACGCAGTCCAGGATCATCCACTCGGGACGACTCTTGGATGAGACGAACGCATCGACAATCTCCATCCGTTTCACAGCGCGAGCCCGCTTGGGGCCGGTCGTCTGCGAGATGTCGTTGCGCAACGCTCGCTGCAACGCTTCGAGATCGATCTCCTGCAGTAGTCTCTTAACCGCGACACCACCCATGCCAGCTTCGACCAGCGGTGTCAGGTCCTGATCCAACTGCCTTGAGGCGACTTCCAGCAGATGCTCGAGAGCGCGGTACTGGTCGTCGGTAATCAACTCCAGTTTCTGAATGCTCTCCAGAAGCTTGAGGGCCGCATTCAGGTCGTCCTCGCGCTCTCTGGCCTCATTCTCCTCGTCGCGGATGCTCGCTTCGAGCTCACGCTGGCGCTGTTCAGGATCGATCTTGACCTCTACCTGAATCTCAGGTTCAAAGTCCTCGTCTTCATCCGCATCCTCGTCAACCGCTTCGGCCTGAATGCCAGGCTCATCCTCTGAGTCAGCCTCTTCGGAATCCTCTTCGAGCGCCGCAGACGAAAGCTGTGCCATAGCCTCAGACTCCGTGGCGGCTGTCTCATCCTCCTCTACCTCTTCGCCCAGAGCCTTGCGAATATCGCGGTTGGCGTCGCGCCGGAGCTGTTCGATGTTGGCGTTCAGGCGGTCGTGGATATCCTCGATCTCCGCCGACACCGCTCTGCGAATGTCATCCAGCAGCTCGTTAATGCGCGGTCTGTCCACAGCCGTGACGATGGACGAAGCAAAATAAAGTACCTTTTCGAGCGCGCGCGACGGAATATCCAGCACGAGCGCCAGAGGGCTCGGGGCTCCCTTGAGATACCAGATATGGCACACAGGAGCCGCAAGCTCGATGTGCCCCATCCTCTCACGGCGAACCTTGCTCCGCGTGACTTCCACTCCGCAGCGATCACAGACAATCCCTTTGAATTTGACCTTCTTATAGCGCCCGCAGTGGCACTCCCAGTCCTTGACAGGGCCGAAGATCCTCTCACAGAACAGACCGTCGCGCTCAGGCTTGAAGGACCGATAGTTGATCGTCTCGGGCTTTTTGACTTCCCCGCACGACCAGTTCCGAATCTCATCAGGAGAGGCTATTCCGATGCGAATTTTCTCGAATGTTCTGGAATCGGTCATATTCTAGTCTCCTCGGGAGCCATGCGAACAATCTGCCTGCTTCTCCTGGCGGCCGCCCGCACCGGGTCGTCGGTATCCGGGTATTCATCTTCGGAGTCGCGAAGGTCAATATCGCGATCGCGATCATCAGCCACGGACACCTTCAAACACAGACTCTGCAGTTCGTTCACGAGAATTTTGAAGGACTCCGGCACTCCGGGCTCCATAATCGTCTCGCCCTTGACAATCGCTTCATAGGTCTTGACCCGGCCGACCACGTCGTCCGACTTGATGGTCAGTATCTCCTGGAGTGTATAGGCTGCTCCGTAGGCTTCCAGAGCCCAGACCTCCATCTCGCCAAAGCGCTGGCCACCAAATTGCGCCTTCCCGCCGAGCGGCTGCTGGGTGACAAGGCTGTAAGGACCGGTAGAGCGCGCGTGAATTTTATCGTCAACCAGGTGGAGAAGTTTCAGCATGTAGATATGGCCGACAGTAACCGGATTCAGGAACTTCTCACCCGTCAACCCGTCACGCAACCACGCCTTGCCGGTCTGGTCGTTGATTCCGCATCGCTGCTCAACCCGACGCTCGATCTCACTGATCAGAGGTTCAATTTTGTACCGGCCGACCGCCTTGACAACAGGCGGCTTCGGAGTCTCTTCCTCGGACCCGTCCGCAGACTCATCGGGCTCTCCATCAGGCTGGAAATGTTCCCAGTCCCAGACAGCTTCCGGTTGATCGACAGCCGCAGCCTGGTTCAGCTTTCGCGCCAGGGTCTCAAGAGCAACGGGATCCAGTTCACTCAGCCGCGCTTTCGCCTGCTCCAGAATGCCGCGATACTTCTCAGCAATAGGCTCTGCAGAGGTGTCAAACGGAGGCTCGCTGCGATTCGCAAGGTCCTTAAGCGCTCGATCAGTCAGCCGCTTAAGCTCTCGCTCAGACAGCGTATCGATCTCCAGACCCAGATCGCGCGTAAGCATCTCCTGAAGGATATTCAGCTTTAATCGCCAGACCAGAATCGAAAAGTCGGCCAGAATTTCAGCCTCGGTGGCCCCCTGGAAAATCGGCGTCACGAAATCCACATCGAGATAGCGCGAAACGAGACCCAGATGTGTCTCCAGCACCTGACCGATATTCATTCGGCTGGGAACTCCCAGTGGGTTCAACACGATGTCAACAGGAGTTCCGTCCGGCAGGAATGGCATGTCGGCTTCCGGCAGGATCTTAGAGATAACCCCCTTGTTTCCGTGCCTTCCGGCCATCTTGTCGCCTTCCATGACCTTGCGCTTCTGGGCGATATAGACTCTCACCAGCATATTCACGCCAGCTGAGAGTTCATCGGGCTGCTCGCGAATCAGTTCGCCTTCGCAGCGCTCGCACGTGGTGCGATCCGGCTTTTTCGAGTAGTTGAAAACGCCGTCGCAGTGTTCGCAGCGATATTTGAAGCGCGAGAACACCTTGACGTCAACGATCTTGCCCTTCTCTCCGTGAGGAACACGAAGTGAAACGTCTCGCGTCTCTTCAGCTTTCTTTCCGAAGATGGCGATAATCAGCCGCTCCTCGGCAGAGAGCTCACCCTGCCCCTTTGGAGCAACCTTTCCGACGATGATATCTTCCGCCCGGACTTCAGCTCCGATGCGAACAATGCCATTTTCGTCCAGGTCCTTGAGCATATCCTCACCGACGTTGGGAATATCTCGCGTGATCTCTTCAGGACCCAGCTTAGTATCGCGCGCCTCCGTCTCGTACTTCTCAATGTGAATCGAGGTGTAGACGTCGTCTTTTACAAGCCTTTGAGATAGCAGAATGGCGTCTTCGTAGTTGTAGCCATGCCACGGGACGAACGCTACGAGAACATTCTTGCCCAGACCCAACTCCCCGTTGTCTGTGCACGGCCCGTCAGCAAGCACATCCCCTTTTCGCACCCGCTGCCCGGTCACCACAACCGGCTTCTGTGTGATGCACGTGGCCTGGTTGGAGCGCAGAAGGTTGACAGGGCGATACTCATCCACCGTGCCATCGCGCCTCTCAACGGTGATGCGATCGGCAGAGGAAAACTTCACAACGCCGTCTTCTTTTGCCAGAATCATCGCGCCGGAGTCGCGAGCTGATCTCGCCTCCAGACCCGTCTTCACGCAGGGAGCGTCACTTCTGAGAAGCGGCACCGCCTGACGCTGCATGTTAGAACCCATCAACGCGCGGCTGGCGTCGTCGTTCTCAAGGAAAGGAATCAGCGCCGTAGCGACGGAGACCATCTGCTGTGGGGCTATATCCATGTAGTCCACAGTCGCGCGAGGAACAGACGGATACTGGCTTCCTTCGCGCACCGTTAACTCCTCTGCCACAATCCTGCCGTTTTCGTCCAGCGGCGTATTCGCCGGGGCAATGCGCGGAATGTGCGGCTTGTCGCCGAGGTGAGTAACCTGGACACGCTCCTCTTCGTCCGCCGAGAGCCAGGCCAGATCCATAGACACCACGCCATCGGCCACTTTGCGATACGACGTGCGCAGAAATCCGTAGGCGTCTATCTGCGCGTGGCAAGCCATAGAACCAATGAGTCCAATATTGGGACCTTCTGGAGTCTCAATGGGACAGATGCGGGCAAAGTGCGAATGGTGAACGTCGCGCACTTCCAGTTTCGCGCTCTGACGAGACAAGCCGCCCGGCCCCAGAGCGGACAAACGCCGCTTGTGAGCCAGCTCAGCCAGCGGATTGGTCTGATCCATAAACTGTGAAAGCTGGGACGACCCGAAGAAACTCTTAATGCTGGCAGAGATAGGCTTGACAGAGAGAACAACCTGCGGGATCACGTTCTCCGTGTCCATCGAGGTCATTCGCTCTTTGGCCACCTTCTCCATCCGGAGAAAGCCGACTCTGAGCTGACTCTGTAGCAACTCTCCGATGGAACGGACACGTTTGTTCTCGAGATGGTCGATATCATCCGTGGACGCGATGCTCTCGTCAGAGGTCTCGCTGAGACGGATAATGTAGTGCAGGATACCGAGCAGATCGCCTGTTGTAACTGTGCGAATCGCTTCGGGTATCTCCAGCCCGAGCTTGCGATTGACTTTGTAGCGGCCCACACGGCCGAGGTCGTATCTGCGAGTGTCAAAGAAGATCGAGTTCAGCAGATTGCGCGCGCTGTCCTGAGTCGCGGGGTCTCCCGGGCGAATCTTGTGATAGATATCGATCAGGGCTTCATCGCGACCCTCCGTGCCGTCGGCTTCCAGAGTCGCTTCAATGTAGCGGTTGACCACAAGGAGCTCCAGCTCCTTGAGCTCGAGAGCCTCAATCTTCTTGGCGGCGTCATCAGATATCTTCTGGTACGCCTTGACAATGGGTTTTCCCGACTTCGGGTCTGCAATATCGGCGACCGGGCGACGGCCGCGCAGGGCAGTACGCTCGATCTCTTTGATGACCTCGCGCGTCGCGAAGATATCCAGAATCGCCTGCGTAGTGTCGCAGGGCACAGCAGCGCGGCGAACCCGGACTTTTCCGCCGGCTCCGACGGCCTTCTTGATCTTGCTTATATCGCGCGGCTTGAGCTGCTTTCCAGATTCGACGAGCACTTCTCCGGTGTCCGTGTCAATGACATCTGCGATAAGCTCAAGCCCTGCGGCCTCATCTACCGTCACGTCGACGTCCACCATCGGACACGCTTGATCAAAATGATTCAACGCGCGCAGAAGCGTTGTGACAGGGAACTTGCGCGTCTGTCCGATGCGAACCGTAACCACGTTCGCCGCATCGCTCTCCACTTCAATCCACGCGCCCTCATTGGGAATGATAGTAGCGTAGTAGAGAACTCGCCCGGACAGGTCCATGGTGTCCTTGAAATAAACACCAGGCGAGCGGGCAAGCTGGGAAACGACAACGCGCTCCGCCCCGTTGATGACAAAGGTGCCCCTTTCGGTCATCAAAGGCAGATCGCCAAGGTAAACTTCCGACTCTATGACTTCCCGATCTTTGGCAGCCAGCCTTACGTTGGCCTTGATCGGCGCTTCATAGGTCGCATCGCGGTCCCGGCACTCCTCCACCGAATACTTCGGTTCGCCGAGAGTGTAATCAGTCAGTTCAAGGGATAGATTCCCGGTGAAGTCATAGATGGGAGAGAAGCTCCTGAAGAGCTCTCGCAACCCATCTTTAAGGAACCACTGGTAAGAATCGAGCTGAATCTCTACCAGATTCGGCAGGTCAACTACAGGATCAGAGCGCTTCAGCCTGTGTTGCACTTGCATATGTCTGGGGTCCTCCTACGGGTGTACACGCAAATACCGATTCTAGCACAAGCACATGCCAGTTTCAACAAATGCACTAACAAAAATGGGAGGAATTTCGTTCCGGGCCTGTTTTGCCCTTCGGTGAGGTCTCAAGCCGAGCGAAAAAACTCCGCTGTGAGCCCGATCGCGACTCGCGCCGGTTGAGGCCGAAGGAGTTTGTGATCCGGAGGCATGCATGCATCGGAATAAGGAACGCCCGGACGCATCCTCGCATCCGGGCGAACTCACTCAGTGCCTAATTTTGCAGCCCGAACTACAGTGGAGTGATACCCAGGGCATCACTGACAACGAGAATACGGTTGCTTACTGGCCCGGTAAGCTCCGCATCCACAACGCCTTGAACCGCAACAAATCCGGCGACAGGCGGCGCAATTGAGCCACACTTCACCTTGACGCCAACATGGCCACTTCCATCAGCGAGACCACTGCCGTCATCCAGATAGAAGAACTGATTTGCGGGATCGGCGGAGCTTGCGTAAGTCACGCTGCCAGCCATACGAACCAGAAGTCCAATATTGTACAAGCCCAGACCGCCGCTCACACCGGGTGTCAGCGAATTCGCGCTTTCACCGCCCAGCGTGACTCCCGTCATCCACAGCGGGGCAATTGGAGATGCCGGTCCGGTGTCCTGGACCGCAGAAGCGCTCAGAGCTCTGACTGCGCCGCTCACGCCCAGCATTCCGGTCACTCTCATAAGCCGGCCTGCGGTGACACCGCCGCCAGACCAGAGAACCTTGAGCGCGGCCGAACGATCCACTTCTTCCAACCAGAACACGTCCGGCTGCACAGCCGTGACTGTTTTCGGCTCCAGAGTCAGCGGTGTTGAGTCGTTAATCTGCCAGAGATCCCCAATGCGTCCAACAGCGGTGGCCTCAAACACATACGGACCCAGCGTCAGTGTCACCGGCGTCGCAACACCTGATCCATTGAGCGCGCGCAGGTGCAGATAATAGGAACCCGAGCTGGAAGCTGTCATGTTCAGCGTGCCTGATGTCCACAGCGACGCAGCGCCCCACGCGGGCTCACCCGCAGAAGTATCCCAGACATAGTCGTAACCGGATGCCCGAAGCGCACCCGCCCCAAATCCGTTGACCGCCGTAAACGTCACAGGAGTCTGAGGGGCATACACAGGCGAGGCGCTTCCGGGCCCTTTGTCACACGTTACGGCCCCGGCGCCAGAAGAGGCATAAACTGGCGCAGCCGCCAGTGTATAGACAGGTCCGAGCTGTATCCGCGGCGAATCCACCTGCCCGGACGCTATCTGAAAATAAGAAGAAATAAGCCGCGTATAGGCGGTATTGGCCGTGAGTCCCGTTTCCGTCCAACTCAGATCAGAGGGGCCAGGCGAGGCCTTAATGCTGGAGACAGTTTCCCATAGATGGAAGCCGTCTGAAGGAGGATAGCCCGACGACCAGTTCCATGTGACTGAACTCTGAGTGTTAACGGCCGGCGACGCAGCCAGTGGAGTGCCTGACAGGCGGCCGAACGTGATGTCGTCGTAGTACCCGCTCACGTTGCTGGATGAATTGGGACGGGTGTTGATTTGCAGGCTGTTGAGACTGATTGGCACAACGGAGTCCCGTATGAGAGCAGGCGTGATCATGTTGTCGATGAAGAACGAGATATCGCTCGTGTTGGACGGGCTTTTGGCGGGGCCGATGACTATGCGAGCCCGGTGCCAGCCCACGGTGCGGCCAACGGCGGTGTTGAACCAGCCTTGATCATACCCATCAACAGCGCCAGGAATACGGGCTTGATAACGAGTCTTGTCATAGCCGCTGGCTGTGTCAGAGGAAGCGCCAAGTGACAAGCGCTGGAGAGCGCCCGGAAACGGCGAGAGAGTTCCATAGTCAGAGTTGGTTGGCAGAGTGCTGGTATCATAGCTGCAGAGCGCTACGAAGTCTTGATAGAGGCTGGCGTCGGCAGCAGATCCTTTCGGATCGTAGAACCACCAGTCCAGGAACAGCCCTGCGCCAAACGGATTTCCGCTGTTCAGGCGATAGGCTGCGTTGATCATATCAATGCAGTTCGCGACTCCGGAAGTTGCCGTGAGCATGTTCGATCCGCTGTGCGCCGAGACCCCACCACTCTTCACGACGGCGCCGTTGGCCGGCGCAGGACCAAACCACGGGTTTCCATTCTTGTCGCCTTTGGTATCCTTGTTGGGCCCCGAAGCGTCATTCATATCCAGGCTGCCAGTGGCGAGGCCTTCAAAACCCTCGTAGAACAGCCCGCGCGTAAAATTGGCCGTGAGAGTCAGACTTGCGGGAGGCATGTTGAAGGTATAAGACTTCCTTCGGGACGCGATTGCCGTTCCGCCACAGCCGTCAGAAGTCCAGTTGACAAAGCAACTGTTGGCAAACGCCGCGGCTGTTACGGTGGCCTCATCACCCACGTTGAAGACGCCACCGCCAACCACAACTCCTCCCGGACAGGCTGCAACGCTCAAAGGCGCCTTGATGAGTGTGAACCGGAACGCTTCTGTATTCCATCGGTGAGTCCCGTCAACGGTTCCACCCGCCAGATTAAAGCGAATCGTCGGTTGTGTGACTCCGGGATTGAGCGTAATCTGACCAATGTTCACCCACATGCACGACTGCCCGGACTGAAAAGCAGTCGTCGTCCCGCTGAGTCCAGTGCATCCCGTCAGCGAGTAGGACACCACGATGTCCGAAGAAATGTTGGTAGTTCCGTAATGGGCGACTTCTACTTTGTAGGTGCCTCCAGCGGCGCCCAGGACCGGTTGCACCTGACACCACCGCGCACCTCCGTTGCCAAGGTAGCGGCTTCCACCAGCCTTGAGATTGGTGTCAAAGCCGCCGCACCAGCCAGCGGAATTGCCCCACCCGCTGTCATCTGAGTACCACTGAGAATTCAGGCCCGGGGAGCGCGACTCAACGTAGACCTGCTCGGTCTGGACGCCTCCCGCGACCTGTTGAATGTAGTAGTTCCAGTCCCAGCCATTGCCCGGGTCTGTATGACTGCCGCAGCAGCAATTCGTGACGTCAACGTGCCCGATAATGCCGGGGCCAACGGCCCGCTTCTCCTTCGGAATACCCCAGCGGTCGCAGATATTTCGCGTGAGCGCCGCAGAACCATCATACAGAGCTTTGGGATGGGAACTTGCGCTCGCGTAGCCCTCGTGTTCAATGCCGACAGACCGGCCGTTGTAACATCCCGCATGCCAGGCCGTCTGGCTTTCTCTGACCATCTGCCAGACCGTTCCTGCGGAATCAACTACATAGTGAGACGACGACGGTCCGAGATTGCCGTGGTTGCAATTCTTGAACCATGACAGCGTGCCCGCGGCTGTGCCCTCCGCCGTATGTATGACGACAGTGTCACTGTTATGGGAGGCTGTGGAGTAGTTACAGCTTGCCGCCGCATCCCAGATCGCCAGGGGATAGTCCACCGTTGCCAACGGTTGAATGGCGGGCGGAACCAGCGCAGAGAGGTCTATGGCCCCGATGTCCACGGGAGCGAACGCGAAGCGCTCACCCTCGCTGTTCGTGATGTCCAGCCCGCTCTTGATCTGGCGGAATATCTCCATAGCCCAGAACCGGCTGCCTTCTTCGTCCAGACCACCGTAACGGATGACTGGCGCCAGCCACGCCTCCACGCCTTTTTCCCGGCTGATTTTGGCCTGTCTGGCGTACTCGTCCAGTACGGCGGCGGCAGCCAGGATGTTGGCCTGAGCGTCCAGTTTCAGAGTTGTCTCGGAAGTATTCAGCAGTTGCGCGCCGAGCGTCAGGGAATCGCCGCCGAGAGTATTCTTCCTCAGAGCCATCAGGCCGTAGCCACCCTCAACAGTGGAATCATCTCCGCGGTTCTCAAACCCGCTGCCGTAATAACCGATGGTGAGGAGAAGCTCCAGAGGAACGTTGTAATCGGCGGCTGCGCTCTGAAAAATGGGAAGCAGAGCGCTCGGCCACGGCGCCACCGTAGTCTGCGGCGGGGGCGGCTCGGAAGCCAGCGTCCCACGCTGGGTTTGAGCGAGGGGAGCGGCAGAGGAAGCGGCGCACAGGACAACACAGAGCGCTATTGTGATCTTGCTAGCGGACAACTTCAAGCGTAGTACCTCGAATGACAGCAACTTCGCGAGTCACTGGGTTTGGATGCGGAATTGCACATCTTGCGGCGCCGACGCCAGGAGCAGACGCCAATACAACGGTAGCACCGGCTCTGAGCGCTGTCAAGAGCAAATTGAGCACAAAAGCTGGATGATTTATTCCACAACTGCCCGTAACCTGAACAGTCTTTAAGGATACTCTGAGCTCTCTATCACCAAAATGCGAAACCGATTACAGAGAAATCGCTGATTCTTGAGTAGCGCACAGAGAAACTGACCCAGTATCAGTTCTGAGCGGGCTGCCCGATTCCACCTTTGCTCAGAATATATTCCGCGTTCACGGCGAGCGCGCAGCAGGCAGGGTTCTCCCGCGTCTGCGCTATCCCGGTCCCGGGACCGGCAGGAGCTGGATGCTGAGGAGACGCTGCGAGACAGGCGTCGGCTATCGCCATCTCAAAATCTCCGAGCGCAAGGCTCGCCGTGACCATATCCGAGTTCTGTCGCGCTGTTTCAGCGACATCAAGCAGCGCAAGCAGATGCGTGTAGAGATTCTCATCAGAGATAAGGGGCACTTCGTCCGTGCCGAAGGGCAGCGTGTGAAACGCTATCAGCAGCGTGCGCAGATCTACGATCGAAGAAACGACCTCCCACGTCCAGACCTCGCGATGGACATAAGCAGGCGCGCTGTCCCCTTTGAGCTGAACAGCGACCGGTGTGCCGTAGAGAATCGTCAACTCAAAAGTTGTCCCCGGCGCCTCGTACATCAAAGGCCACCACGTGCGGATGTTTGCGGTACCCTGCTGGTGGATAGTTCGGGCTGCGAAGACGTCTGAACACTGAATCAGAGAGGGGGTTGTCTTGGTCAGGACAACATTCTTGACAGTGTAGGCGACCCCTTTCTGGCAGGCGTCAATGAAATTGCACCAGTTTGCCCCCGGCTCAATGTGCAAAATCGCTCCTGTGGCGGCCAGGACAGATGGCGCTGGAGCCGGAGGCGGAGCAGGATCGGGTGTGACGAAAGCAAGCGACGGTGAGGACTTCAGATATCCTGTACCTACGGCAACTCCTGTTGGACTTATCACTGTGGCCGGCGCAAGGCGAATCGGTTCGGAATCCCGCGGCGAACTTTCCGCCACCGCCGCGTGGGCGATAAGTGGCGTTGACACTATTCCTGCGCACGCGAGAGCCGCCAATGTCCGGCCGCCTGCGTAATATCTTCCCAGGCGAGTTGGCAAGGCGACGCGCGAAACTGCTCTCGCGAAAAGCTGTCCAAACCCCATTCGTAGTCTCCACGGGCGGCAAAGTCAGGCTGTCTCGCACGTGCACGCACGGAAGCGCATGCGCGAGAACAACACTCGCAGCCTTTGTTCCACAACCGTTGAGACAAAGACAGCCGCAGATTCCAGGGAACGGAAGATAAGGAGGCGACCCTCAGCGACGAGGCGCCAATTTGAAACTGGGAGACGCACTGCCGGAATCCGAGGGAGGCTTTGAGGTGACGGAACCATTCTCGTTAATGAATACCAGCTTTTTGTAGTGCAACCTGGACAAATCTGGACTATTTACTACGTAGTCGTATTCGATTCCACTTCTCGAAGCAAGGATTCCCTGAAACAGCGCAGCCGCCGCAATGTCACCATACGCCACACCGTAGGCATTTCTCTCTTCGCGCTGCGTACCCCACACGCCACTACAGTTGAAGGCATATCCCTCTGGCAGGACGATGGCTTCTCTGGCCTTCAGGGGCAGAGGCTTTCCTGGGCCTCGCGGGTGGCTGGCGGCGTAGCGGGAGATGGATTCTGCCAGGCGAAGCTGCTCTTCGAACGGGACGTGATGATCGTGATCGGACGACCAGAACCAGAGGTGCTTTGCGCCCATATTGTAGGCGCGAATCAAAGCGGGAAGTCGCAGCGCTGGCTCACTCTGGCCGTAAATACTTGTGCCCCAGTAGCCGTCAAAGGCGCGCGCCGCACCGCGCAGAAAGGCATAGTAGAAGCTGAACATGTCGTTGTCTGTCAGAGCTGGGACGCCCTCACCCAGGAGAATCTCCGGATCCCACCCATAGCCGCGGTGTGAATAACGCCCCTCATGCACAACACCTGGGGCTCCGGCCTGCATCTGATACCACGCCGACCAGAACTCTGTCTCCCAGGAAGGCGCTTTGGGCCGAATCCAGGTGAGGGAGCCGACAGACGCATCGCGAAACTGAATCACGCGCCGCGACAGCGGCTGCAGAGCTTCCACGCGCATGCGCAGAGCCTGCGCAACAACCTGTGGGCCAAGCACGCTCTCCACATCTCCTCCCGACCACCCAAGCCGAACCATGGGTTCGTCAATGAACATGGTGGAAGTAGTGACATTGCTCCGGTAGAGATCATCCGGATAAACTTTCACGCCACGCACAAAAACCGGCTGCGCCAACAGCCATTCGGACAGCCCTGCGATGGCATTGAAATAGTTGAAGCCAGATGCGATAGCCCGCTCTATATCGGATTTTGTTAGAGGGATGTAGGTGTAGTCGTCCCCGGGGTTCTTGCGAGGACGTCCGTCGTCGCGGGTGTCCCGGGAAGTTCCGATCCACAGATCCGTGCGCAGTTTCAGCGTTCTCGCGTGAGCGAAATCCAGAGCAGGCTCTACAGGGCCGTCGCTTAGCTGCAGGATGTGTCCGAGCAACTCGCCAGTCGTAGCAAATCCGCGCGCATAGCGGGCATCAGACGCCGGATTCGGTAGAAGAGCATCGCGGAACATGAGTTCTGGCAGCAGCGCGCTTCCTGTGGTCTGATCCATGTATTCCAACGCCTCTGACCCGTTGACGTTTAGCTGATAACGCGCGATCCTGCCAACTCCGTCTTGAGAACGCATGGGGGTGCGCTCAGAAAGCGCCCGCACACCCAAGAGCGATCCGTCGGCTTTCCTCAGAGTCATTCGCCACCAGCCAGGGCCTCCGGGCGGCGCAGCGTTTCCGGGCTCGCTCGATATCCAGACGTCAACAACCGGAGGGGTCTGCCCTTCTACGGATGTGAGCACGCTGTAGTGAGCGGAAGAGTTGGAGCTTGCGTGACAGCGAAGAGCGCAACAAAGCAAGAGAAGCGTCAAAGCCGGAAATACGTTTCTCAGCACAGACCCTGGTAGATTTGAACAGGAGTCACGGAGCAAGGACATGAATGTCCGCCCCTGATCGCAATAGAACAAGTGAACGGTGCGCCTGCCCATCGAGCGCGCATGAGCTTATCCCTGTCACACTGATCAGAAGTCCCACACCTGGCGGCGTCGCGCTGGCCGGAAACTTCACGGGAAGAGGAGAACTGGAGCCATCACTGAGAGTGAAGACTCTGGCTCCAGAGTCAACTGAAACCACCCTTCCCGCAACCCTGATCAGAAGCCCGATGTTGTTGGCGCCCACGCCCCCGCCAGCGCCTCCCTGCCCTTCTCCCGAGACAGAATTGTAATTCCCAGTAGAAGCGCCGCCCACTGTCCCACAGGTCATACCAAACGCTCTTGGAGTGTCGCCGGGCGGAGCGAACGACGCATATTGAGCCTCCAGATACCGTTCACCGTCCGCGTTTGTGCGCATGATTCCCGCAACACTGGCTTTCGCGCCAACCAGCGGGAGTGAAGAGCCGACCACTCGCAGCCCCACCAGTTCTTCGCCCGATTGCACATAGTAGAACCCGTCAAAGACCGCCGAAACACTCGGAGAATCCAGAGAGACTGCCGCGCCATCTCGCTGGGATTTAGCCTGCGCCACACTGAGAAACGGCTGCTCTGTAAGCGTCATGTCGTCGTAGTAGCCGTAGGGTTTGGAGAAACCTCCCGTCTTGAGGACAACAGTCATGATGTTGCCGGTCGCGACACGGACGCCATTCACGCATATTGGCGCAGTGCTGTAGGCGTCAGACATATGCTGCCAGTCCCACACAACCAGAGCTGGATCGTATGTGCACACTTTGGTCGGCAGGTCATCAGGGCGGATGTCGGCCGTCTGGTAGTCGAAAGGCCCATCCAGCAACTCTGTATCATACCAGCTTGTGTTGCCTGGCGCTGTTGGGAATGTACCCTTCCACCATCCGTTGAGCTGATAGCAGCGTCCCGGCGTGACGCTCACCTGCTGATAGACTCCGAAAGATGAGCTGTTACACGTCAGAACCAGAGCCCGGTTACCGCTGACGCGCGCGGCAGTGGTGGCCTGAGCGCTTTCGCCCGAGCCCCAGGGAGCGCGCCAGAGCGTCCAGCCCTGAACCGGCGACAATGGCCCGCTTTCAAATCCCGGATTGGCGAGAAGATTAGCGCTGGAAGCGCCTGCCCCAGCGCAACCTACCGCCAGTAGCAAAGCTGCCAGCAGAGCAACGCATCGTCCTGCAGCCAGTGACCTTTCAGCTAATCGCGCTAATACGGCGCCTGAAACAGCTTCGCGCGAAACTCGATGCCAGTTGGGAGAATAAATTGTATAAGTATCAAGCATATATATGTACAAATATCTACTGTATGGGCGCAAGGAGGATCACGCCTCTGCCCAGAGTTCTGCAGGCTGTGGGGAGAAACCCTTCCTCCACCGGCGCCCGATGCCAATTCCGCTCATTAGCTGCCAGGACATTGCCGTGTTGTGGCTTGCGGCAGGGCGAAATGTGCCGGGCAGACAGGCAGTTGCGCAACGAACTGATCCGAGACGGGGCGGCGGCGAGACAAGAAAAAATGAAAAAATCAACATTTT
>JADLDK010000032.1 GCA_020846715.1 Armatimonadota bacterium | reverse complement strand
GCAAACGGTTCGGAGTCTCCGGTCAGTCTGAATAATGCAGCCAGAACCCATGCCGTTTGCTACGCTCTCGACCGCAGCGCGGAGCAGGGACGCGCGGTGCGACTGGATGAGATTTACAGCGAGATCGGCCCTGAACGCTAAATCCTTGCGAGCGTGAGGCAGAGCGGGTAGATTTATCGCGTCTAATTATCATTAACCGCGCAAGATGTGGAACAATCCAGTGTGCGAGATGAGGATGTGAGAACGTTTACAGATCCTCTCAATCCTTCGCAACGGATTGGCTATGACAGACCCAGCTCTTCCCACAGACCTTTGGAAAGCTATCTCCACCGCCCAGAGACAGTCGGCTTTGTATGGCCGCGACCACCCGAACACACTGGAGGCGTTCGGGGCTTTGACCGCGGTCTTTCAAACACTCCTGTCTGAGACTACTCAGACAGCCTGCCTCTTCAGCAACGATCAGGTCATCGTGAATACGGCGATACTGGAACTGACGCCAGAAGCCGTCAGGCTAAGCGATCGTCTCCGAGAGCGTGGATGCATGGGCTTTACAGCGAGCAGCGCTCTTGAAGATCGAGAGATCCAGGCCTTCCTCGACTTTCTGAATACCTCTCCTGCTGAGATACGGCTCGCTGGCGGGCCTGCTGCCTGGATGGGACAAGCGTCTGTCGCATCCCTCACTCTGACACCAGCCATCTATGCGTCGGGAGCCGAGGGGACAGCCGAACAGGACGGCAATTTCGAGCATCAAGACTTCGGCTCCGTCAACACCGTAGACGCAGCGGTAGCAGCAGTTGTAAGCCGTCTGGCACAGGCCGACGATCAGGAATGGCAGGACTTCAAATCGCTGACTTCCATTTTTTCGGACCCTGACAAAGGCCTCGCACTCATCACTGGCGCCGTAGAGGCTCTTCAAAATGACAACCGCGCCGGAATCCCGGCTGAAGGTGTCGAGCGTGTCATTGCGCATCTGAAGGACCTGGCGAGGCAAGACCCTCAAGACTGGGACTCCGCCCTCCCAGAACTGAGACGCACTGTAGCCAGCTTGCCAGAAGATCTACGCCCTGTCACCTGTGCGTTGCGGCCACATTTTGCAGAGATCGAGGCATTTCAAACATCTGAGGGGGGCGCAGAAGTCCTTGTCTGTGACGTAGAAGAACAGATCAGTCAGGCACTCAACAGCGTAGCGGAAGGGGCTGCCCCAGACCCTCTCGCACTCGAATGCTTCTTCGATTTACAACTCGAAGGATTGCCCGCCGCGTGGGATAGGGAGCGAAAGCCAGCCAGCCACCTGGCGGCCTCCGCGAATACCTTCTCCCACCTGCTAAGCCTGGAGCGAAATGCGACGGAGCACGCGACGATTGCCGAGACACTCGCGGGGCTCATCCGTCCCGCGCTTGAGACAGGTGGAGCGAAACTGGCGCTGGACGTCATACAATCCCTGCTCTCAAATGGCGGGCCAAGCAGCGAATCACACTGGCGTACAATCAATACCCGTACTGCCATCCGGTCCATCGACTCCGACATTCTTTGCAGCATTATTGAAGGCGGAATCAACGAACGCAGCTACCAGGGGCTGGAAGTCGCACGCGCCCTGCTACAGCACTATCCTGAAATCGCCGGTAATCTTTTGCACCTGCTCGGCAACCCATCGGCGGAGTTCCTGACCGACAGCCTGAAAAAAGCCCTGGTCAGCACAGGGGAGTCCGTTGTTCCAGACCTGGGCAAACTGGTGCGTACAGCGCATGGGTCTTCGCGTGACCTCGCGTTTCAAATCTTGCTGGACATGCCGTCTCCATCTGCGCGACAGGAAGTCCTGGATGTGCTACGAGGCACCGACCCACTCTTTGTCCTGCACTGGGTAGCTGCAAAACCATCCATAGATATCTCCACTGTCAACTTCCTTTGCCTGGAAGCGCTTCAGAGTTCTTCGGTCTTGGTAAGGTGCGCGGCGCTTGAGGCACTCGGCAGAGACGGCAACAACGGTGTCGTTTCAGCGATAGCTCCGTTTCTGGCTCAAGGGCTCTTCAGGGGGCCTACAGACCAGGAGAAGATCGCCGCGTGCCACTGCCTGGGAGCGATTGGAGGCGAAGAGGCGCACAATCTCCTGCAACAGGTTGTAGAGCGCCGTGCGCTGCTTGGGCGCAGGCGTTATGAGTTCGTGAGGCAGGCCGCTCAGCAGGCGCTTGCCGCACTGGCGCACCCCGCCGACAGAATAGACAAGGCCGCCTAGACAGAAAGCGCGAGGATCACGTTGTCCGCTGAAATGAGCACACCAAACCCGAAGGACGCCATGCGAATCAGCGTCTCAGAGGCGCTTGCGAAAGTGAGCGTCTATGTAAGAAGTCTCGGTCTTTATGGCCGGGCGCATCCGATCGTTGAGGAAATGGTCAATGCCGCGCAGGAGAGCCTCCTGCAGGCTCTCGCGTCCAACCCTGTCATCTCTGTGGTTGTCACAGAGCGCTATCTTGCGCTGGACTCCTTCCCGGTGGAAGACCCCACGGGCTGCCTGCAATCTTTCCTGGAACTGTTGCACGAACGCCAGATCGGCGAGGTGCTTTTTAGCGCTGGCGTGAGCGTACCGGACATCGACGTCTTTGCTGAAGCTCTGAGCATGAGTGCGGAAACACTGGCACTGCATGGGGGCTCAGACACATTTCTAAAATCTCGTGGCGTCACGAATGTCAAAGCTCTACGCGAAACTGACGAAACGCAAACAGCTGAGGGGCCGGCTGCCGCGCAGGTGTACAATGGAGCTTTGGTCCTGGCGGAAGAAGCTATGGAGGCTGTGGCCACGGGCATGCCTCTTCCTGTGGCAGACATCCGATCTGCAGTCACAGATTCTCTGCACTCCCTGATGACGGACGAGACCGCGCTGCTTGCTCTGGCCGCGATTCGAAGCTACGACCGCTATCTCTCCGAACACAGCGTCAATGTGTGCATCTTCTCCATGATGCTCGGCCGCGATCTTGGACTGACGGTGGAAGAAGTGATGGATTTGGGGATAGCCGCACTTCTACACGATGTCGGAAAAGTATTTGTCCCCAGCGAGGTCGTCAAGAAACCTGGCAAACTGACTGAAGAAGAGTGGATGGAAATGCGCAAGCACCCGGTGGCCGGGGCAAGAGCCTTGGCGGGGATGCGCGAGCTCCCCTCGCTCTCAGCGACAGTCGCCCTCGAGCACCATATGTACATGGATGGAACGGGGTATCCCTCTCTGGGACACCATCAGCCGCACCTCTCGAGCCGCCTCGTGACGATCGCAGACACCTATGACGCGATGACTACAGAGCGACCGTACCGCACCAGATGGACACCAGACGAAGCTATCGGATGGATGCTCTACGAGACTCAAGACCGCTACGACAGACAGCTTCTGGCGAGATTCGCTTCCCGCGCCGGAATGTTTCCCATCGGGACGTTTGTGAAGCTCAGCAGCGACGATCTTGCTGTCGTCGTTGGCGGGTCGCGACAAAGCCCGCGGCGACCGGTCGTGAAAGTAGTGGCTCCGAGGTCTCGCAGGCGTCAGGGGCAGGTGGTCAATCTTGCTGAATCACGGCACCGGCTGCTCAGTATCACAAAGGTGGCGCGTCCAGTTGAGGTTCTGCTTCCTTACGTGGACGCTTTGGCCGCGGCGTGACGGCTTTCAGGCTGAGCGGCGCAACAGATACGGACCTATGTCTTCCAGAATGCTCTGTGCCGGAGTCACAGGGATGTGTCCCAGGTGCCGCATAGCTATCTCCACCTGTTCTCGCGCCATCTCCAGGCAGCGGTCTGGCACTCCTGATCTGAAAGCGACATCCGTGATATAGGCGATGTCGTCAGCTCCCAGCTGGCGATCGAATATCTTGTTCAGCAGGCTGTCGCGGACTTCCGTTGATACCTCTTTGAGCGCAAGAATGTACGGCAGCGTCACCTTGCCGTCGAGCAGATCAGCCCCGACAGGCTTCCCGAGAGCTTCTGAACTGCCTGTGAGATCCAGAATATCGTCGGTTATTTGAAACACCAATCCCATCCGCTCACCGAAGCTGCCAAGCGCTTCGACGATATTGCCAGCGGCTCCAGTTGACATCGCTCCGATTTCAAGGCACGCGGAGATCAGCCTTGCGGTCTTGCGGTCGATCATCTTCCAGTAGAGGGACTCAAGCTCACCCAGCGTGCCGCGCATCACCAACTCCAGCACCTGACCTTCAGAAAGCGCAACAGTCACCGTGGACATACGGTTCATGACGGACTGATCCGCGTCGTCTGCCAGAATCCGGAACGTCTTTGCGAGCAGGTAATCTCCCACAAGTATGGCAACTTTGTTCCCGGACAGAGCGTTTGCGCTGGGACTGCCCCGCCTCGCCATAGCATTGTCAACGACGTCATCGTGCAGCAGAGTGGCCAGGTGAAGCAACTCCATTGCCGAACCAAGCTGAATCGCCCGCGCGATGTCCGCATCCGGATCTGATGCCAGAGCCCCGAGGATAACAAGCGCCGGGCGGAAACGCTTCCCACCGCTGCTCAACGACCGCTCGCAGACGGAACTAATCGTCCGGATGGGCGACTCTATCTGGGCGTGCAGGACACTCTCGACCTGAGCGAGAGACCCTTCAAGGAACTCCACCCACGGAGCGCTTTGCCGTGTTGATCGGCTAATGCTCAAAGCTTCTCTCCAACATACGCGCAGACCGCGCCGCCAGCGAAGTTGTGCGTCTGAACATCGCCGAAACCTGCCTGCTTCATCAGATCAGTCACCCCGTCTCTCGAATAAAACGCCGCCAGCGATGCGGGCAGCCACCGGTAAGCCTTCTTTTCGCCTCCAAACATCGCCGCAAGACGCGGCAGGACTCTTTCGAAGTAAAAAAGGAAAAGAGGCCGGTACGGCCACCACTGCGGGCGGGCAATCTCCAGCGCCAGCAGCCTGCCACCAGGCGTCAGAACGCGGTGTATTTCACGCAAGCATGCCCCGACATCGGACAGGTTGCGAAGCGCAAATCCGATGGTCACCGCCTGAACGGATTCTGCCTCAAAAGGCAAATGCTCCGCATCCCCCTGTATCAGGTGTGCCTCCACCCTGCCCCTGCGCAGCTTCTGCGCCGCCAAGAGCAGCATGTTGTGGCTGAAATCAAGACCGATGACCCGTCCGTGCGCCCCCACCCTTCGACGCAGGCCCGGCAGAAAGTCCCCGGTGCCGCACGCAATGTCCAACGCCGTATCCCCAGGACGAAGATTGGCCAGGCTCACAGTCCGCGCGCGCCACAGGTGGTGCATTCCCAGACTCGTAACAGAGTTCAGCAGATCATAGCGCCCCGCAATACGGTCAAACACACCCTGAACAAATCGAGGCTTTTCACCGGGTTGGTAAAACTGCTGAGCGCGCTCAAAACCAGTTGGATCCGGGTCATCTCCGGGAGTGAGATAGCCAAGGGACGCAGGTTTGGGCGCAGCGCTCTTCACAGCGGACGATCCAGCGGTCTCCTAGCGGAGCCGGTAGTACATCCACGAGTGGTGGGTAAGAAAGCGACCAAGTGGGCCATTGAGCGCAAACAACAATACCGGGATTGCAACGCTGATCCAGAGAAGACTGACAGCGGCGGGATGAGGCTTGTGGTTGATCGTATCAGGGGAGTCATGGGAAAAGACTAGTCGCGCAACTCTAAAGAGATAATACAAGCAGATCACACTGGCCGCCACAATAGTCCACGCCATCAAGCGCCCGGCTGGCGTTGCGCTGGACAGAGAGAAGGTAACAAGCTCGAAGCGCCCGGGCAGGCCAACTGTAGGAGGCAGGCCCGCCAGCGTCAGCAGTCCGATGACCAGCCCAAGCGCCACGCTGCCTACGCGCCCGGTGAAGCCTGTTACCGTTTCAAAGGCGCTGGACCCCGAAAACCTTTCCGCAACTACCACGACCGTGATAGCCGCGGCCAGACCGATGCAGACCGCAGTCAGATGCATCAGTTGCACACGAATTGCCAGCGCACTGACAACGCGTGGATTTGACGCAAAGGCTGCGATACCAGCCAGAGACATCGCCCCCAACACCAGTGCGTGTCCTGTGACCACGCTCCGCAGAGTTTTTGCCCGAAAAGCCAGCCACAAGCCAACTGCCACCCCTCCCAGACTCAGCGCAACAAGAAACCGGATGGAGATCACTCCGCTCTGAGGCGCCATAGAGAACAGACGAAGGAGCATTCCGATTCCAGCCGCGGGCGCCGCGATGAACAGCGCCGGAAGAGCTGAGAGTTGCGTCCGTCGCGCCGCCGCGACGGATCCCGGCAATAGCAGCCACAACGGTCCACCCAGAGCGATACACGACACAATGAGAACCAGCGCCCGAAAGACCGGACCAGCTTCATAGCTTCCAAGCTGAAGACGCACGCCGATGTCCGCCATGTTGGAGCTGACCATCACCCGGTCAGTCACCGTAACCGCCACACCAAGCGCTGCGATCAGAGTTATCGCGGACAAGAGCAGCGCAAAGGGCAGAGGAGGATGCGGATTGCCTGATACGCGCACCGACAAGAGAGCGGCGCTTGTCAATGTGACGGCGGTAACGCACAGGAAGATGCCAGCAAGGCTTGATGCGTACGGTGCGGTTACTGCGGAAGCTGCCACAATGAGGAGCAGACAGTAGAACAGTCCCTGCCCTTTGAAACGGTTCTGCAGTTCGGCGAGAGACATAACCGCAGCCCACAGGACTGACAGTAGCGCCACCAGCCCAAACATCGCGCCGGCTGCGTCGATAGACAGGGCGCCCCCAAACTGGCTTACCGCCATTGTCCGGGCTTTCGGGAGAACAACAAACAGAAGCGCGCCCTGTGCTTCAATAGCAAGAAGCAGCCCGACAATCGCCATGGCCGCGGGAGTGAGGGAGTGCCACAGCCATCCGTCAGGCGCGCTGGCCAGTCCCACGATCAGTGCCAGAACTCCGAATAACACGAGGTAGATCTGCGGCAACACAAGCCCGGGCTGGAAATCAAACATAGTCGCTTGTCTGATGTGGCTCCTGCGCGCCATCCAGTTGAGTCCGTATGCGAACGCATTTATCTGGAAGCGCAATCGGGATATGGATATCTGCCTGCACGCCGTAATGATACCTGATTTGTCCAAAAAGCGGGGCTAAGTGGACCCGACACGGCAACGCGCGTGCAATGCCAGTTGATTCCGGTCACGAGGCCGACAAGCGCAGGCAGGGACTGCGCGAGTAGCAATACAGACGCAGAGGACGCCACACACTGGACATCCTCTGCGTGAACTCAGCTAATGACGCGTTGTATCCAGGCCCTCACGTGGATGACGGCGAAGGCTGGCCTGAGTTTGACTCCGAGTCAGAGGCGTCTTCCAGGATAGCGGTCTTGGTGGCCGCATCCCATATCAGCTTTCTATTTGTTACCACTTCCAGGAAACGCAGCGGCACGTAGAGTTCGCCTGCCATCTTCTGTGCCGGCGCATCGAGCCGAACGCGCTTTCCGCCGTCCAGTATCACGACCCTACTGCCAACTTTGAGCTGCGCCCGCCCGGAGTCACCGCGCGTGACAATCCCGCTTTTGCCACTCATGTAAGCAAAGGGCACATCAGCAGCGCGCAACACATCGGCGACCGGCACCATCATTACGCCCTTGTTGACGACAGGCTTCTGAGATCCAAACTCGACGGCCTGATCCCCGATCATCACTACTGGCGTACTATCTTCCCGTTGATAGACAGCCTGCGTCACCGTTGTGGACTGCGAGGCGTGACTGGCAGATCGGCCTGGTGAATGCCCGCTGACAGTGTTTGTCGCGAAGCGGCTTTCCAGTCTGACTCCGAACTCGGACCCTGAGTCCAGCTTCACGTCGTGGGGCTTGCGGTCGCTCTTATCCAGTCCCGCTGCCAGATAGCCCAGACCGGCGCCAATAATGACGTCCTGCAGGACTTTTGAAGTAGAGTGGTTGGACAAAAGCGCCATTAGCAGGCCAGCCCCTGCTCCGTAGCCAACGTAAGTCATTTTGCTCTTCTTGCCGCTGGTTTTTGCAACCAACCGTCCGTTTTCGTCGCGCTTGACGCTCTTGGCGTCCAGGGAATAAAGGCTGCCGTCAACACGATAAGTGGAACCGTCTGGAAAACGGATGTCATCGAAGGAGAGATCCAGCACTCCGGGATTGTCGCCTTCCTTTGGCTGCGCAACTGTCACATGGCCTTGAACCTGGGTTCCTTCCGGGAGCCCGCTGTATGTTGACTCACCGTCAGTCTTGACAGTCGCAGAGAACTGTTGCCCTTTGTGAGAAGAGCCGGAGCCGAGTTCTTGATCCAGAACTACAGGGATCACCGTGCCTGCGGGTAGATTGACGTCGTACGTGTCTCTGGCAGAAGCTCCAACGGCCGAGATCAGCGTCGTGACAACTGCCAAACAAACTGTCAAGCGTGTCGTTCTTGTCTGTCCTACTATCATTTTTTCCTTCCAGCTTTGAGGGCGCCGCCGCACCTGACTTCCACACACGAAGACGGCGGTCTGCCCCGGGTATTTGCTTTGTTCCACAGTCCCTATTGCTGCAGTACGCAGGCTCCGGACATCGTAAAGCATCCATGCCTGCCCGAAAACAGTGTCTGTGAGGTTATACCCATCAGAGCTTTCCCGCAAGCCAAGACAAAACCGCTTTGCGCATGTGCGCGGTCTCCAGATGACCACACGGATAGCGTTTGAGTTTCCAGTTCTCCGGCGCTCCAGAGCGGATATACACTTCACGCAAAGCAGTGTCTATCCGATCCAGACCGCGCACAGGAGTGAGGCTGTCATAATCTCCGGCAAGCGAAAGATGCGCTCTGGGAGCGATAAGGGCGTTGATTGCGACCGTGTCAAAGCCCTGCTTGAGCAGACCGGGCACATAGTAATAGATGCCATGAAGATCCAGCCCTCTAGTACGGATAAGTTCCTGAAAATCCGTAAGGCAACACAAGTCCACGCAGACTTTCACACGCTCATCCAGCGCAGCGTGCCACCAGGCCATCGTCGAGCCCATGCTCAAGCCCATTGAAGCAATCCGAGAGCAATCCACGTCCGTCCGAGTACAGGCGTAGTCGGTGGCGCGAAGGGTGTCGAAAACCATCATCCCCCAGAGCACCTGCCCGTTCCACAGCATCTCTTTGAAAAGTGAACTCTCTGTGCGTCCGCGACGCTCCCCAAAGTTCCAGGCGTCAATGGAAAGGCTGTGGTAGCCCTGGGCGGCCAGCGCTTCGGCGTAGGGCGGATTCTGAATGGCGCGCCGACGGTCTGTCAGCTCCAGCTTGCCTATCTCATGCTCACCGCCGTGCGCGTGATTATAGATGACGCACGGTGCGGGAGAAGTGGCAATCTTTGACTGGCAGAAAAGGGCCGGCACAGGCTCCAGACCGTTCAGATGGAGAGTGAGGACTTCCAGCAGATAAGCGCCGCCCGGGTCTCGCTCCGCGACAAGCTCAACATCGAGGGGCGCATCTCGATTGGGAAGATCACCAAGTAAAGCGTAGAGCCGTTCTCGATCGCTCAACATCACATCTTCCGGGAAACTGTCACTTTATCGGTCGCAAAATCAGAGTGTCGAGTCCCAGATAGTAGCCTTTGCTGGCCGCGTTCCTGCCTTTGTTTGTAAATGTCATTTTGTGCTGACCACTGCCCATCTCAAAGCGTCCCAGGCTCAGATCGCGGTGAGAGATGGTTTCACTGAACAGATCGAGCGGCGGTCCAGTGGGCCGGGCGTCAATGGCCGTCTGGTAGATGCCATAGTCGAACGATGTTGTGGCCGTCAGACGCACTTCATAAGCCCCGGGCGCGACAGGAGGCAGGAGCACCGTTACGGACTTGTCCGGCTGTCCAGGTGTAAAGAAAAGTTGACCCTCACCTGAGCCGACTCCAGCCTGCACCTGCACGCTGTGCGCAGCAGCGTCTGTCGAAGCCGAGGCCACGAGCTTTTCCATCTCCACTACCGTTGCGCCTTCGAAGAGCAGCCGTTTCGCAGCCGGCGGCAGCGGCGCGAATTTCTTGTGAGGCTCAATCTGATACCAGAAAGCGACAGTGGCGAAGTCGTCTGCGCGCTCAACATATCCGCCGACGTTGTTGCGCGAGCCTTTGTGTTCTATCTCGACGCGCAAAGATCTCTTGAACGGAATCGGATCGGGGATGTGCCACCGGTAGGCTGTAACCAGATCGCCCGTGTCATAGCCCTGCATCACGGGCACCCCGTAATAAGGCCCGTCCAGTTTCCGAAACCCCCACGCATCGCCGAAGTAGTCTTCAGTGCCGGTGCCCTTGAGTTGTGGATCAGTTGCGCCATCTACGAAGAAAAAGTCGTCTCCTTCGCCATACCACCCCGGCTCATTCAGGCGAACGGACTGAACAGTGCCGACGTAGTGCCCCTGCCCGATCGCATCGAGGATCAGATAATTGTGGCCAGAGACAGGAGGAAACTCCTGCCGATACTGCGCGTGAAAATAAGCTGTGTTTTTTGGGAGCGACTTGTGCTTTTGCCAGTCCACGTAGTAGTAGAAAGCGTCAACGCGACCCTTGCCTTCGTTGGTGACAGTGATGCGGGCGGATTTTCGAAAAGGCATCGGCCAGTAGCAGTGCCGGGCGCGTCCCTCGCTGGTGACCCTGACAGGCAAGGAGTTGACAGGGACGTCCAACCCGTGCCCCACTGCAAAAAAATCTCCGAGCGGCGACTCGACACTCGGGTCTTTCTCTCCGTCCCAGTACGTTCGCAAGACGAGAGTTCGCGGATACCATTTGTCACGCGCGGAGATCGTGCACCAGATGTGCACAATCTGACCCGGACCCTGCAAGTCGGCTATTGTGAGCGTAGCTCCAGGCTCAATAGGCCGCGCATCGGCATTTCCCTGTAAATCGGCGTCAGAGCTCGACGATCGGGCTGCTTCAAAGTCTTTCAGCTTTGCCAGACCATCGAGCGGATTGCCGTAGCCCTGTGCGGTAGCTGCACTTGCGGACCATGTGCAAATCAGAACACAGAGAAAAAGAAACAGCGAACGTCGCATAACCGCAGCCCTCGTGAGTATTGACGCCTTACTTACGCCACTGCCTGTCAGATTCCTGTCTGTCTCGTATTTCGTGAGCTGACCTCAGAAAAGCCTCAGCCATCGCCAACCGCAAAACCTCAGTATGAGAGCTCTTGGGTCAGGAGGCTGCGGACGCCACCGAGCTTCCGGCTGCGCCCGGTTCAGCGGGAAGAGTGAAGTGTCCTCTTGAGAAACTCCTGCATCTGGCTCCAACTGGCTCTGTCCGCATGCTCACGGTAAGCGGAGCCAGGCACAGTGAAGGCATGCGGAGCGCCGGGATAGACCACCAGCTCGAAGCGCGCGCCAGCGCCAATCATCTCCTTCACGAACTGCGCCACTTTGTCGGGAGTGACGGCCTGATCCGCGCCGCCATGAAGAATCAGCAACTCTGGCTTGATCTGGCCTTCCCTGGCGGGTGCGCTTGCGTCCAGACCTCCGTGAAAGCTGACCAGAGCCGGGAAGTCCGCCCCACTGCGAGCCAGTTCAAGCGCCGCGTATCCACCAAAACAGTAACCGATCACCGCAACGCGGGCGGGGTCCACACCGGAAAGCGCTTTCGCATAGTCAAGTCCTGCCCGCGCCCGGCTGCGAAGCAAATCGGCGTCCCGGTAGAAGCGAGAGGCCTCCTGGCTGGACTGCTGCGCATCCTTCGGGCGCACACCCTTGCCGTAGATGTCCGCAGCGAACGCGACGTAGCCCAGCTTCGCGAGCATGTCAGCGCGCGACTTTTCATAGTTGTCAATGCCGTTCCAGTCGTGAAAGATGACAACTGCTGGCGCTTTTCCGTTTGCTGGCTCGGGCCGCGCAAGATAGCCTTCCAGCCGCACACCAGACAATTCATAATCCACGTTTCGCCCTGCCGCTCGCATCGTGCCTGGCAATACGGTCAAAGCGGCAGTGGCAACCGCGAGGACAGCATAGCTCAGATACATCATTATCTCGCCTCGTCCCATTCTTTCCGTGAGGTTAGTTGAGTATACCCTGAGTGTGGCTACGCCAGATGTGAGCAGAGCCGGGCGCCTCAGCGGCTATTGCCAGCCAGAGCTGTAGCCTTCTTCGTACATAGCGACAACATTTTCCGGTGGCCCCACGGCCTGAATGTTGTGACACGGAGCAAGGATGTAACCGCCGCCGTCTCCCAGAATCCGGATGTTGTCCCGCACTTCCTGGCGAACGTCCTCAACACTTCCAAACGGCAGGGTCTGCTGGTTGTCCATCGCCCCGTGAAAGATCAGTCTGTCTCCAAAATCCCGCTTCAGCCCTTCTCTATCCATCCCTGCGCAGCGCCACTGAATCGGGTTGAGAATCTCGATACCAATGTCAATAAGGTCCGGAAGAATCTCTCGAGCCGCGCCATCAGTATGATGAAAAACGTAAGAGCCGTGTTGCTTCGTGAGCTCTACCATGCGCCGCATACCAGGCAGCAGAAAGCGATGAATGTGCTGCGGTGAATAGAGGAGCCTGCTCTGCCCACCCAGATCCTCCGCGACGTAGGTAATCATAACTTGACCGGGGATGGTCTCAAAAATTCGCAGCGTACTCTCATAAGAAAACGCAAAAAGTTTCTCGAGGCAGTACTCGACAATTTCGGGATTCTCGATAAGGTCAACAAAGGCTTGCTCCTCACCCCTCAGAAGCTTGTAGCGCAGAAACGGCTCGCTGCCTCCGCCGCGTACGGGCCTGTGCTCATTTTCTCGAACAACTTCGGGCAAGTGTGAGAAATCGAAGAGATCAACCGAAGGCCAGTTATAGTTTTCATCAATTTCTTCCGCAGAGTTATACTTTGCCAGCGGCGGGTCCCCGGTTGGCTCCCAGTAGATACCCGAGTCATACTCCACTGTCTGCCACCGCTGGCCATACATGTCCGAGCCTTCCTCTATGGGCGGTCCAACATACACACCATCCGCGGACACAGGAAGATCAATGTGCAGACGCTGCAGCATTGTCGCGAAGTCGCAATCCAGATAATCCAGAAGCTTTTTGGTCGCCTCTCCGGTCGCCCAGTAGTCCATTGGAAGACGGTCTGGCTTTTCACGCTTCAGCACCGCCAGCCACCGCTCTCGTGAAGTCATCGTCTCAGAGGGCACAGCATTCCCTTTCCTGCAAAGGCTTGCCTTGCACCCTGAGGTTCCAGCAGTTGTCCGGTGTGTCCTGCTGAGGCCGGGGGAAAAAACCGGACGCAGAGCGCCAGACGGGGCTAACCAGACAAAAACAGAGATGGCTGATTCAGTGAAGAGACAGCGCCGACCGCGCACGCGCCGTCTGCAAGGTGCGAGCAAGATCGACGACTGTGCGAATCAGCTTTGTCCCAAGTCGCTCAACAGATGACAGTGCTTGTACTTCTTCCCGCTGCCGCAAGGGCACGGGTCGTTGCGGCCGACTTTCTTGCCGTGGCCGTTGCCCGTAATAGGCTGCGAAGCGGGTTCCGACGCGGCTTTCATCTGGTTGATCATTTCATCTGGGCGGAAGCCAGGCGTCTGCACAGGCGCCGGCGGAGGAGGTGGGGCAAGCTGAACGCGGTACATGATGCGCGTCACTTCTTCCTGAATACCATCCACCATATGCTGGAACATCTCGAACGCTTCTTTGGAATACGCTATGATCGGGTCCTGTTGGGCGTATCCGCGCAGACCAATTCCCTCTCTCAAGGAGTCCATGTTGTCCAGATGCTCCATCCATTTTCGATCGATCACCTGGAGCATCACGGAGCGCTCAATCTCCCGCATAATCACAGGAGTCAGCTCCTGCTCGCGCTGTTCGTAAGTCTGGTGGGCAACGTCCTTGAGGAAGTCCGTGAGGTCTTCAACTGTCTTTGCCTCGAGGTCCTGCGCAGTCGCGAAAGCCTCCAGCGGAAAGACCGTATTGAGTGATTCGAACAGTCCCTGATAGTCCCATTCGGCTTTGGGCATCTCGCGGTTCAGGTAGTTCGCGATTGCGCCGTCCACAGCCGCATCGAGGAAGTCGACGATGGTATCACGCACCTCCTTACCCTCGAGCACCAGCCGGCGCTGTTTGTAGATGGTGTCGCGCTGAACGTTCATTACGTCGTCGTACTGAAGAACGTTCTTTCGAATGTGGAAGTTGTGCTCCTCCACCTTCTTCTGAGCGCGCTCAATCATCCGGGAAAGCAGCTTGGAGTCTATGGCCTGGTCTTCCTGCCACCCGGCAAGCAATGGGCTGTTGCTCTTGTCACCAAACAGCCGCATCAGTTCGTCTTCAAAAGCTACATAAAACCTGCTGGAACCTGGGTCGCCCTGGCGCCCGGACCGGCCGCGAAGCTGGTTGTCAATGCGGCGGGACTCGTGGCGCTCCGTTCCCAGAATATGCAGGCCGCCCAGCGAGCGCACTTTGTCCGCTTCAGCCGCCCGTTCTTCAGGAGTCATCCCCTCGTAGTGAGGACCGCCGAGGATAATATCCACGCCGCGTCCGGCCATGTTGGTTGCGATAGTGACCGCACCGACCTTGCCAGCGTCCGCGATGATCTCCGCTTCACGCTCGTGGAACTTGGCATTCAAGACGTTGTGCGGGATGCCCTCCCGCAACACCTGCCGAAAATCTTCAAGCTGCTCATCGGGAAGCTGAAGAAGACGACAGACATCTCGAAGGTTGTCTTCATCCAGCATGTCCAGTTTGACTCCAAGCTCCTTGGCTAGCACGTTCAAATGGCCAAAAGACAGCTCGGAGAACTTGCGATTCAGTAGATCGTGATATTCTTTCTTGTCTTTGACAGACTTTGAAGACTCAAGCTTGCTGCGCAGCAGAATCGTGGCGCACAGAAGCTGGAGCCGCTCCGGCAGCAAGCGCTCACTGACATGCTCGGAGACTTCAATAGACCGGGTGCCGACCAGAACCGGCTGCCCCTTGGCGTGGCAGGCCAGAATCTCCGCCACAACCCCGCGCATTTTCGCCTCTTCCGTCTTGTAAACGACGTCGGCGTGATCTACGCGAGCGACCTGTCTGTTTGTCGGAATCTGCACAACGTCCAGAGCGTATATCTTGCGAAATTCGTTCTCTTCGGTCTTGGCGGTTCCGGTCATTCCCGCCAGCTTTTTGTAGAGGCGGAAGTAGTTCTGGAAGGTGATGGTTGCAAGAGTCTGGGACTCATGCTCGATTTTGCACCCTTCCTTGGCTTCGACGGCCTGGTGCAGTCCATCACTCCAGCGCCGTCCGTACATCAGACGTCCGGTGAACTCATCAACAATGGTCACCACGCCGTCTTTCACAACATAGTCAATATCTCTCTTGAAGACTGCGTGGGCTTTGAGGGCGCTGTTGGCATGAGACATCAGCTCAAAGTTGGCCGAGTCAGCCAGATTTTCAACGCCAAGCAGATCTTCAAGATACTGAGTGCCGTCCTCTGTCAGCATGGCCGTTTTGTGCTTTTCGTCAACTGTATAGTGCTTTTCCGGCACAAGCCGACGGACCAGACGGTCCATAGTGTAGTAGATATCTGTGGCCTGCTGAGCGATACCCGAGATGATGAGAGGCGTTCTGGCTTCGTCGATGAGAATAGAGTCCACTTCGTCCACGATCGCATAGTTGAGCTCGCGCTGGGCGAGACGATCCATGGACGGGCACATATTGTCGCGCAGATAATCGAAGCCAAACTCGTTATTAGTGCCGTAGGTGATGTCGCACATGTAGGCTTCGTGACGCTCTACCGGACGCAGCTCATCCCATTCCTCGCTGTTGGGATCGGCGACGTAAGTCGGGTCGTAGATGTAGGAACCGCCCAGCTCTCCAGTCTCCGCGCTTGCGCCTCGGATTGCGCCGACGGAAAGGCCGAGAAATCCGTAGATAGGACCATACCACTTTGCGTCACGGCGGGAGAGAAAGTCGTTGACGGTGACAAGGTGCGCTCCCCTACCTTCCAGAGCATTGAGATAGAGAGGCAACGTGGCAGTCAAGGTTTTGCCTTCACCAGTTCTCATCTCCGCAATGCGCCCCATGTGCAGGATGATGCCACCGATCATCTGGACGTCAAAGTGCCGCGCCTTGTCCCGGCCAAGTGTGCGGCACCCAGCCTCACGCACAACCGCAAAGGCCTCCACGAGCAAATCGTCCAGAGTTTCTCCGTTAGCCAGGCGCTCCCGAAAGTCCCCTGTCTTCGCCTGGAGCTGCTCGTCACTCAGAGCCTGCATCTCTGGCTCAAGTGAATTGATCTTGCTCACAGTCTTGCGCAAAGACCGTATTTCGCGCTCGTTCGAAGATAGTGCTTGTATAAGGTTCATAGTATCGTTATGGGCAGTTTTGCGCCGTGGGGAGAGTTAGCCCACACGCATTGACAGCAGGATGCGTATGGGAGACAACAAACATTCAGATGAGAAGCATTCCCGTCAGATGCAGCCATCGATTTATACGCCCACTGACGCTGAAAAGTTCTACGCAGCTACTGCGCTCAGAGGCTTTCCGCCCAGCCGGCTGGCAAGCTACACAGGGCTCCTAGAATACATTCCAAATCCAGCCACTAACCTGCACCGTTATTTCACGACGCAGACGGGAAGTGCAGCGCAGGATGAGTCTGACTGCGAAATTTACCAGGCTGACACTGCGCATTTTAGCACGCAACGTCAGGAGTGTGTTCTGTCTTTCGTCTGCGAAGATATCGCTGTTGGCCCGCCGTTTGACGCGGGGTGAGAGTTACGCTCCCGCTCCCAGACTGAAGGCTTCTTCGAGATCGTGGCGAGAATAGACGCGGAATGCGACATGAGTGTAGCTGCCCTCGATCCCAGATATCTTCTGAAGGTGGTCTGTAACGACGTCCGCTACCTGATCCGGGTGGCGCACGCGGATCACAGCAATCAGATCGTAGTCTCCAGTGATGGAGTAAACCTC
>JADLDK010000031.1 GCA_020846715.1 Armatimonadota bacterium | reverse complement strand
GGCCCTGCGCTTCTGCTTTGCCCGCGCCTTCAACGCCTGCTGAAAGCGCCTGTCCTCCAGCCAGCGTTGCAGCGTCGAGTGCCGCACGCCCACTTTCTGCGCCACCTTCTCCGGGGAGCCCAGAAACAGCAGATCCACTGCCTGGCTCTGTTTTTTCTTCAGCAAAGTCCCTTCAGCCCAACCTCCACCACCGTGCCTACAGCCGCGCTACTTCATCCCGGTAAACTTCCCACAGACCCGCAAACGGATATCTCTCGCGCGCCGCCTGTAGCTTCCGTCGCGCTTTGGAGAGCAACTCTGTCGTCTGAGAGCGGCTGAGAGAAAGCGCCCTGCCCATCTCCGTCTCACTCCATCCGCAGCGAGCCATTTCCAGAGCCTCGCGTTCCCGAAAGCTCATCCGCGCCAGCGCCACCACTTCGCGAAACTCGCGCTCCAGCAGATACGCCACTCCCGTCTGCGCTTCTGTGCCCTCAGAGCCAACCGCCTCCAGCGCCGGCCGCCAGAGCGTCTGCGCCAACCCGCGCGAAGAACCGATCGCCACCGCCGCACCGTGGACCACTCCTCGCCCTCCTTGAACAGAACATTTGTTCGTATCATAACAGGCGTTTTAGGCAAATGCAAGTACTTTATGCAAAAATATAAGAACTAAATTCGTGCGAGTATCAGAAGCGCGAACCGGCGCTAGACCGTGAGGAGTAAGCAGGCAGTGGAATCAGAAAAGGCGCTGTTTAACGAGGCCGGGCAAAGATTGACGGCATACAGGCGTGTGCGGCGCGCGTCTTTCTCAAGGCGCGACAGCGACTGGCGCGCACTTACAGGCGAATTTCTGAAGAGACAGCGACGATTCGTCAGACGCCCCAGCGTCTGCGCGCCTCGGCCATTGGAGTCATCTCAGTTTGTCCCCATGCGTAGTGCGCCAGAGGATTCTCCCCGGTCCAGCGCTCATCCGCCGGCTCATTTGCGCTCTGATAGCGCGTGTCACAACTCAGGCGTACGCGATTCGTCATATTCCTCAGCGATCCATGCATCAGATACATCCCGAAGATCAAAGCATCGCCCATCTCAAACTCTGAAGTCAGCCAGCGCCCGCCGAAGTTTTCGACCAGTTCAACAGGATCATTGGAAAACCACCCTTCGACGTTGTCTCTGTCCACGTCCATCCGCCCGTACGTCTGCTTCAGCCGCTCAATGCGCGTCGAGCCCTCCAGAATAGCCAGGGGACTGTTTTCAAAAGACACATCGCCCAGTGGAGTCCAGCATGTGAAAAGCCGTGCTGTTCCACGCCCCATATAGACCACGTCGTAGTGCGCGCCCGTGAACTCCCCACGCCCCACTGCTCGCAGCCATTTGTAGCTAAAAGTCAGCGCCGGCGCCCCCAGAAAATCGCTGAAGAACCGCATCAGCTCCGGAGATTCCACGACCGAAAGGAACTCTGGTGTGTGCGTCACTGCTTTTGAGCCTCCCAGAAACGCGCCGCGACCGCCTTCGCGCAGCAACCCTTCTTCCAACGACGCTTCCGAGTCAAGCTGGCCGTTGTCGCGCAGATTCTCCAGAACCAGCCGCCGCGCCGCCTTCACCTTCTCCGGATCGTGCAGCTTGCGGATCAGCAAAAATCCGTCACGCTCCATCTGCTCACGCAACGCATCCGCATCTCCCATAAGATGTGTGGCCTCCGGCAACGTGCCCAGGTAAGGGCCGCCCAGCTCCATCTCACGCTCACCCATCGCCAGCTTCATCTCATCCCTCCCAGCTCAACTTTCGGAGCCTTTCCCCAGACATACACATGCGCTTCATGGGGCGCGAAGCGATCCTGCCAGGACCCGTTCTCCGTCTCCAGCGCGCGGTTCTCAAAGGGCGCTTCCAGAGAGTTGCGCAAACCGTCCACCTTCAGCTTTGCGCTGACATAAGTTGGCTGAGTGTTGACGGCTATGACAACCCCTCCACTCACGCACTTGCGAGCCCGCATCTCGATCTGATTTTTGTCAGAAGACACCGCACTCTCTTTGCCCGGAGCAACCAGATAGGGAGTTATCACCTCTATCTCCCGGTTCAACTCACCCAACGACCCCCAAGTCTCCGGAGCTTTCGGCCAGTAAGAGAAGTAGAGAATCCCCGTTGCTCCATGCGCCAGAGCGATGTAAGTCATGCAGCGCACCTCTTGCGCCAGAGGCTGCGCCCATTTGCCACCATCGGTATCCGGCCCGCCAAAAACCTGAATCCACGCCCACGTCGGCCACATGCGCCCGTGTACGCGGTGCGCCTCGTCTATGTGAACCCCGACATTTCGCAGCGGCGTATCCCGGCTGGCCGTCACAGGATACACATCGCTCATCGTGAAGTCGCATGCGTCTTTGAAGCGCTCGATCGCCCCGAAGAGATAGTGACACAACCCGCCCGGATGGTTCGGGTCTTCCCGGCGCATCTCCAGGTACTTCTCCCGCTCCTTCTCTACCACGTCGCCGTGCCCTTCCGGCTCATCCGTCAGATAGTACGCCAGCAGAGAAGGGTGGTCTTTGGCGGCCTTCACCCACTCCGGAGTGTAAGGAACAACGCTCATCAGCCCATTCTGATGAATGAAGTCAAGCTGCGAAGCCTCGAATCCCGTAACAATGTTGACTATCGTGTTGAAGCGCCGCTCGTGTAAATCAGCCATTATGTCGCTGGTAAGGTTGTAACAGTAGATGCCAATCGGAAAGAAAGGCCGCCCATCCACAACCGCCACACCGTCTCCGTTAAAAACGACCTTCGTCGCCGAAGCTGTGCTCGAAAGAGCAACAGCAATCAGCAGCCCGGCCGAGATAGCGCTAGACCACCTGCATTTTCTCATAGTCTGTGTCCCTCACGTGGCTCCGGGAGTATGCGCTCCAGCGACGCAGCCGGAAGCCGGGGAAAGAGCGCGCTTCGCACGTCCCACAGCGTATTGCTACCGACAGCCCTCGCCGGGATACTCACGGGCGGACGAACAACCTCTCCGTTCGCCGCAATATAGTTGTAGATAGCGCCGTCCCCGCTGACTTTTACGAGCGCAAAACACGGAAGCGCGTTTGGCGCGGCGCCTCCCTTGGACGAAGATACAGACACCGTCAGTACCCTGCCTCTCACGCCACTTGTAAAACGGTGGATATGCCCAAACATCAGCGCTGAAACCTCCGCGCGATTCAGCGTGTCACCCAACCCTTGAGTTTCCTTGAGCGGATAGTGCTGCAGGACAAACACAAGGGGGTAGGCCGCATTGTTCGCATAGCGCAGCTCAGAATCCAGCCATTGCGCGGCTTCCATCTCGCGCATACGCTGATACGGGTAACGCGGGTTATCCGTCGAAAACAGTCCGGAGTTCATGAAGATGAAGTAGGCGTTCTCGTGCGCAAAGGAATAGAAAGACCGCCCGAAAACTCGCTCGTAATTCAGCAAAGAGCGGGTGTAAGGAGGCTTGGCGGAGCGAGCGGGGGAGCGGCTGACTCTGCGGCCGACGTCGTGGTTGCCAGGCACCACGTAAACCGGCGCGTCAAACTTGCGCAGCCAGCCCTTCAGCGCCCGGAAATCCGCGCTTGCGCCGGTCTCTGTGAGATCTCCCGTAACGATGACAAAGTCCGGCCGCTGCGCGTTTACCTGACGGATCAAAGCTTCGCGGTTGCGGGCCCAATTCTGCCCGACCTCGGACTTCTCAGGAGTCACGTGGATGTCACTGATCTGAACGAACGTAAAATCACAACACCCCGGGGACGCTACGCACACTCCCGCAACAAGCGCCAGAAGAGCTCGCAGCAGTTTCGAAACGGTCATTGTTTCTTTCTCCTGTCCTTCGTCCTCAGCCCGGCAGTGCGCTGAAGGCTTGTTTTGCTGGCAGGTTTCTTACTTGCAGTCACCTGCTGAGGGACACATCACACGGATACCCTGTATGAGACGCGCAAGGCCTGCGATTCGGCTCCTCAGCCTGAGCTTTTGGAGTTTACGCTCTCTCCAGCGCCTGCAGCACAAGCACAACTCCGCCCATAATCCCCGCGTCGTCACCCAGTTTGGACTCAACTACCTGGCAGACAACTCTGGATTCCTGAATGGCATACGCCCGCACTCCGCGCTTTAGCGGCTCCCAGAGCGGCGGACCCGCCTGAGCGATGCCACCGCCCACGATGACCATATCGGGATTGAGCAGATTGATACAGTTGGCGATTCCGATGCCGACCCAGTGACCGGTCTCCGCCAGGGTCTCCAGACAGAGCTCATCGCCGCTGGCGGCATGGCGGGAGATAATCTCAGGAGTGATTTTGTCCACCTGATAGTCCGCCTCTTCCGCCAGAGAGCTTGGCATCCCCGCCTGCATCTTGCGAGCCGCGCGCTCCACGATCGCGTCGCGCTGCGCCATCGCTTCCAGACATCCGTGATTGCCACACTCACACTTCCGGCCACCCGGATTGACCACCATGTGACCGATCTCCGCCGCGCCCGCATTCGCTCCCCGCCAGAGCTGGCGGTTCAGGATAATGCCGCCACCTATGCCCGTGCCAAGCGTGAGCATAACGAGGCTGTCAACTCCCTGCCCAGCGCCAAAGCGAAACTCCCCCACCGCGGCGGTATTGACGTCGTTTTCCACCAGCACGGCCATGTTCAGGGCCTTGCTCAGCCCGCCAACCAGCTCAAAGCCCTCAATGTCAACGAAGTTGGGCGACCAGGTGACAACACCTTCCCGGTTGGTCCTTCCAGGCATTCCACAACCGACGCCGGTAATCTGCTCCGCCGTGACCTCGCCACTGGCCATAGCCTCCTGGACTGTCTTGACAATCTGAGCCAGGACAGCCTTGGGGCCATCGTCCGCCAGCGTCTTGTTGCGGCTCTCACCGAAAGCCTTGCCCGCCCGGTCCGTCACCGCGGCGCGCACGTTTGTACCGCCGATGTCCACGCCAATAATATATTTTCCCGACTGGTTGAGCTTCATGCGTTCCTCGTGTTGACTATGTGTGCTTGAGTGCGAGGCTGAGTACAGTCCCTGACGGTGCGCGAGGCTCAGCCGGCTTTGTGCGCTATCTGTTCAGAGCGTGTCCGGAGTCCGGGGACTCGTCAGTCTTCGGCTTCCAGCTCCAGCGTCTTGGTGCGCGCGTCACAGACATCTGACGGCCCAAAGTACTGAATCGGACCGGGATACAGAAAAGCGTCTTTCTCCACCCAGTCGCCGCGGTGGCTGGCGAAGTAGCGGAACGGCCCACGCTGCAAATCTACCAGCGTCTTCTTTATGACTGGCTTTGGCTTGCCCTTGCGCTGTTCAATGACCAGCATGCTTGTGACCGGAACACCGCCCATTTGCCAGTCCTCTACTGGCGCTGCCAGATTCTGTGCGCTGATCGTGTAGCCCGTAACACCTCCGCGAATGAGCTGCGCGCCTGTGTACCCCAGCGCATAGCAGTAGTCCGCGTCGAAGTTGGAGGGCTGCACGCACCGTCCCTCATACCCGAAGAAATGCCCCAGCGGAGAGAACGACCCGCTGTACTTGCCCTCGCTCTTGAGGGCTTTGAGCTTCTGTGACACCAGACCCATCAGAAGCTCTTCCGTCTCCACCTGCGACAGCGGAATGTTGCCGTGTTTGTCGCGCTTGAGCAGCGTAAGCTGGATGGAATCCGGCAGAAAGGCGTAGGTCGCCGCAGCGGCCGGTGACATCTTTTGGTTGAAGTAATCCACGCGGTCTGTGCGGCGCTTGAGGGTCTTAATGTGGCTTTCATCCGCGGCAAGAATGTCGCTGAGCTCGCTGATCATCACCTTAACATCAGCCAGAAACTCCAGCAGACCTTCCGGAATGACAATCACGCCGTAGTTTTTACCCGCTGCCGACCTGCGGACAACCACATCCACAATCTGATCAACCACCTGCTCCAGAGTCCACTGGGCGGCTTCAGCTTCCTCGGAAATGATTGTGAGGTTTGGATGAATCTGAAGCGCCACTTCCAGAGTCACATGGCTGGCGGCGCGTCCCATCAAGCGAATGAAGTGATAGTACTTGCGCGCGGAGGCGGAGTCGCGGCAGATAGAACCAGCCAGCTCGGAATACACCTTGGCGGCCGTATCAAAGCCAAAACTCGCGTCAATCAGATCGTTCTTCAGGTCCCCGTCAATAGTCTTTGGAGCGCCAATCACCTGAACACTGCTCTTCTGCTGCAGGAAGTACTCAGCCATCACGGCGGCGTTTGTGTTGGAGTCGTCCCCGCCGATGACCACCAGACCCCGCGCGTTATGGCTTTCCAGAGTCTTTTTGCAGGCCGCCAGATCAGCCGCCTTTTCGATCTTGTCACGCCCCGAGCCGATCATATCGAACCCGCCCGTGTTCCGGTACGCCTGTACAAGCTCTGGAGTCAGCTCAATCCAGTTGTCTTTGACAATGCCGATAGGCCCATCGAGAAACCCGATAAGCCGGCTTTCCGGGTTGGCGCTCTTCAAAGCATCCAGTAGCCCCGCGATGACGTTGTGTCCGCCAGGCGCCTGTCCGCCGGAAAACACAACACCAACAGTAATCGCCTCAGTCGTGAGGCCGCCTTCGCCCTGCACAAAGCGGACCACCGGCTTGTTGAGTGAGTTCGGAAACTCCTCGAGAATCTGAGCCGGGTAGTCAGAGACCAGCGGCTCCGGGTCCAGATGGAGCCGAATCGATCCGCTTAGCCCGCGAGGAAGACGAGGCTGGTAAGCCTGCCGGATGCGATCCAGAGGGGAAACTGCGTCAGCAGCGCGCTGTGTGTCTATCATTTTTGTCCTGTTTTGCCTGTCAGACACCGGCGTCCTGGTCAGCCGCTAACGCAGCGGCAAGAGCAGATAATACTGTAGTCCGTACAACTCTCCTGCAAGAATCAGTGTTTCAATGCGGCCATAGCCGCGCCAAAACCGGTACTAGTAGTCCGGCACCAAGAGACCGTAATCTCCATGTTTGCGCCGGTAAACCACGCTCACCTCAGAAGACTCAGAGTTAACAAAAACGAAAAAGTCGTGATGCAGAAGCTCCATCTGCCGGGCCGCTTCCTCTGGCGCCATCGGCTTGGCGGCAAAGCGCTTGACGCGGGCAATGGTGGGTTCGTACTCTTCCTCCGGGACAACGCCCTCGGGTGTCTGCGCCTCCGTGACCGTCCGTTCCTTGAGGTGTTCCTTCTCGCGCGGCCCCTGCTGGTGGGCGCGGTTGTGGAGCTTGCCCTTGAACTTCTTCACGCGATGCTCCAGCTTCTCCAGCACCAGATCGACGGCCGCGTACATGTCCGCTCCGCGCTCCTCGCCCCGCAGCAGCACCCCATCGCCCTCCAGCATCACCTCGACAATGTGCTGATTGCGCTGGACACTCTGCACGACCCGCGCTTCTTTTATCTCCCCGAAATACTTCGACAGCCTGGACAGCTTCTTCTCAGCGTAATCTCGCAAGGCCGGGGTGACCTCGACATTCTTCCCTTTGACAGTTACCAGCATTGACCGGGCAGTTTCTCCCATCTGTTCTCTTCGCCTCAAAGTGTACCAAATAGCCGGGTGGCTGTCAAACGAACCCACCCCCTCGCACTGAGGCACAGGCAGGCTCACCGCGCGGAACACAATGCAATCTGAGCTACCGCATGCGCCTCCATACACTCTCCGCGCCCGGCCGGCCCTGTCTTCTCCGCCGTTGTCGCCTTGACGCTGATCCTCTCAACGTCCACTCCAAGCGCCTGCCCCATGCGCGCGCGCATTTCATCCACCCTGTCCGCTATTTTTGGCCGCTCCGCAATCAGCACCGCGTCCACGTTTATGACTCGAGCTCCAGCCTCTCTCAGTCTGGCGGCAACCTCCCTGAGCAGCTCCAGACTGGAAATACCGGCATAGCGCGGGTCTGTGTTGGGAAAGTGGCGTCCGATATCACCCAGCGCTGCGGCGCCCAGAAGCCCATCCGCCACCGCATGACACACCACGTCCGCATCTGAGTGCCCGCTGAGGCCGGGCCCTTCTGGAAAATGCACACCTCCGAGAAAAAGCGAGCGTGACGGATCAGTCCTGTGAATATCGTAACCAAAGCCAACGCGCATGCTCTCGCCTCCCAGCATCCCTTCCAGCGCGCGCAGATCCAGAGCCGTCGTAATCTTTCCAATCCGCTCATCCGCTTCCACTACACTGACTCTGTGCCCGCTGCGCTCCACTAGAGCCGCATCGTCGGTTGCCGCCTCAGAGGAATCCTCATGCGCCCGGACAATCAGCTCCCGGCGGAAAATCTGAGGTGTCGCAATGCGCCACAGCCGCGACCGATCCAGCGTCTCCTCCACCACCCCGTCGGTCGTGCACCGCTTCACCGTATCGTGCACCCTCTGGGCCGCCACAGCCGCGCCGCTCACCTCTGCCTGCGCCGCTACCTGTTCAATCAAAGACGCGCTTACACCCGGGCGGGCCCCGTCATGAATTGAAATCAGATCCAGATCTCCGCGCGCGTGTGCCAGTCCGCTGCGCACAGATGCCTGCCGGTCTGCGCCGCCTTCAGCAAAGACCGAAGCCTTGCCGCCTGCGCCGCACTCCTGAAGCATCAGCTCGATCTCGGCGCGATGCTCACGCTGCCCTACGACAACTATCTGCCGGACCGCCTCGCAGGCGGCATGCGCCCGGATAGACCACTCCAGCACCGGATGTCCCAGAAGAGCCGCCAGCACTTTCGCACGCCCGCCAAAGCGCGATGACTGCCCCGCAGCCACGATGATTCCGCAGACCTCCGGCACTCTCGCCGGGCTCACGCGTCTTTCAGCGCCATCATGACGCCTGTGCCGATGGGAACCATGACACCTTCCAGGCCGCTTGAGCTCTGGATGTGATCAAAGTAGTCCTGCATACTGGCGCCGTGGCTGATAGCGTTGTCGGCGAAAATCAGGGAATTGGGCGCCATCTTCGGCTCTATGAGCTTGAGGTAGGTGAGGTACTGATCTTTCGTCGCATCGACAAACGCAAAATCAAAGACGCCCTCGAGACTGCCGAGATTCTCCCGCGCATCGCCCTCCACGATCGTGATGATGTCCTGCAAACCCGCCTTTGCGAAGTTCTCTGTCGCAAGCTCCACTTTCCACGGGTCAGCTTCCAGCGTGGTCAGGTGACCGCCAGTGCTGCGCAGCGCCGAAGCTATCCAGATACCCGAATAGCCGTTGGACATCCCGACTTCAAGAGCGCTCTGGGCGTTGGTCGCCCGCACGAGCATGTGCAGGAATCGTCCGGTCTCCGGCGGGATGTTCCACATCCGGTCATTCTCACGGGCAAAGCCCTCCAGCTCCTTCAGGAACGAATCAATTTTCGGATCCAGCATCAACTCCGCCTCTCCCCTTCCCTGCTCCCTATCTGCCTATCTGCTCCAGCGGCTCACAGTGCCCGTACACCTGCTCTGCGCCTTCCTGCGGCGCAGCCCAGCGTACGCCGTTGGCGATAACCTTCAAAATGGTCTCATTGTAATAGGTGGGATAAGACTCATGCCCGGGCCGGAAGTAGAAGATGCGCCCCTTCTGCCGCGTCCAGCAGCAGCCGGACCGGAAGACCTCGCCGCCCTCAAACCACGAGATAAACACCAGCTCATCAGGCTGTGGAATGTCGAAGCGCTCGCCGTACATCTCCTCCTTTTCAAGCTCGAAATAGTGAGGCAGACCGTTGGCGATAGGGTGTCCGGGTTCCACAACCCAGATGCGCTCCTTTTCATCGGCTTCCCGCCACTTCAAGTCGCATGAAGCGCCCATCAGACGCTTGAAGACTTTGGAGAAGTGCGCCGAATGCAGAACAATCAGCCCCATCCCCTGCCAGACCCGCTGCACAACGCGCTCGGCGATGTCGTCCCGCACGTCACCGTGAGCCATGTGCCCCCACCACGTCAGGACGTCGGTGTTGGCCAGCGCCTCTTCGGTAAGACCGTGCTCCGGTTCATCCAGAGTGGCCGTGCGCGCGCTCAGGCCCGGTTGCGCGTTCAGATAGTCCGCGATAGGTTTATGCATGCCTTCCGGGTAAATCTTGCCGGAAGGGTGCTGCCCGTCTTTTTCGTGCCGGAACTCGTGCCAGACTGTTACTCGAATATCGCCCATGGTTAGTAATCCTTACGCAAATGTGCTGTTCGCATGACTTACACAAACAGCGTATGGGTTCGGCAAATCCCCGCGCTTCCCTGCCTGTACCCGGATGAAATCCGTCCAGCCGGAGAGTGTTCTCAGCGGCAGGCTTCATAGAGATCAGGAAACATCGTACGCAGGTCCTCCTCGTCCCACGGCTCTCCTTCCGGCTCCAGCGGGTGGCTCACTTCGGGGATCGGCAGAGGGCGGCCTGTCTGGTTTTCATAGGCCCAGGAAGCCGCATAGAGCAGCTCTTCACACTGCGGAGGTTCCTCTTCAGCCAGATACTCCAGCACGGCCTCGGGTTCGGCGATAACCTGCTCAAAAGCATCCTCACCCTGACCAATCAGCCACAGCCTGAAAGACTCAAACTCCTCATCCGAGCACCCGCCCAGCACTATGTAAGCCGCTCCCCACACATCCCAGCGGAAGGCCCGCACCAGCAGCTCTCGCAGTTGCGCGTCAAAGGAGATGATCTCCTCCGGATTCAGCGCCTCCAGCAGGATGCTCAGCTTTCGCGCATGATCCGCACAGTCCGCATAGCTGCTTCTGCTGCGCTCAATAATCTCCCAGAACTGATGTCTCAGCACTTGTTCAGACGCTGTCTCCCGTACAATCCGCAATAGACCGCCACAGCAACCGCCACGATCAGATCCGCTCACATCTCGCTGGTGAGTGACGTGGGAGACTAGGCCTCCACACGCCCGCCGAGCACTCTGGACAGGAAGTTCTCAGCCGAGGCGTAAAATGTCAGCCGGTTCTCAGGGCGCGCAAATCCGTGCCCTTCGTCTTCAAACAGGAGGTACTCCACGGCAATCCCCCGCGCGCGCAGCGCTTCCACCATCTGGTCCGCCTCTGCGCGCGGCACTCGCGGGTCGTTGGCGCCCTGCGCTATCAGCAGTGGATTTCTGATCTGATCAACCCTGAACAGAGGCGAACGCGAGCGCATAAACTCCTCCTCCGTGTCCGCATTGCCCACCCTCAAATTGAGCTGTTCCCGGTAAGGCTCCCAGTAGGGAGGAATCGTATGATACCAGGAGATTAGATTGCTGATGCCAACGCCGGCGACTCCAGCGGCAAAGACTTCCGGCGTAAACGTCATGCCAACCAGCGCCGCATAGCCGCCGTAGGACCAGCCGAAGATGGCGACTTTCTCGGGGTCTGCATAGCCCTTTTCAATCGCCCAGTTCACCGCGTCAATCAGATCCTCGTGCATCTTGCCGCCCCATTCCTTGTTGGAGGCGTTCACAAAGTCTTTACCGAAGCCCGTTGACCCGCGGTAGTTCACCTGCAGAACCGCATAGCCGCGATTCGCCAGCCACTGAACCTCCGAGTTGAGACCCCACTCATCGCGCGCCCACGGGCCGCCGTGGACGTTGAGCACCAGCGGGAGATTCTTCGGCTCCACTCCGGGCGGCAGACTCAGGTAGCACACCATCGTCAAACCGTCACGGGTGGCAATGTCCACAGGCTGCATCGGCGTGAGAGGAGCCTCTTCCAGGCGGGAGTTCTGACTGAACAGATAGCGCGCTTCGCCGCTCTGCCGGTTGAAGATGTAGTAGCGTACCGGGTCTGTATCAGAAGAAAACGCCACAATCCAGACGCGGTCTTCAATGTCCCGGCTGACGAGATCCGCATCTCCATGATGCAGCCGCGCCGCTTCTTTGAAGCTGGCCTCAAACTCTGGATCCAGATACATCCACTCCTGCCGCGCGCGTGTGAAGGACACAGCCTGGAGATGGTGCCTGGTGGGGTGGATAACCGCGCTACCGTCCACATCCACATCCGGGCGCTCGGCGATAACGCGCTGTTCTTTCGTGCTGAAATCCAGAGTCAGAATGCGCATGGTGTTGGATTCCAGCGTGCTCATAATGTAGAAGCCGTCGCCATCCGGCGTCACAGCCACCGCGCCTATCATTTCGCCAAAGGGCGCATGCAGCAGTGTCTCCCACTCGCCGGAATCAGCGTGATACAGACGCAGGTCCGTCCCGCCGTCTCCCGTCTGCGCGCTCGCGCCCCGCACCTGCATGTGCCAGTCCGCGTCCCAGCCGAGGATGTCGCCGGTGTTTTCCACCTGCAGCTCACACTCACCGGTGCGGATGTTGACGCTGTACACGTCGTGAAGCTGTGGCTCCTCCTTGTTCAGCCCTACGAGAATGCGGTCCGGATGTTCCGGCCGGACAGAGATGATATGCGCCTGTACGTTCTCAAAAGGCGTGAGATCCAGCGCCTCCATTGACTGGATATTGACAGCGTAAACATGCCAGTTTTCGTCGCCGTCCTTATCCTGAATGTAGCAGAGCCGCTCCCCGTCGAACGCCCAGAAAAACGCGTGAATGCCGCGGTGTTTGTCAAAGGTGACCGGCCGGTCGTCGCCGCCTTCCAGCGAGCGCACCCAGACGTTAAGCACACCCTCATGGGGCGCGATGTACCCGATCTTCGAGCCGTCCGGCGACAGGCGCACATTCATACGCTCGGGATTGCCGAAGAGAATCTCGCGGGGGATGAGCGGACGCAGAGCCATTTTAGCTACTCCTTTGCATAGTTCCTGAAAGTCACACGCACAATACCCGATGCCCTCACCCGGCGCAAGCGCGCCGCGCCGTTGTTGTTCCTGCCCGAAGACCTGCCACGGAGCTCGCGCCAGGCACGACAAGCTCGACGTCGCTACCTCGCGCTTCGAAGCCCGTCAACAGCGCACCTGAGACGTCAGGCTACTCTCCCATCACCTTGACGACTACCCGCTTGCGGCGCTGACCGTCAAACTCCGCATAAAAGATCGTCTGCCACGGGCCAAGGTCCAGTGTTCCGGCAGTGACGGGAATAATCGCCTGATGGTGCGTCAGAAGATTCTTCAGGTGCGCATCACCATTGGTCTCACCCGTGCGATGATGGCGATAGCCCCTGTCAAACGGAGCCAGACGCTCCAGAAACTCCATCGCGTCCGCGAGAATTCCAGACTCGTTGTCGTTTACCCAGATTCCGGCGGTGATGTGCATCGCCGAAACCAGCATCATCCCGTCACGGATGCCGGACTCTCTCAGTATCCGCTCACAGTCTGATGTGATGTTGACAAACTCCTTCTGCTTTTCCGTGTTGAACCAGAGATAGTCTGTGTACGCTTTCATACAAATCTCCCTGCGGGCCGCCCTGTCAAGCTGCGCCTGTGGAAGCATAGCGGACGACTGGATGCTTTGGCCAGAGTGGCCGTGTTGGCCAGAGCGGCCGTGTCGGCCAGAGTGGCCGTGTTGGCCAGAGCGGCCGTGTCGGCCACAGTGGCCGTAAAGGAAAGCCGGTCACGCGCGGATAAACCTCTGTCGAGATGCACAAGGACATAATTCTGACGGGTGGGACGATTGTGGACGGTACCGGTAGCGCAGGACGCAGAGGAGACGTGCGCTTATCCGGACAGGATATAGCCTGGGTGGACGAAGGGCCGCGCGACGGCGCTGAATTGCTGGATGTCTCTGGCAAAGTTGTCTGTCCCGGCTTTGTGGATTTTCACGCCCACACAGACATGACGCTGCTGGTTAACCCGACCTGCGAGAGCAAAATCTCTCAGGGGATGACGCTGGAGGTCAATGGCAACTGCGGAGCCTCAGACGCTCCGATCGGCGGGCCCGAAGCCCGGCGGCGCGCGCAGGACGCCTGGAAGCGGATGGGGATTGATCTCAATTGGACGGAAATGGGCGAGATGCTGGACGTGCTGGAAGAGCGCGGATCGAGTGTCAACTTCTGCACGCTTCTCGGACACGGCAATGTGCGCCGTCAGGTGGTCGGTGAAGAGGACAGACCCGCCACACCCTCAGAAATCAGCGAAATGCAGTCCGTCGTTGCGCGGGCGATGGATGAGGGCGCGATCGGTCTTTCAACTGGCCTGATCTACCCTCCGAGCTGCTACGCCTCCACTGAGGAGCTCGTCGCGCTGTGTCAGCCGGTGGCCGCTCGCGGGGGCATTTACGCCACTCACATGCGAAGCGAAGCTGATGATCTGTTGAACAGCGTTCGCGAAGCCATCGAAATCGGAGAAAAATCCGGCGCAAAAGTCCAGATTTCTCACCTGAAAGCCTGTGGGAAATCCAACCACGGAGACGCCATTTGCGCGCTTGAACTGATCGAGCAGGCCCGTTTTCGCGGAGTAGATGTGACGGCGGATCAGTACCCTTACATTGCCACCAGCACAGGACTGGATACGGCCATTCCCGCCTGGGCGCACTCCGGAGGGGCACAGGCTATGCGCGCGCGCCTGACGGACCCTGAGACCCGGGCGCAGATTGAAGCGGAGGTGACGCGAGACTTTGAGCCTGGCGGGTATCAGTATGATGCCGGTGGGATGGAGAGCATCGTCATCTCTTCAGTGCGCACAGAGCAAAACCGCTGGACGGAAGGGCTGAATATGGCGCAGATTGCCGCTAAGCTCGGCAAAGAGCCTGTGCCCGCGCTGCTGGATTTCCTGCTTGAAGAGGATTTCGAAATCGGGATGGTTCACTTCTGTCTGTCGGAAACGGACGTGGAAGCTGTCATGCGCACGCCATACACGCTGTTTGGTTCAGACGCAACTGCGCGCGCCTGCAGTGGACCGATGAGCAAGGGAAGGCCGCACCCGCGCGCGTTTGGGACGTTTCCGCGCATCCTCTCCCACTACGTCCGCGACCGGGGCGTGATCCCGCTGGAGCTGGCGATTCAGAAGATGACTTCTCTTGCTACAGACCGTCTGGGAATAAAGAACAGAGGACGCCTGCAGGCCGGATGCAAAGCGGACATCGTCGTCTTTGACCCCGTCTCCGTGCAGGATACGGCAACGTTCGTTGAGCCTCATCAGCTCTCTGCGGGTATTGAGCACGTGCTGGTCAACGGGGAGTTTGCGCTGAGAGACTACAAAATCACCGGTGTCCAGAGCGGGAGTGTGCTGAGGGAATCGCGAGCGTAATCCGGAGAAAGTGACGTGAGTAGAGAGCGACGCAGCCTTGCCGTTTTTATTCTGATTGCCTTTGTGCTGGTTGTAGGCTTCATCTGGGTGGCCAACTGGCTGGCCGCGGGCGGCTGGACACACTCAGTTGCCCGGCCCGGCGAGATATTCTTCGTCAGCGACCGGGGCTCCGGACCGGCGGTGTGGAGTATGAACGCTGACGGCTCTGGAGCAAAAGAGGTTGTCGGCCAACCAGGAGAAATCCGCGAAACAGCAATCGCTGCCAGCGGAGAATGGGTGTTTTACACCGCTCAATATGCCAAAGACACCAACCAGCTCGGGCGCGTTCGCCCGGACGGCCGCGCTTCCGGTCGCCTGCTGAGCGTGCAGGGGCCTCAGTCAAATATCTCCGCAGGAGCCGGCGTCATCGGCTACATCAGCAATTCCCACGTCTTTGCGTGCGGGTTCGATGGCAAGGGTCTGGAAAAAGTCCTCCCGTCGCACGCGGATGAAGCCATTCAGATCAACGAAGCAGACGTACCGTCGCTGCGCCGCTATTCCAACGCTGTCTTTGCGCCTGAAACCGGCTGGATCGCCGCAACATCTCAGGGCTCCGGCGCGAAGGACGATCTGTTCATCGGAGAGCGGGCTTACCTTTCACTGGGCGACCAGACAGTCACGCGCACTCTGCTGGATGTCGCCAACGCGCCAATGCTGGTGAACGAGTGCACGTACGGCTGGTCGCCCGACGGCTCCACGCTGGCGGTCGCAAGCATCGGAGACCAGAGTCCTTCCTTTCTGGCGATCTACCAACCCGATCCCCAGCAGAGTGAGCAGGGTCCCATTCCTTTTGAAGCGCCTGCCAGAGCGCTGATAAGCGTGTCGCCAAAGACTGACGGATTCCGCAATCCCGCCTTCACCGCTGACGCAGCGAGTATCGGCTTTGAGCGCATCAGGCTGGCCTCCGACCTCACGCAGACTCCAGAGGGGATATGGCTGGTCGCTGCGGACGGCTCCGGCACGCTGCGTCAACTTGTTAAGGGAGACGCTCACCGCCCGCTCTTCAGCCCGGATGGAAAATGGATGCTGTATGAGTCTGGCGGCGATCTATGGCGCTACGACATGAAGACCGGCAAGACGCTCAACCTCACCAGGGGTCAGGGATCAAACTCCTCCGCCACATGGTCTCCGGTTCTCAAAGCGGCCCGCAAATGACGGAGGCTCGGCGCCTGGCGTCGCGGGACTACGTTACCGACCAACTCATCGCCTATATTGGCAACAAGCGCAAGCTGCGCGATCTCATCTCGGAAGCTATTGCGCTTACGGGACTCCGCACAGGTGTTTTCTTTGACGCTTTTTCCGGAAGTGGCGTTGTGAGCCGCCTGGCCAAGAGCCTTGGCTTTCGGGTGATAGCCAATGACTGGGAGCCGTACACCCGCTGCATCAACAATACCTATATCTCGCTCAATCGCCCGCCTGCCTTCGCAGCCCTGGGGGGCATGGACGCCGCCTTCGGCTATCTTAACAGTCTTCCCGGACAGCGCGGATACATCGCCCGTCACTACTGCCCGGCTGACGATGAACGCCCGGACCTGGATCATGAGCGCATGTTCTTCACACAGGCCAACGGACGCCGTCTGGATGCCATGCGCCAGCGCGTATTCGACCTCACCGAGACCGGACAACTCACGCCAGCCGAAAGCGACCTGCTGACAGCCGCGCTGGTGTGGGGAACGAGCTGGTGCTCCAACACCTCCGGTGTATTCAAGGGGTTCCACCGGGGCTGGGGTGGCGCAACGCAGACGGCCTGGTACCGGATAAAAGAGCCGCTGGTGCTGCGCGCGCCTGTGCTGCTGGACAACTCTGAGCACAATCTGGTGTTTCAGGAAGACGCCGCAACACTCGCAGCGCACATAGACTGCGACATCGCCTATCTGGACCCACCCTACAACCAGCACCAGTACGGCGCCAACTACCACCTGCTCAACACAGTAGCTCTGTGGGATAAACCGCCCATTCCGGCGCGGGTAACGCCGGGTGAGCGCGGACACAAAGCGGCCATACGGCGCGACTGGCGCACACTGCGCAACAGCGCTTACTGCCGGCGGTGGCATGCGGAGACGGCGCTGCGGGATCTTCTGGGCCGTCTGAGGGCTCGCTGGGTGCTGATGAGCTATTCGACGGACGGCCTGATTCCACTGGAGCGCGTGCTCACAATGCTGTCGGAACATGGCCGCCTCTCCTGGGTTCACAGGCCGTACAAACGCTACCGCGTTTCCAGCCAGCGCCCATCCGCGAGAGGATACAATCTGGAGTTTGTCCTGGCGGTGCAAATGGGCCACAGAACCGACCCCGCCACCCTGCAACAAATACTGGAAACAACTCCGCACTAGTCTGCGAAGGCAGACTTCGTTTGCGCAGGCGCGGTTTCAACCGCCGGCTGCGCTAAACCCGATGCCGCTTCCGCGACTGTTTCAACCGCCGGCTGTGACCGTCGAACCCAATGCGGTTTCAACCGCCGCCTCTCACCACCTCCCTATCCGCTCGTTTGACACCCCACCGGGCGCAGGGTAGAATTCTTCTCAATAAGATCGCGGGCAAGACAGGAGAGAGTGTGAAGGCTGTATCAGTTATCTGGCGCAAAGAGTTCGCCACAATCCGCCAGCTTGAGCGCAGTTGTTACGGACTGCTCAAGCCGCTTGGCGTGGTGATGGGCGTCGGGTTCCTCATGTTCTTGATGGCTCCGCTGGTGCTCCTGGCCGTTCCACTCATGGTTCTGAGCGGGATATTGATGTTTGGCGTCTTTGTCTGGATGATCCACCTGCAAAAAGCGCCGCGCCGCGAAATCCGCTGTCCTTACTGTGACAACGCCAACTCGGTGTTTGTGGGGGTCTCGGAGTTTGATTGCGACTTCTGCCAGCGCCCCATCCATTTCAATGAGCAGGGAACGCCAATGCCTGCGGACGGCTCTCTGGATGACGCCAAACCCACGTCTGTCTGGGAGTCGTGAGCCCTCTGTTGAAGGCCGCGTGCGGTTTTGTATATAATACCGCCTGCCAAAGAGGCGCCTATAGCAGAGGCATTTTTGTGGCGGAGTAGCTCAGTTGGTTAGAGCACACGGTTCATACCCGTGGAGTCGTCGGTTCGAGTCCGACCTCCGCTATCTGGCTCCCGGCTTCTCTTCTTGTCAGCGCCCCACCTGCAGCACCGCGTCCAGCGTCCGGGTGAAGTCTCCGCTTGAGACCTCTGCTGTCACCGGATAATGCCCGGCGGCGACAGGCTCCTTCGGTTTGAACTTGAACGGCGCCCGGATCACCTCATTTTCAGCCTGAATCCAGAACTTCGCCTCTGTGCGGTCCAACCCCGACGCCAGCTCTGCGGGCAGCTTGAGGGTTACAGTCCCCTTGATAGAGCGATTCTTGTTGTTGCGGATAACCACGAACATCTTGCGCTCACTGATGGGGCTGATCGGGCCGTTTCCCAGGTCCAGACTGGCGTCCAGTACCTCAACCACTTCAAAGCTGGACAGCACCGTACCCTGGCGGCCGTCCGCAAGGTTGAAGCGCGCTTCCATCACGTAGGCTCCGAGGGGCATAGTCTGAGGCAGGTCCGTCGAATAGCCCCACTTCAGCGTCTTGCCTGCCTCAAGCTCACCGCCGCGCACGCGCAGGTAGTTCACCAGATCAGCCACGCGCGCCTCTCCGCCGATCGCGAAGTTGTTGTATTTGAGAGGCAGCTCAGACGTGTTCTTGGCAAAAAAGTCCAGGCTCAGCGTCTGCCCGGGAACGACGCGCCGGTCGCGGATTCTCAATTCCAGATTCACCCCATCCACGCCCGAGCTCAGCTCGTTCACGAGCAAAAGCGGCTCTATACGCTCGCGCGGGTCGGCAGGGTAAGTTTTGCCGGGGTCTGAGGCAAGCGTCGCCCCACACGACACTCCCACCTTCGTCCTGGGCGCCAGTTTCAGGTCCGCAAGGCCATCCCTGGGAATGGCAATCTCCACAACCGTGCGGCCATCACTTGTCCTGGAAGCCGCGCGCACGCCGACGGCCACCTTTGTCAGGGCTGTGGCGGGGGAAGGCGCATCAGAGCTGTACACTTCAGTCAGAACATCAGCTTTGTCCGCGTTGGGCGTGACGGTTATCTGGTAATTGTCCGTACCGTTCAACCATCCATCCATCTTGACATCCAGATACACGACCGCTGAGGACAGAACCGGCCCCTCAACCATGAGGTAAAGGTTGTCGGAATCCCACGACGCTGCGCCCAGCACATCCCCATCGCCGGTCTTCACTGTCGAAAAAACTGTCCACTCATCCGCCTCGCGTACGCCGTCAATGTTGGGAGAGCGCTCAAGGATAAACCCCGGCGCAAAAGAAGGTGAAGCTGAGGGCGCCTGCGCATATGCAGAGCCCGCAGCCATCAGCGCGATAGCCAGGCTGGCAAGGCGAAAGGTCCGGAACTTGTGAGAGCGATTCATCGGCTTGAGCGTCTCCTGTAGCCGCCGGAGTGGGAGAGTCACCGGCGTCGTCTGAGGCGCATTATAGGACGGCAGACGCCCGCAGTCAATGCGCCATCCACGCGTCTCCGCGCGTCACCACACGCCCGTCCCGCAGCGCCACCAGCCCGCAAAGATCCGGGTCCACCCGCTCCAGCATCCTCAAGCCCTCTTCTCCCAGCACCAAGAGCGCCGTAGAAAGAGCGTCGCCTTCCGTCGCTGACGGGCCGATGACGGCAGCCACAAGCGCCCCTACAGCCGGCCGGCCGGAGCGTGGATCCAGGACATGCCCCATCTCCTGCCCGTCCTGTACAAAAGACTTGCCGTGACTGGCGGAGACCGACAGAGAAACGTCCTGCAAACGCACTTCAGCAAGCGGCGCATCCGCGTTGCGAGGGTTGCGCAGGCTGACAGGCCACGGCTCCTCTCCGAGCCCAGCGCCCAGAGCATAAACGCTGCTCGTGCCGCCGTGAACCAGCGCGCTGCTCACGCCACACTCCCGCAGAGTCCCCACCGCCGCGTCCACAGCAAAACCCTTGCCAATAGCTCCCAGATCGACCTGAACGCCCTCGCGCCTGTAGCGCACGCTCATCCCCGCCTCATCCAGAAGGAGCTTATCCATTCCCGTCACCTCCAGCGCGCTGTGCACAGCATCCTCATCCGCAGCACGGCCGGAGCCCGACGTAAAGCCCCACGCCCGCATCAACGGCCCAACGGTGACGTCAAACGCCCCGCCCGTCTCCGTCCAGATGCGCTTTGCCGTTTCAAGCAGATGCAGCAGGCGCGGATCCACGCGCACCGCTTCGCGCGCCGCGCGACTGTTGAGCCTGGAGATATCACTCGCGGGATCGTAGAAGCTCAAGGCGGTCTCAATGCGCGACACCTCATCCAGCGCCGCTTCGCCTGCCGCCCGCAGCCTCTGTGCGGAAGCGCCCCGCATGACAATCTCAAAGCGCGTGCGCATGCAGTAGCGGGAGACTTCCAGGGTATCCGCCGGGTCGGGCATCATCCCCGCGCCTTACTCACTCCATTTGCGAAACATAGTCAGGAGCATCACCATATCCTCCGCCGCCTCTATTGCGTGAACTGTCTGAGGAGTCATAAAGAAATAGCTTCCCGCCTGCGCCTGGTGGCGCTCGGTTCCCATCAACACTTCGCCCCGGCCGGACAGAATGTGAATGATTGCCGGCATACTGGCGGTGTGCTCCGAAAGAGACTGGCCTTTGGCGAATCCAAAAAGCACAACCTTCGTAAACGGCTCATCCACCAGCGTCTTGCTGACGATCCCGCTCTCCGCGAACTCTGCCTTCACTGTGAGATCATAGACTTTCATATCCATTTTTTCACGTCCTCTCCGGGCTACATCCTCTTCAGATTGCTGTCTCGAAAGCCGATGATAGCTCCAAAAGAAATGGATCTGCCTTGTCGCAGGTCAATTTCAGAGATGCCAGATGCGCCACAAGACACCCGGAGAAGCCTGTTTTACCTGCCGGAATGGCGGCCCTGTTGCGCAGTGTGGCGGATGGTGAAAAAATAAGAGTGCAGCCGCTGTGCTGCTGGAACATCTTCGGCGGGCGTTTCGTCAATGAAATACTCAGTTGGCGCATCGGCTCACCGAGTGGGCTTCGCTGTCAATGTGGCGCGTCTTTCAGGAAAACCTGCGAGAGTTTCGCTTGACATCGAAGGGGCGGTATAGTACGATTCGAGAGTGTGGAGCCTGCAGGGGGTTTGACTCAGGCGGCTTCGATTCCTTACCCCGCCTTCGGCGTACCGGCTCATCGCGTGTGGCTTCAAGCCTTGTGGCGGGCGTGCCGTCAGGTGTGGAATCGGTTGCACAACGTGTGGGCAGATGCGGGCTTTGAGGCCGAAAGGCTTCAGTCAATCTGCCGGACCGGATATGGACGCTTCTGGATTTGAGCTGTTTTTGCCAGAGCGTGGGCCGCGGGCAGGGCACTACCGCGGACGTGCGGTCAACCTTGCGGTTGACCATCCGACATATTCCGGTGGTTAAAGTGCTGGCAATGTAGCGGCCTGAATACCAAAAGGCTTCTTTACAAATCAGCAAGACCTTCTGTCGAAGGCAAGCCCCGGAATGCTCGGGGCAGGAGATGCGCAATGACTAAGCGTGAGCGAATCCAGCGGGGCTTGAGTTCTCCGTCCGGATTCACACTTATTGAGCTTCTGGTGGTTATCGCCATCATAGCGATTCTGGCGGCGATTCTGTTCCCGGTGTTTGCCAAGGCTCGCCAGACCGCGCTGAAGGCTGGCTGCCAGAGCAACCTGAACCAGATTGGCAAAGCGGTCATGATGTACACGCAGGATAACGAAGAAACGTATCCTACGAACAAACTGGCTTCGAATGCGCCGCTGCCTGCTATGCGGGTGTTCCTCCCGACCATCCCGCCGGCCGCCAACTACACGCAGCTTCCGTTCGTTGTGGGTCTGGACAAGTACATCAAGAACTCCGGCACCAAGGATACGGTCACTGTGTGGAAGTGCCCCGCCGTGGGCCAGCAGTATGCGCCCAGCGCCAACGGATCGGTTCCAGGCTTCGGCGATTCCCGCATCACATACGCCATGAACTTCGGCATTTGCGAAGAGACGGACGGCACCGCCAAGTTCCCCGCCTCCACGATGATGTTCCGGGAGCTGGGAATCAACGATCAGTCCTTCTGCTGTGCGTGGACTACCGAACAGGTCTCCCCGCCAAATGGGCGTCCGCAGAACATCTTCCTCACAAATCCTCACAGCACGTTCGGTGGACGCGCAAACTTGAAGATTCACGGCGGGCAGAGCAACATCGTCTTCCTGGATGGACACGTGCAGTCGTTCCCCAACGAGACGCTGATGGACACCAATGTTGTGAACAACAACCCGCAGCGCCCGGGCTACTGGGTCTGCCAGAACGCCAGCGGCTCACCGGTAGTTTGGATTACGCCGTAGGCTGAGAATACTTTGAGAGCCGCTTCGCAGCCCCTGGGAGTACGAAGCGGCTCCTTATGGATGTGCCGGCCAAATCCGGCCCTGAAACACAAACCAAATAGCGTTCTGTGACGATCCTGGACCCGGAAGAGTAAGTCTGCTTCGGGGGCCGCGGCGGGTGATTCTGCTTGTGAAGTAACCAAGCCTTATTCATATGTCATCCTCTGAATCATCCCCAGTGCGGCTTCCAGCATGACTGCGCTCAACTGCCCTGACAGGCAGCCTGTGTCCGGGAGACTCCTCAGAAGCAGGCAACTGTAGCGTTTTGCTCTCTCACGCGCTCCCGGAAACCCGTGACCGGCCTGGGAGTTGACCTGGTGGGGCGACTGGAATCCAGACGCCCCTGCGCCTGGACAACACGCTTATCTGTTTTGCTTCTGATGCGCCCGGCCGGATAGACGCCCAGAGCGCCCTGTCTGGCGAAAGCGAGATGAGCCCTTCTTCATCAACCTGGAGAGCTCAATAATCCGTGTGTATCGCAAAGGTCTGACCCTCCTCACAGGGAGACAGATTCGAGGAGACTATAATGTCCGTATTGAGAAAGAACCGATCGGGATTTACGCTCATTGAGCTCCTGGTCGTTATTGCCATTATCGCAATTCTGGCAGCCATTCTGTTCCCGGTGTTTGCCCGGGCCCGTGAAGCGGCGCGCAAGTCGTCCTGCCAGAGCAACCTGAACCAGTTGGTCAAGGCGATGAAGATGTATGTTGACGATTACGGTCAGCAGCTTCCCAACAGCAAGATCCGCAACCAGAACGCATCAGCGCCGGATCCCGCCTTCTGCACGACTCTGGGGCAGTATCCGCCGCAGACCATCGGCCCGGCCGCTGCCACTATCGCAACGGCGCTCTACTCTTATCAGAAGTCCAAGGACGTCTGGTTCTGCCCGTCTGACAGCCTGGATTTTGCTCCGGCTAACTACACGGGAGAGATATCCTACTACTACCGCCCGGCTGTGGATGGCTCGTGCGTTAACGGCTTCTCCAATGAGAGCAGCTTCGACAGCCCAGCCAGCCAGATGGCTTTTATCGAGCGCCGTGGGTTCCACAGTGGTGAGTCCGGCAAGGGCTTCAAGGTAGGTGTGAAGATGAACGCCGGCTTCCTGGATGGTCACGTTCAGTATCAGACATCCAAGGCGGGCGGTGGCTCTAACGCTGATCCTGCGCCGACAGCCTTCACCACACCCGGGTGGCCGATGTACTTCAACTACAACATCAACACCAACACGATCTTTGCGACTGGCGTAGCGACGAACTCCTGCGACCCCACCCAGTTCCGGGATGAGGTGCAGTAAGTAAAGTCTATCGTGTGATCTGACTTTCACTTGTTGAAAAGCCCGGTTCTGAAATTGTTCAGGACCGGGCTTTTTTTTGTACCAGATCAGCTTTCTCAAGAGGGCAACACAGCGCCTGCGGAGAAGAAACGCTCATAGCCGCCGCAGGCGCCACCGACGGGAGCCGGGCGAGGTACAGACCATAGACCACTCGACTCAGCAGCCTTCACAAGCGCTATCCGGACGCTCTTCTCTGGCGACTATCATCGGTTTGGGACTTCTCTGCGCTCTGGTAGAGCTTGCCTATGCCGTCGTCAACGTTCTGGCTATCCCCGTTTACGTCTCCAAAGAGCTGGGGCTGGGCGGCTGGGTCGGCATCGTCATGGGCGCTTTTTTGCTGGCGGAGGCTGTCGGACGTCTCTGGCTGGGCGCTCTGAGCGACGTTGTCGGGCGCAGACCTCTGATCTTCTTCGGCCCTATCATGTCCGCAGCCGGATCATTTCTGGTGATGCACACCGCCAATCCGTACCTTCTCGTTGGCGTGCGCGTTTTTGACGGGCTTGGCGCAGCCGCTTTCTGGCCTGCGGTCTTTGCGGCGGTCGGCGACCACACTTCAGAGGAAAACCGCAGCACCGGTATGAGTGTGCTGAACGTCGCGTATATGGTGGGTCTGGCTTTCGGTCCGCTGGCCGGAGGGTGGGTGAACAGCCTGTACTCAACGCCCGGACATCCCGTGTACCACGCCGCGTTCTACCTCTCAACCGCTCTGTTCATCGGCGCGGCGGTGATGGCCCTGCTGGTTGTTCCGCGCAAAGCAGTCAAGAGCGCTGCCCATGCGCCAGCACACGCGCAGGAAGAGTGGACCGGTTTTGGCCCCATGGCCTCAGCCGCCATCCGTGTGTGGAGGCTGATGCTGCTGGCGTTTATCACGTTTCTCGGCATTGGTCTGCTGATTCCTGTGCTGGAGCTGTACGCGCTGGATCGGTTCGGAATTACTCAGGAGACTTTTGGTAAGCTCTTCGTCGTGCCCGCAGTCGTCATTTCGCTGGTGGCTGTGCCACTCGGGCGTCTCGGGGACAGGTGGGGGCGTCTGGCGTCCATCAGATGCGGCATGTTCCTGTGCGCGACGGCGCTGTGGGCGCTTCCATTTGTGAACAGCCATCTGATTCTGGCGGGCGGCGCTATTCTGGTCGGCATCGGCTTTCTGCTGGCGTTTCCCGCGTGGATGGCGCTGGTGGCGGACGTGACGGATGAACAGGCCAGAGGTTCTGTGCTTGGCGCGGCGGGGATGGCTCAGGGCTTCGGCGCTATCATCGGAGCAGTTGCGGGAGGGCAGCTCTACCACTGGGGTAGGGACATCTTCAGCCTCTCCCCGCACGACGTGCCCATCTACCTCTCAGCGGCGTTTCTTTCGCTGTCGTGGCTGCTGAGCCTCGTCATTCTGGGGTCGTTCCAGCAGCGGTCGCGTTCAACTGCGTGAGGCGCCAGCTTAGTACTTTGGCATAGAGCTGTCCACCTCATCCGCCCAGGCCAAAATTCCGCCGGACAGATTCCGTGCCCTCTCAAAGCCCGCCGCCCGCAGGGTGCGCACGGCTTGAGCGCTGCGAACTCCCATACGGCAGTAGACAATCAGCTCCACCGCTCTGTCCAGCTCCTCCAAGCGGGCTTCCAGCTCTGCGAGCGCAATCCACTTTGCGCCCTCAATCCGGCAGATTCGCCGCTCCGAAGCTTCCCGCACGTCCAGCAGCGCAACATCCCGGCCGCTGCGCCTCATCTCGTTCACCTCCGCAGCGCCGATCTCCCATTCCGGTGGAAGCGGTTCGCGGGGCCGCTTCAGACCGCACATCTCTTCATAATCCACCAGCCCGGTGATGCTCGGGTTTTCACCGCACAGCGCACAGGCCGGATCCTTCGGCAGCCTCATCTGGGTAAAGCGCCCGGCAAGAGCGTCAAACAGCAGCATCCGCCCTGTCATCGGCTCCCCAACTCCCAGAATCAGCTTTAGAGCCTCCATTGCCTGAAGCGAGCCGACGACCCCCGGCAGCACTCCCATCACTCCTCCCTCAGCGCAGCTCGGAACTGCGCCTGGTGGTGGCGGCGCGGGATGCAGACAGCGGTAACACGGCCCGCTGCGGGCGCGAAAGACGCTTAGCTGCCCCTCAAAGCGAAAGATACTGCCATAGACATCCGGCTTGCCAAGCAGGGCGCACGCGTCGTTAATGAGATAGCGTGTGGGGAAGTTGTCCGTGCCGTCAATGACTACGTCGTAGCCGGTAAAAACCTCCAGCGCATTCTCTGCGCTCAGCTTCACCTCGTGAGCTATCACGTCTATCTCGCTGTTGATTCCCTCCAGTCGCCGCCTGGCCGCCTGAGTCTTTGAGCTTCCCACATCTGCTCCACTGAACAGGATTTGCCTCTGAAGGTTGCTGTGCTCCACCGCGTCAAAATCCACCAGCCCGAGTGTCCCGACACCCGCCGCGGCCAGATACATCCCGGCCGGAGCGCCCAGTCCACCCGCCCCCACCAGCAGCACTCGCGCCTTCTTAAGTTTGAGCTGCCCCTCCAGCCCCACTTCCGGAATCAGAATGTGTCTGGAGTAGCGCTCAATCTCTTGAGCAGATAGCTCTTGAGCAGATAGCTCTTGAGCAGATAGCTCTTGAGCAGGCCTCTCCTCCGGCGCGCCTCTTTCAAAAGACATGTGTGCCTCCACTAAAGCCGCTCCACAAACTGCGACCGGCCGGCTGTGTTTAGACAGCGCCCGTTGATGGTACGATACAAGCGGCTGGAAAAAGCGCGGTGTGAGCGCAGATCCACGCTTTATGCCGTTTTTGGAAATGGACGGTGACAGAGATGAGCGCCTATTGGCCGCAACTTGAGATTATTACCTTTTTTCTGCTTCGCATAGTCGTGGGAATCCTGTTTATCCCACACGGGGCGCAAAAACTGTTCGGCGCCTTTGGTGGAGCGCAGGGTGACGGTAAAGCGCTCCCACTCATGTCACAAATGGGACTGGCGGGATTTCTGGAGTTTTTCGGCGGGCTGCTGATCCTGCTTGGTCTGTTCACAAGGCCGGCAGGCTTCGTTCTGGCGGGTGAAATGGCTGTAGCGTACTTCATGGTGCATCAGCGTCAGGCGCTGTGGCCGATTCAGAACAAGGGCGAGATGGCGGTTCTGTTCTGCTTTGCGTTTCTGCTGTTCTTTGCCTTCGGCGCCGGCCCGTGGAGCCTGGACGCCCTGATCTGGGCGCACTAAGGGGCTTCTTATGCTTGCGCAGCGCTTCCCGATTGTGACACTCCTTCGCAAAATACACTAGGTGCCGAAAAGCCCCGGGAGCAATCCCCGGGGCTTCCTTTTGAACTGTCCTATGCCCAGACCCAGTGCATGGGCGCGCGCTGAGAGTGGACTTACTCCAGCAGGCGCGACGGGCTGGATTCATACGCCGAGATCAGCCATCTTTTCCCAAGGCGCTCGATAGTATAGCGTTCATAGAGCGTCTCCGCCCGCTTTGTCGGCGTCTCAAGGTCGTGACGGGCGTAGATCATCACCTCTCCCGGGCGCACCGGCACAATCCGCTGTGTGAGAAACGCGCGTGTGCCGTTGTCGTCCATCAAATCCCGCATCCGCAGAAGAAACTCGCGGTCTTTGAGGTATTCCAGATACTCGCCAGAGTCGTAAATGCGTACCGGCATCTCCGGGTCCACATGCCCGGCCAGTCTGGAGAGATTGCCCCGCTCCCAGGCGGTCTCAATATCCTTGGCTACTCTCTCCGCGTCCGAGATGTCCTCTTCAATTCCCGGATAGCGCACGCCCGCAACGTCCTGATCTTCACTTACACTGCGGCGCTGTTCTGGGGCGTCTGTAGAAGTGTAAACGACTTTGGTACGCTCGATCACGTTGTAGCGCGTCTCCGGCGGTGCATAGACCACTACCACGCTGGAGCTGCGATACGGATCGTAAATCGAATCAGTATAGCCCCAGTAATAGTAGCTGGAAGAGCCAAATGGCCAGTACTGATACACCGGCGCGGGGCAGACGTAGTTGCGATAGACGATCACCGGCCTGACGGGTCTGGATGCATAGTGCCGGAAGAACCAGCGCTTGGAGTTGTCGTAGCGGCGGCTTTCTTCCCACAGCCGCATTGTGCGGTCGTAGCGCTCGCGTGGAAGGGGACTGCGATAGGCTGGCACATTCGATGGGACGCGGATGGCGTCAGGCTGTCTGGCCTGCTGCGTGCGCAACCAGCTTCCAAATGCCCGCTGCTCTGCTGCGCTCACCGGTCCCTGAACGGGCTGAGGTGAGTTTCCAGGCAGGCGCAGGTGCGCAAAAGCGGGCGGAAGCGCCGGAGTAGCCGTGACCTGTGCGGGGCGCTGCATCAGCGGCGAAGGCGCGGGCGCCACAGGCCGCCCGGGTTGCCGGACGCCCGGCTCCCGGTTCGAAGGACGCTCATCGCGCGGCATGGGAGCCGGACTCGGAGGCGCCGCGGGTCGCTGCAGCCGGCCGTCGTCCTGACGCAGAGGCTGCGAAGGCAGACTCGGCGCAACAGAGGGCTGCTCAGGGCGCGACTCGGGCTGGCGGACCGCATCTGGACGCTGTTCAACAGGCTGCCGCACATCCGCAGGTGGCGGCGTGGGCGCTGGCCTTTGGTGAGCGTTGGACGGCGGGCGAGACGGCGCGGAAGGCCCGGGACTGGGAGAGGGTCGAACCTCTGGCGGCTGCGGCGATGGCGCCGGGCTGCTCGGCTCATTGCGCGGCGTGCGGCCGTGCGGCGGATTGGCTTCTGGCGAAGGTGCGGGCCGGCGTGGCTGTGCAGCCGGTTCAGGTTGGCTAACAGCGTCTGGCTGACGCGCTGGTTCGCTCTGGCGGACGGGCTCTGGTCGCGGCGCAGGGTCAGGCTGGCGGACGGGCTCCGGACGGGGAGCCGGGGCCGGAGCGGGCGCAGGAGAAACGTGCTGTGGCGGGTCAGGCCGTGACGGAGCAGGCCGCGAAGGCGCGGGCGGGGCTGGAGCCGGAGGCGCAGGGGCCGGACGCTCGGGTTGCCGGACAGGCGCTGGGGCGGGCGGCGGAGCGGGAGCTGGTGCGTCCGCGCCTGCCGGCAGAGCCACCAGCCCGGTTAGCGCCACAACCCCCAGAAATCTGAATATACTCAGTCCAGGCAGTCTCATCGTTGAAGTCCTCGTCTATTTCTGCCAGATTGGCGCGGCTGGAAAATCAGCCGCTTTGAGGAGAGTTGCCGGGCATCAACCGCCGACAGCAACCTGTAGAGAATAATACGCGTTTACAGCCGTTCGGCTCCTGCCACATCGGGCGCTTGCTGAAAAAACTCTGCCAGGACACAACCGCTTACGCTGATTTGGACAGAAGCGAAAGTTGCCGTGTACCTACTCGAAGATCGCGTCGCGAAGTTTGCCGAGGAATCCCTTCGGCGCCTCCAGTTCCTCACCCCGCAACTCAGCGAACTTGCGCAGAAGCTCACTCTGCTCGGGCGTCAGGTCTTTGGGCACAATCACGCGCAGGACAAGGTACAGCGAACCCCGCCCTCGGCCCTGCAACTCCGGCATACCGGCCTCGCGAAGCTTGAAAACGTCTCCCGGCTGTGATCCGGCGGGAATCTCAAGCTCTTCCTCACCCCACAGCGTCTCCACCTTGACGCGCGTGCCCAACGCCACCTGCGCAAGCCCGACGTGAAGCTCCGTCTGAAGGTCAGAACCCTCACGGTGATAGCGCTCGTCCCCGCGCACGCGCATGACCACATAGAGGTCTCCGCTGGGTCCGCCCTTGGGCCCTGCGTTACCCTTGCCATTCACACGCAGACGCACACCCGTGTCCACTCCAGGCGCTATAGTAATCGTAATACTCTCTGTTCTGCGCACATTGCCCGCCCCGTGACACTCACGGCATGGGTTGCGCACGATAGTACCCGCTCCCCCACAGTGATTGCACGGCGTAACTGTGGCGAACGAGCCAAGCAGCGTGTTCTGCTGGCGGCGCGTCTGGCCGGTTCCGCGGCAGACGGAACAGGTCTCCGGAGCGGCGCCGTCCTGCGTGCCCATTCCATGACAGCTTTCACACGCGACAAGGTGCGGAACCTTGATCGTCTTCTGCGCGCCGTAGGCCGCTTCCTCAAGCGTCACATCCAGGTCGTAGCGCAAGTCCTCGCCGCGATGAGGTCCCGAACGCAGGTCAGTGCGCGAGCCTGCGCCGAAAAACGCCTCAAACAGATCGCCAAACCCCGCGAAGTCCGCGCCAAAGCCACCACCGCCTTTCAGACCTTCGTGGCCGTACCTGTCGTACACCGCGCGCTTCTGATCATCGCGCAGTACCTCATAGGCTTCATTGAGCTCCTTGAAGCGCGCTTCCGCCTCACTGTCGCCAGGGTTTACGTCAGGATGCAGCTCCCTGGCCAGCTTCCTGTACGCCCGTTTGATCTCGTCGCCTCCAGCGTCCCGTGAGACGCCCAGAAGCTCGTAGTAGTCTTTATCAGAGGTCATTGCCAACTTCTACAACCTGTTCACGAGCACCCGTCAGACGCCCGGCCTTCCGCCGCGGCGCCTGTTCGCGGCCCTCAAACTCAGACAGAGCCCGCCGCCTCAGAGGCCCTCCTCCGTGGGAGTGTCCCCGATCAGAGACTCCTCCTCCACATCGCCGAAGTCCTGAGCGCCGTCAGAAACAACTGTGTGATAATCTGCCCCGTCTGTCTCCAGCTTCTGCGGGCACTGGGACTGGCTCAACCGGTAGACGCTCTCTGTGAGAGAGTCCAGAGCCGCGCGCAGCGCCTCGAGATCGTCTCCTCTAGCCACGCTCCGAAGCCGCGCTATGCCTTCGCGCACATCCTCGACAAGCGAAGACCGCGCCATGTCCTTACACTCAACACAGGCGCGCTGGGCATTGTAAATGAGTGAATCGGCCCTGTTGCGTAGATTCTGAAGGTCCCGCCGCCTTCGATCTTCGGCCCGCATCGCCTCAGCGTCGGCCATCAGGCGCTCCACCTCTTCGCGGCTCAGCGACGTGGACGATGTTATCGTGACGCCAGTCTTGTTGCCGGTCGCCATATCTTTCGCCGACACATGCGTTATACCGTTTACATCAATATCGAACGAAACCTCAATACGCGGGGTTCCACGCGGCGCCGGCGGGATGTTCGTAAGCTGGAAGCGTCCCAGTGACTTGTTCCCCAAAGCCATCGCCCGCTCACCCTGCAAAACGTGAATGTCAACTGTACTCTGATTGTCAACCGCCGTCGTGAAAAGCTGTGTCCTGCTGGTCGGAATAGTTGTATTGCGGTCAATCAGACGTGTAAACACACCGCCCAGCGTCTCAATTCCCAGAGAAAGCGGCGTCACATCCAGCAGGACGATGTCTTTTACGTCCCCACCCAGTATTCCGCCCTGAATCGCTGCTCCGAGCGCCACCACTTCGTCGGGATTCAGTCCACGGTGCGGCTCCTGACCAAACATGCTGCGCACCAGCTCCTGTACCGCCGGCATCCGCGTGGAGCCACCGACCAAAAGCACGCGGTCGATGTCTTCTGGCTGCACGTGAGCATCCGCCAGTGCCTGCCTGGTCGGCTTCACCATCCTGTTGAGAAGACCAAACGTCAGCTCCTCAAAGCGCGCCCGTGTGAGCGTCAGATCAAGATGCACCGGCCCTTCCGAGGTGACGGAAATAAACGGCAGATTGACGCTGGTTGTCACGACCGCCGAAAGCTCCATCTTCGCCTTTTCCGCAGCTTCCTTCAGCCGCTGCACGGCCATCCGGTCGCGCGAGAGATCAACTCCGGCTTCCACGCGAAACTCGCTTACGATCCAGTCCATGACTGCCTGATCCCAGTCATCGCCGCCAAGCTGCGTGTCTCCGCTGGTCGCCTTCACCTCGAACACACCGTCGCAAAGCGTGAGAATCGAGACGTCAAATGTGCCGCCGCCAAGGTCCCAGACCAGCACCGTCTGCGCGTTGGAGGACCCCATCCCGTAGGCCAGCGCCGCCGCAGTGGGTTCGTTGATAATGCGCACAACGTCCAGCCCCGCAATGGCGCCGGCATCCTTGGTCGCCTGCCTCTGGGCATCCGAAAAATATGCCGGAACCGTAATCACCGCGCGGGTAACGGGCGAGCCAAGGTACGCTTCAGCGTCCTCGCGAAGACGGGACAAAATCTGCGCGGAGATCTCCTGGGGCGTGTAGTTGCGCCCGCCAACAGGCGTCACAGCGTCGGAGCCCATGCGGCGCTTGATGCTGGAGACAGTCCGTTCCGGACTGCTGATCGCCTGGCGCTTGGCCAGTTGTCCCACCAGTCGCTCTCCGCTGCGCGAAATGCCGAAGACACTCGGCAACAGACGAGCGCCGTCTGTCATAGGGATAACTTCCGGCTCCCCGCCCTCCACCACCGCGACAACGGAGTTGGTGGTTCCCAGGTCAATGCCGACTATCTTGGACATCGACCCGATCCGTCAGTCGTCAGCCGGCTTGCCGTCTTCCTCCGCCAGCCTGTAACCGATCTTCTTGTTTGTGATCTCCTGCATCGCCGTCGTAAGCACATTGGGACTGGAAATCTGAACGAAGGCGCGGCCGCCGTCCCGAATCTGCTTGGCGCGTTTGGCCGCCAGCACCACATACGCATAGCGCGACTCTGTGGTCGGCAGGTTCAGCTCCGGGCGTCCGTCTTCGTCCACAAACTGCTGCTCAGCGCTGGACGCATCGCCATAACTGGCTTCGTTGTCCGTCTCTTCAAGAGACCCCAGCGCCCCGCCCGCGGGGTCATCCTGGATCGTGGCAAGCGCCATCTCTTCTTCAGTCAGTCCGTAGCTGTTCTCCGCCATCACGCTGGGCTCAAGGTCGGAAGCCTGCGGTCCCGGAGACGTCTGCCCCTCTTCTCCGGGCACACTCGTCATATTCTCAGTATCTGCCATGTTGCTGGTCTGGTTCTCCCAAACAGTGGCGTCGTCACAGCCACCTGATTTGGCAACGGCAGGCTGGATAGCCGCCCCTGCCACAGTGAGGATACCCTGCATTACGCAGGAAAAGCGAAGTCCGCGCCCGCAACGACAGACGCACGCGGCTTGTGTGCGGGGCGTACTGTCACATCGCCCTGACAGTCACACCGGCACAACTAACGATTATAATCGCAGCACGCGGCGCGCGTCAATTGCTAGCGCATTGGGTACAATAGCGGCGGAGCGGGCGTCCGCAGACCGCGCAGTAGCGGGAGAGCCAGTTATTCTCTCAGACGCCCGAGCGCCAACTGTTTCTGGCACATTATCAAAGACTGACACGCAAGGAGGGAGTTATGACACGTGCTGCAAAGTATCTGATTATTGGCGGGGGTCTGGCCGCGGCTAGCGCGGTGGAGCAGCTCATTGAAGCTGACCCGAGCGCGAAAGGGGCCACCACTATCGTCACCGCCGAGAACACCCCTCCCTACCACCGTCCGCCGCTTTCCAAAGGTTACTTCCTCGGCAAAGAGTCCCAGGACGACATCCTCATCAAACCACAGAGCTTCTACGATGAAAACGGGATAGACGTCTGGTACAGCCGGCGCGCCCGTCTCATCGACCCCGCAGCTCATGTGTGCGAACTCGAGTTGAACAAGAGCATCAAGTTTGAAAAAGCGTTGATCGCCACCGGATCCAGCGTCTTTCGCTTCCCCGGCCCGGGCCGGGGACTGGAAGGGCTGCACTATCTGCGCACAGTTCTGGACAGCGACCGTCTGAAGAAGGCAGCAGAGGAGCTCAACGAAGTCGTAATCGTCGGCGGCAGCTTTATAGGCATGGAGCTGGCCAGCGGATTTTCTCAGAAGCAGATTAAAACGACAGTCATTTCACGCTCCGAGCAAGTGTGGGAGAAACTCAACAATCCGGCCGTGAGCGATTTCTTCCGCAGCTACTTTGAGAGCAATGGCGTCCGCTTCCTGCTGGGAGATGAGCCGGAAGGTTTTCGGGGCGCGGGTCGCGTCAACATGGTTCACACGAAGAATGGCCAGAAACTCAGCACGGACGCGGTGGTAATCGCTATTGGAGTTCGGCCGAACGTGCAACTGGCGGAAGAGAGCCGTCTTGAGGTGAACAATGGAATCGTCGTAGACGAACACCTGCAGACCAGCAAGCCAGACATTTTCGCCGCCGGAGACGTCGCCAACTTCTACGACCCGATCTTCCAGCGCAGACGCCGCACCGAACACTGGGACAACGCGGAGAAACAGGGGCAGACAGCCGGGCGCAACCTGGCGGGCGCAGGCGAGACTTTCAACGCTGTCTCAATGTTCTTCTCCGACATCTACGATCTGACCTGGGAGCTGTGGGGCGATCCTTCCGAGGCAGATCAGGTCATCCAGCGCGTTACACCGTCCAGGGAGTCCATCTGCAGCGTTTACGTCAAAGACGACCGCGTCTCATGCGTCTTTCTGATGGGTGAGGCAGCCAAAGAATCTGACACGGCGCAGGAGCTGGTGCGGGAGCGCCTCAGTATAACCGGCAAATACGACATCCTGCGCGACGGCAAGCGCCCGCTCTCAGACCTGCGCTAGACATCACAACGCCCAGCTTTCGCCAGCGTTCTGGGAGCTCTGCCGTTCCCGGGACGCTGCCCATCCAACGCTGTCGAGGCTGCTGAGGCTCTCTCAGTCACGGCGTTCTTGGACTTTCGGCCTTCCGGTGGTATGCTAGCGCTATGAACATCCAGCCGGTGTGGCAGTTTTTCAGGGACCTTTTCCGCAAAATCGTCCAGGACCAGATCAGCTTTGCAGCCGCAGCTATCGCCTTCTACGCGTGGATGTCTATCTTTCCGTTGCTCCTCGCGGGTGTCAGCGCGCTTGGCATCTGGCTGGGGATGGAGGGCGCGCGTGAGCAGACGCTGGACATCCTCTCCCAGAATCTCCCGGTGCTCAAAGCGTCCGGTATTGACTTCTACCAGCTTCTGGAGCACGTCAGCGCGATACGTGGAGTGACCGGGCTGATTGCGCTTCTGGGCCTGCTGTGGACAGGTATCCAGGTGGTCCTGGCGACACAGGTGGCGCTGAACCGGGTTTTTGGGGCGCAGGTGCATCTGAGCTGGATCACCGCGCGCTTTCGCGCCCTGCTTTTTGTGGTAATCGCGGGAATGCTCAGCACTCTGTCGCTCATTTCGACCTATGTAGTCGGTCTCATACCCTACCCGGCGGCAACTCGCGCCGCAAGCTGGATGGCCGGCTTCGCTCTGATGGCGATGATATTCGCCGCGGCTTATCGAGTCCTGCCACGCCTGGAGCTGGCGTGGCGCTTCGCTCTGATTGGAGGCGCGGCCACCTCACTTATGTGGACGCTGGCGAATGCGGGGCTGCTGCTGTATTTTCGCAACTTCGGACACTTCGACAAGATGTACGGCTCGTTCACAGGCGTGGTGATCATCCTGCTGGCGTGTTATTACCTCTCCTTCGTCACGCTTGTTGGCGCGGAAGTGACAGATGTCCTCACGCAGCGCTTCGGCCGCCCGAAAGAGCGGACAGCCGCCAGGCATTCCACCATGTGAAACAGGCGTCATACCGGGCGGCTGTGTGATTTGTATCTCTCAGAAATGAGAAACGGGCTTGCTAGCGCCTGCGCCGCAACAGACCCACTGCGCCGGTGAGCGCTCCGGCAAGCGCCAGAAGACTGGAAGGCTCTGGCACAGGTGCGTATTGAACGACAAGCTGAGGCGCGCTGGTCGGTGTCTCGTTAGAGTAGAGCCTGTAGTAGGTGCTTCCGCCTGGCCCGGCCAGGGCGATTTTGGACGTCGCCGCAAGCGCAAGCTGCTGATTGCCATTCACAGCCTGATTGAACGCAGCGGCAAAGTCTGCCGGCCCACTCAGCAGATTGATCTCAATCTGAAAAGGTCCTGATGCATTGTAGTTGGAGAGGTCACTCGTCCCGTAAACCGCTCCGGGTGTCGGATTGCCCGCCGCGTAGAAGTCCCACGTGCTCTCGTCGAAGTTGCTCCCGAGCTGCCGCGCTTCGAGGGGGGAATCCAGCCCTTCCTGCAGCGTGAAGCCAGGCGTTTGCTGAGTCACCACCAGCTTTGCGCTCTGAACGGTGTAGCTGCCAGCCGGAATGGACGACATATCCCACTTCATATAGGCGTGGGAAGTCGTGTGGCCGGAAGGATAGGTGGGTGACAGCGCGTTGACGCCGTCTCCCCAGATGCGCAGATCCGCCGAACCGCTGCCAAACGGATAGTACCAGATATCTGCTGAATCAATAGACTGATAGGTCGCCGCATGCGCGTTAATGGCCAGTCCCACGAACACTGCAACGGCAAGTGTGGACGCAAAGCGTCTGATCAATGTGCGATCTCCTTTACTTCTGCTATGGCGCGCATGTGGGCAGTGGTGCGCGCCTGAAGTAGCTTAGCGCAGGATATCTCAGGCACACATCGGGCGTGTACCCCAAATTCCGCGCACAAAACCATGCCTTTCCGGCGATCCACAAGCTTACCGCCAGACTCGAGCGCCGGAATTTCTTCCACTCTACGCGGAGGATGATGGTCAGAGCGCAAGGCCGAAATACAGGAAATCCGGGCGTTGAAGAGGAATCAAGCGCCTATGAAGCTCGAGCTTGAGATGATTGCAGACTACGCATGCGAGTGCGGAGAAAACCCGCTGTGGGATGACAGCGCAAAGCTCCTCTACTGGACGGACATACCGCGTGGAGTCATCTTCGCCTACAACCCCGCGACACACAGTCACGGCACCATTTATGAAGGAGACGTTGTGGGTGGGTTCACTCTTCAGGAAAACGGTGACCTTCTGCTCTTTGGGGAGCGCGGGGCGGTGAAGCTACTCCGGGACACGGAACTCATCACTGTCGTAGAAGAGATTGAAGAGGAGCGCGCCACACGCTTCAATGACGTCATCGCCGATCCTGGCGGAAGGGTCTTCTGCGGCACTCTTGGCGAGAGCCCGCATCCGGCGCGGCTCTACAGGCTGGACACAGACCGGAGTGTCGTGCGAGTTGTGGATGGCATAGGATTGTCCAACGGGCTTGGCTTCACGCTGGACAAGACGGCTCTGTACTACACTGACAGCGCCAACCGCGTCATTTATGTCTTCGACTATGACCTCGCAACGGGAGCCATCAGCAATCAGCGCGTGTTCCACCGCCTGGAGCACGATGAGTGGGTTCCGGATGGGATGACCGTGGACTCCGAGGGCTGCATCTGGTCCGCGATATGGGGCGGAAGCTGCGTCATCCGCTACGACCATGCAGGCAAAGAGATGCTGCGCATTCCGATTCCCGCTCCTTTCGTGACAAGCGTCGCTTTCGGAGGAGAGAGCTTCGAGGACCTCTACGTCACCACTGCAGACGGAAAAGACAGGCCGGCAGATCAGAGCTGGGGCGCCTTGTTCCGCCTGCGCCCGGGCGTGCGCGGTGTCGCGGAGTTCCGTTCGCGCGTCCAGTCGTAACTAAGACTTCGAAGTGGGGAGTCCTCTGACTGCTTCAAGAGTTGGTTGACGGCCGCGATTACACTCTCGGCTGAAATAGCTTCCATGCAGGGCAAGGGCCCCTCTTTCTTGCAGTCACAGCATGGGCATGGAAAAGGCTGGGCCCGCACGGCCAGATGACATCCCCCGACAGGATTCCACCGCCTGGCGTCAGTAGGCCCTGAAAGCATAACCGTCGGACATCCCACAGCGGCAGCTACGTGCAGCGGCCCACTATCTACTCCCACAAATACATCAACGCAACTCAAAAGCGCGGCTGTTTCCTTCAAAGTCCATCCGCCAGCCGCAGAATAGACACCGGCCAGTGCGTTTGGGATAACGTCTTGCACAGATGCCTGTTCCCTCTCAGAGCCGACAAAAATCACTGACGCATTCCAGGCCTCGCGCAGATGCTTTACTACCTCTCGCCATCCTTCCACTGTCCAGCTCTTGGACTGTCCTTTCGGACCAGTATGCAGAGCCACCCTGGGATGTCGCAGGCGCTGCACGAGCGGCAGAATAGACTGAAACGCCTCCGGGTTAACAGCAAGGGACAGCCTGGGTGGCGGAGTCGTCAGCCCGATAGCTCGGACCGCGTCCAACAGACGGTCGCTTTGATTCCTGCCGCAGTCATCTTCCGGCCATGGAATCACGAGACTGTAGATACTCCTGTAAACGGAGTCGTTGTAACCGCCACGGGAAAACCCCACGCGCAGTGGCGCGGCACTGAACCGCCCGAGAAGAGCAGCCCGCTCCTGTGGATGCAGGACAAAGGCGGAGTCAAAGGCGCCGGCGCGGATGCGGCGGAAGGTGTCCCAATGTTCCTTGAGCGTCGTGCGCATCCGGTTTGTGCGATAGCGATCCGCCTGTCTGTAGACGATGACTTCATCCAGCGACGGATGATTCTCCATCAGCGCCGCACCCGGCATATCCGCGACAAGCGAAATGAACGCCTCTGGATAGTGTTGACGAAGCGCGTCCAAAACAGGGGTGGTGATTACCACGTCACCAATGAAGTTGCCTGTGCGGATTACGACAATTCGGCGTAGGCTATCCCCGAAACCTGAGCTTTTCCCGTCCTGCATAATTCGGGGCAATTTTACCCGTACCCAGCGCCTGGAACGCAATATTTGGACTCACCAAATTGATCTGCCCGGGCAATCTGTCGGTAGATAGCCGTGTCAGGCCTACAGCCAGGATGGGCCACAGTCTTGTTCCAGGGAACTAATTGAGCTCTCTACTGGCGCGCCGGGGCTGGCGTTGACCCAATCGCTAAAACATTTGTGAGAGGACGGCCAAACTCACTGAGACTTTGCTGCAGGAGAATGTTCAATAATCCTCTCCTGGAATAAATTCGACGAAAATAGCGTTATCATGAGTTGTAAGAACACTCATAGGAGTCAGCGATTTGAGTCAGCAGCTAAGCATAACCGCGGAAGGCACACCCAATCCCAACACTGTTAAGTTCAACGTCAACCGCACCCTTCTTGAGAAGGGGACGGCGAACTTCAAGGACAAAGAAGCGGCCACCGGATCGCCTCTGCCCGAGAAGCTCTTTGAGTTTGACGCGGTGGAGAGCGTTTTCATCGGACGCACCTTCATCTCCATCACAAAAAAGCCGGAAGCTGACTGGGAGAGCCTCATCCCCGTGACGCACACGATGAAAGACGTTCTCACGGCTGATATCCCACTGGTGGATGAAGAGCGGATCACGCCTAACATCACCTTTGCCTCAGGCGATACGGAGATTGAAAAGCGCATTATGGAGGTTCTGGACACGCGCGTTCGTCCCGCAGTCGCCCGCGACGGCGGCGACATCAACTACGAGGGTTACCAGAACGGGATTGTACTGCTGCGCCTGGAAGGCTCCTGCGGCACCTGCCCGAGCTCGATGATGACGCTGAAGATGGGTGTGGAGAACATGCTGAAGGCGGAGATTCCAGAGATTCAGGAAGTGATTCAGCTCTAGCCTGCGCCTCTTCTGCCTGCGCGTGGGCGCACAACCTTGAAACCAGCGACATTTGAACAGCGATGATCTGATACTCCCGTACCAGCGCAGACTGCTCACAGGTTTCAAGTGGGCTGACTGGACGCTCGGCTTCGTATTTGCGCTCATCGGCCCGTTTCTGATGTGCTTTCCGCCCGTAATCGCCTACTTCATGTACCGCGACAGGCTGCCTACTTTCGGCCGCGGCATCTGGGCGGGGCTGCTGGCACTTCTGGCCATCACGTTCGCCGCGACAGTCTTAATGCTAGCGACACACCCGCACAAACTCAAGTAAGCCTCTTTCCGGTTGGGGTCGCAGGCTGATACTATTCCAGCCAGGTAGCCTCAGACCGTCGAGCGACGGGCGAACCTCCAGCTTGCCCCATGTCACAATCACTTTGACGGAAGCTCCTCATGTCCACGGACCGCGTCACTCGCTGATGAAGCGTGAGATCTGTCCAGGGCACAGGACAAAGAGACGTTCAGCAACGTCGAGTTGCCGCATAGAGAAGAGTTGCCCACTGTGTGAGCCAGCGTGACGGTGATGCTATCGCTTATCTGACAGGCGATGCCGGCAGAAGAGCTGTTCAGAGCCCCTGACGTGTAGTCCACCTGCAGCACGCATTGCGGGCTGATTAGATAAGAAGCGCCCGCTATCAGACTGGTGGCGCGCTCGATGCGCATAGCGCCCGCGTGCAGCGTCGCCCGACTGTGGAAGTGAGTGGCGACGGCGTAAGGCTGAGCCGCGCAGCGCTGTGTGATTCCCTGCACACCCGCCGTCAGATGCACGGCGTTCTTTCCACTTTGCAGCAAGCGCGCTTTGGCATTGAAGACAGCCTTTCTGTCTCGCGGGCTCCAGTCAATGCCTGCCTCAATGCCTGCCCCCAGCCCCATCTGAGTCATCATCCAGACACTGTCTTTGCCGTTCCACAGACCTCGCACGTGGGGAGTCTCCATCTCCAGACTGAGTGCGTTCTTGGGCAGGACCTCGGCGGTGGGGATCAGATTGAGCCCGGAGGGCGCCGCGATTACAGATGTGGGAAGGGCAGCCCACGCTGCAACGATAGAAGCGCCGAAAACGGCGGCGACGGCCAGCTTTTTCACCATCTTCATTTTTCCTTTTTTATGGCCAGACCAGGTGCAAATCGGTTGCATCTACGGTATAATGCGTAACCGTCACCCCAGATGAAAAGAGACCAATAGTACCAGTACTGAAGCGTGTCTTTTTCTGGATAGGGCACGGGACGCCCGAGCAACAGCCGCTGCAAACTCTGAAAGAGGACATCGGCCCCCGGCGTCTCACACACAGTGGATGCCATCGCATCTAGATACCACTCAGTTGCATGTGACTCTTGCAGGCCGCCCTCTCCCAAGGAGCGCGGTCATGGACACATTACATGCTACTGAGTGGCATGTAAAAGGGATACAACTTGATGAAGATGAAACTGCTTGAGGTGCTTTCCGTCGTGCTTGTCAGCGCGGTGGCTGTAACGCAGGGAGCGAACATGAGCAACCGCGTCGCTGAGCCCAGGGAGCCCGGAGCCGCAGCGGTAGTCTCTGCAGCTCTGAGTAAGGACCAGACCGTCAGCAAAGAACAGGCTGCCAGAATCGGGTGCATCGTGATCAACGAGATCACCTGCGCAAAGAGCTATCAGGCGCGCTTTGAGAAGCTCTTCAAGAGCCGCGTACACGCCATTGACGGCAGCCCTGGCTTTGTGGCGATGCGCGTGCTTCAGGACAGCAAGAAGCCGCTGTCCTATCTAGTAATGACACTGTGGGAGTCTGAAGAGACCTTCCTCGCCTGGACCAAGTCAGAGGAGTTCCGTGATGGCCACAAGCGCGTGTTCAAGGACGTGGCCGAGGCGACGAAAGACGGCGGCGCCCCGCCTCTGGTGGCTTCTGAGTCCAGAACCTACAAGGTGATTGCGGACTGACCGTTCTGGAGCGATCCAACTGGAGGGACTAAAGCAGAACAGTGCCCTCCAGACCAGGCGGCGCCCTCGAAGGAGTCGGCGGGTCATTCCGTGGGCGGTCTGCCTCTACTTCCTCACTCGCTGAATTGAACAGCCAAAGGCTCTGGTGTCTGTTGGCACAATCGGATCACCGGTGACAAAGGCTTTCAGAGCGTTGTCGAGGTAGCTCGTCTGAACTCCGGCAGGGTCCTGAGAGTCGTCCACCGCGCCGTGATAGCGCACAATGCCATCCTTATCAATCAGAAACGCTTCCGGAGTCACCCTGGCGCCGTAGTCGTTGGCAACAACGTTCTCAACGTCTCTGAGAACGGCGAAGCCCAGCACCGGCGGCGCAAAGTGTTTCTCGATCTGCTGCTGAGTCTCTGTGCTGTTGGAGTCAATGGCGACAAAGGCGACGGATTCCGCGTACTTCTGTTTCAGCGCATTCAGACGGCCCTGGTAGGCATTCGATACCGGACACTGCACGCTCACCCAGACGACAAGCACACCTTTGTGGCCGTGGCGAAGATCGCTCAGAGCCACCACTTTGCCGGAACCAACCTCCGGGAGACTGAACAGTGGCGCGGTTTCCCCGGCTTTGAGCGGTTTTATTCCACGGGTGCGCGGCTTGTAGACTGTGGGTTCGGGGCCTGCCTGTTGAAGCCGCCTTATCTCCGCAACGACATCCTCCCCGTGCGTCTGCACATTCACCTTGTCCATCACACGGGCGATCCGCCCCTGTGGATTGATGATGAAAGTCACGCGCCGGGCCAGACCGTTGTCTCCCAGAACGCCCCAGGAGCGTGCAACGCTGCCCTCAGTATCCGCCAGCAGAGTCTGCGTCAGCTTCTCCGCCTCACAAAACCTGGCGTGGCTTGCGGAGTCCTGCACGCTCACAGCCAGCGTCACCGCGTTCAGCTTCTTGAGCTGCGCATTTGAGTCTCTCAGCGACCGATTCTCCAGCGTGCACCCCGGAGTCATATCCGCCGGGTAGAACGCCAGAACCACCCACTGACCTTTGTAGTCACTCAGTGCGTGCGCTCTGCCATTCTGATCTTTCAGTGAGAAAGAGGGCGCATCGAAGCCCTCGGCCGCAGCCCCGCACGCGCGCGGCGAGACAACCAGGGCCACGCTAATACAGGCTGTCAGAACAAACGCTGCAAACGAAGTCTTCATCTCTGTCACCCCCGGAAATCATACGCAGGCGCTACGGCTCATATTATATCCGCTTCCTGTACTGGCAATACGGAAGGTCAGAACGTCAGTCGAAAGTGGCCAGAATGGTTGACGACCAAGCCTCAGTATGGTAGAACTATATCAGTGGACAGTGATTTACGCTGTCGGCGCCTCTCCTGCTTCAGGGGAGGCGCTTTCAGTTTTTGTGGCGTCGCCCCGCACAAGACCCGGTGAGCCAGTATCTCCGCCCGCAAATCAGAATCTGGAAAGACTTTCAGCCCGAACTTTCCGTAGGCTCCGTCCTCCCGGCAATAGATCTTCCTGCCGAGCGCATCCCAGAATTTTGGAGAGTGGGAACAGTTGGAGCGGACCCATTCGAAGATGTCCCGTACCCACAAATCAGCTATCTCCATAGGGTGCGTTCCGCTCTTTGGAAGAAAGCGCAATCCGGGCTCCAGCCAATATCGAAAAGCGGATTCAGGCACCCACTGCGTTCCGTCCGCCAGCGTGCGCGCATAGTCGAGCTGGTGCAGCACGTCTTCTTTTGGTCCCTGGCTTTCAAATGAGACCTGGCCGAGCTTCCGATCTGAGCGCGTCGCCAGAAAATCCACAAAGCGTTCGAGAAGCATCTGAATTGCGACCGAGTAAGCGTCCGTCGGCAGGTACGGGTCCAGCCCGTTTTCCACGAACTCTTTCTGGAAGGCCGCCTTTCTTACTCCAACGCCAAAAGCGGTAAAGTCGGTCCGGGCAAGGAGCTCACGCAGCGCGCTATCAAACGCCATCTGCTTATTGATGTCCCCTTCGAAGTAATAGGGCTCTTCTCGCCGCCGCATCGCTGGCTCGTGGAATGTCAGGTCAGATCGGCCGAAGAATTCTCGTTTCAGCTCATCTGCACCCTTGCAGTATCGCGTTACGGCATCTGAAGAAAGTGCGACGCCTCCCAGCGCGAAGAACGGCGTTTGATTTCGCGGTTCAGGCGTTGACTTGCCGGCTTCGTCGATGAACAGATTGATGACAGGACGCTTATCCAGCAACGGGTGCGGTGAATGACACTTGAAGCGTTTACGAGATTCTATTCGCCCTTCGCTTCTCTGGATGCAGGCTTTTTCTTCGCGGGTAATCCGCCGCTGAAGAGTGTGGAGTTCGTCAGAGGAAACGCCGGCTTTCTGCAGCAAAACATCCAGCGCTTGCGCCAGTCGTCCTGCCTCACTCAGATGAGTTACTCTGCGTCGTGCTAATCGTCTACCCTGCGGATCACCGTTGCTCCGTCCCGCCTCATCTCTGTCCATAAATGCACACTATTGCACAAACACGTTCGCCACACGGTAGCGTAGTTTTCTTGTGTGTAAAAAGGGCGGAGGGTGCTCTTGTCTTGAACTTGACTTTGTCATGGAAAACCAAGCGAGAGGAGCACCCTGTTGAGGAGTATAGCGTCAGTTGATGTTATGCGGAAGGTTTTGTCTCGGATTGAGGATCCGGAGCATCAGCTCTGGGGGGATCTGGACCAGGCATCAGCCGGTCTTAT
>JADLDK010000030.1 GCA_020846715.1 Armatimonadota bacterium | reverse complement strand
GACGTCGGTGGTGGCCCCGCCGATGTCCACTGCGAGCACCTGTTGAGCCTCTTCGCGGGCTACGGTCTCCACCATCTTTCCGACGGCGTTCGGCGTGGACATAATGCCTGAGTCCACCCAGTCAGACAGCTTGCTGTAGCCGGGGGCCTGTTGCATGACGTGCTGTAGGAAGAGCTCGTGAATGGCTTCGCGCGCCGGACCCAGGTTTTCGCGGTCCAGCTCCGGCCGCAGGTTGTCCGTGATGCGCAGGTCCACGCGGCCGTCCAGCAGCTTACTCACGGCTTCGCGCGCCTGGGAGTTGCCCGCAAAGATCACCGGCAGCTTGAGTTCGCCGCCGAGGCGCGGCTTCGGGTCGGCGGCTACCAGCATCTCACCGATATCCACAAGGTGAGAAACGGTCCCGCCATCCGTGCCGCCCGACACCAGCACCATATCCGGGCGCAGGCTCCGGATGCGCTCGATCTTCTGCCAGTCCTTGCGTCCATCGTCCACCGCGATGACGTCCATGATGATGGCGCCCGCTCCAAGCGCCGCGCGCTCCGCGCTTTCAGCGCTCATCGCCTTGACCACGCCAGCCACTGTCATCTGAAGTCCGCCTCCGGCGCTGGATGTGGAGAGAAACAGGTCCACACCGCGATCGCCTTCGGCGGGATGGATGAGTCCGGCTCCCGATGGGTCCAGAAGCGTCAACCCGGCCAGCTCTTCCACTTCGCGTACGGCGTTCGTGACGCCCACGGTGACATCGTCATAGGGGGCTTCAACGGTGGTGGGCGCCTCTCCCCGGCAGACAAGCTGCCAGCCGCCCGTGCGCTTTTCGATGAGGATGGCTTTGGTGGTGGTGCTGCCGCAGTCCGTTGCAAGTATGCGAGTTGGTTCACTCATAGTGGGTCGGGGTTATCCTGGATGCATTGTAGCAGGGACAGAGCCGCGCTTCAAGGGCGCAACGGCAAACGGCGAATAGTGAGTTTTCCGCAAGGTTGGCAAGCAGCGATGACGCTCCAGACCGCAGTCCGCCGCAGGCTGACGGATGAACCTGCGGCGAAAGTATCTATAGCGGCAAACCCGAATCAGGGACGCTCAGTCAGCACGGGGGTCAGCGGCTTCAGGTCTCCCACGGGCTCTTTTCCGCCCAGGCTCAGCAGGTTTTTGGCTTCTACGGGCTGTCCATTGCGCACAATTTTGATACGATGCGGCTGTCCGTGCAGATTGACAATGTTGAGAAGCTCTTTGCCCTGATAGCGCGTCGCCAGCCACTCAACGCCCCAGATCGGTTGCCCGCTTTCCGCGTCAACGACCGCACAGCCCGGCACGGCGTTTTTCTCAGTCAGCTTCTGGCGAAGCTGCGGCCAGAGGTCCTTCTCCGGGTCGCCGTCTTTCAGCTTTGCAGCGCCAGAAACCAGGGCGGATACCGCTGCGGGATCACGCTTCTGACCGTATTCGTTGCGCGTGAAACACTCACCCAGCAACAGCAGTGAAGACGGGTCTGTTTTCTGTAGCGCGGCGAACGCGGCGTCGGTCAAAGTCTCGACTTCCGGGATGATGATAAGTTTATAGTCTGAGGCTTTACCGGCGGCAAGCTGCTTTTCAGAGATGAAATCCACCTTGTTGCCCATAAAGTTCAAAGCCTGATAGACGCGCGTCATCGCCGCGGAGTGCGCCTGGCCGTGCCGGACCATGCTGGAGCGCGAGTAGAGGATGGCTGCAGGCGCTGTGGCGTTCTGGAGCGCAGTCACGCGACCCGCAAAGCGGTTCAGGTCCAGGCAGGTCACTCCGACGGCTTCGGCGCATGCGGGGCGGTCCATCACGCTGCCGATGAAGCCGTACAGGTTGTCAAAGGCGCGCTCCCAGACCCAGATGGTAGTGGCGCTCTGGCCGTGTATGGCCCCCTGCCACAGGGCGGTCCGGAAGTTGCCGGGTGAGATGTAGTAGTTGGAGCCGTCCGGGGCGATGTGGTTCTCGGAGTTGAAGATAGGCTTGCGGGCAAAGGAGCGCTGGAGGTCGTAGGAGGTATTCATCATCCATGCGTCCATCGGCCAGTCCGGGCTTCCGGGAAACTCGTAACAGTCGTTGCCGTTCAGGTCGAGCAGTTGGCCGAAAAGCTCCTGATCGGTGGCGAAACCGTTATAGTTCGGATTGAACGCAAAAGACATGACTTTTGCGTGTACTGGAATATTGGGCGCCATTTCGTGGATGATGTCCCCCATCCATTTGTGCCACCCGGCAAAGCGCTCCATGGCGCACATCAGCCAGTCGTACGCCTGCGGGTCTCCGCTGTAGGGAACCTCGTCAAAGCTGGGGTAACTGGTCCCATAGCGGGCATTCAGGGTAGCTATGTCCTTGTGCACACGCTTTAGATAGTCCACCCAGATCTGCTTTGTATTCTCGCAGTTGACGGTGTTGTCGAAGACAGGCTCGTTGGTCAGGCAGAACGAGCCAAGCGCGGGCTTGTCCTTGATCATAGGAATGACGACGCGCAGATAGCGCTCGATAATATCTTTGGCTACGGGATCGTCCACGCAGAAACCGAGAAACCCACCGCCACCTTTGCCAAGCTGTGGATACTTCTGCATTGCCCATGCGGGAAAGTAGTGAGGCGAAATGAGAAAGTCCACGCGTACATTGTTTTTGGCCGCTTCGTCCAGCGTACGCTGAAGTATCTTGATATAGTCGTAGGAGACCTTGTTCTCCTCCGGGAAGACGGCGCTTGGCCCAAACTCTGAGAACTGGATAATGTTCGTGCCATAGCGCGGAAATCGCTTCATGTCCGTGCGAAGCTGAGTGAAATGTCCGTAACCGACCAGAAAGACCGGCCCGCGGTCATTTTCACCAGTGGAGGTGACGCGATCGCCGATGAAGCTGAGACCCTGGACATCGACCGCTCCGGTCCTGTAGCGACGGGCGACGGGAGCAAGCTCCGGATCGCTCAGATAGGCCTGCATTTCGGCCTGGGCGGTGTCTATGATGGCGTCAAAGTCAGACAGCGCCCATTTCACGCGGTAGTCCATCCCGGCACGCACATCGGCCTTTGCATAGGGAATGAACTGCTCCAGCGTTTCCTTCGCGGCGGCGGGATAGTCCAGCCGGACACCTCTGCGCTGGCATTCTCGAAAGAGCGCATCAAAGCCCTTCTTGCGCTCTTCCACCTGCTGGATCTGTGCGAAGAGCGGCGAATCGCTGGAGGAAAACTTTGTTGTGGCGCTGGTGAGTTCACTGCCGAGAGCGTCCAGCACCCGCACTCGCAGAGTGTAGTCTCCAAAGGGCCGGTTGCCAGTGTTCCACTCCCACGTCACCTTCGTCTCGCCCCGTCTCAGAGGGCTGCGCATGGTCTTGATCACGCGGTCATTGCTCAGGATGGAGCCTTCAAGCGTGGCTGCCTTGCGATTGGAGCAATCCAGCAGAACCGATATCGGAACCGGACTGTTGTGACCGATGACTTTGTCCAGATTCAGGATGACGCCGCTTATTCCCGCGCCTTGAAGCTGTCCGCCAACAGGCCGCAGCGCGATATCGTCTATAGCCAGCTCCTTACACGTGTTGACAATGTTGATGCCGATGTTGAGCGTTGTCTGGCCGGCATTGGTTGTGAACTCGGTCGAGACCCTGCGCCAGCCGTAGGTTCCACCGGGGAGTGAAAGCGTGTACCTGGACCAGTCCGTGAGATGAGAAACGCCACCCGTGTCCGATGCGTCTTTAGCTCGCACCCAGCAGCTCAGTTCGTACTTCGTTGAGGGCAGCACTTCCGCATTCACCGACAGGCGGCCGTAAACATTCGGAATCAGCGGAGTGTTGCTGGAAAAGACGACGCACTGCTTGCCGGAGTGCGGATTCCCGGTGTCGAACCGGAAGCCCGCCTGACAGCCGCTGCTCAGAACCCAGGTCCAGCCCTCACTGCCGTTTTCAAAGCCGGCATTAGGGATGGACGGATTGATGAGACCGGCAGCCGAAATCGGCACACAAAACGGCGCAATAAGCGAAAAAACGAAGAAGAGACAGCGCAGATTCAACATTGGCACCTCACTGATCTGCCGACACAGGCAGATTGCCACCGTGTTCCACGTGCGTGCCAAATGTCCCTGCGTCTACGCTGCAAGCTCCGTGCGGCCGGTTTGGGATCCGCGCCTGGCGAGCCGTTGTCACCTAGCCTTGACGCATCACTGCGCTTGGGGCTAAACTGCCGGTTGCGCTCGATTCAGATATGAGTCAAGACACTTCGCCACAACCACCGTCGGGAGGCGGCCGCCGCACCCGCGGCGGCGGTCTGCACCACGAAATTTCGGGATTTCGGCGTCTGCTCTTCGGTCAGCCGATTGAGACCGAACACCAGCAGCACGCTCTCTTGCCGAAGGTCGTCGCGCTACCCGTTTTTTCTTCTGACGCGATATCCTCCTCCGCGTATGCCATCCAGGAAATTCTTCTGGCGCTTGGCGCAGCGGGACTGGCCGCTCCGGGACTGGCGGCGCTCTACAGCAAAATGACGATTGGAATCACCGTGGCCATCGTGGCGCTGCTGTGGATCGTGGTAACCAGCTACTGGCAAACGATATTTGCGTATGTGCACGGCGGCGGATCCTATATTGTAAGCAGAGAAAATCTGGGCACCAACCCATCCCTGATAGCTGGCGCCGCACTTCTTATTGACTATGTGTTGACAGTTGCGGTGTCGGTCGCCTCCGGCGTGCAAAACCTCACCAGCACTCCTCTGGGGCGCGCCTACAACCTCGACCCGGTGCTGTTGTGTGTATGCTTCATTGGCATACTTACACTCGCAAATCTTCGTGGCCTCAAGGAAAGCGGCACCATGTTCGCTGTCCCAACGTACCTGTTCATATCCTGCGCCGGGCTGATGATAATTCTTGGAACCGTGGGGCCGCACCTGGGTTGGACGATCTATGAGGACACTGTAAACCAGACCTTCAAAGGAGGCCACGCTGGTACGGCCGCCTCCCTGGCGCCGGTGGTGCTCATCGCGGTGGCGCTCAAGGCTTTCGCCTCCGGGTGCGCAGCTATGACGGGGACCGAAGCCGTAGCGGACGGAGTGCCTGCGTTCCGCAAACCGCAGCCCAGAAACGCCGCCCTCACGTTGGTGATGATGGCCAGCATAATGACCTTTCTCATCGGCGGCTTCAGCCTGCTGTCGACACGCCTGCATGTGGTCTACTGGTCCACAGAACACCAGCACGCCAATGCTGTAGTCGAACAGCTTTCGGGAGCAATCTTTGGCAGCCACGCAGGAGGGCTTCGCGCAGTACTCTACTGGACGATGCAGGCATCCACGGCAGGCATTCTGCTTGTGGCGGCAAATACCGCTTTCGCTGACTTCCCCAGGCTTGCGTACTTTATGTCCCGCGACAGATTCCTCCCGCGCCAGCTCGCCAACCTGGGCGACAAGCTGGTTTTCTCAAATGGTATTGGGTTACTCGGCATCCTGGCCATCGTGCTGATTGTGGCGTTTCACGGGAGCGTTGACGCTCTGATTCCCCTCTACGCCCTGGGCGTTTTCACGGCGTTTACTCTCTCGCAGAGCGGGATGGCGCGGCACTGGATCAAGTTGAAAAGCTTTGGCTGGCACTTGCGCGCGAGCATCAACGGTTTCGGCGCAATCTGTACCTTTATGGTGCTGTGTGTCATCGTCGCAGAGAAGTTCGTTCACGGCGCTTACTGGGCGATCATCGCGGGCGCGGTTCTGTTCACGATGTTCAAGCTGATCTGGGCGCACTATGAATACATGCGGCGCAAGCTTTCTATTGTCAACTGGAAGCCGGAGCGAGACCTGCCGACCCGCCACACTGCCCTGATTCCTGTACCCTCACTGCACCGGGGTATTTTCCCGGCGCTGGACTACGCGCGCTCGCTATTCAACGACTGCCGCGCTCTGCATATCGAGATTGATCCCGCGGATACCGCCCGTCTGCGCAAGGAGTGGGAGCAGTACGTAGGAGACGAAGTCCCACTCGTGATCCTGCCTAGCCTCTACCGGTCTCTCATTGCGCCGATGCTCGTCTATCTGGATGAGGTTCAGAAGGAGAGAGAGAACCACACAGTTACTGTCATCGTGCCTGAGTACGTGTCCAGCAAGTGGTACCACTCTCTTCTGCACAACAAAAACGGGCTGTTGCTGCGGCTGTATCTGCTTAACAGACCCGGTGTTATCGTCACCAATGTGCGGTATTTTCTGGATCGCGAGGTGGATGCGGAGACCCTCGCGCGTATGAGCGCTCAGCAGAAGGAGCACGCGATTGACACTCGGACGTAGCGGTACGCGCTGATGATCGTTTACGCCAAAGACGACCTGGTCTCACTCTCGGGGAACCTTCACAGGAACTACTGGCTCACCATCAAAGCCGCCGCGAATCTTCTACTTCGCGAACACCCTGAAGGCATCATCATCGACTGCGTGGACCTGGCCGACATCTCCGAGGAGGGCGCTCACACTTTTGTTGACGCTGCCAGGGATATCCGGCAGTCTGGCGCGCGGATGATTATGGCGAATATTCCGGATGATGTCCGCGAAGAGATCAAGTCTGTTCCTGGTCTGCGATCTCGAGTGCCGGTCGCGGACTCGGTGGAGCTTGCGCGGGCATCACTTCAGGCAAGCGCCCTGGCATCTTCCCAGGCCGACCGAGGCATTCTGGTGCCTGTGATGTACGGCCTGGACTACACAGACGACATCGAAGTCGCGGCAGGTCTGGCGCGCGCGTATTCGGTGCCTCTCATCCTGCACTACTGCATCGAAGTGCCACGGGATGTGCCGCTTGGCACTCCGCTTCCCGAACTGGAGCAAAGAGGCCGCGACCTGTTGCAGGGCGCCGCGGCTGCTGCTGAGAAAGCGGGAGTGGCGTATCAAACGCACATCGAGCTCGTGAGAGATCTTTCAGAAGGCCTGTTGCGGCAGATCGACGAACACCACGCGACATTTCTGGTGTTGAGCGTCACTCAGAACGAACGGCGATCGGATGAACTCCACGTGCTTATTGCAAAACTTTTTGAACGCGGAAACTGCCCTCTGCTGCTGGCGCGAACGGCCTTGACGCCGGAACAAATAGCCGCCGGGCCGCCAATGAAGATAAAGATGAAGAGCCAGAGGCGAGTGCGCGTATGAAGTGTGGAAGACCAGAGAGGAGGCCCTACGCGTGCCCAGGCACATTCTAATGCCCTACCGCGGTACTCCTAGAGACGACACCCTGCTGGAAATGGTCTGCCGCATGGCCCGTTCTCAAAACGCTCGCGTAACAGCCGCTCGTTTCGTAGCTGTCCCAATGTCTGTTGCAATGGAGGACGAAACCGCGCCGGGGCTAAGTGAAGCTAATGACCTGATGGACAAAGCCGAAAATCTGGCACGGACGCTGGGTCTGAAGATACACACAGACGTGTTTGCAGTGCGAGACGCAGGGGCTGCGATAGCGCAGGCGGCGTCGGATATAAAAGCTGATCTGATCATAATGGAAGCGGGGCTGGAGCAAGAGGAAATCAGCGCGGAGCAGAACAGACGAGTTGTTCAGACAGTGCTTGACCGCGCCGCGTGCGAGGTGTGGATTGCGCGAATGTAGCGCCAGCAAGCCCTTGACAGAGACAGGTGGCTCACCACAGGGAGATTTTAGATGAAAATCATCATACTGGGATGTGGACGCGCGGGTTCGATTACGGCGCGAATGTTGAGCGAAGCCGGACACGACGTCACCATCATCGACTTCAACGCGGACGCGTTTCGACGGCTGGGAAACCTGCCAGAGGTGACGGAAGTGGTCGGCTCTGGCATTGATCTGGACGTATTGCGCCGCGCTGGCATTGAGAATGCAGACGTCTTCATTGCGGTGACCAACGGCGACAACACCAATATCATGTCCACGCAGATTGCGAAAAATGAGTTTGGAGTCGCCAGGTGTGTCGCGCGGATGTATGATCCCAGTCGCGCGCAGGCGTATCGGGAGATGGGAATCCAGACGCTGTGTACTCCGCTGCTGGCCGCGGGACTGCTGCGGGATTACGTGCTGGAGCAGGAATGGGGAAAAATAACGGATTACATCGAACCGCTGTTGCCTGAAGGAGAGGGCGCCTGACCATGTATGTGATTATTGTAGGCGGGGGGAAAGTCGGCTACTACCTGTCCAAGGAGTTAATGAATCAGGACTACGAACTACTGCTGATGGAGAAGGACCGCAACAGACTGGCGTTTTTGCAGTCTGAGCTTGGAGAGGTAGCCTTTCACGGCGACGGCGCGGAGATCCAGTACATGGAAGCGGCCGGGTTTCGGCGGGCTGACGTCGTAGTTGCGGTAACCGGTGACGACGAAGACAACCTTGTCGTGTGTCAGGTGGCGAAGTGGCACTTCAATGTCCCTCGCGTGCTGGCGCGCGTCAACGACCCCGCAAATCAGCCGATTTTTCAAAAGCTCGGCGTGGCAGAAACTGTCAACAGTACGCGCCTGATTTACAATCTGCTGGAGCAGAGCATCGAGACCGATGAGGTTGTCCCGCTTGCCGCACTGCAGAAGGGCGATATCGAGATTGTTGAGGTGCATGTCGGGCCGAAGTCAAAAGTGGCCGGGAAGCGAATTGACGCCCTGGACCTGCCGGACCGGTCGTTGATTATTACAATGCTGCGAAACGGCGAAGCGCGAATTCCGCAGGCCGATACGGTGCTGGCAGTGGACGATACACTTGTGGCGATTGTGGAGGAAGCGCAGGAAGAAAAGCTGGCGGCAGTGTTCGCCTGAGGCTGGCGAGGAAAGGCTGGGAGGTCGCGGGCAGCGCAGTCGCTGTGCGGGCTATTTGAGCTGACGCGGGCGCAGGCCAAATGTCAGCACGATCGCGCCGAGGATGAGTAGCCCGCCGGCCGTCGTTTCCCGGCTGGGAGTCTCCCCCACAAACAGCGCGACCCACAGAGGATTGAGCAGCGGCTCCACCAGAGATATCAGGTTGGCGCTCAGGGCGCGAGTGGTCTTCAGCCCCCGTTGAAAAAACCAGTAACCGCCACCCAGTTGCGCGATTCCAAGCCAGGCGACAATCCACAGGCCCACGCTCTGGCCGGCTACAGGCGTTTGCAGGTCACGCAATAGAGACGGCAATCCAACGACTGCGGCCAGAGTGTTGCCGAAGAACAGAGTGACAAGCGCTGCGTAATCACCGGGCTGCTCCTCAGAAGCGGAGGCGGCGCTGCGCAAGCGCCGCAGGGCAAGAGTTGTCAGCGCGAAGCACAACCCGGAGAAAAGCGCCAGGCCATCGCCCAGTGACGCAAGAGACAACACACCTGTGCTGCGCCACAGCGAGAAGCCTCCGCCAGCGCAAAGAACAACGCCTGCCAATCCGATTGCGACTGCGATGATCTCGTGAGTCTGAGCGCGCTCCTTCAGAAACAGCCACCCGAGAACGATGACCCAGATCAGCGATGTGTACTGCAGGATGATGGTGTTGGCGGCAGTAGTGAAACGGGTGGAGACAACAAAACCGATTACGACTCCAGCGTAGGCGAGCGCTCCGGCCGCAATCAGCGAGAACCGCCCCTTGGGCATAACACGTCCGCGCAGGAGAGCAGCGAAAAACACGGCGCAGACTAACGAGCGTCCGCCCGCTATGGCCAGCGGCGAAAGCCCGGAGATTAGCTTGATTCCCGCACCGCCGGTGCTCCACAGGAGCGCGCCCGTCAGAACGTAAAGGTTGCCGCTGAGCGCAGAAAAACCGGAGGCGATGTTGTGATGAACCCTGCTCAAATCACCGGATTGTACTACGGTCAGAAGCCTAGCGCAGGCTGACTGGATAGAAAGCTCAGACAGACCCAGCCAGGATTAAGCGCTGTCCTCTTTGCAGCGAACTACGCGGTAGGCGAAACCTGTCCAAGCTGGTGTGAGGTCACGGCTCTTGCGAGCGGTTCCGAGGGCCGGAGAGCGGCTGGCGCTGCGAAATTTTCTTGCATTTTTTGCTAAGGAGTATTGACAGCACGCGCAGAGTGCTTTATCGTTGGTGAGATTGGTGGCTTATGGCAGCCGTGAGGAGCGTTCCGGGAGGAGAACCCCCCGTAGCGGACTCCTGTATTCAGCTAGCCAGCCGGCCCGGGTTGACCATGCCGTAAAAGTGGCGCCGGAACAGCCGCCGTGAGGAGGGTATATTATGTTGAGAGCTTTACTCGCTTCGCTTGTACTGGCGCTTGCCGCCTCTTTTTCGACCGCAGATATCGTCGTTCCGGGCGCAGACGGGTCCGACGGCGCCTTCAATCCCACCGGCACGAGTTATGTGGTTGACCTGTCTCTCGCAAGCACTGGTCAGTGGGACAGCGCACCAACAGTAGCCGGTAACGGTGTTTACGACCCGGAGAAGTGGGCCGTCGTCTTCAAATATTCCTCCGTTAACGTACCCGCGGGCTGCACTGTCACGTTCAAGAACCACCCTTCTCGCGCGCCGGTTGTCTGGCTGGTAAACGGGACCGTCAGTATAGCAGGGACGGTTTCTCTAAACGGAAAATCTGGTCTCTCTAATGGCACTCTGGTTGAGCCGGGCCCAGGTGGTTTTCGAGGAGGTTTTGGTCCGCAAGCGGGTCTCGGCTCCTCTCCCGGGTTTGGCCCCGGCGGCGGAAACTCCTATAATCCGGGCTATTACGACTACGCTAACGGCTCCTACGCCGTCGCTGGGTCCCGGTACCCAGCAAGTGTCATAGCAGTGACCTATGGTGACCCACTAGTGAGTCAGCTCATAGGCGGCAGTGGCGGAGCAGGCAAAGCCGGCGGCACCGTGGGCACCGTGGGCAGCGGCGGCAGCGGAGGTGGCGCTCTGTTGATCGCCGCATCAGGTTTCGTATCCGTTGCGGGTCAGCTTACAGCAGATGCAATCATATCGTACGGCAGCTACGCCGCCGGTGGCGCCATAAAAATAGTAGCTGACGCAATAGATATTGCCGGGAAGATTTCTGCAGTCGGCGCTGATGGTCTTTGAACAGGACGAGTACGACTACGCGCAAACACCGTGGCCGCAGGCGGCACCGTCAGCCCAGTGGCTTCAGTAGATACCGCTACATTAACACAAGCCGACGTTTGGCCTGCCGCGAGCCGCCCCCGCATAGATGTGGTATCTCTTGGTGGGCAGGCCGTTGGCACCGATCCACGTGCAAGTATGTCGATTGGCGAAACAGATCTGGCCTTCACCGGAGCGGGCTCGCAGCACATCGTCGTGCATGCGTCCAACGTACCCGCGGAGTGGATCGTCAAGGCCAGGGTAATATCACGTGGAGCCAACGCACAGTTTGTGGACCTCGCGATGACCTCAGGAGATGTCTCGTCTTCGACTTGGGAAGGTGACGTCAATCTGCCGGAAGGCATTACCGCGATCCAGGTCCGTGCGGCAAAGCCATAGCGTTTGAGCTGGCGCTGTAACCAGGCGTCTGACTCTTGAGAGGGTGATGAGGTGTGAGTTGGCTAGGAACCTCAAATATTCGATGTATGCACTGTTTACAGTTGCTCTAGCAAGTCTGTGCATAGCTATCTCGGCGGACGCACCAGTTCCGGTGGATGCGATCAGCCGGGAGTTTTCGGCCTACGTCGGGCAAGACTCCTCTGCATCGCCTGTAGATGCCATCAGCCGGGAGTTCTCGGCCTACGTCGGGCAAGATTCATCGGCTTCGCCTGTAGATGCCATCAGCCGGGAGTTCACGGCCTACGTCGGGCAAGATTCATCGGCTTCGCCTGTAGATGCCATCAGCCGGGAGTTTTCCGCGTACGCTGGTGGGTTACTGGCCGCGAAGAAGCTTGCCGACAGCGAAATTCTCTACGAGCTTCCGCTAGTGGTGACAGCGGTCTGGGACGGCTTCTTTTATGCGCAGGACGAGATGCGCAGTGGAGGCATTAGGTTTGCCTCTTCAGCACCGGTCCATCCAGGCGACAGCATCCGCTCCGCAGGCACAATTCAGACCAATGCCGATCTTGAAAGGTATGTTCAGCCGACCAGAGTTGCTGTCCTGAAATCCGGCGCCCGCCCAGAGCCGCTGACGTTGATCACAGATGCTCTCGGTGGAGGGGACTGGTTCTATGATCTCGCGACCGGGAAGGGTCAGCGAGGAGTTTTCGGCTCCTACGGCCTTAACAACATTGGCCTTCTCGTTCAAATATGCGGCCATGTGACATCCGTTGACGAAACGGCTAACACGTTCACTGTCTGGGACGGCTCCTCCATTACGGCGGCAGACGGGAATAATGGGGTGCGTGTATGGGCGCCAGGACTGACCCTGCCGAATATAAATGAGCTGGTCACGGTAACTGGCATCAGCAGTTGCGAGAAGGTCGGCAACAACCTCTACTCTCTTCTGAGGGTGCGCGAGGCGGGAGATATCCAGACAAAAGTCCAGTAACGGTTTAGCAGAGTCTCACCGTCGAGCACCTGCTTACCTGTCGGGCAGAGCGCCTTACTGCCAACGTGTGAGAGCCTCAAAATAAACGCAAGAGTACACCACACGCAGCAGGGATGAGTGACGTGGGATAAAGCGAGCTGAAACGCGGGAGCTTTCAGACTGATTGTGACTGTGGCAGAAAAAGGCCCGGGCTACTGCCGCCCGGGCCTTCTCAGTGAAGTTCTCCAGTTTTCGCCGGGCTCATCCCGGCTACATCATATACGTTCGATGCAATCGCGGATTGTTGAGAGGCCGCCTGCTCTGAACGTCACTCCAATCACCACTGCTGCGCTCAGGCTCTACCGACCACTAACCGCAGTCTCTGATCACAAAGACTCCGGAAGAGCTGGCCTGTGAGCGCTGTGGCTTCAGATTGGCATTAGTGAACTGCGCCTAGCTGGCCTTCAACGAGGCGATGAGCGAGTCTCCCAGGGACGTCTGAATGTCGCTCGTGATCACAACGTCGCACCTCTGCCCAACACGGTCACCAGCACCAAGCACGATAACCATGGTGTCGTCAGGAAGATGTGCGATTCCTTCCTGGGGCTCCAGACCCGTTCGTTCCACACAAACACTCATCTCATCACCGCGATGGTATTTTTTCATCAGTTGCTATTCCTCCGAAGAAACAAACAGCGCCCGCCCGGCCTTGTGACCGGAACAAGACGCTGCAGATCACGATTAGCGCCGTGCGAATAGGCAGGCGCTGGCTGGACAAGAAGCCTGACTGTCTCTGACGCGAAGAGCGGCAGAAAAGCGGTAACAGTGGTACGGGTGCAAAGAGTCACAAAAGAGCGGACAGTCAGGTGAACACGAAGAAGATAACGAGAAGAGGGGAGAGGAGCGGAGAGGAGGTCAGCGAGCACGGCTCTACTCAGTGTGAGCAGCCGTGCTGCCCGAAACAAGACCAGTGGTCCTTGCTCCGAATCGGGAATTGTGCGATATGGTATCAAGTCCGTCTCGCCGCCTCCAGCGTCCCAAAAGCCAGCGCCAATCTTCTGATCACACTGGCATGAAATGCTTACGCTATTATTATATCACTTCCACAAGTTAGTAAGCTATCCTGCTTTTTATCCATCGGTTTTTTGCGGCGCTTCCTGAAGGTTACCACCAACCGCACAGGATATGGCGCAATGCTCCCCAGAACCCTTTGAACGGCTTTTCACACAGCAGGTCATCCGGCTCATACTTCCGATGCTCTTCACGCCATCCATAAGGCGGCGATTTGGCAAAGTGACAGTAATGACGGCGCTCGGAGCGCGTATGTAGAAGCGAGATTCGCGCGAGAGTCAAGTCTGTGGTTGATGCGTCCTCTCTGAACATGAGTGAAGGGATCTGAGCGCGCCGGCCCTTTGGCATCGCCTGCGCAATGAAGTCAGAAACTCCCGGTGGCGGCCTCAGGTCCGTGCGGTGAGCACACGCCTGAATTGCCATACTGGCCTCTGGCAGAACATCCATCCGCTGAGCATGATCCAGGAGAAGCAGCCAACCTTCCCGATCCAGACGTCCAAGGGCCAGTGCGATGTCGAGAAGCTGCCAGGTCTCGTGGAGCCTGCGATCAAATACACTGCCCACAGCGCTCCACAAAGCCCTATCGGCAGACCCAAGCAGCTGCACGCTGCGCTCGTCCAGGTCTGCCTTTTCCAGGCTCTCCCACAGAACCTCTTCGCTGGGCCTCGCCAGAGGACTCCAGAGATGGCACAGGACTCTCACCTGAGCCGCGCCGTGTGAGATGTGTGTCAGAGTGGCGCTTCCGAGCGCCGTGTACTCTGGCGGCATGTCTTCTCTGAGCTCCCACTGATTTTTCGCAAGCAGCTTGAGTGTCCGGTTGTAGCTTTCAGGTTTGGTGAGCACAACTGACGTGGCGACGTAGTCCGCTGGTTCAGGGAAGTAAAGGAAATCAGACGCTGAGGGGATTTTGAGCAGAACCCACGGGATGCGCTCGTTGTCCAGGAGAGCGGCAAGGCGGCTCACAGGAGCGTGAGACTCGGAGTTCATCCGCACAGCCCGCGACCATTCGTGCGAAAAGCTCTGCTGTACGGACTGGGGAAGAAGACGCTGGAGCCCCTGGTCCCGGAAGGTCGTCCAGACGGCGCCGGACAGGCGGCGCTCGTGAAGTTCCTTTACGCACACACTCCAGTCCGAGACGCTGCCGCTGAGAAGCGCAAGCTCTGTGTCCGCGTCGTAGCGCGTTGCGAGCGCCTGTGCCCATTTATCCCATTTCGTCTGCTCAAGCGGAGAAGCTATTGGAGATGGCATCCCTTTCAGCGTCCTACCACCGTGCACCGCATCCAGCGGCTACCTGCGTACAAACACCAGGCTGAGAATAAACAGCGCCAGAACAACCCGATACCACACAAAAGGTACGAGCGTATGCTGACGCAGATAGTTCAGTAAAAATCTAATACAGAGATACCCTACCAGCCCCGAAGTAAGCGCCGCGACAGCAAAAAGTTTGAGCTCACTGGAGGGTATGCCACCGTGGAGGACATCTTTTACGATGTGCATTGCTGCGGCCCCGCCGATGATAGGCGCCGAAAGGAGGAAGCTGCAGCGCGCGGCAGCCGGTCTGTCCAGCCCTTCCGCAAGCCCTGCGCTGATTGTGATGCCTGACCGGGATACACCCGGCAACAGAGCCAGAGCCTGAGCTATGCCTATTCCAAGCCAATCGCGCAGACCCGCTTCTCCCCACGAGCGATTCTTGCGCCCCAGCCTGTCCGCCGCCAGCATGACGAAAGCAACGAGTCCTGTGCTGAGCGCGATAAAGACGTAGCTTTTGTGAAGCGTCTCTTCGACAAACTTGTCAAGGGCAACACCGGCCAGCGCAGCAGGTATGGACGCCAGAAGAATCCAGACGCCTACCGATGCTCTGTGCCGCGTCGCCTGGTCGCACTTGCCAGCGTTCATAATGACCCGCACGAGGGACGTGTAAATCAGAACCCATTCCTGCCAGAAGTACCACAGCAAGGCAACAAGCGTGCCCACGTGGGCGGCCAGATCAAATGTCAGCCCCGCCTTCGGCCAGCCCAGAATGTAGGGAATCAGAATGAGATGCCCGGTGCTTGAGACGGGTATGAACTCGGTCGCACCCTGGACTGCACCCAGAACGGCAGCCTGAAAAAGATTCAAGCGGAGGATTCCTTTCTTCGCGGAGGAGTCGAAAAACCGACAGCACTGTATCAGATTTCCAACTCAGGGGCAACACTGACGAGACGCCCAATGGGCAGGCGTCAACACTGTCAGGAGTCCAATGATCCGGTGAGAGCGACTTTGCGCACGCCTTCCGCCATATCCGCGACATCCTGCGCCGTGAAGTTCTCGTTAATCGGCAGCACAATCAGCCGCTCCAGAGCGCGGCATGTTCGGGGCACATCTTCATTTCGATAGATAATGTCGCGTCCATCTGAGCCCCACGGATATGTTGAGTCCCCGTAGGTTTTGCGCTCCTGCATGAATGGGTTGTCGAAGATTGGCTTCCCAATATAGCCGTAAGAAGCCGGAATGCCCTCCGCCTGCATTGCTGCGGCGGCTTCCTGCGCGTTGAACCGAGATTGAGCCTGGTCCCACAGCATCGGATAGAACCACCACGAGTGCTGGACGCCCGGCCGGACATACGGAACGACAACGCCAGGCAGATCTCGTATAGCGGCGCTGAGCGCCGTGGCAGACTCGCGGCGTGACTGCACCACGCCCTCCACTTTCTTTATCTGCGCCGCCGCCACTGCTCCGGTCAATTCATTCATCCGGTAATTCAGCCCGAGCAAGATGTAGTGACGCCCGCCCCTGGCACGATCCCAGCCCTTGTCCATGAACATAGCAGCTCGACGCGCAAGGTCGTCGTCTGAGGTCACAACAGCGCCTCCGTCACCCGCCGTGACATGCTTGCTCTGCTGGAGGCTGAAGGCAGCGATATCGCCGATGGTTCCACTTAGGCGGCCGTTGTCCGCGCTCAGGTACGCCTGGGCGCAGTCTTCGACCAGGCGTATGCTGTGGGCCCCAGCAACGCTCTTGAGGACGTCCATATCACACATATTTCCCGCGAGATGGACGGCGACAATCGCGCGTGTGCGCTCTGTGATGCGCTCTGTGACGGACTCCGGGTCCAGTGTCAGCGTTCGCTCGTCCACATCTGCGAACACGGGCACGAGATTGAGCGCCAGCACTGGCGCAATGGTTCCCATGTCGGTGATGGGAGGGACAATCACTTCATCACCCGGATTCAGATTGAGAGTTGCCAGTGCGGTGTGAATCGCCGCCGTACCGGAGGAAACGGCCACCGCGTGCTTCATGTTCAACAGGCTGGCGAGATCTCGCTCAAATTCTGAGACAAAATTCCCGGCGAAGCGAAACAGCTTGCCAGAATCAATGACCTGACGCAGGTTGTCAAGCTCTTCACTGCCCAGCGTGCGCCCGGAAGCGTCGTTGATTGTGGGAAATGGCCGCTTTCGCACAGGTTCACCGCCGTCAATAGCCAAAGGAGTTTTCTGTTTCGAAATCATGGCTGCCTCGCTTCAAGAGTTATCTCAATGTGCGACAACCAACAAAGCTCTCCCTGCCTGGCTGCACAAATGCCTCAGTTCAATACTGTCACGTCCGAGTCAGAGCGGGCGCGGACAACAGCCCTGGCGCCAGCAGGCGCAGCTTCCAGACCGCAGATACCTGTGACCGTAACGAAATCGCCAGTCAACACTTGCTTGCTGGAATAGGCTCTGACACCGCGATGGCCACTTCCGTCCAGAAGTCCGCTCCCGTCGTCAAGATAGAAGGAACCCGCCTCCGCGTAGGTCACAATTCCTGAGACTTTCACCAGTAGTCCGACGTTGAACAGTGAAATTGCCCCTGAGACCCCTGGCGTTGGCGCGAGACCAGTTGTGCCGCCCAGATCTCTGTGCCTGAGATACAGAGGCTGCGGCGCCGATGCGGAGTTGAGCAGATACACGGTATCTGCTGCCACGTAACGCTCCAATCCCTGGGTACCCAGCACTCCACCGATAGCCACAGTCTGACCAGCGGAAGAGCCTTGAGAACTCGACACACGCACGCCGGCGGAGCGGTCGCTTTCCTGCACCACAAAGCCTTGCGCCAGGCTTGCGGAGACTATCTTGTCCGCAAGCGCAATCGCGACACCATCCGGCATACTCCAGAGCTGTCCGATGCGCTGTACGAGAGTGCCCTGAGTAACAGTGCACGCCGTCTGACCGGCGCCACTTCCACTTGAGGGCGCCGCCAAACTATTGCCGGCTGTATCGGAAGCGACAACTGCGAAGTAGTAGTCCCCGCTTCCCTCAGATGGAATGTAAAGGAAGCTCCCGGAGTTGCCACTCTGTCCGGAAAGGCCACTATCAGCCCAGACGCCCGTGCTTTTGCGAGCAAACAAACGGACGCTGCCTGTCGCAATTTGTCCGCTGCAACCGGTATCGGAAGCCGTCCAGTCAACCTTGACCACTCCCGTCGCAGTCGCGGGCGCGGAGGCCGTGGTCACTGGCGCTTCGTCGTCAATTGACGGCGCCGGAACTGACAGGGCACTGGAGGAATTGCCGACAGTGTCCACGGCGACAAGAAGATATCCGTCTGCGTTCGCAACAGCATTCCACGTCGCGATGTCATTGGACAACTCAGACGCTGAGGCTCCGGAACGAATCTCTACGGCGTCCCAGTTTCCACCGCCACCCGCGCCATCGCACGCCCACGACAGTTTAAGACAGATCGTGAGTTGATTCGTAGAGGGTTGAACGACTCCGCTCAAGCGCTGCCACCCGGTGGAGTTGGCAGTAAGGGAGCTGAGTGGCCCTGGAACTGTCTGACATTCACCGTCCTGCGAAGGGGGAGCGCCGTCCTTGAATTGTAGATAAGCCGAACACGAATTTGGACTGTCCTGTGTGTTGACCCAGGCGGACAGATAGTAACGCACGCCCGGGGTCACACTGACAGTCTGGCGCAACTCTGGCGTCTTGACTCCGCTTGAATACGCGCAAGAGGCTCCCGCCCAGTGCAGCCCGCTCCGGGCAGTGCCGGGGGACGGATAGGCGTTGTCAACCGTATATACGGGGTTGCTTCCGTTGGCCCATCCGGTCAGCGTGCCGTCCTCAAAATCCGCGTTGAGTGCGATATTTGAACCAAGCAACAAAGCGCCGGAAGCACTGACTCCGGTTCCGCTATCTTGAACTGTCGCCCGCACAGTCAAAGGACCGCCGGAGTGGACACAATCCGGTTCAAGAGACGCCTGCGACACTATCGGGGCGGTTGTATCGACCACAACAGCGGCGGACGGCCCTGCGGCCGGCGCTGATGAACTGAGATTGGAGGCAGTTCCTGCGGCTATGGATATGGCCAGAGTTCCATCTCCGGTAATGTCGCTCACAACGACGTCGCGCTGACTGAGACCGCTTCCAACAACGGAAATCGTGCCGGATGCGCTTCCGGTTGCAATCAGAGTCACGTCTGAAGGACTCAGCGAAACAGACGAGGCGTTCAGGTAGGTGACGGGGAACGTCGCCGGGCCTCTCGCTGTCGCAGTCACTGAGGGCGCTTCGATCTGCAATGAGACAGGTGGCAGGACGCTGACTGTAATACCGTCGGTACTCGCAACGGGAGAGAACACGCCCTGGAAGCTGGTCCCAAGGTTACCGTTCTCGGCGCGAACATTCACGTAGTAGGTCTGCCCGTTCTGGAGAGACAGTCCCTGAATTGAGGCTTTGAGCACATTTCCAGCGCCAGTCCACCCCCTGACATCTGCCAGCCCCGGCGCGGTGCCAACGCTGTACCAGTACTGGCGGATGCCGGACTGCGGATCAAACGAGGGAGTCCACGTGACATTCAACGTGCTTGTGCTTCCCGTAACCGATCCTTCATCCTGAACAGATATCGCAGTGGGAGGAGTCGGGTCGGAGAAGCTTAAGCGAAAGATAGAGCCGCTGTTACCGCCAAAACCCTGGTTTGAGAACTCAACAGCGTACAACGCTCCGTCCGGTCCTTGCTGGACATCGGCGAGCCAGGATAACTGGCGCGTATTGACGTTCGTGTTGGGCTCGCTGAAAAAATCGGCCCGCTGCCAGTGTCCTGTGCCGTCGTCAGAGTCCGGTTGAAACATGCTCAGGCGACGCCCGGAGGAGGTATCCTGCATATTCACCAGATTGCCAAACTCCGCTACGAAGAGACGTCCTCTGTACTTGAGTGGAAACTGCGTGAGCGTGTACTGCACGATGCCAATGGGCGCTGAGTGGGGCGGGAAGAGAGCGACAGGCTTTGTAAAGTCATTGGGGCACGGACACGTGAAGTTGCAGGTTCCTTGCGGGAAGCACGACACCGCTCCTCCGGTCGGCTCAGTTCCGTCTGCATACCACGCCGGAAAACCATAACACGCACCCTGGGTGATGACGTTCAGCTCCTCAGAAACGTCACAGTCCGGGGCATGTTCTGTGGCGACGAGGCGTCCATCGGTCAGAAAAACCTCACCGCTTGAGTTCCGCAAGCCGCTTGCGTAAATGTAGTACGAAGGGTCGTTGATAGACTCGGCGGTCACCTGCTCCGGATTGGTTGGTGAGAGCATCGCCCGGCGGATAATCGCCTGATAGGCAGGGTCGGCAGACTCGCCGTGATCGCTATGAGAACCCACGCCAAAAAACAGTTCTCTCGGATTCTGCGGGTTGAACTGGACCTTGTCCACAGCGTGCTTGCTACCAGCGCTTACAAGGTTGCTCAACAGTACGCCCTTCTCTCCGGGGTCCAGCGCATCACCGTCGCCGTTTTTGTCCTTCATCCAGTAGACTTTGGTGCCCGCTCCCGCGTACCAGTAGCCGTTAGCTGGATTGTACGTTGCGCTGACTATCTGATCTTCAAAACCGGAGGCAAAATCCTGTGTCACGCCCGCTGAGCCATCTCCGTTGATCTTGACGCTAAAGACCTTTCCAGATCCCCAGTAGGCGTTCGTGATGAACATCCGTGTGCCCCCTCCAGGACCCGTGTACGGAGCGAACGTGACGCCATCTCCGCCGTTGATGCCTGACCCGGGGCTCATCCACAGAGAGGCGCTGAAGCCTGGCGGCACCGCGAATGCCCCGGACATCATCAGCGTTGTGCCTTCTGCGGGAGAGCCTGGCTCCGAAGCACAGGCGCCGCCTGTATCCCGAGCGGCGATGCTCTGAAAGATGTAGGATGTTGCGCTCGAGAGCCCTGTAACTGTGACGGCTTTCCAGTCCGTGCGCAGCTTCCAGACGGGAGACGCGCCGAGAGCGCCGTTAGCCTGAACGTACCTCTGGGTGTAGGCGCCGTCCGTCACCAGAAAGGCGATATAGACATCGTCCAGGTCGGATGCGGAGGCGGCGACTTTGAGGCTGTTGGTGGACGCGCCAAAGACTGAAGGAGTCCCGGGAACCGGAGCGGTAATACAGTCAGCCCCGACCAAAACAGCAGACAAAAGCGTCAGCCACACAGACGCTAGCGCCAGACGCCGGACAGCCGGAGTACAGGCGAACTCAGGAAAGAAAGTGAACACAGACATATTAGACCAACATTACTCGAGCCAGATAGCGCGGAATTATGAGAGGTTATTCTCTAAGCTACATTACTATCGGTGGTCTGTCAAGAATAACTGGAGTTTTCCAAGCAGCGCACGTCGATTGCAGCATGTGTGGCGCGGCAAAGGCGAGGTTTGGTTGCGAATGGAGGTCAGGATGGGTATAGTGAAGTTGGGACTTGCCAGCGAGCCAATGGCTCGCGGCAGGTACGTTGAACAGCAACGGGGCGGCGCACGCCGCATGCCGACTGCGAGATGTCACCGCTGGGGGAGCCGGTTCGCCGGCTGAGAGGCTCCGCAATAACGGAGCGACCCCAGGAACCTGATCCGGATAATGCCGGCGTAGGAAAGCGGAATAGCGAAGAGCTGCGGGAGCGTCTTCCGTCACTCTTCATTGAGACCTTCTTCTAAATGGATCGTCTGTTTCGCCGCGGGCCGGGAGTTTCCGGTCGGCGGCGTTTTCGTTTGTGTGGCCGCTCCGGTGGAGGTACACCATGAGGGCACTCAGACGACGCAACGCAGGCGGCGCGCGCAACCAGACTCACAGCCGCGCTTCAGCTCACGTCGGGATACAACACGAACACGGATTCACGCTCATCGAGCTTCTGGTTGTCATCGCCATCATCGCTATTCTGGCGGCGATTCTCTTTCCTGTATTCACCAGCGCCAAAGAACGGGCAAGGGTAGCTACATGCCTGACGCAGGCGCGGCAAGTGGGCACTGCCGTGCGCATGTATGTGGATGACAACAACAGCTCCTGGCCTATCTTTCAAATGTACTGCACGACGACACCTCACAAAGGCGTAGAAGTGCAGGTGCTGCCATATGCGAAAAGCCAGGGCATTTTCGAATGTCCTGACGATACCGGCGGCCCCAACGGTGGCCAAAATATTGAAAGCTACGCCAAAAAATTCGGGTCCAGCTACAGATTCACTAAAGGTTGCTTCAGCATCGTGAATCAGCCAGGCAACCCGGACAACTCCACCCAGAACGACGCGCAGGTGAACAAACCGCACCACATCATCAGGGACGCCGAGTTCGAGTTTCCCTCTGAGACGCGGATAATGCGGGATGAGATGATGCCCTGGGCTGGGCCAAAGGAAGACCCGACAGGCACGCGCTACTGGTATGTCCCGGATTGGTACAGGCAGTGGCACCCCGGCGGCGCGACCGTGATTTTCGCTGATGGGCACGCGCAGTTTGTGACCAGCTCCACCAGCTTCGACAGCGAGCGTGTGTCACCAAATGGTGTGTTCAGCAGAGACGGCTACGGGCACGGGTATGACTGACCGGCAAGGAGGTCTGTGGACACCGCGTAACAGACGGAAGCCGCGTTATTTACGCGTCACGTTGTTGGCGATCTGGACATCTCCCGCGCTCTGATTCTGGATGCGCTGGGCGCCGGCGAAGCGGTTTCCAAGCACTGTGGCGGTGAGGACACCGGACTGAAGCTCAATCTGGCTTTTGTCTTCGCGGAACATGCAGTTCGCGATGTTGATCTCACCGCCGACAGCCTGAACACACGCGGCGCCTGTATTATTTGCGTCCCAGTTGACGAAGTTGCACTGACTGAGGCTGACATAGCCCGGCCCATCCACGCGCACATTCGTCTCCACGGGACCCCAGAAGGCGCAGTTGGAAAGCTGCACGACGCCACTGTGCGACGGGCGCACGTCGATGACCGCTTTGCTGCCTTTCCCGCCGACAAACTCACCGTTGGTAATGAGCAGTCCGGGCGGCTGAGTTTGCTCAACAAGGACTGCGGTCTCGGCCCAGTCCGCCGCGATTCCTGAAAAGTTGCCATTGCACGCGCCCGCTTTGCTGGAGTAGAAGCGGTAGCCGACTTTTGCCCCGAAAGAAAAGGTGTTCTGCATGAACTCCCAGTCGCTACGGGCGATGCTGAACGCAATGAGGTTGTGGAAGAGATAGCTCAGCAGATTCTCCCAGGAGGGGATGCCCGGCTCGCCGGAGCGTTGCCAGTAGTGCGGATTGAAGTGGACATTCTCAATGCGCCCGATGTCTGTGCATTGGTCGATGTGGATACCGGCCTTCAGTGGACAGCCAAAAACGTTGCGGATGTAGTGCAGTTCGTTTGGCTTGTCGCCAAAGTCTATGCCTTTGTAGCAGTTCACAAGCGTCACGTCAATAACGCTGCCGTGCATGCCTTCGCCCTGAATGGTCCACGGGTAAGGGAACGGATCCGGCAGCTTTTGCTCGGGGTAGAAAATGGTGACACCTTTGAGCGTGCTGTTGGGCGACAGGTGGATGAGTGGCGCTCCCGCCTCCCTGCCCTTTCCGGCGTAGCCAAGCAGAATGGTGCCTTTCCTGCCCTCCGCGTGGTGAGGCGCCTGCCAGGTTCCCGCCAGTGTAACTCCGGTGGGAACGCTGATGCCGTGGTCCAGCCGGTACCGCCCTGCAGGCAGACTGTAAACTCCGCCGTCTCCGGCAAGGGCGTCAAGCTTCGCCTGAATGGCGGAAGACGCGTCCGCGCTGCCGTCTGCCTTTGGATCCGGAGCAGCCCACGCCCGCACCGGTAAGAGCGCGCCAGCAACCGCCGCAGCGATGAAAACCAGCGAAAGAGCGCTTTTGAAAACGTGTGTCATGTCCAACTCTCCTCAGCAGACCCCGCGCGAAAACGTTGACGCAGAGTTAGAGTCAGAGACTTCCGGTTCCTCTGCGGTGTGAGGAGGTTTTGAGGGAGAAAAGGCGGCGAGCGGAATCGAACCGCTGATGAAGGATTTGCAGTCCCCTGCCTTACCACTTGGCTACGCCGCCTCGATCTTTCGCGAGGCGCTCTTTACAAAGACAGAGGAGCGCTCAGGGGCGCTCCTCAAAGAGCAAACTTACAAACTGGAGCGGGCGACGAGATTCGAACTCGCGACATCCTGCTTGGGAAGCAGACGCTCTACCACTGAACTACGCCCGCAGCCTGTCTGAGATTCACACCGTCGCTTCGACCGCCACCTGCGCGGCCGGCAAAAGGGCGCCCAGCGCCTCTCAGCTCTTCCACGGAAAACAAAAATGGGCGATACTGGATTTGAACCAGTGACCTCCTCGGTGTGAACGAGGCGCGCTCCCACTGCGCCAATCGCCCCCGGACAGCCAATGAGGGCCTGACCTGGCCGACGGGCAGGTAAAACGCCCTGTCCGGCAAGCCCCTGACTGAACTCAGGTTTTTCTGGAGTTCAGTAAAATGGGGATGGAGAGATTTGAACTCTCACGAGTTTCCTCACTGCCCCCTCAAGACAGCGTGTCTACCGTTCCACCACATCCCCCGGACGCGACTCCAGCGACCGCATTTTAGCACCGCACAGAAGCCGTGTCAACGCAAACCAGCTCACTGAGGCATTCCTTCCAACGCACAAAACAGTCTATCAAAACCGCAGGCAATCTCGGCGTAACGGCGCTTCCGGCAAGCGGTCTGAGCGCGAGACTGGCAATTCACTGTGCAAACCACAACACGTGCGCTTTTGCCGCTTGTCCGGTGCGGCCTCTATAATTGTAGTGGAGATTGACTTGGCACTGATTTCACTGAATGCAGCCCGCAAGTTTTACGGCGCTTTCCAGGCGCTGGACGAAGCGACTTTCACCGTCGGCACATCCGAAAAGGTGGCGCTGGTGGGTCCAAACGGATCGGGCAAGACGACAATTCTGCGCCTGATTGCCGCTCTGGAAACACCGGATTCAGGGGCGGTGAGTGTTCTGCCAGGCGCCACCATCGGTTATGTGCAGCAGGACAGTGAGCTGACAGGTCAAGAGCCTCTGTTGTCTTCAGTCTCCGGAGCATCCAGCGAAGTGAGACGTCTGGAGGCGGAAATGCGTGATCTCGAGGGACATATGGCGCGCGCTGAGCCTGACGAGATGGACGCGCTTGTTTCCAGGTACGGTGAGGTTCAACACGAATATGAACGGCTGGGCGGCTACGCCTTCGAGGCGGAGGTCAAGGCGACCCTCACGGGGCTCGGATTAGGCGCGGCGCACTGGGACAAGCCCGTGAACGTGCTCAGCGGCGGCCAGAAAACGCGCGCGGCACTGGCCAGAGTGTTGCTGCAGAAGCCGGATGCGCTGCTTCTGGATGAGCCGACCAATCACCTGGATATCGAAGCGACTGAGTGGCTGGAAGAGTTTCTGCAGGGTTTTTCGGGAGCGGTGCTGGTTGTTTCTCACGACCGCTACTTTCTGGACAGAGTTGTGACAAAAGTTGTGGATCTTCAGGGACGCATTGCGCACAGCTACCCCGGCAACTACACAGCCTTCGCAAAGCTCAAGCAGGAACGGGAACGCGCGCAGGAAGAGAGCTACGAACGACAGCAGGAAGAAATCCACAAGATGGAAGATTTCATTCTTCGCTACAAGGCAGGGCAGCGCAGCAAGCAGGCGCGTGGCCGGGAAAAGCTGCTGGGCAGAATGGAGCGCGTGGAGCGTCCAAAGCAGAAGAGCACTCTCAATATCGCCATCGAGCCTCTCAAACACAGCGGGCGAAGTGTGCTGGACCTCAAATCGGTCACAAAGAGCTTTGGAGCAGAGCCGTTGTTCCGCAATCTCGATCTGAGCGTTGATGCGGGCGAGCGAATTGGGCTGGTTGGTCCAAACGGAGCCGGCAAAACGACCCTCATCAGAATCATCCTCGGGAAGGAAGCTGCGGACTCTGGAAGTGTCAGCCTTGGATGTGGTGTTGAAACTGGCTATTTTGCACAGGACCTGACCGGGGTTTCTGAGGAGAATAGTGTGCTCGAAGAGCTTCTGGACAGCGCAGACCTCACACCTGCTCAGGCGCGCAATATGCTGGCGCAGTTTCTGTTCAAAGGTGACGACGTGTTCAAAGCGATGGCCTCCCTCAGCGGCGGAGAGCGCAATCGCGTGGCGCTGGCAAAGCTGATGGTCAGCCGCCCCAACCTGCTGATCCTCGACGAACCCACAAACCATCTGGACATCGACTCGCGAGAAGCGCTTGGAGAAGCTCTTCAAAGCTACTCGGGCACAGTTATTCTGATCTCGCACGATCGGTATCTTCTGAACTCTATCGCAACACGCATTGTGGAGATATCGAGCGGCAACGTGCGCTCTTTTCTGGGCAACTATGACGAATACGCTCAGCAGGCGCACGCGCTGCGCCCGCGCGTGAGTCAGAAAAAGAAGGCGAAGCCGCCCACTCGACGGCAGGCTCCCGGCAAGAAGAAAGGCTCTTCACCTGAGAAAATTGAACGCGAGATAGAGTCCGCTGAGGCGCGAATATCCGAGCTTGCCGGTATTCTGAGCCGTCCGGAGACATTTGCCGATCACGAGAGTTCTGCCGCGATCCTTGCGGAGCACGAGGAGCTGGAGTCACGCATAAGAGAGCTGTACCGGCTGTGGGAGGAAGCGCTGCTGTAACCTGCCCAAGCAACAGGGGTTGCGCTGAGCGCTCATAATTCCGCTGTGCATCTAACAACGCTCGACTGGCTTCTTGGTATTGTGGCGGCGCTGCTTGTCGGTTTCTCCAAAACGGGAGTGCCCGGCGTCGGTATCCTGGTCGTTCCGCTGATGGCCGGAATATTCGGTGGAAGGCTCTCAGTGGGCGCGGTGCTGCCGATGCTCAGCTTCGCTGACTGTTTCGCGGTCGCCCGCTACCGGAGCCACACCCGTTGGGACAAGCTGTTGGAGCTGGTTCCCTGGGTGGTGCTGGGCATGCTTGGAGGAGCGGGATTTCTCCTGTATCTGGGCGAAAGAACGAAAACGCGCGACGTGTTGAGCATCGTCATCGGGTACATGGTGCTGGGAATGCTGGGGCTTCATCTCGCCAGAAAGAGGTGGGGCGACCGGCTGACACCGCACTCACGCGCGGGCGTCGTGTCAACAGGGGCGCTTGCGGGGTTTTCGACAACAGTCTCCAACGCAGCTGGCCCGATTATGACTATCTACCTGACCGGAATGGGTTTGGGGAAGAACCAGTTTATGGGGACCACCGCACTCTATTTTTTCATTTTCAACCTTGCCAAAGTGCCCATTTTCCTGCTGCTGACGCATCTGCAGCCTGGTCAACCGATTATGACGCACCAGACGCTGATGTTTGACCTGGCCGTGGCGCCGGCTATCGCGGCAGGAGCGCTCAGCGGGTCATGGCTTCTGCCACGTATTCCACAGAAGCAGTTCGATTCGGCGGTGCTCATCCTCGCCGGGCTGGCTGCTTTGAAGTTGATCATCTAGGCTGTGCGCTCAAGTGGCCCACAGGAGCCCGGAAGCTACTTCAGTTAGTAACACGACTAATGATATACTGAGGATTGGGAGTATTTGGCAGGGATGACAAAGCAAGCGACTTGGTGCTGGAGATTGGCGGTTGCCACGGGGTTTTTGGCTTTGGCCGGCGCGCGGGTTGCAGGCTTTGAAGCTCAGAGCTCCGCACCAGATGCTCAGAGCTTCGCACCAGAGGATGCGCTTGAAAGCGTGACGCGCCGCTTCGCACCGCGCGCTTCTATTCTCTCCCCGGGTGAATCCATTGAGCAGGCCGTCAGGGCGGCCGTTCTCAACCACATGGAAAAAGCTCAGTGCATTGAGACTTCTCGCCTGTCTGTATGTGTAGCGCCCGGCACGCCTGAGGAGCGAATGCGCCAGATTTTGGAAGAGCTGCCAATCCCCAACGTCCAGCTCGCCTACAATGCCAGCAACCGCTGGACTTACACGGCGACTAACGGGACGGTGGCAAAGAACACTCCTTTCACGCTTACGTACAGCTTTGTTCCGGACGGGTTGTACATACCAAGTGGCTCGGGCGATCCCGCGGGGCCGTCAAATCTGATGGCGAAGCTGGATGCGGCCTTTGGGTCGCGAAGCGCGTGGAAGGCGAAATTTGCGCAGGCATTTGCAGAGTGGGCGTCGGTCTATGGCATCCAGTACGTGGAAGTTGCGGATGACGGCGCGTCTTTTCCGTCCAGCTCAGGCTCCGTTGGCCAGCGAGGTGACATCCGCATCGGTGGGCACAACCTAGACGGGGCCTACGGAGTTCTGGCGTATTGCTACTACCCTAACACCGGCGACATGGTGCTTGATACCAGTGAATCGTGGGCGAATCCTTCGAACGATTACCGGTACCTGCGCAACACCGTGACCCATGAGCACGGTCACGGCATCGGGCTGGGGCATGTCTATCCAACAAATGGGACAAAGCTGATGGAGCCAATGCTGACAATGAGCTTTGATGGCCCCCAGGATGACGATATCCGCGGCGCAACTTCCTATTACGCCGATCCCTTTGAGCCGAACAACTCCTCTTCGAAAGCCACAGACCTGGGCCAGTTGAGCTCCTCCACCCTAACCACGGACCCGCTGGCTACTGTAAATGCTGCAGATCAGGACTGGTTCAAGTTCACTGTTGCGCCCGGGTCCAGCCTGAACGTCACAGTCTCACCCCTCGGCAGTGTCTATCAGGTGGGAAGCTCCAGCGGCTACACACCGACGATCAACACAAGAGCCATCAGCGACCTTCAGATCCAGGTGTACAACTCTAACGGCTCTTCGCTGCTCGTGACTCAGAATTCGAGCGGAAAGGGCCAGGATGAGGTACTGTCCAACTACGCGCTCCCGGGCGCCGGAGGAGTGTTTTTCGTCAAAGTCTCTGATGCACCCGGCTCTGTTGACGACGCGCAACGCTACACCCTGAGCCTTAGCGTCAGTGGCCCCGCTAACACGCCGCCTACAATCTCCGGCGTGACGCTCAGCCCGACAGTCGTGGCGCAGGGTGACACTGTGCACGTTACAGTGCTTGCTTCAGATATTGAAGGTCTATCAGCGGTCACAGCGGATGGCGTCTCGCTTGTGTACAACGGCGTGGACTGGCAGGGCGATATCAGCGCCGGTGGAGGCTACACAACACATTCAGTCAGCGTCATTGCGACAGATACGGACGGACTGACGGCAGTGGACAACAGCGCAACCTATGACGATGTACGAATCGTAGGTGTGAACGGCCTGGCTTTCAGCGAGATTCCTGCGACCGCAAGCTCGCGCTTTCTATTCAGAGTCTGGGGACTGGCAATCAGCAGTGATTCCAGTGGATTCTCGCTGGACGCCGGTTCCGGCCGTGCTCTGAGAGTGGCAGCTTCCGGGCATGGAGTTCAGACGGGTGACTTTGTGATTGCTCGGGGCAGGCTGGACACAAGCGTCACTCCGTCCGTTCTGCGCACTGTGCCGGCTCATATTACGCTGGTGAACTGAAAAACAGATATCTGAACGGCCGGGCATGCCACAACGCGTTTGGTTCACCAAGCGCAAAAGGCGTCTCGCCATGCTAGAATCTCTTCACCCATGAGCGAGAACAAACAGCCGGATTATGCGCTCGAGACCTTTGAGAATCAGTTTCCAGAGCGCGACTACCTCATCACCATTACCTGTCCTGAGTTCACAAGTGTCTGCCCTAAAACAGGCCTGCCGGACTTTGGCACAATCGTCATTGTCTACCGTCCCGGAAAGCTGTGCGTCGAGCTTAAGAGCCTCAAGTATTACCTGCTGAACTATCGCAACAGAGGATGTTTTTACGAGCACGTGACCAACCTCATCCTTGATGATCTGGTCGCTGCGTGCGACCCCAGGTGGATGCAGGTGCGCGGGGAGTTCACGGCTCGTGGCGGGATTCAGACGAGCGTCAGTGTAGAATACGGCAGTACGGCGTCCTGAGAACCTCCAGGACCTCAGCATAAATCATCTCACAGGAGAGAGACCTATGAACGATCCTTCAACGCGGCGGGATCAAGAGCTAATTGCCTACAAGGCCAGACTTGGCCTGTGGATGTTTGTGGTGTATGCGCTGATCTACGGCGGATTTGTGTATATCAACACGTTCCACCCCCGCCTGATGGGCCTTGATATGCTGGGCGTGAACCTGGCCGTAGTGTACGGGCTGGGGTTGATTGTTTTCGCAGTCATTCTGGCCCTCATCTACAACTCTCTGTGCGCCAGAGCAGAAAGCGATGCTTCGGAGGACACGGCTTCGGAGGACAGTGACGTTCGATGAACTACGAGACTTCTCCGATAGCAATAGCGACCTTTGCGGCATTCGTCGCCTTTTCACTGTGGATTGCGGTTTATCTGGCTCGCCGGGCAAAAACCGCCCACGGCTATTATGCGGCGGACGGCTCCATTCACTGGGCGGTTAACGGTCTGGCGTTCGCTGGGGACTATCTCTCAGCGGCATCGTTTCTGGGAATTTGCGGGATGATCGCCACAGCCGGCTACGACGGCTTCTTGTATTCAATCGGCTATCTCGCAGGCTGGATTGTTGCGCTGTTTGTTGTCGCTGAGCCGGTCAAGAGACTCGGCAGGTACACTTTTGCGGACGCTTTGAACTCCCGATTCAACGCGCGCAGCGTCCAGTTCACCGCAGCCATCAGCACGCTCGTGGTATCACTTTTCTATCTGATCCCGCAGATGGTTGGCGCGGGATCGCTGGTGACGCCGCTTCTGGGCATCCCACACACCTTCGGCGTAGTTCTTGTGGGCGGGATTGTCATCTTTATCGTAGCGACCGCCGGAATGGCCTCGACCACGTACGTGCAGTTCCTCAAAGGCGGGCTGCTGATTCTCTTTTCGACTATTCTGGCGGGAGCGGTGCTGCTGCGAGGAATCTCGACAACACCCTCAGGATCTGACCTGGTTTCCATGCCTTTCCACCTGGACACATCGGGCAACCTCAGAATTGACCGGCCTGGCTACTCAGTCGTACCCGGACAGGAAAACTCCGAACTGGTTCGCAAAGGCTATATAAAGGTTCGTCATGACGGTGCAATCTCGGTCTGGAAGGTGTCACAGACATCCAACACTCTTGAAGAAACTCTGACAGTTACGACCCGCCCGGATGGATCGAAGCTCTACAACGGCGCTCCTTTGTCGGCCGGGAAATTCCACCAGGTCGGACAGGCAAGCAAGATTATTCAGAATGGGAGATCGGTGGCACAGACTGGCGCGCTCGGGCCTCTGGAGTTTTTGTCTGTCTTGCAGCGCAGCACAGTAATTCGCTGGGACAAGGAGACAATCGCAGACGGAGACAACCAGATTGCGATCTACTTCCAGAAGCCCACTCCGGGCTCTGATGTGATGCGGCCGGGGCTGAAGTTCAAGGTTGACAAAGGCGCCAGCTCTACCGACCGCCTGAACTTCGTCTCCTTAATGCTGGCGCTCTTCTGTGGTACGGCTGCACTGCCGCACATTCTCATTCGCTACTACACCGTGCCGGATGTCGCCGCCGCGAGAAAATCCACTATCGTCGCGATTTCCGCGATCGGGTTCTTTTACATTCTGACGCTATTTATGGGGCTGGGCGCTATGGTCAGCGGGGTGATTGACGTGACGGACAACAACATGTCCGCGCCGCTTCTGGCGCGCTCGTTTGGCACGTTTCTGTTTGCCTGCATTTCCGCCATTGCGTTTGCGACGGTGCTGGGGACAGTCAGCGGATTGATAGTGGCCGCGTCCGGCGCGGTGGCGCACGATCTGATTGACCGGTTTTTTGGGGGTACTGTGTCTGACAGTGGCCGTGTGGTCGCCGGGAAACTTGCAGCAGTGGCGGTTGGTGTCGTGGCGATTTTCCTCGGTATACGCTACGAGGGAATGAACGTTTCGTATCTGGTGGGCTGGGCATTTGCCGTGGCCGCTTCAGCGAACCTGCCGGCGCTGGTGATGCTGCTGTTCTGGAAGCGCACGACCGCTGCCGGAATATCCGCTTCGATTGTTGCGGGTCTGGCCATATCTGTAGCGCTGATTCTGCTGTCACCGACGATGTACGAGAGCGTTTATCACCTGAGCGCAGATGCAGCGCCGATTGGGCTGGACAGCCCGGCGATTATCGCTATGCCGCTCAGCTTCGTGACACTGGTCGCCGTATCGCTGCTCACTCAGCCTGTACAGACGGTAAGCGAGGTGACGGAGGCGACAACAGCCTGAGAAGGCCTGGCGCTTCGCATTTCTGGCGGCGATAGGCTATCCTGAACTGATGTGAGCCTCGCCCGGGTAACCTTGCGAGTACAACATTGAAGCACAGAAATAGTCTGTGATATATAGTACAAACATATGTCATTTCTAGTTGAGCTCTTCACGCAGGATTCTGTCGCTCACGCAGTTGTGATTATCGGGCTGGTCGCGGCGCTCGGGCTGGCCATCGGCAACATCAAAATCTTCGGAATCAGTCTGGGCATTGCAGGCGTACTCTTTGCCGGACTGATCTTCGGGCACTACAACCTCACCCTGAATGAAGAGGTCCTGGACTTCGCGCGGGACTTCGGACTGATACTTTTCGTTTACACGATTGGTCTGCAGGTGGGTCCCGGATTCATCGCTTCACTGCGGCGACAAGGATTAGCTCTCAACTTGATGGCGGCGGCGATTGTCGGAATTGGTGTCATTGTGACGCTGGGGCTGGTTTTTCTGGCGCATATTGACATCAAGGCAGCTGTTGGACTCTACACTGGCGGCGTGACTAATACGCCCGGACTTGGCGCGGCCCAGCAGGCGCTCAAAGATCTGCCAGGAATCACGGACGAAGCCAGCAAGATGCCGGGACTGGGGTATGCAATCGCTTATCCTTTCGGCATCGTTGGCACAATTCTGTCGATGCTGCTTGTTCGGCGCGTTTTTCGCGTTGACACGAGAAAAGAGGCGGATGCCGTTGTCGCCCACCAGTCCGCGGAGACTTCCGGGCTGATCGCCGCCAGTCTGCAGGTGTCTAACAAGAATCTGGAAGGGGTGCGCCTGCAGGAGGTTCCGGGACTTGGCGGATCGGGTGTGGTCGTCTCGCGCATCCTCCACGACGACCGCATGCAGGTGGCAGATGCGACAACTACCCTGGCGCAGGGTGATGTCCTGCTTGCGGTAGGGCCCCGCGAGAAGCTGCGAGACCTGCGGCTGATTGTGGGCGAGGAGTCTGATGTTGATCTGCGCGCCGTGCCCAGTCATCTCAGCACCCGGCGGCTGCGCGTAACCAAGAGCGCTGCTATCGGAAAATCCATTCTGGAGCTTGCGCTTCCTCAGCGCTTTGGAGTGCAGATCACCCGGGTCAACCGCGCAGAGTTTGAGCTGCCTGTGACGGCTGACTTCAAACTGCAGTTTGCTGACACTGTGACTGTGGTTGGAGATGAACAGTCTCTTGACAGCGTCTCTCGCGAGCTGGGCAACTCCGTCTCCAAGCTGAACCACCCACAGCTCATCTCCGTCTTTCTGGGGATCACTCTGGGAGTGATTCTCGGCAGTGTTCCGATCAGCATACCGGGAATGCCCGCGCCGGTCAAACTGGGGCTGGCGGGCGGCCCGCTGATTGTCGCCATCCTCCTCAGCCGCGTCGGGCAGATCGGCCCTGTGAGTATGTTTATGCCCATAAGCGCCAACTTCATGCTCAGGCAGATCGGCATTGTGCTGTTTCTCGCGTGTGTCGGGCTGAAGGCGGGTGACCAGTTTGTTCAGACACTGACTCAGGGCGCAGGGTTTGCGTGGATGGGATGGGCGACTCTGATCACGCTGCTTCCGCTGCTGGTAGTGGCGCTGGTAGCCAGAGCTGTTTATCGTTTGAACTTTGTCTCGCTCTGCGGGTTGCTGGCCGGAAGCATGACCGACCCGCCCGCCCTGGCCTTTGCCACCTCCGTGACCGGCTCTGAGGGAGCTTCTGTCGCCTATGCAACGGTCTATCCGCTCGTGATGATCCTGCGCGTTATCTCCGCTCAGGTGCTGGTTCTCTGGCTGGCGCGATGAGAGCAATGCGCAGGAGCCGATAGCTCCGCAGACTATCACGTAGCCGCTGAGCGCTCTCGGCACGCGTGCGCCTGTGCTACAATCCACGCGTGAAGGACTGGGATGTGATCGTCGTCGGAGCGGGAGCGGCGGGGTTGATGGCTGCCATTGCCTCCGCTGAGCGCGGGGCGCATGCGCTGGCGCTGGATTCGCAGACGAAGATCGGGGCGAAGATTCTGGTGGCGGGCGGGGGCAGGTGCAACGTCACGAATGAATATGTCCATCCGTCGTGCTTCAACTCAGGCTCGGAGCGCTTTGTGGACCGCGTTTTGCATGCGTTCAATGTGGAGGAGACCCACCGCTTCTTTGAGCGCATCGGGGTTCCTCTCAAGCTGGAGAAGACGGGCAAGTACTTTCCGGTCGCCAACTCCGGCAAAGCGGTTCTGACGGCGCTACTTGAGGCGCTCAGCAGCGCGGGCGGCGAACTCAGGACCGGCATGAAGGTGGAGGATATTCGGCCGGAGGGCGCGTTGTGGAGGGTGCGGACGCAGGAGGGTAGCTACTCGGCGAGATCAGTTGTGGTGTGCACAGGCGGGCTGGCGCTTCCGAAATCCGGGTCAAACGGCGCAGGATACCCGTGGGCGCAGACTCTGGGACATACGCTTGTACCGACGACGCCTGCGCTGTCCCCGCTCTTTGCGGAGCCGCCTGTACACGCTCAGCTTTCCGGTGTCACCCTGCCGGTCCGCTTGCAGCTTCGGGAGAAAAATGAAACACTGGCGTCTTTCACCGGTTCCTTCCTGTTCACGCACACGGGCTACAGCGGTCCCGCGGCGCTGAACCTGAGCCGGCATGTTGTCCGGCAGCGATGGACACATCCCGAAGCGCAGGTGTACGCGCGGTTTGCGCCTGAGATTGAGGATGGGCAGGAGCGGGTGTTCTGGCAGAATCTGGTCAAGACGCATGCGCGCAAAACGACGTCAAATGCGCTTTCAACGCTTTTGCCGCACCGCCTGGCAGAGATGATGGCGGCTGAAGCTGCGGCGGGCCGAACACCTCTTGGAAAGCTGAACAGGGAGACCCAGGAGAGGCTGCGCGAACTGACGCTGGACCAGCGCCTTCCCGTGAGTGGGATCGGCGGCTACCGATTTGCGGAAGCGACGGCGGGGGGAGTGGCGCTGGACGATCTGGAACCGGCGACCATGCAGAGCCGGCTGCGCCCCGGACTGTTTTTCGCAGGCGAGATTCTGGACGTGGATGGCTGGCTGGGAGGATACAACTGTCAATGGGCGTGGAGCAGCGGAGCGGTGGCGGGACGATCGGCGGCAAGAGCGGCGCTGAAAGCAACAACAGAATGAGGAGATGGCTGACGCTTGTGCTCTGTCTTGTCGCCGGCGCCTGTCATGCGAATCTGGCTGACGTGGACAGGCTGGTACAGAGCGGCGTGGACGGACACGCCTATCCCGGAGCTGTGGTGGTTATCGGCTGCAATGGCAGGATTGTGCATCAGGCGGCGTACGGGCGCATGACTTACTCCGCTGACTCGGCTCCTGTGAAGCTGGATACGTTGTGGGATCTGGCGTCGGTTTCAAAGGTGGTGGGAACGACGACAGCGGCGCTTCTGATGCTGGAGGACGGGCGTTTTTCTGTCTGGGACCGCGTGGCCAGCTATATTCCAGCCTATGCTGCGGGCGAGAAGAACGACATTGTCATCCGTGACCTGCTGACCCATACCTCTGGCATGCCGGCTTACGACAGCGCGCCGGCTGTGGAGAAAACGCGGGCAGAAGGCGAGTCAAACGCCGATGCACTGATCAACCACTACGCCACCCTGAAACGCCCCTTCCCCCGCGCCACGCGGGTCAACTATAGCTGTCTGAATATGCAGACGCTGGCTCGCGTTGTCGAGAACGCATCGGGAGAGCGGATGGAGGACATTCTGCGGCGCAGAGTCTGGAATCCCATCGGTATGCGTGACACGGCTTACTCACTTAGTCCAGATCAGATGCGCCGGGCCGCGCCGACTGTCCCGCTTCCAGACGGCTCGCTCCTACAAGGCCGCGTGCACGATCCGCTGGCCCGCTACTACGGGTGTGAGACTCACACTCCCGGAAACGCAGGGCTGTTCTCAACCGGACCGGACCTGGCGCGGTTTTGCCAGATGATTTTGAACGGCGGGGAACTGGACGGAGTCAGAGTTCTGGATGAAGCGCTGGTCAGGCGGGCGACCCGTCTTCAGCTTGCCCCGTCCATAAACGACTGGCGGGGATTCGGCTGGGATATCTACCGGTCTGGCGCTTTCGGCCCGCGAGAAGCCGATGCGGAGAAGGGCGTCTTCATCGGTCATACTGGCTTCACCGGCACGTTCGTCTGGATGGATAAGGGCACGGGCGCGTACGTGGTGTTTCTGACCAATTCAGTGTTTCCGAGTCCTGCGAAGCCGACAGCCAGTCTATTTGCTATTCGCCGCAGCGTCCTCCGGGCGGCGCTGGACGCTGGAGCAGGAGCAGGGTCAATGGGCGGCTAGAGCGCCGGTGGACCTGCGACAAAGAGCGCAGAATCTGGCGGGGAGGCATGAGCGGATTGGAATCAGACGGGAATCAGTTGACGGATGAGCAGGCGCTGAAGTTCCACGAGCATGGCTGGGTGGCTGTTCCGGAGTTCTGGACTAAGCGCGAAGTAGCGGCTATGCGCAAGGAGCTGGAGCGTCTGAAAGGCTCCGGCGCCATGCGAAATGTTGCGACGGACGGGGATGGCAAGACCCCCTCGCGCTCAAAAGAGAATCTGCAACTGTGTCCCATGTACGACCACAGCGCGCTCTTCCGGGCCATGCCTTTTGCGCCGAAAGTGATAGATGCGGTTGGAAAGCTGATTGGGAATCCGTTCATTCTTCATCTGGACCAGGTCTTCTGGAAGCCTGCCCGGGCCGGAACTGGCACGAACTGGCACCAGGACAACGCGTACTTCCGAATATCTGATCCTATGAAGGGAACGGCGCTGTGGACTGCCGTGCATGGCGCGACCGTGGAGAACGGGACCATGCGAGTCATCCCGAATCGTTTTCGAGAAGAGATGGAGCACGTTCGCGATCCAGACAGCGACCACCACATCCGATGCTACCCGTGCGAGGATGAAGGCGTTCCAGTGGAGCTCGCGGCAGGAGGCGCCATCTTCTTCTGTTATGGGACACCCCATTGCACCGGCCCGAACAACTCAGACCATGAGCGCGCGGGAGTTGCTCTTCACTTTCTTCACGTGAACTACGCGGCGAGCGATCTGATCGAACCAGATCGAGACTACCGCCCCTATATGACCGGACCGAAGGCGACAGGAGGCCTGCGCGAGTACGGTGTTACGGTCGCTGGGACCTGGGAGGCTGAGGTTCAGCGCGCTCTGGGTGTGAGTTAGGCGCCGGCTGCGGCGCGGGCGGCTCTTTCCTGGCGAGGCGCCTGCTTGATGCGGTTCCAGTAGAAATCTCGCGGCTCATCCAGCTTCTGTGGCGGTAACGCGAAGGCCATGATATAGGCGCGCCTTGGAACAGGAGAAGTGTTCGGCCCGGTGTAGTGGAGCGTGCGATTGTGATGGATGGTTGCGCCCCCGGGCGGTAGAGGACATGCAACCGCGCTGGAAAGATCCACCGCGGCGTCCATCGGCTCCCGGTCAACTTCCAGCCCGTGCACGCGCGGGTCATGGCCTATTGAGTGGTGAGGTAGAAGCGGGCTGTTCTGACTGCCCGGAACAAACCACATGCACCCGTTTTCCACCGTCGCTTCCTGCAATGGAACCCAGATGCTGATGCTGTTGTACGAAAGTGAGGAGTCCCAGTACGCCTCGTCCTGATGCCACGGCGTTTCAGCTCCGTAGAGCGCAGGCTTGAAGATGGCGTGATCCCCACCCCAATCAGCTTCCTCACCAAGAAGCTGGCGCGCTACCTGCAGCGCGTTCACACGCATGAGACCCTCAGCGAACTCCGGCGCGTACTTGCTGGGTGAGAGAATCTGGGGAAGGCGGGCGACTTCGCCGTCCTGATCCGCGCCGGCCAGATCAAACTCATCCCCGACTTCCCGTCCGGCGCGCCTCTCAAAGAGGCTGTCATAGACTTGGCGCAGACTCGCGATTTCACTGGCGTCCGTTATGGCTTCAATGGAGAGAAATCCGTTGCGGCGGAAAAAGTCAATCTGCTGAGCGGATACGGTGATGGTAGGTTCCATAGTCGAATTATATCTCAGAGGCGCGGCAATCCATTGTGTACTGCCGGTAAGGGTACCAGTTTTGATCAGAAGAGCTTGACCTGACGCCTGCTGGGAGCTAAGATAGAAGGGAGCCTGGATACTGTATTCGTCTTCAGGCTCAATATTCGAGTCAACTTTGGTTCAAAGCGGCTGCTTCGCTGCCCCCGAAGCTCCGTTCACTGCACATAGCGCGAACCGCGAATGCGCATTACGCTCACTCTGAGATGACACGCATAAGTGTATCCAACGCGTCCGTTGCGACCACACTGGTGCGAACGCATCAATGCTATAGCACTGGCGCTATAGCACTGGCGCCATAGCACAAAGCGCCGGCATCTCAAGCCAAACGGCAATGGGTGAGCAGCGCGCACCCGGCTCGGATTCATAAACCTTCTCCGGCAAATCTGCGATTCTGCACTGTTACGGATACTCGCTAAGGAATTTCCAGCAGAGCGCCAGATGATCCGTTGACGCGTGCCGGAGTAAGTTAAGAAACGAGGATAACCACTATGACCCGACTTCGCAAATGCTGCGCTTATCTGCTTGCGCTTGTCTCCATAGCCGCTTTGGCCACAGCTGCCCGGGCGGACTTTGAATATGTGTATCCGGCCCTGAACGACATCCCTCCGGTTGGGCCCGGCTACCAGTACTACTACGATTCCTTCGTGCAGGAGCCGACCGACAGCTTCCCAGTCTTCTATTATTACTGGGAGCTGGACAACTCTTCCAGCGACAAGGGCATTATGTCCTGGACATGGGCTGGTGGAAACGTGTTCGATCTGGGTGATTACACGTCGCCAGATGGCCCGCTGCCCTGGGGACCGGCTGACACCACCGAACTCTTCGGATTCAGCGACACAACGAGCGACGCGGGTCCGGTGACAGTCCAGTCAACGATTCGTTTCTCTGACCAACACGAAGAGATTGTCCCAATTTACGTCCCGCGCACTGTCGTCCCTGAGCCGAGCGCTCTGATTGCTATGCTAGGCGGACTCAGCAGCCTGGGTCTTCTTCGCCGCAAGAGAGCCTGACGCCGGCTCCAATATAAACATTGAAGCGCCCTGAGTGTCTCAGGGCGCTTTTTTGGCTTTGGGCGCATGCCGGTCGTGGCGCTTGCCGGTACAATCTCAGAGGAGGAGCAATACTATGCAAGCACAGACTGAAAACGAACTTACGGCATCCGCGCACGAATTTCTGGACTGGTTATCGGACTGGCAAAGCAATCTGGAGGATATGAGTCTGGAGCAGATTGCGCTAGCCAGCGGTGGACCGGAGCGCATAGGGGTTTTCTGTGTGGATATGATCAACGGCTTCTGCTACGAGGGAGCGCTGGCCAGCCCACGTGTCGAAGCCATTGCGAGCCGTGTCGCCGATCTCTTCACACGGGTCTATGAAGTGGGCGTACGGACGTTTATCCTGCCACAGGACGCCCACCCCGCCGATTCTCCGGAGTTTGCGTCGTGGCCGCCGCACTGTGTGGCCGGGACTTCCGAAGCTGATACCATTGAGCCTCTTCGCTCATTGCCATTCGCAGAACTGTTTCAGATAATTCCCAAGTACTCAACAAACCCAAGTCCGAACACGGCTTTTGACGCGACGGTACACGAAGCAAATCTGCATACGGCAATTTGCGTAGGAGACTGCACAGATCTGTGCGTGTACCAGCTCGCGACGCATCTGCGCACAGGCGCCAACGCGGCTGGTGAAAAGATGGATGTTATCGTCCCGGCAGACTGTGTCCAGACCTATGATTTGAGCGTGCAGACCGCGCGACAACTGGGAGCGCTGCCACATCCCGGCGACCTCATGCACACCGTCTTCCTGTACCATCTGGCGCTTAACGGGGTGCGCGTTGTGCGCAGCATCATCGAATAGGCGACGTCTGACTCAACAAACGAGGATGGCGTTGAAGGAGTCTAGGCGAAGCTGACCTTGACCGGCTCGCGTGCCTCTTCCTCTACAGGGAAGTAAGGCTTCGCGCCAAAGCCACCGGTACTGGCGACGATGCTGGCGGGGAACGACTGTTTGAGTGTGTTATAGCTCATTACGGCGTCGTTGTACGTCTCTCGAGCGCGCGCAATCTGGGTTTCCGTGGACGAAAGTTCCTCCTGAAGGCTGAGGAAGTTTTGATTTGCCTTGAGGTCCGGGTAGGCTTCGGCAACAGCGAAGAGGCTCTTGAGTGCCCCGGTCAGCATGTTGTCCGCTTGAACCTGGTCTGTGGGGCTCTTTGCGTTCAACATCTGCGCTCTGGCTTCGGCGACTTTTTCAAAAATCTCCTTCTCGTGGGACGCATAGCCTTTGACCGTCTCGACGAGATTTGGAATCAGATCAAAGCGGCGACGCAACTGAACGTCAATCTGGCTCCACAGGTTCTCAATCTCGTTTCGCAGCGCTATCAGGCGGTTGTAGATGCCAATCCACCAGAGCGCGACTATCACTGCAAGCAGTATGAAACCAAGCAGCACTACAGCTAGAAAACCCATTTTGCGCCTCCGTTAGCGCTGATACACAAAGCGAAAACCCTCAGATAGCTACTAGATCAAGAGAGATCTCAGCCGCGCAAGTATAGTACTGCTGTCCGTGTTCCCCTGTCAAGACAACACACGAGGCAGACGGCAGAGCAGTTCAGATGCTGAGCTGCTTGATGGTCTGTTCAATCTGAGAAGGACCGATGTCAACAGCTCCTTTGTCGAGTTTTGGGTTTGCGTAGCAACCGGACGGTCCTGCGCCAGTTCCGCGCCTGGCGTTGCTGAGATCAATACCGCCTTCCGGAACGTGACGCGGCTCCTGCCAGCTCCCATAACTCACCGCTCCGCGCTCAGAGAATGGGCTGCTCCCGGACCGAGACGACCCTACAGCAGCCGTCCCGCGGCTTACGTCAACACCAATTCCCAACTGAGGCGCCATTGTGGGGCCGGCCATCCCGGCGGTGTCGTGCGCTCTCATAAACCCGACTATTCCAACCAGAATGACCACTATCATACAGCCCGTTACGATGGCCAGAAACCACTCTTCCGTCCGGCGGACAGGCAGGTCAGGATCTCCGGTATAAGGCACGTTCAGACGCTCCTTTCAAATTGCTCTTGTTACTCTCACTTCGAAGTATGGGTAGGAGTGCCCACAGTATAGCAGTCGAGCTTGTGATTGCGCTAACACAGACGCATTGCAATCTTGCCAGCGGTGCGCTGCGGGAGCTCAACTGGCAATAAACCGGCGCGCTCTAGCGGCCAGTGACAAGACGCCCTTCCCAGTTGGGCATCAGCGCAAACCGGCCTGGCCCAGAGAGCACGATCAACAGACACATCGCCATGACGAGAATGTGATACTCAAATCCCTCTCCGGGAGCCTTGCCACCCCAGTTCATGAAAAACCCGTTGCGAAGGTGGACGCGGAGGACTGCAACGACCATCACAACCAGGATGCCCAGAGCGGAAAGTCTTGGAAGGACACCGGAGATGAGGCCAAAGCTGCCGAAGAACTCAGCAAACATTGCCACCCACGCAAGCACTGCCGGGACACCGGCCTGTTGTACAAACGCAGCCGGCCCTTCGCCACCGAACAGGCCGAGCAGCTTCTGCGAGCCGTGGGCAAAAAATACAATCCCCAGGACAAGCCGAATAATAAGGTATCCCACGTCGCGGGCAGTGTGGGATGACTGTGCGGGCAATCCGGATTCCATCTAATCTCCTCAAGCGTCAGTGTACAAAACGCGCGAGAACCAGCGCATTGCCAGTTTCTCCGTGCCCCGCAAGCTTTCCTGCCAGAGTCTGGCGCCGGCAGATTGATCCTAGAGAGTACGCCTGCCCGCCGCTCCTTTGAGCGCACGCAACCATCCCGTCTCGCGAACGTGTTCCCGCCGCAACCGTTCCAGGCGGGCGCCCAGGGCGCAGGCTCTGTCGAGATATCCGACGAGCTGATCCGGCCTCTCGCGCTTGACAACCGGGAGGCGGCCGACATCCGCCCACAGCATCCGGGCGACGGCGTCGTGAAGTGGCTCGTCGGGGTACGCTACGATCACGTCCGTTGTCCCGGCTTGCTCGACAGTCAACTCTTCCTGCCCCCGTTCGAGCGCGCGCATGATATCGGAACGCGTCACCATTCCCACAAGAGCCCCGGATTCAGAGACAACGGGAAAAGCGTGATAATGAGCGAGAGAGGGATCGCGGCGCGTCACCCGTTCAGCCAGATCACCCGCTGTCATAGTCGCCGGGACAGTCTGCACTTCGCTTTCCATAACTTGCTGAACTGAAACCTGTGCGAACACGTCAGATTCAAAATCCTGCGGCACCCGAATACCTCGCCTGGCCAGCTTTTCGGTCATCACTGAATTGCGGCTGGTCGCTATCGCGATACCTTCGGCAATCACCACGGTAACCATAAGCGGCAATATAGAATCGTAGTCTCGCGTGATCTCGAAAGCAAAGACGATCAGAGCAAAACCCGCGCGGGACGCCGACCCAAACAGCGCCGCCATTCCCGCCACAGCATAAGCGGACGGCGCAAGTCCGAGCCAGGGAAATACAGCGTTCGCGGCCATAGCGAAAACGCCGCCAAGAGCCGCACCCGCCATAAACATCGGAGCGAGCAGACCTCCAGAAGTACCGGACCCAATAGTCAGGACGAGAGCCGCAAGTTTGAGCGCCATCACCGCGAGCAACGTCTGAAACGCCAGATTGTTGTGGAGGATATCGGAAATGGTATCGTAGCCCACACCGAGCACTCGCGGTTCAATCACACCCAAGACACCCAGCCCGATGCCAGCAATAGCCGGCCACCAGAGTGGATCGAGCGGCCGGCGCTCGAAAGTGTCTTCCATCCAGTACAACACTCTCGTAAACAAGGACGCCGCGACGCCGCAAATCAGCCCCAGCACGGCAAAGACCGGCAACTGATACGGCATTCCAAAGTTCACGTTTCCAACACTGAACATGGCTCCGCGGCCGAGAAGCTGCAGGTGCACTCCAGCCGCGAGAGCGCTCGCGATAACCAGCGGGATGAACGAGCGCGAACGAAACTCAACCAGCAGGAGCTGAATGGCAAGAATCACGCTTGCTATGGGAGCGCTGAACGTGGCCGCCATGCCTGCCGCCGCGCCGCACGCCAGCAAGACCTTGCGCTCCGCCGCAGTTGTGTGAAGTAACTGGCCAATGAAGGAGCCAAAAGCGCCGCCCGTCTGTATGATCGGGCCTTCAGCTCCGAAAGGGCCGCCGGTTCCAATAGCCAAGGCTGCGGAGATCGGTTTGAGTACGCCAACTCTCGGAGAAATCCGGCTGTTGTTTATCAGGATCGCTTCCATCGCCTCTGGAATTCCGTGCCCGCGAATCGCCGACGATCCGTAGCGCGCCATTATGCCGATGACCAATCCACCGAGCGTTGTGATCCCAACAATCCAGAAGCCCAGATGCGTGTGCGCCGGGCTGACCAGAGCAGTGGAGAGCCTGCCGTAGAAGAATAGATTGGTAAAGAATCCGATCAGCTTGTAGAGACCAAAGGCGATGAATCCGGCCACCAGCCCTATCGCGCCAGCCAGCACCGACATCAACAGGAGCCTGAACTCTGTGGTCTCAAACTCACGCCCAGTCTGACGGGCTACCGAAGAACCGATTTCACGCAAAGCTCAGGACTCTCTCTTTCCTTTGACGTATTCACTGACGCATCCGCACACGCGTCAGGCAAGCTGCCTGTATCACATATATTATATCGGAATACGATATACATTTCCAAACCTTTCCGGCGGAAGCGCGCATAATAGCTGAGGAGGAGTGTCAATGCAGCAAGGGATTAGTGACGGCGATTATGAGGCGCTGGCTGATTTTCGCTACGCTTTGCGACGGTTTTTGAGATTCAGCGAGCAGGCGGCACGCCGGGCGGGACTGGCGCCAACTCAACACCAGGCGCTTCTGGCTGCTCGCGGCTTTGCGGGCCATAAATGTATCACCGTGGGAGAGTTGGCAGAGCGTCTGCAGATCAAACCAAACAGCGCTGTGGAGCTGGTTGATCGGATGGAGAAGCAGGGTTTCGTTCGACGTCAGACCTCTACTGAAGACAAGCGACGCGTTCAAATCGTTGTCACGAACGAAGGGGAAAAGCTGCTGGAAAGTCTCTCAGAGGCACACAAGACAGAGCTGGCCCAACTGGCGCCGGAGCTGCGCCGGACGTTGGCAATGCTGCAACACGGTCAGGGGTAGCGCAGCCGTCCGAGAGCGACAAAAATCGCGATTGCAGCGCCTATGTACGACCAGATGTTGCCGGGACCGAAGACAGCTAAGAAATTCGCACTGCCGCCCGCTGCGATAGCGCTCATGATAGCTGGACCGAACAGGCCGATCAGGATGCTCACTACAGCGACAGCTTCAACTGTGGACCCGGCGCGCCGACCTGAGGAGACCAGCGCGACATGCCCGACCGCGTACCCAACGATAATCGCTCCGAAAAAGGGAATCATCGGAGCAAACATCCAGGCGGCAACAGAGGTTGCCAGCGTAGCGGCGATGCACCGGATCAAGAGCGGAGGTGGAATGTCGTAAACGGTGCGGTCCGGGCGCGCGCATCGCGGGCACTTGAAACCAACCGCAGCCGGAACAGCGCAGTCTGGACATATCGGAGTGCCGCAGACTGTGCACGTGAGCTCTGTGTCCACTTTGGGGTGGCGGGCACACTTCATAGGGCGCAGAACTCTATCCGCAGTCGACTTCTTCCGGACACCAAAGCCTTACTTACCTCCCGCAATGCGGATGTTCTGAATACGGATTGTTGGAGAGACCGAGCCCGGCTCCACGCGCCCATCAGAGCTGATAGCATCTATGTTGGCCATCATCTCAAGCCCGTTAATGCCGGCCATAACACCCGCGACCGGATAGGCAATCTCACCGTTTTCAATCATGAAGCCGAAATCTACCATCGCGGAGACTTCCCCGGTTGTCGAATCTGGCGACAGACGACCCATATTTATGTAGAGCCCTCGCTTTGTATCGCGAATAATCTGTGCCGCGCTTGCCTCCCCCAACTCGACATTGACATTCGTCGGCCCAATGCCACCGCCCCGCGCATGGCCGGTGAGGTTTGCCTTTGCTTTGTGCGCAGTATAAGAATTGTGCAGAAAATTAATCAGAACGCCGTTCTCGACTATTGTGATCGGCCGGGTAGGCACACCTTCTGAGTCGTGTGAGCGTGAACTGAGTCCCGCGGGAATTGTGGCGTCATCCCGGACGGTCAGAATATCCGCGGCGACCTTCCGCCCCAGTTTGCCGAGCAACCAGGACCGCCCTCGCTGATGGCTCTCCGCTTCGGCTCCTGCAGCCAGCGCCCCAAAAACCGATCCCGACGACAGCGGGCCCAGAATCACAGGCATGACACCGCTTTCTATTTTACGCGCCCCAAGGAACTGGACAGCTGTCTGGGCGGCGCTCATTCCGATGCCTGTGTGGTCAAAATCGGCCAGAAGGCGCGCGGAGTCAAAGTCGTAGAATGCCCCCACATCGCCATTGCGCTTGACAATCGGCTCAATCCAGGCAGAGATGCTGGAGCTTTCGGAAGAGCGCGCGACACCGAGGCTGTTGGCTATCGCGGAGCGCCCACTGCCGCAGCCAGCGGAACCTGTGCAGATGGCCTCCGGCGCAACGGATCGCGCAGCGTCCACACACTCCAGCGCGATACGCGCCATGTCCGACACGCCGAGATTCTCGATTCCCGGGTCGTAAAGCCCCGGCACGCTTGAGCCATCCTGAGGCTCTGGCAGAGAGACAAAGTCTTTGTCCGGCGTAGCCAGGCGCGCGAGATCAACAGCCTGCTGCGCCGCGAGTTTCAAACGATCGAGGTCGAGGCCATCAAGCGAGACAGATCCAAGTCCGCCGTTGATGTACACCCTGATGCCAGCGCCAGAGGAGAAGGATATCTGGGTGGTGTCAATAGCGGAGCGCTCCAGACGGACACTGGTTGAGCGGCCTTCACTGACGCGGACTTCCGCGAAATCGGCCCCGGCATTTGATGCGACGCTGCAAGCTTCTTCGGCTATGCTGAGCAACTCCTGCTGTGTCATACGCTCTGCTGCCCTCCGACTACCAGCTCTTTCACACGCACGTGAGGGCCACCTGCGTTGACCGGCATCCCCTGACCGCATTTGCCGCACATTCCGGGCATGGTCATCTCAAACTCATCGCTTATCGCGTCCACGTTGGCCAGCGTTTCAAGCGTCAGCCCGGCAACGGAAACATCGCGAATCGGCTCGGCAAGCTCCCCATTGCGGATGATCCACCCGCCGCCAGCGTGACACGTGAACTGTCCACGTTCACAGAAAACATATCCCCAGTGCCCGCCAGTGAGGTAGACGCCAAGATCAATGTCTTTCAGCATGTCCGCCAGCTTTGTCTCTCCGGGCAGTATGAAGGTATTGCTCATTCGCACAAGTGGGCGATAGTGGTAGTCCTGGGCGCGTCCGCTGCCATTGGGCGCAACTCCCATTTTCGCGGCGGTTTCCAGATTGTGCATAAATCCGACAAGTCTTCCGTCTTCAATCAGTACTCTGCGCTGGGCCTGCGTGCCCTCTGAGTCATAAAAGTACGAACCCCACAATCCAGGCAAAGTGGCGTCGTCCACAATCGTAATCAGCGGGCTGGCGACCTGGTCTCCCTGGCGGCCTTCCAGAATGGACGTTCCGGTGACGATGTGGTCGGCCTCAGCGTTGTGACCAAGCGCTTCGTGGGTGAGCAATCCGGTGATAGAGGGATGGAAAATGACCGGGAACTTGCCGGAGGGAGCTTTGCGCGCTGAGAGCAAATCCACTGCCTTTTCGGCTGCTTCTTCAGAGAAATCCGCTGGTTCCAGAGTGTCCAGAAGCTCATAGCCGGCCAGAGCGGCCTTGCGCGTGTACCCCCGCTGGCGGACATCGCCGTCCTGAGCGAACAGGGTTGCAGTAGCGCTTGTGCGGACATATTCGGATTCGATAAAAGAGCCAAAGCTGTTGCAGACAGTCTCGCGCTGATATCCATCTCCGTAAGAGACAACCCGGTTGACCAGCTTGCCCTGCCCTTTCGCAAGGCCCGCACTGTCCAGCGCCTGCAGCTTGTCCATTTTGCGGGACAAAGGCACTGAGCGCGGATCAATCTCAAATGGCGTCCGCCTGCTGTCCTGCACCGCTGCCACTTCAGCCACGCAGGCTTCGTGTGCTCGTCCTGCGCGGGTGGCGCGGGCTCCGGCCACGGCCTCGTCCAACACACTGAGTCCCTGCGTCAGATCGAGACCATTGGCGCTCGCAAAACCCCACGAGCCCTCCACCAGCACACGCACGCCCAAACCCGTGGAGGACGACTGAAACAGCTTGTCAGCCTGCCCGTCCTGCAGCGCGATGCTGGTGGATTCGCGCTCGTTGAGCCGCACTTCCACGAAGCTTGCCCCGCGATTTATCCCTTCGTCGCGAATTTTCTGAAGAATGTCTTTTGTATCTGTCAAAATTTCACGCACTCTCCCACTTGAATTGAGCATATCTGTTCTACAGCTCTCTACGCAAACACTGCCCCTGTAAGCTCCCTGAAGTGTGACAAATGGAGACACGGCAATTCCGGGGCGTTCACAGCGCGAAACCAAGTGCATCGAGGCGCCCTTGTTGCTATTGAAAACAAGTATTTTTGCTAGTGACTGTCAGGGCGTGAAGGTTTTATGATGGAAGGCGGTGAAATGTCGCTTTGCGACGATTGAGATTTTCTCTTCACTGTCTCCTTGGTCTGTAAGAAAGATGGGTGGGACCATGCTCCAGGCAAGTCATCGTAGATCAGCCAAAGCTCTATCGGGGCGTTTAGCAGTGTTCCTCGCTGCCGTTGCGGCATTGTGGCCAGCGTCAGGGGTTGTGTGGGGTCAGTCACCGGACCCTCAGGCAGCGATTCAGGCCCTGAAGGACAGCTTGCGCTGCTCGGCTCCGGGGCCGAGCGCCACGGTCATCCCGCCGATTCGCCTGACGCTGGACGGCGACTACATTCGCTCCATTGGCGCCCCTCCACCGTGCTACTTCCCCGTGCCAGAGATCACAAACAGCGAGGCGGGCGCGGTGGCGAAGCTCTTTATGAGCCAGCATCTTACGGCGTTCGTCTCTCCCGGCCCCACTACATTTGACGTTCTGCGGCAGAGGGAGGGGACTGATCGCTTCTACGTCCGCTTGCAGCAGCTTTACAACCGTGTGCCTGTCTATGGTGGAGAGGTCATTGTTCAGGTTGGATACCCTGAGTTCCAGGGGCCGAAGCTGGCGGCTACCGCCGAGATCGGCATTGAAAGCGTGAATGCGGTTATGCTGCGCGACCTGAGCTCCCTGAACAGCGGCGCAGTCCCAACCCGGCCTGCAAAGACCTCCGAAAAGGCTCAGCAGGCAGCTATTGCGTGGATGGTGAGCCATCAGGAGGGAACACAGCACGAGATCACTTCCGCGCCGGTACTCATGATTTTCGCTCCGAGTGTGCTGGGCTTTGAGGGCGATGTTCGTCTGGTATGGAAGATGAACGTTCGCGCGACAGACGGATCGCTCTTTGAAGAAGAGATTCTTGTGGACGCTGTCAGCGGAGAGGTTGTTTTCCACTTCACCACGATGGAGGGCGCGCTGGACCGGGAAGTCTATGACGCGAATAACGTTAAGGGCACGAATCCAGGCACACTGGAGCGGGATGAAGGCGACCCGGCTTCATCCATCGCCGACGTTAACGGCATCTACGACAACTTCGGGGCGACGTACAACTTCTACTCCAATGAGCACGGGCGGGACAGCGTTGACAACGCCGGTCTGACGATGAGCGCTACGGCCCGCTATTGTCCTGCCGATCCGCCCGCGCCCAAGCCTCCCGCGGCATGCCCGATGCGCAACGCTTTCTGGAGTGGAAGCGGCAAGCGGATGTACTTTGGTGATGGCTATGCGCTGGACGATGTGACGGGTCATGAGTTGACGCACGGAGTGACGCAGTTTGAGTCTGGACTGAAGTACCAGAACCAGTCCGGGGCCATCAACGAGAGCTTTTCCGACATCTGGGGTGAGTTCATTGACCAGGTGACGCCGACCGGAAATGACGCGGCGAACGTGAAGTGGCTGATGGGAGAGGACCTGCCGGGCGGAGCGATCCGCAGCATGAAGGACCCGACGCTTTATAACGACCCTGATCGCATGGGGAGTCCGCTGCTGCGGCCAAACGTTGCGACACCGGACGATTCGAACGACCAGGGCGGCGTCCACACCAACAGCGGCGTCGGCAACAAGCTGGCGTATCTGTTGGCCGAGGGAGACACCTTCAACGGGCATACGGTCTCCGGAATGGGCAACTCCACGACGGCGGACCTGTTCTACGAGGCGCAGACAAATCTGCTGAACTCTTCGTCGGACTATGCGGACCTTGGTACGCAGCTTACACAGGCCGCTATCAATCTGGGATGGAGTCAGGCGCAGCAGGACAACCTGCGTGAAGCCCTGTGCGCCGTAGAAATCGTCCCGAACGGCTGCGCGAACGACGTGACGGCGTGTATCTTCGACGATCACAACGCCAACGGCGTGAAAGATGCAGGGGAGACCAATGTTTCCTTCATCGGATGGGGCTTTACGTGGGATGGAGGCTGTGGCGGCTCCCAGACCATTACTCAGGGACGATGCGTCCGCCTTTTTGGACAGCAGGCTCCCGGCACCTACAACATAACGCTGAACGTCAACGATACAAACTGCAAATTTGACGATCCGACGGGCAACGGGAAGCGCTGGCAGCTAACCACCGCGAAGACGGTTGCGCTGAACGTAACGTGCGGCTTGACGACGACTGTTGAGTTTGGCGTTGTGGAGCTGGGGACGATTACGGTCCGTAAGTTCGACGACGCTGACATGAACAAGGCGAAGGGCGTGACAGAGAGCTACCTGAGCGGCTGGCCGATCCGCCTGGACGGGCCGACTGCGCCCCTGTGTCCGCCGACGTGGCCGCAGAACGGTGTTACGGAAGCCAAGTTTGTGGACCTGCCTCCGGGTAACTACACTATCAAGGAAGACCTGCCATGGGAGACCGTGCAGCCGTGCGCGACCGATCCCTCTACGGTAAACCGCGTGACCTTCCAGGGTAAGCGCTGGCAGGCGACGACGGGAATCGAGCAGGCATACACCCTGGCGGAGGGCGATGATGCTGTCCGTGAGTTTGGGAACGTCTGCCTGGGAACCATTACGGCCTGCGCCTATTACGACCGGAATATGAGCGGATCGCGCCAGGCTGTGGCGGAGAACTTCACCGATACCAACAGCAACGGCAAGTGGGACCCGGCGGAGCTGTTTGGCGATATCAACCACAATGGCATCTGGGACGCACCCGAGCCTTACGTGGACAGCAACCACAACGGACGCTACGACTCCGGCGAGCCGTTCACTGACCTGAACGGAAGCTTGTGCTGGGATGATGGTGAGCCGCTGCGAGACGAAAACGGAAACGGCGTGTGGGATCCTGCCGAGCCGTGGGTGGACACCTTCGCAAACGGCGTGTGGGACGCCGCCGAGGAGCTTCTTCCGAACTGGCCGATGGCTGTATGTGGAACCTCCGCCGACGGCAAATGCGTTGGGCCGATCGCGGGAAGCACGGACGCATCCGGTTGTGTGACCCTCAAGGATATCCCGCCCGGTAACTTCCAGGTCTATCAGGACTCGGTATGGTGCGGGGGCAAAGTGGACTGGTGCAACGGCGGAGCTATGCCACCTGTTGACCAGTGCAAAACGACCTACAACGGACGCAGGTGGCTTGCGACTACGGCGATTACCAACTCGCTTCAGATGGGTGAGTGTGAGGTTCTCAGCAGCTTTGAGTTCGGCACTGTGTGCCTGGCGACGATTACAGGCAATCTGAGCCTGAAAAACTGTCCGGACGATATACCAACGCCGCTTGGCGGATGGCAGGTGTGTTTGACACAGGCTTATGTGGAACCGACTATTACCTTCGCGCCGCTGCCTACATTGGCGACTAATCCCGACTGCGTAAATCTTGCGGGCAACTGCACCACGACGCTGGGGGATGGTTCGTTCCGGTTCGGCGAACTCGTGCCGGGAGTCTATCTGGCGCGGGAGACGCCTCAGGTTGGTTACAACCCGATGGGCAGCCCTGTGGACTTGTGTGTGCCTTACCGCATCTCCTGCGAAGACATTGACAAGCAGCTTGAGGTGCGTGACATCAACTCGGTCTGTCCGCTGTATCAGGCCTATCCGACCTCCTTACTGGCCGCCGTGGAAGGCCCGCCGGAAGAGGAAGGGCCTGGTGAGGGCGTCGCTCTGGCCCAGCTCGGCAATGGCATAGGCTATCTGAATCCGGTCTGGGCGACGGCTGGCGTGTTCTCCATTGACCCCGGCTCCAAATGGGGGAACTTCGTGAACGCGATGGGAGGGTGCGTCCCTTACTGCCTGAAGAACGTAACGCTGACCAAAGAGCACTTTGCGCTGCGGCAGTGCACTGATGTGTTCCCTGCAGGCGTGATCCATCAGCAGGGGACACGCAATATCCGCACGTGGTGGCCACTGCTTTATGAATCGCCCGGCACTACGTGGACGCTCAACATCCTCTACGGGACCAGCACGCCAGTTCAGCTTCCCGGTGAGGCAGTTCCAGGCGTGGTACACAGCGATCAGTGGAAGTGGCAGGTGCAGGTGACTCTCGAGTCGTTGGACCTTCTGCTGGATGTGTTTCACAGCGTGCCATTCGGGACAGACGAGGTCGGGCTGATCTCGGACGAACAGGGCTATCTGGCTATGAAGTCACTGGTTGCGGCCGCAGCGTCTGCCGGTAACAACCAGCAACGAATGCAGGCTCTGTCCGACCTGGAGCTGTTGACGGCTGACATGTGCATCTCTGCCAGCCCTGCGCTCCCCAGGCCTTCCGGCCCCGGATTGGGTATCGCCCAGACCAAGGAAAACCCGGCAGGGTGCAAAGTTATGGCGGATCTCGACTACCTGTTGAAGCAATACGGGAAGCTTTAGCGCCTACCAGCGTGTTCGGCCGCCTGTGATTGCCTATTCCCGCAGGCGGCAGAACATACACTGTTATTTCTACCAGTTGACAGGAACAGGGAGCGGGAGGAACATGAACTCTGTGGCAACGTGACTTCGGATAAGAAGTCGCTCGTCGAAAGGAGGGGAGAGATGAGGCTTGGATTCCCATTGATTAAGAAAGCTCCGTGGAGGTTGCTGGCAGCCTCCGTGACCGCGCTAGCAGTTAGCGCAGCGTTCGTAAGTCCGGCCGCTGCGGTCGTGGCCAATGACGACCCCATCCAGATTACTCAGCCAAACGGCAAGGTCTTTACTGCGCATATCTATGGAGATGAGACGCAAGGATGGATTGAGACCTCTGACGGCTACACTATTCTTCCGCGCCCGCTGAGCCCTCCTGATCCAGCCAATCCATTCGCCCGCGAGTGGGTGTATGCGGACGGCACAAGTGGACGACAGATCCATGCCATGGATGCGACTGCGAATCCAGACGTTGTCGTGGATCCGGACAAGGCGCCGCCTTCCGGCTTGGAAAAACACCTTCGCCCACCCAAAAAAAAGGACCACAAGAGCGAGGTTGCTTCACTGCCCTCAGTTCTCGCAGGGCTGAACGGCTCACATCTCGCCACCTGGACGCCGACACCGGTTTCAGGATCCAGACAGCTGTTGATAATTCTGGTCAACTTTGCTGACAGAGCGTTAACCACAACAGCGAACGATTGGAACGACGCTATCTTTTCTACAACCCCTGGTGTCAAGTCGGTAGCCAACTTCTACAAAGACAACTCCTTTGGAACGCTGAGCGTTTCGCCATACGCGCATACCCAGGCTGGAAATCCAGCGGGAATCGTGACGGTGACGATCAGTAATAATCATCCTGATTATGCGGACAACTACACCAAAGCAACTGAAGCTCCGTGGTTGAAGGCCGCGCTTGCGGCCGCTGCGCCGTTTGTTGACTACAGCACTATGGACTCCAACAACGACGGAGTAATATCCCAGAGCGAATGTGTCATCTACTTCATCCCTGCGGGCTACGACGCCTCCGGCTCATCCAAGCATCCGAACGTGTGGGCGCACGCGTGGTCCGGCAATGAGGTGACGGTCGACGGCAAGACGCTTCAGCACTGGGCAATGAACGGTGAGTTGAACGACGCTAGCCGACGCCATCCGATGGGAGTCATCGCGCACGAACTGGGACACCAGATGTGCGGGCTTCCGGATCTGTATGACCCGGACTATAAGAACAACGGACTTGGTGGGTTTTCACTCATGTCCTTTGGCTCGTGGGGGAAGGCGGATGCAGACACTGATTCGGGAGAAACTCCTGTTGCGATGGACGCGTGGTGCCGCGAGTACCTCGGCTGGTCTACGGTGAGGATTCCCGGTAGCTCCGGGCCAGTCAGCTTCCCGCCGCCCCTCGACACCACCAACTCCCCATTGAAGATTGTAAAGCCTTCTGCCAGCACGACAGAGTACTTTCTGGTGGAAAATCGCTATCCAAAGAGCTGGGACCTCGGTCTTGAGAAGTACCTTGGCAAAAACTGGGGTGGCGCTCTGCTGATTGAACACGTTGACAACAACATTGGGAGTCCGGCGAACAACGACATTAACCTGTACGTGACAGGGCAGCATCAGGGCGTTGTCGCCGTCGAAGCCACTACTACCAACGGCAGTATTTTGAGCGTCCCACCAGCAAATCAGGGGACTATTGACGACGTCTTCTTCGACCCACAGAATTCTACTTTTCTCAATAGCACAACTCCAAGCTCCAAGCTGTACGACGGCACAAAAACGGACCTCGGCCTGTGCGATATCTCAGCAAAAGCTGAGGTCATGACGGCACAATATGTCGATTGCACCACCGCGAAGGTCACGGCGTGTATTTTCCGCGACAGCAATGCAAACGGCGTCAAGGACCCTGGCGAAGGCGGAGATTTCACGAACTGGGAAATCGACTGGACAGTCTGTGGTGCAAGTGGCACCGGAACGATAGCCTCCGGACAGTGTGTGGATCTGTTCGATGACCAGCCGCCCTGCTCCACGGATGTGCAACTGAAGGTGAGCGTGGACGGAAACGGCAACTTCAATGACCCAACCGGCACTGGCAAACGCTGGAAGCTGACAACGCCCATTAGCGCAACTGTAACGCCCAACTGCTCAACTCCGACAGTAGTGGAGTTTGGAGTTGTTCAGCTTGGAACCATCACCGCTCACAAATTCGATGACGCAAGTATGAATGGCGCTCAGGACGGCTCCGAGGCTGGTATTGCGGGGTGGCCATTCCGCCTGACGGGCAAGGCCATCAACGGCGCGGACATCAACCTGACCGGTAGCACCGACGCAACCGGCGACTATGTATTCCGCGATCTGCTGCCAAGTGACGCGACAGGTTACGCAGCCCGTGAGGACCTGACCTGGGAGAGCGCACAGCCGTGCGCAACGGACGGCTACTCGGTAAACCGGACCTCCCACGCTGGAAAGCGCTGGCAGGCAACCACAGCTATTGAGCAGATTTCTGTTCTTGGCGAAGGGCAAGACCTCAACAACAGATTTGGCAATGTCTGTCTGGGGACTCTGAGCGCGTGCGTGTTCTACGACAAGAATATGAGCGGGACACGCGAAACCGTTGCGGAAAGCTATACGGACATCAATGGCAACGGTAAATGGGACCCTGCAGAGCTCTACGGTGATCTCAACAACAATGGGATGTGGGACCCTGCCGAACCTTATGTGGACAAGAACCACAACGGCCGCTACGACTCTGGAGAACCATTCACGGACCTGAATGGCAACCTCTGCTGGGATGACGCCGAGCCTCTGCGAGATGAGAATGGCAACGGAGTCTGGGACCCCGCCGAGCCCTTTGTTGACAGCTTCGCGAACGGCGTGTGGGACGATGCTGAAGAAACTCAACCGAACTGGCCGGTTACGGTCTGCGGGACATCCGCTGATGGCCGGTGCATTGGCCCCATCAAGACAACGACTGATGCGGGTGGTTGCATTGACATCAAGGATATCCCGCCCGGCTCTTACAAGATCTACCAGGACTCTGAGTGGTGTGACGGCTCGATCGATTGGTGCGCTGGGGCTATCGCTCCTCAACCGGACCGCCTAAAGAGCACACATGAGGGGCGGCGGTGGTTGGCAACGACGCCGGTCGTGCACAGCATCGATTACGCCGAATGCGCTGACGTCGCTCCATTTGAGTTCGGCAATGTCTGTCTGGCGAGCATCACCGGCACACTGTCGTTGAAAAACTGCCCGGACAGCATTCCAGACCCACTGGAGGGCTGGCAGGTGTGCCTGAAGGTAGCCAAAGTTGAGCCAACGCTCACCTTTATGCCGCTACCACTGATGGCGACCGATCCGGATTGCCAGAGCCTGGTTTACAACTGCACGAATACCAAGTCGGACGGCTCGTTCCGCTTTGGAGAACTGGCGCCAGGAATCTACAAGATCTCTGAGAGTGGAACCTACGGCTATGCGCCGGTAGGGTCCGCCGTCGATCGCTGCGTACCGTTCCGCGTAAAGTGCGAGGATGTCACGCAGGACCTGGCCGTCAGAGATACGCAGAGCATCTGTCCGCTCTATCAGGCGTATCCTGCACGATCCCTTGGCGCATCACCCGTGCAACTGGCTTCTGTTGAACCGCCGCCCGGCAACAACTCGCTGGGGCAGACAGGTTTCGCTGGCTACGCTGGGAAGACTGTCGATCCAATCAGCGCGATTGGCGGCGTCTTTGAGATCGACCCCGGCAGCAAGTGGGCAAACTTCGTAAACGCGACGGCTGGATGCGCCAGCTACTGCCTCAAGAATGTCGTGCTTCAGAAGGAGCACGCAGCGCTCAGACAGTGCTACGACGTCTTTGCCGCAGGGCCCATCGGCCAGCAGGGAACGCCGAACGTGCGCTTGTGGTGGCCGCTGATGTATGAGCCACCAGGCACGACGTGGACGCTGACGATCCTTTACGGGACCCCGAAGAGCGTGAAGCTCCCGGGTGAGCGAAATGCGGGCTTCGTGCACCGCGATCAGTGGAGATGGCGCGTCGAAGTTACGCTGGACTCTCTGGACACGCTGCTGGACGCATTTCACACCGTGCCGTTCGGACTGGATCAAGTGCCGCTTATCTCGGATGAGAATGCGTACGCGTGGCTGAAGGGCAAGATGGCGCAGGCAAAGGCAGCGCCTACTCAGGTTGAAATTGCTGATATCCTGTCTCAGATCGAGCTTCAGGTAGCGGACATGTGCCTGAGCCAGAGCCCGGCGTTTCCGGCGCCAAGCGGCCCAGGAACCGGTGTAGCCAATACGCGGGAGAACCCGGCTGGCTGCAAGATACTGGCAGATATTGACTTCCTGTTGAAGAACTACGGCAGGCAGTAAGGCTGGTCAAGAGACCGGTCCAAGGTCTGGGGCCTGCGCTGGCGCGCAGGCCCTTTTTGTTGTGCTTACACAGCAGCGCCGAGGCGGCTCAGGTGACAATGCAGAAGCTGTGTGCTACATAATCTGTCTCGGAGCTTATGGCACACATCAATGACAATTTTCTGAAGCTTAAGGCGGGGTATCTTTTTCCGGAGATCGCCCGCCGCGTGCAGGCCTTCGCACAGACCAATCCAGACGCGCAGATTATTCGGCTGGGCATCGGCGATGTCACAGAGCCTCTGCCACAAGCCGTCGTTCAGGCGATGCATGCAGCCGTAGATGAAATGGGCAAGCGCGAGAGTTTCCACGGCTACGGACCTGAACAGGGATATTTGTGGCTGCGTGAGAAGATTGCGGAGCACGATTTTCAGGCTCGAGGCTGCGAGATAGAAGCTGACGAGATCATCATCTCGGACGGCAGCAAATGCGATACCGGGAACATTCTGGACATCTTCGGTCCGGACAACACCATAGCAGTTACGGACCCGGTGTATCCGGTGTACGTGGACACGAATGTCATGGCAGGGCACACCGGCCCGGCAAACGACGACGGAGAGTTTGAAGGGCTGATTTATCTCCCCGCAACGGCAGAAAACGACTTTACTCCTGAGATCCCGAAGCAGCGCGTTGACATCGTCTATCTGTGCTACCCGAACAACCCGACGGGAACTGTTGCGTCGCGGGAGACTCTGACTCGCTGGGTGGAATACGCGCGAGTGAACAACTCCATTATCTTCTTCGACGCCGCTTACGAAGCCTATATTACCAATCCGGATATCCCGCACTCCATTTTTGAGATCCCCGGCGCGAGAGAAGTCGCCATTGAGTTTCGCAGCTTCTCAAAAATCGCTGGCTTTACGGGTGTGCGCTGCGCCTGTGTCGTGATTCCAAAGACTCTGAGGGCAAAATCAAACTCCGGTGAAGATATCTCAATCTCGCGCCTTTGGATGCGCCGGCATACAACCAAGTTCAACGGAGTATCCTACATCACACAGCGCGGCGCAGAGGCCGTCTACACTCCCGACGGGCAGGCGCAGGTGCACGGGCTTGTCGCGTTTTATCTGGAAAACGCACGCATCATTCGCGAGGGGCTGACAGAGATCGGGCTGGAAGTCTACGGCGGAGTGAACGCGCCGTACGTGTGGGTCAAGACTCCCGGCAACGTCAGAAGCTGGGACTTCTTCGACCAGATGCTATCTCAGACGCACATCGTCAGCACGCCGGGAAGCGGATTTGGCGCGGCGGGTGAAGGCTACTTCCGCCTCAGCGCGTTCAACACCCGAGAGAACGTTGAGGAAGCCGTCAGGCGACTGCGCAAAGGGCTACGGGTGTAAAGCCCCCTAGCCCGTGCTCTGCATAGCAGCGGCAATACCGGCGATACTCAGCAGGATGTCAAGCCGCCAGGGAGCGTTCGTCTCCTCGTCTTTTGAAAGATTGCGGTCCCACGCTTCAAGAAGAGCAACCTGCAGTTTGCTGAGCGGTTGTACTATGGGATTGCGAAATTCAACAGTGCGTTTGACGACTGGCGCAGACTCAAGAAGCTCCTGCTGACCCGCTACAGCCAGAACGAACTCAAGAGTCTTCCGGTACTCCTGCTGAATAGCCGCGTCGATGCGCCCGGCGCTGGCGGACTGCACGCGCACAGCATACATCTGAGCGGTAGGCATGTGAGCGCGCATAAGCTCGAGCTGAGCGTTGCTGAGGACGTTGCCAAAGAACGGCCACTGCGCGCACATACGCTTCAACATATCTCTGTTGCCTGGCGCCTGCTCGCAGAACCACTCAATAGCGCTACCCAGGCCAAACCACCCTGGCAACACATAGCGACTCTGTACCCAGGCAAACACCCACGGAATGGCTCGAAGGTCTTGCAGCCCCACCAGTGCACGCCCCGGACGAAAGACTGGACGCGACGTGATCGGCAGACGGCTTATGTGTCCGATCGGGGTCGCCTTTGTGTAGAAATCCCAGAAATCAGAATCCTCATATACCAGGGCGCGATATATCTCGCGAGAGCGCGCAGCCATCTGACGCAGCGCGTCCTGCCACTCCTGTGCGGCGGGCTCTGGAGCGGGACGGCTGGCTGTAGCCAGCAGCACGGCGTTGGCTATCTGCTCCAGATGCCTGTGGGCAATCGGCGCAAGACCGTACCGGAAAGAAGCTACTTCACCCTGTTCCGTCATACGGATTCGCCCGTTAAAGCTGCCAACTGGCATGGACATGATGGCTCGATTAGCCCGGCCGCCTCCCCTTCCTACCGTGCCCCCGCGCCCATGGAACAGCCGGAACTGCAGACCCGCCTCCCGGCACGCAGCCGCAATGCGCTTCTGTGTGTCGAACAGCGCCCAGTTTGCCGCCAGATACCCGCCGTCTTTGCTGCTGTCAGAGTATCCGAGCATGATTTCCTGGAAGTCACCCCGAGCCTGCAGATGTTGTCTGTAAGCCTGGTTGTCAAAAAGCTCTCTGAGAAGGCCATCACAACGGTTGAGATCGTCTATGGTCTCAAACAACGGGACGACGTCCAGATCACTGTGCAGCCCTTTGTGCGTCCACTTTACCAGCCCGGATTCCTTGGCAAGCAGCAAGACTTCCAGAATATCACTGATCCCATGGGTCATGCTGATAACGTAGGTGCTGACGGAGCCGGGTGACAGGTGCTTCTGCGCAAGACGAATCACCTCAAAGAGGCGCAGCATCTCCCGTGAATGCTCTGAGCCTTCCCAGTCCTGCGACACTAGCGGGCGTGGATTGGAGAGCTCACGAGTCAGGACTTCGAGCTTTTGCGCTTCAGACAGGGCAGAATAGCTGGTTCCAGCCGAGAGTGCGCCTCCCGCTTCGAGCAATTCCCCGAGAGCCTTCTCGTGTTCCTCACTGTGCTGACGGACATCAAGCGCAGCCAGGCAGAAGCCGAATGTTTTCACCTGCGTAACGAGGTCCGCCAGAGGGCCGTACGTGGCGATGTCACGAGCGCCTGAGGCAATCAGGCTCTGCTGCACCAACCGCAGATCATCCAGTAGCTCCTCCGCGCAGGTGTATGCCCCACTCGGCAACGGCGTCTCCAGGTTGGAGCTTCGGGAGTCCTCCAGGCGCGAGAGATGCCTCTGCGCAGCCAGCACTCTTGCCCGCATATGCAAAAACTTCAGGACGTAGGGTTCGTCACGGTGGCGCTCGAGGGTGCGGGCGGACAACGGAGCGCTCTGACGGTCGCGCTCCAGTGACTTCAGCAGCGCGTCAGAGGCGTTGACGAGCCTGTGACTTTGAGTGAATAGGCGCCGCAGCGCAGCGACGCGTTCCGCATACAGATGAAGCACCGCGCGCTTGTGCTGAACAAGGGTTTCCCACGTCACCTTAGGAGTCACATTTGGGTTGCCATCCCGGTCTCCACCCACCCACGATCGAAACTGAATGAAGGGCGGAATGTCGAAAGTGTGCTCAGGATAGGCTCGCGACAGGGCTTCTCTAAGGTCTTCGTGGAGCCAGGGAATGACTTTGAGAATGGTGTTTTCGAAGTAGTAGAGGGCGTTGCGCACCTCATCGGACACTGTCATTGCGCCGGAGCGCACCTCGCTTGTCTGCCAGAGATGCGTGAGAAGCTGCCTGAGCTCCCGCTCTGGCCGTCGCGCCTGTGTGAGCGGCTGATCCAGGAGTGGCGCATCCGGCGGCAGTGAGCGCTCCGCGAGGACGCGGGCCACAGCCTGTAGCTTATCGAGCACAGCCCGCCGGCGAGCTTCCGTGGGATGCGCGGTGATGGTCGGGCAGATATCTATCGTGTTCAGTAGCTGCTGCATTTCATCAGCAGAAAGACCTGAGTCCTTGAGCCTGATAACCGCCTCTGAGATCGATTCTGGCCGGGACGAAACACTGGAAGGATCGAAGCGAGCGCGGTTTACGCGCACGATCTCCTTTTGTTCTGCCGTGTTGAGGAGCTGAAACAGAATGGTGAACGCTCGCAGCAGCTTGCCAGCTTTCGAAGCATCCTGCAGTTCGGGAATACGCTCAAGGAGCGTACCGGCTTCCCCATAGTCCTGCAACAGTTGGTTAGCAAGGGATATCACGCTCTCGCCCTCGTGCTCGGCCAACACCTGCCCCAGAGTCTGATCCAGAAGTTCAACGTCCTGCGACAAAGAGTCGGATAGATCGTATTTGCGCGGTGTAAGTCCCAGGAGTGATTTCTTCGGTAGTTGTGCGCGGCGCTCTGTGTCCATAGAACCATTGTGACCAAACAGCGCCTGGTGCGGCATCTTTCGGGTGACAGCGTATCTCTGGCTGAGCAACGGTCTTAGAGGGTATGCTGTGAAACATGAGTCTTTTACCGTTTGGTCAGCTCGCTCCGTTTAAGGAGCGCACTTTTGTCCCGGCTGACGCTGATCTGTCGTCCTGGGACACAATTGAGTCTCTGTACGACCGTCTGGAAGAGCAGGCGGCTCAGGCTTCGACGCTTGAGCTTTTCCAAAAATGGATCTGTAACCACGAAGAAATGGGAGCGGCCCTGGACGAACAGAGCACGCGTCTCTACATCGCAATGACTTGTCACACCGACAGCGAAGAGGCCAAAGAAGCCTATCTGCGCTTTGTGGAACAGATTGAACCCAGAATCAAACCGCGCGAGTTCAAGCTGTCCCAGATATACGTGCAGCATCCCCTGCGCAGCCAACTCCCAACTCCGCGCTATGAAATCTACGACAGATACGCAAGGCTTCACGTGGAGCTGTTTCGCGAGGAGAACGTCCCGCTGCAAACGGAAGAAGCTAAGCTCGAACAGCAGTATCAGGAGTTGTCCGGATCACTCACTGTGAGCTTCCGCAGCGAAGAGATGACGCTGACGCAGATGGGCAAGTTTCTGGAAGAGCCGGACAGGGCGCTTCGCCAGGAAGTGTGGGAACTGGTGTCGGCAAGGCGGCTGCAGGAGCGAGAGCGCTTTGAAGAGATATTCGATCAGCTCGTAAAGATACGTGAACAAATTGCGCACAACGCGGGCTTCGAAAACTACCGTGACTATGCGTTCAAGGCGAAGGCGCGCTTCGATTACACGCCACAGGACTGCCTGAGTTTTCATGAGGCGGTCGAGCGCTCAATTATGCCGGCGGTCCGCAAACTGCAGGCCGAGCGCAGAGGGCAGATGAACGTGGGCGCGCTTCGCCCGTGGGATATGGCGGTTGATCCGCTCAACCGGCCTGCGCTCAAGCCGTTTGAAAACGTTGGAGAGCTGGTGAGCAAAACGCAGGCCATCTTTGAGAGGCTCGATGGCGGTCTGTCTCGCGGTTTTGGAAAAATGCGCGATCTACATCTTCTCGACCTCGACAACAGGAAAGGCAAAGCTCCCGGTGGCTATCAGTCAACTCTCTCAGAAGCCCGATTGCCGTTCATCTTCATGAACGCTGTTGGCGTGCAAAGAGACGTCGAGACGATGCTGCACGAATCCGGACACGCTTTCCACGCACTGGCTACACAGGACGAGGATTTGTTCACCTATCGGCACGCGCCACTGGAGTTTTGCGAGGTGGCTTCGATGTCTATGGAGCTTCTTGGCAGCGAGTTTCTGGAAGAGTTTTATCCGCGCGATGAAGCCGATCGCGCTCGCAAGACGCATCTGGAAGGTATCATCAGCTTCTTCCCGTGGATGGCGACAGTTGATGCTTTTCAGCACTGGATTTATACGCATCCGGGTCACTCCCGCGAAGAGCGCACGCGAGCCTTCGAGGAGCTGATGAACCGCTTTGGCGGTGACGTAGATTACAGTGGATATGAGGAGGCGCGAGCCAATCTCTGGCACCGCCAGCTTCACATCTTCCTCTCACCGTTCTACTACGTGGAGTATGGTATTGCCCAACTTGGGGCGCTGCAGGTGTGGCGCAACTCACGCCAGGACAAAGTGAAGGCGCTGCGTGACTATCAGACGGCTTTGGAACTGGGTGGTTCCAGGCCTCTGCCGGATCTGTTTGAACGGGCGGGATGCCAGTTCAGATTTGACACTGAGACAATTGAACCGCTGATGAGGTTGATTGCCCAGCAGCTCGATCATCTGGCGCGCTCAACAGCGCAGTAGAGCAGGAAGCGCTGCAGAATCGTTCAATACTTGGCTCCGAACAAGCAAAGGGCATCTGGAAGAGATACAACACAGAAAAAAAGCCCTCGATCCGAACAGATCGAGGGCTTTCACTATGCTAATCCAGAGTAAATGCGTTAGCGAGAACGCTTGCGAATCAGCAGGCTCGCCAGACCCATACCCAGCACGGTCATTGTCGCCGGCTCTGGAATTACGGTCGGGATAATGGTGACGCGGGCGATGTCGCGTCCGTACCAGTTCGCGCTCAGCGGTATGGCGCCGTTTCCGGTCAGCCCAGGGTGCGGCCCCGTAACAACACCATTCTCCGCCACGTGCCCGTTGCCACCGTAAGCGACCAGATTGGCGCTCAGCTCATCGTTCACCTCGGTCCCAGCGTCCCATGCGTCCAGGAATGACAGGGTGAAGTGAGCGTTCAAAGGCGTTCCGTTGGGGAAAAGGTTCACGCCTCTGTCCGTCGCGCCGTAGCTGAAGCCCACAAAGGCGTCATTGCTCAAACCCAGCATCGAGACAAGCGACAACCACGGGTGCGCAGGGTCAGCGACGATGAACGTGAAGGCGGACTGGCCGGCCGGCAGAGGAGAGCCAGGATGCACCACCTGATGATCCGCCACATTGCCAGCAGTCTGTGCAGCCGCGGCATCAGCCTGTAGCGGCGCCACATCACCACTTTCCGCGATCGCCTGAAGCGCAGGCGAGGCGGGCTGCCCCAGCGTAAAAATGTCGTAGCCGGAGTTGCCTGTCGCCAGGAAAATCGGCGAAAGCGGCTGCGGTCCCAGATTGTTGATTACTACCAGAAAGTTTACGCCACCCTGAGCGGAAGCGATTTGTCCCATACCGGCGACAAGCGCCAGCGCGGCGGCTGCGGCTATCAATCCGCGTCGTATCATACTCCTGCCTCCTTTGTATCGCAACATCTGCCCGCCACCGCGAACAACAAAGTCATCCTTTCGTGGCGATGCGGACGAAATCAAAAAACGCTCAGCCCGAACTGTCCCAACAACAGCCGAGCCTGCTCACATATCAGAAATATCAAGTGCAAAATCCGTGCCAATCAGAAACGATGCTGTAAATTAGCCTCTCATTCGTAGCCCGTGCAGAGAGACGAGACAACGCGAGAAGCCTCTTGTCCAGCGAAGAACCTGGTTTTGGCGGTGCGCAGTTCTTATTATCTGCAGGAATGGCTTTCCTGATTAGGGAAAGCGCTTGCACAGCCGCAGATGCGAATGTGCCGGAGGGATAAGTGGAAACAGTTCGATCAAGGTTTCAAAAGGCTATGCGGGGAGAGGCGCCAGAGGATCATCTACCGCGCATGGAATGGGCTGTGTGGTGGGACAAGACAATCCAGCGCTGGCACACTGAAGGGCTTCCGCAGGACCTGGACGGCCATGCGATCAAGCGCTATTTCAATCTGGATGTGGATTATCAGCACTGGTTTCCACAGATCCTCCCCGGCGCTCCGAACAGGCCCACGGAGCACGGCCAGGGCTGGATCAGCAATGCCCAGGACTACGAACGTCTCAGACCATTTCTCTATCCCGATCAGGGGCTGTTTGACCGGGACGTGATCGCGCGCTGGAGGGTTGAGCAGGAAGAGGGCAGCGTTGTGGTCTGGGTGACACTTTCGGGATTTTTCTGGTGGCCACGAGAACTCTTCGGGATCGAGCCACACATGTACGCCTTCTACGATGAAAGTGATCTGATGCATCGCATTAATGAGGATCAGACTCGCCACATGCTGCGCTGCATTGACACGTTTTGCGAGGTCTGCACGCCCGATTTCATGACCTTTGCTGAGGACATGTCTTACAACCACGGTCCGATGGTCTCCCGCAAGCTCTTCGATGAGTTTCTTTCACCCTACTATCAACAGGTCGTTCCGCGCCTGAAAGATCACGGCATTGTTCCGATCATCGACTCGGACGGAGACATCGAACCTCTCATTCCGTGGTTTGAGTCCGTCGGACTGGAAGGCATTCTGCCGCTGGAGAGAATGGCGGGCGTTGACGTAAACAGAATCCGCCGCAACCACCCCGAATGGAAGCTGATGGGTGGATTTGACAAAACGGTAATGCATCTTGGCGAGGAGCGCATGCGGCAGGAGTTCGAACGGTTGATGCCGGTGATGAAGAGTGGCTATTTCATCCCGTCTGTAGATCATCAAACGCCGCCGGGAGTTTCCCTTGAAGACTACCGGCTGTTTCTGCGGCTGCTGGAGGAGTACACACAAAAAGCCGTCGCTTAGCGCCTTCAGTCACAGACGGTATCTGGAATATTCACCCGCACAGACTCAAAGCCCGCTGATCTGAACAGCGCTGCAAGTTGGCGAGCTGCCTGTTTTGAGGCTTGCGACAGGATTCCGCCCTCGCAGGCAGCCGAGCGAATGGAGTTTTCCGCGACCACCCGCGCCTTTGATTCCAGGTCTTTATCTCCGCGTGAAAGCAATCCGCGTTTGCGGTCATACACACGCGTGCGGGAGTTGTCCAGACGCACAAACAGGATACGCGGGGGCGGGAGGTTCAGTGTCAGCGAGCCCTGCGTTATCCGGACATCCCGGCCGGAAAGACCTGAGAGATCGAAACCTGCGACAACCTCTCCATGCGCTATCAGGAGAATCCGGTCCCCGTAGAGAATCTCCTGAAACACATTGCCATCTGTCCCGGCCTCGATGATCTTCTCCACGGTGAATGAGGCTGTTTCCAGACGGCTGATGCCGCGAATCTGGCGAATCACTTCGGTGCGTGAGGCGTCAATGTTGAGCTTCGGGCGCGCGAGGGAGCTGCGCAGGCTCAGATAGAAACTGGCGCTTGCGGCAAGCACAAGCACAATGCCTGCGGCAATCGCTGTATTGACAAGGGCTCTGGTGGAATTCAGGGACACTCTGAGAGAGATAACGCCTAAAGACTCGCTGCGGGTTCCTTTGCCTGACGTGAGTGAGTGTGTGCTTTGGGCAAGTGAGAGGGTGGACTGTCAACGGTTGTACGCACAATTTGTTTAGTTAGTCTTTCGTTCGAACTCCAAGGGGCTCAAGTAGCCCAGGCTTGAGTGCAAGCGAACCCTGTTGTAGAACACCTCGATGTAGTCGAAGAT
>JADLDK010000029.1 GCA_020846715.1 Armatimonadota bacterium | reverse complement strand
GCCCACAGGAAAAACGACTGACGTTGCGATAGAAGGCAGCGGCTATCTGATGACCAGTGACGGTACGCAGAAGTACTACACGCGCGACGGTTCTTTCTACATTGATTCTGCCGGGTACCTGGTGTCAACGGGCTCTGGAATGCATGTTCTGGGCTGGACCGCGGATCCGGACACTGGCGCAATTGACACCAGCACCACCATCGGGCAGCACAATAACATCAAGATCGTCGTCGGTCAGACGTCTATCGCCAAGCATACCAGCTTTGTGGAGTTGGGCGGAAATCTCGACTCTTCAGCGGTTCCTGGATCGCAAAAATCCATTGGTTTTGACGTCTACGACAGCCACGGCGCCGCTCACCGCATGACAGTCACCTTCACCAAGACCAGCCAGCCCGCTACCTGGATATGGAGCGCTAACAGCCCGGACCGCGCTGCGGCGTCCCCGGCAACGGTCACTCCTGGCGCCACGTCTGCTGCCACCATCGCAGGAGTCCAGGATATCAGCGGAGGACTTACGCTCGGCTCGAACTCTGATCTTGTTTTCAGTGATGGTTCCGGATCGCCACTTGTCACGGTGACACTTACAAACGGAATGACGGCCGCTCAGGTGGCCTCGGCGGTAAATGCGGCCTTTGCCAGCGTCAGCCCCCCGGATCGGGTCGGTGCGCAGATTGACAGCTCGGGTCATCTGGTACTCACACAGACCACGGAAGGTTCTAACGCCGGCATTCGTATCTCATCAAGCTCTGGATCTGCGGCGCTGAGCGCGCTGGGTCTTCTGGCAGGCAGTGTGTCCGGGACAGGCAACTACTTCACGCCACCCTCCGCTGACAGCATGCTGACCGTGAATGGTTTTCAGATTACGGTAACTCCTGGCGATACTGCCGAGACAGTCGCTGACAAGATCAACGCGACGGGGGCAGGGGTGACGGCAACGGCGACGAACGGAAAGCTGTCTTTGACCTCCTATCAGCAGGGTGTTGGAAACCTGACCGCTCTGACGACAACTGGCGCAGGTTGGACACTCGATGATGTCTTTGGCGTCGGCTACAACAATATAGACGGAACAGGCGACAATATCGGGAGTGGACAGCTCGTCTTTGACGAGAACGGCAATGCGAACGCAACGCACGGCGCCGTGGACTTCGTAATGGCCAATCCGGATGGCGCCACGAACCCTCTGACGTTCAATCTCGATTTCACGGGCGTGAAGTCTCTTGCGGGTGACAACACTGTCGGCGCTGCCAGGCAGGACGGCCTCGCGCTGGGAACGCTTGACAGCTTTGCCATCGGCAAAGACGGCGTCATCACTGGCCGCTTTACCAACGGTATCAGCAAGTCGCTCGCACAGCTTGCGATGGCGGACTTCCGGAACTCGGCCGGCCTGGCCAAAGCCGGAAACAACCTCTGGTTGGAGACCTCCAACTCTGGACTGGCGCAGATCGGAGTTCCCGCCAACGGCAGCCGCGGTCGGATCACGGCGGGTTTTCTGGAATCCTCCAACGTCGATCTGCCGACCGAGTTCACCAACATGATCGTGGCGCAGCGCGGGTTCCAGGCGAACGCACGGCTCATAACGACGTCGGATGAGGTGCTTCAGGAGCTGGTGCAGCTCAAGCGGTAATCCCCTAGCCTGGGATTCCCGCGGAGTTCTGACTGGAGTTTGAAGGGATGAGAGTATGACGCTGATTGGCTTACTGATTGCTCTTGTATCGGTGCTTGCTCCTCTTTCGCTTCTGCCCGAGGTCACGCCATCCCACCCCGGAGCGGGTGTGTGGGCTGGCGTGGCCTCCGCTTTTGGGGCGACCTTTGGAGTGCTGATGGCGTGCCGATCGGTGCGTGAGCTTCTGAGCGCCGTGCGCGCGTTACGAAAGCCTGTCCTCGATGGAGTCCCGGCACAGGAAGTCCGGGAGCTGGCGCGCACAGCTCAGCGTGCAGGGCTGCATGCGATCCGGCACGAGCTGGACTATCTCAAGCATCCCTTTGTACTGCGAGCGGCTGGCTTGATCGCCGCGCAGATGCCGCACCGCGAGCTCAGAGAGGTGCTGAGGCTGGAGTCGCAGAACGAGTTGCAAGCGCGCAAGGATGCCGTGTCCGTGTTCAGCGTCGCCGCCTCCAGCGCGCCCGCAGTTGGTACCGTGTCTTCTCTGCTTCTGATGATGGCGCTGCTGCAACAGTCGGACGCCCAGACGCTGTTGCAGCAGTTGGCCGTCTGCTTTGTGCCAACCGCCACTGGCATGCTGGCAGCCCACCTGTTGTTCGCTCCGCTTGCTGCGCGCATAAGCCACGAGATATCCACGGAGCAACAGCGCTATGAGGCGCTTGTCTCAGCCCTGGCTTCCATTCGAGCGGAAGAGTCTGTCGCGCTTGTGAATGCCCACCTGGACAGCGTCGCGTGGCCGGTGAAAAGCGACAGAGAAACGCCGGAGGAGACTTCACAGGTGCTGGCCCGGCCAATGCCCCGTAAGGAGACCGAGCAAAGCGCTCGGCTCCCGGCGGCCACGCGCATATCGCGCGCTACGCGATGAGCGCCTGGATGCCCTGAAGCCCAGAGTCGGTTCTGCCGATAGGAATAAGGACAATCCATGGCGCTGTGAGCGCGTCTGGAGTCTCGGAGGCCTCGGGTTCAAATGGACGTGAAAATACTGCGCAACACAGACGGTAAGCTGCCGATTCTGCCAATCGTCATCCTTGTGCTCGTGCTGGCGCTGGCAGGTACCGGTTTTGTTCTGCTCAAAGGGGGAGGTAAACCGAAAAAGGATGCCAGACCCGCGCCAAAAGCGCTCGTTATGATGCCCCTGGAGGAGTTCGTGGTGAATCTGGCTGACACGCAGGACCCGCACTACCTGAAGCTGGAGATCAATCTCGGTATCGCGGGTGAGGCGCCGGCGGGCGGCGGAGAAGGTCACGGTGAAGGATCAGCGGACCCACGCCTGCCCGTGATCCGCGACAGCATTATCTCAACTGTTGCCCACTACAGCTACGCGCAACTGCTGCGCCCCGAAGGAAAAGAACGGCTGAAAGAAGACATCCTGAAAGAGCTCGAGCATGCGGATCCGACTCTTGAAGCGCGAAAAATCTACTTCACCAACTTCGCTATGCAGTAGTGTCCACGGGATGACATCGCTGGGAACAAACCTTTACCTGTCTCAGGGGACAAGTTCTGAGACGAAGCGCAGATGGACACTCTCGCGTTTGTAACTGATTTCACACACTGACCGAATGACTAACGAAACAGACTCTTCAGAAATCCTCTCACAGCAGGAGATCGACTCTCTGCTGCAGGTGTTTGACAGCGCCTCCGCGCGCCGCTCAGGCGCTGCCAATCCTGTTTCGGAAGTGCGCCTCTACGATTTCAGACGTCCAGAGCGTTTCTCAAAGGATCAGCTCAAGTGCGTCGAAGCCGTACACCGTGCCCTTGCCAGCAGCCTTTCCAGCTACCTCTCATCGCTGTTGCGTGCGACAGTCGATGTCCAGTACTCCACCGTAGAGCAGTGCAGCTTTGCCGAGTATCTGAAAAGCACTCCTTCGTCCACGTTTTTCTCTTCATTTCGCATCGATCCAGTAGGGGCCCGGTGTCTGATTGAAGTGAACCCAAATCTGGTTTTCTGCCTGGTTGATCTCATGACTGGTGGAGATGGGGACTCCAGCCCGGATGCGCGGGATCTCACAGAGATCGAGATGAAGCTCATGGAGAGCGTCATCCGCCCTGCGCTGAAGCAATACACGCGCGCATGGGAACCCTATGGCCACACCTTTTGCGATCTTGAGAGGGCCGGCGTGAATCTGAGCGCCAATCCGGCTGCCGCATCAGGAGATAGAGTGCTCAGCGTCACCTTTGAGATGCAGATAGGAACCCATGCGGGGTTGATATCTTTGTGCGTACCAACGCACGCGGTTGAGGCTATTTTGCACGATTTCGCGCAGCGCTCGGAAAATACCGGCTCAGGCCCAGACCTGGCCATCCAGCAGGCAATCTCTGAACAGATTGGCTCCTCAACTGTCTATCTGGAAGCTTTGCTCGGAACCGTGCCTGTGAGCATCAACAATCTCCTGGCTCTCAAACCGGGTGATTGCGTTCGCCTTGATAACCGGGCGACTGATGAGATAATTCTAAGCGTGAAGGGTGTCCCGAAGTACAAAGCGGTGCCGGGCGTCACCGGGCGTTATCTGGCCGTTCAGATTACGCATGAGCTCTCAGACGAAGAAGTCCGCGCGCTGGCGCAGTAGCCGGGACTACCAGTCGCCATTCACTCATCCGCCCAGCAGCTTTTTCGCCCGTTCCAAAGCGTCAGTTTCCGCTGACCGCCTCGCCTTCAGCTCCTCAATTTCGTCAAGATCAATATAAATCTTGCCTGCGCCTTCCAGATCGACGCTGCGGATGTCAAGCTCCAGCCAGCCTTCTTCGGACTGCTTTGCGTCATAGACTTCTATCACTCGCATTTTGCCTGGCGGAAAAATCACAGTAACACCTCAATTCCGGCGCGCCGGGCCGGTGGAACCGCGCTCGATAATCTCCATAGGAATCAATGTGGATGAGGGCTGTGCCTCTCCTCTGCGCAGTGCCATCAGCATCTCCGTCGCGCGTTGCGCTACAGCTTTCGGGGGCGCCGCTACAGTTGTAAGCTTCGGCCTGAAGTTCTCCCCTTCCGGAGACCCAGCGTGCCCCACGATGGATACTTCTTGTGGGACTCGAAGGCCCATATCCTGCGCCGCTGCGATCGCTCCGAGCGCGGGAGGGTCACCCACAGAGATAACTGCCGTAATATCCGGACGTCTGCCATAGAGCCGGCGAAACCCTTCGTATCCATCGTCGAACTCCGGTCCCACCGCCTCAAAAAGCTCAGGCTCTTCACGGATACCCACCTCCTGAAGGGCCTGGCGATAGCCTTCAATCTTTGGGATTGCCGTTTGTTTGACCGATTCCGCGTGAGTGAGCATCCCAATCTTTCTGTGTCCGAGACTCACCAGTCTGCGAACTGCCATAACCGTACCAGCCTTGCGGTCGGCAGTCACAGTGGGGATGGATGAAACCCCTGTCGGCATGAGATGCACAATGGGCAGGCCGGACTCCTGAAGGCGCATGAGGTCCTGGAGCGGGTGGCTGACAGTGTCCCAGAGAAGGAACAGGCCATAGGGATTCAGCGACTTCACGCGTCTGAGGAAGAGCAGAGCTTCCGAGTCATCCGACGCGACATCCACAATTGTCGCCAGCCCCTGCGCTCCCGCTGCGCGTGTAATCGCCATGGTAACAGCCGAATGACCAATCGCCAGATCCCAACCTACAGCCATCAGCACAACCAGATCTGTGTAGCCGCGCTGCAAGGCTGCGCCGATGGAGTTGCGGCTGTATCCCAGGCGCTCGGCGGCCTCGGCTATCCGGAGCTTGGTTGCCTGGCTGATGCGCTGAGCGTGCTTGCTGTTAGAGAGTACGTACGAAACCGTTGTCTGTGAAACGCCTGCTTCTCGCGCGACGTCCTCCAGTGTGGCGTGTACGCGGCTACGGTGCACAGCGTACTCCGTTGCGCATAAGCTTAGCAATGTGAGACGCCTTCATTGCTGATATCTTCGCGCAATTGCGCAAAAAAACCTTGTCTTTACCCTCAACTTGTCTGCAGATAAAGCAGTGTCGCGACTTAAGTGGGCTTCTTCACCTCCTTTCTGCGCCCTGAGCCAGCACCACCCCACGAGAAATCTCTAAAGTCTGCGCAAATAGTGACGATTAATAGAGGTGACGGCAAAGAGTGCGTCTGTTCGTACTCGCCTTCTGCAGCCGGAAATGTTATGGACATTGACAGCGTCAGAAATGTAGAGAGCCGGATAGCTGAGATTGAAGAGCGCATCGCGCGTCTTTCTGGAGAAGAGCCTTCCGCGGCTGCTTCGCCCGGCGCTTTTGCGTCGCGGTTTGCCGCTGCGCTTGGCAGCTCAGCGGACACAGGCGCGGGCGCCAGATACCAGGACATAATCGCCGAAGCCGCCAGCCGCTACGACCTCGACCCCGCGCTGATTCACGCCGTGATGATGTGCGAGTCCGGTGGCCGCGCGAACGCTGTCAGCTCCGCCGGTGCACAGGGATTGATGCAGCTCATGCCTGCAACGGCTCGGTCGCTCGGTGTGGACAATCCTTTTGACCCGCAACAGAGTATTATGGGCGGAGCGCGGTATCTGCGGAGCCTGCTGGATCGGTTGGGCTCTGCTGATCTTGCAGTCGCCGCTTACAACGCAGGGCCAGGCGCTGTGGAGAAATATGGCGGGATCCCGCCGTACGCAGAGACGCGCAACTATGTTGCCGCTGTAATGGCGCGCTGGAAAGGCGGCGAACGGTGAGTGATGCCTTGAGCAGCGCTTTGGTGGCGGTTCTCTCGCCTGCATCGGAGGTTGCCCCTTCTCCCGGTTCTACCGCACCGGACGGCAGGGCGAGCGGAGCGTTCAGCCAGCAGTTGCTTGCCGTCTCAACTGAATCCACGGCTGGCAGCGGGAAATCACCGGCAAACCGGCACAAGTCGAATCTCTCAGACAAAGACGAAAGCCGGCCCAGGCCGAGCGGGCCTCGGGATATTGAGGACGATACATTGGCGCTGGCCCGGCAAGCCTACCCTCTGACGGGCCTGATTTGCTCCCCGGGCGTTCATGACCCCACGTCCACTGCTGAAAGCGGATATCTTGCGGCTGTGGCGCCGGAGGCGCTTGATAGCATTCCCTCTTCTGCGCGTGAGACTCTGAACAGACCTCCTTCAGCAGCGATCGCGCCCGAGACTTTGAACCAGGCGGCAGGTGGAGACTTAGCTCAAGCAGCGCAGGCCGTTGGTGTGGAGCCGTGCGTCACGTCGCCAACAAAAGCTATTGATCAATCTCGCTCGTCTTCTACGGCTGCAAACCCGCCGGCGGACTCCACGCCGGTACATTCCGATAATTCCAGCTTCACGATGCAGGCACGGTCTCCAGTCCAGACGACTGATGCGAATAGCTTATCCCGGACTACTCCAACCGTAGAAATGCTCCGCGGACAGTCCGCGTCAGTCGGAATCGCCCAAAGCTATTCCGGCCAGCAGCATAGGCCTGGCCCCTCCGATTCTGGTCCCGAACCCAATCCGTCGCCATCCGCCGTTGTTGACCAGCCCTCACAGGTAGTCGGTACTGTCGCGCCGGTGGCACACATTTCGCAGCAAGCGCCGCACGCAACGCAGCCTGCTCAGGCTGAAGTCGCCGCCCAGTCGTTTCTCCCCGGTGTGTCGCTCTCGGGCAATTCGCAGACATCTGAAGACGAGCCGCTCACTGATGAGAGCGAACTCCCGAGTAGTGAGACCAGAGCAAAGGCTGCTGTGTCAGAATCTGGCGTGGATACCGCGTCCGCTTCTCCGGGGCTATCGTCCGCTACTGTTCGCGTCACCGAAGCGCGCCGGCCGCAGCATAACAGCAGTGGCAATAACTCCGAAGACGGCCTCGAGCGCGCGCTTGCTGACAGCTCTGCCCACGCCGGGTCAACTGCAGAGGGCGCTCACACAAGCCGCACTGACGCGGGAACGGGCGCTCCGGCCAGCCAGGATACCCCTGCGGCCAATCCCGCGCGCGCGATCGAGCAGGTGGCGCAAGCGGCGCAGCGGGCTGCGCAGCGCGGCCCGACCAGCCTGACTGTCCGTCTAGATCCTCCAGAGCTTGGCGTGCTTCATGTCAAAGTTGCCTTGACGGCGCAGGGAGTGCAGGCGCAGCTTCGCGCCGAGTCGCCACAGACGAACCACCTGCTCTGGGCTCACCGTGACGACCTGAGAGACACCCTGCAGCAGGCAGGCTTGAAGCTGGACAACCTCAGCATGCCGGACTTCGGAGCCTCCTTTGGACATTTCGATCAGCAGCGCGGCGCCTTTCACTGGCAGCAGCAGCCTCAGACGCGCACGTCGGAGTATTCCGGAGCTCGTATCAGCCCGGCTGATCTGTCGCATGAGCAAGAGACTTTCTTCGGAAAAACGGACACAAACGCGCTGATGGATTTCTTCGCATGAGCGCTACTGGCAATCGCTCAAAAGGAGTAGCTCCTTGCGCTGGCGGCCCGGAAGAGTGTTTCTCAGAGCTCTCCCGGAAAGCGCAGATAACAAATTTCGGCGTGGAAGCGGGGCAGGCGCTGCAGACTCATTCGCGCTCTCTGACAGGATCAGATTGTCTAGTTCAAATACCGGATAGAAAACAGCTATGGCATCAACAATAACAGCAACACAGGGAACCGGCGAGACAGCGGGCACGACACAGCTTGGCGCCGCGGACAAGATTCAGGCGGACAAAAATCTGTTCCTCAAGCTGCTCATAACACAACTTCAGAATCAGGACCCCATGAATCCGATGGAGGACAAGGAGTTCATCGCTCAGCTCGCGCAGTTTACGACTGTCGAAAAGCTGTCCTCGATTGACTCTGCGCTCAGCTCCAGCACTACGGCAGCGCAATCTCAGCAGGCGGTATCGCTGATTGGCAAGACCGTGAGTGTCCTTGATCCGAGCGGAGACGGAGAACCGGCCGTAGGAGTCGTGGATTCGGTTGCTCTCGCGGGAAAAGACGGGCCTGTGCTGCGCATCGGCAAGCAAGAGTTCCCGATGTCCTGGGTTGTCGAAGTGCGATAGTCTGGTCCAAGTAGTCGCAGTCGCCTCCAAAATGCCGCTGGGTGCGGAATAATCCAGGTGAGGTAATCTCACTTGGCGTCTCACACTGCGACCAGAACACACCCTATGAAGCTGGAATACGTCGTCCCATTTCTTCAGGCGGGCGTTGATTCACTTGAGAAAATTACCGGAGAAACTCCGCAGCGCGGGGCATTGTCGCTGCGCCGCGCCACTGTCACTTCTCAGCAGGTCACTCTCACTCTGGATGTAAGCGGCGCCCTTACGGGAGTTGCGCTCTACGGAATGTCCACCGTGAGTGCCACCCGGATTGCGGGATCACTGCTTGGGCAGCAACTGCACAGAATGGACGCTGTGGCTTCCGGCGCTCTAGGCGAGTTCGGAAAGACCCTCTCCACGCAGGCCACGGAGGCGTTTGCGAACGCAAGTATCGAGGCCACTGTTACGGCTGGGGAGACTTTGCGCGGAGTGCGCGTGCCAACGGGGGGCTGCCGGGCGTTTCTAGTCATCCCTTTGCTCAGCGCGTACGGAAAGGTTGAGCTTTGCGTCAGCCTTAGCCTCGCTTCACCTGCTGAAACTGAAACGCTGTTGGAAAAAGCCGCCTGATTAGTTGACGCCTGCCCGGCCGGAATGGTGTATACTCTTGTGGACATGAGTGTACGTAGAACCGGGCTCGGGGAGGTCGCTCCCACATGAAACTCCACTTGATGCCGCGTCAAGAGCAATTCTTCGAATTGTTCGACCGTGCGGCGGCTAACGCTGTTAAGGCGGCTCAAGTGCTCAACGAGATGGTGAAGGACTTCAACAAAGCCCCGGAAATGTCCGCGCGAGCTGTTGAAGCGGAGCACGAGGGCGACTTTATCCTTCACGACATCTTCAAGCGCCTGAACGACTCGTTCATCACCCCTCTCGATCGGGAAGACATCCACGCGCTGGCAGACGGATTGGATGATATTACGGACTTCATCGAATCCGCCTGTGACCGCCTTGTGTTGTACGCTGTCACCGAGCCCACATCTGAAGCAATAGAGATGGCCGATGTGATTCTCCAGGCCACACAAGAGGTGCAAAAAGCCGTCTCACACCTGAGTGAGTTGCGCGACACACGCAAAGTTCTTGACCCCTGCGTGCGTGTGAACGACTTCGAGAACGAAGGCGACCGCATCAATCGCAAAGCTCTGAAGCAGATATTCAGCGGCGCTATGGAGCCTCTGGAAGCCATGAAATGGCGGGAGATTTACGACCATTTCGAAGAGGCGATCGACAAATGCGAGCATGTCGCGCACATTCTGGAAGGTATTGTTGTCAAGAACGCCTGAGTTCTCAACGAGGCGATTGAGACAGGCCGAACTAAGGTGTTCGAAGACTTTGAAAGCCGCCCTGTATGCCTGATCCCGCACTCATCGTCATCGGCTGCGTCGTCGTCCTGGCTCTGATTTTCGACTTCATTAATGGTTTTCACGACACAGCCAATGCTATTGCCACCAGTGTTCTGACGAAGGCGCTGAGTGTGCGCACCGCCATCATCATGGCAGCCATTGCGAACTTTGTTGGAGCCATTCTGTGGACTGGTGTCGCGAAGGCAATGGGCACTGGCATTATTGATACCTCCAAGTACCACGATTACCAACTGCTGGTGCTGTCTGCGCTAATTGGCGCTATCGCGTGGAATCTGGTCACGTGGCACCGGGGCCTGCCCAGCAGCTCCAGTCACGCGCTCATAGGCGCGCTGGCGGGCGCGGCAGTCGCCGCTTCGCACGGCGTTCACGCGCTCAACTGGAGCTACGCGGGACTCGGGCATATCATCACGTGGCTGATCCTCTCGCCCATACTCGGCTTCCTCATTGGCGTCTTCTCTATGGTGATCATCGCCTGGCTGTTCTGCAACAAACCGCCAAGCCGTCTGAACAAGTGGTTTTTGAAAGTGCAGGCTGTGTCCGCTGCGGTGATGGCATTTTCACATGGGGCAAACGACGCTCAGAAATCGATGGGCGTCATCACACTTGCGCTGATGAGTCTCAGCACCGCTCCTTCGCCGGTCTTTAGCGTTCCTTTGTGGGTGAAGCTATCGTGCGCCGCCGCGATGGCTCTTGGAACGGCTGGCGGCGGGTGGCGTATCATCAAGACCGTTGGGCGCAAGGTGATCGGACTCCAGCCCGTGCATGGTTTCGCGGCGGAGACCTCTGCGGCGACAGTGATTATGCTGGCTACCCACGTGCATGCCCCTGTCTCCACAACGCACGTGATTTCCTCGGCTGTAATGGGCGTGGGCGCCGCGAAGAACCTGAAGGGCGTGCGCTGGGGGATTATCCGCCAGATTGTCGCAGCCTGGCTGATGACCCTGCCGGTCTGCGCGTTGTTGGGAGCTCTCAGCTACCTGCTCGTTCGCCAGCTTGTCGGCCCATGAACCGGGCTGAGGGTACGGACGCAGCGCTGTCGCGTCGCTGGCTGCCAGGCTGTTTTGTACGCTCCGCCTCGCTAATGGCTCACGGAGCCGTTCCGCCATGCGCTCCGAATTGAAGGAACCCGGCATCTAAAGCGAGAAATCCTTTATCATTGTCCCATCGTGGCTGTCTCGTAGGGACTATCCGCGCGTAGTTTTGTCAACCCCTGGTATATGTGTGTGAAGACATGTGCCGGGTCTATTCACCAGAATGCCGACAACTCGAGTCAACACTCTGCACTTGCGCAGCGCCGCGGCGCGCAAAGCTTTGCGCGTCTGGGTGGGGCTTCTGGCTTGCTTTTCTGTCCTCATCTGTAGCGCCGCCCGGGCGCTCGGCGAACCAAAGGTAATGCTGCGTCTGAGCACGGGCACGACGACCTGGGCAGCTATTCCGCAGAAGGACGCTTCCGACCCATGGAACAGGGCCAGAAGAGCGGTGTACGAACGCTTTCTCCAGCTTCACCCGAATGTGGAAGTGGCGCCGGCCAGCGGGATTCAACTTCAGGGGCAGGCGGCCGAATCCGGATTCCTGATGTCCATGGCTGGTGGCACAGCGCCGGACGTCTTCTACGTGAACTTCCGCCAGCTTGAAAGCTATGTCAAACAGGGCTTTCTCTACCCTCTGAACGAGTACGTCGCGCGCGATCCTAAGGTCCTGGAGGGGATCAACTCCAAGGTGATGGAGGTCATCACCCTGAATGGCAAGATCTACAGCATGCCGTTTCAGCAGTGGGTGATGGCGTTGTATTATCGCAAAGACCTGTTCAAGGAGGCAGGCATCAACCCGAACCGCGGCCCGCGCACGTGGGAAGAGTTCTACGAATACTGCCAGAAGCTCACAATCCCCTCCAAAGGACAGTTTGGATTTCTCTGGTACGGAACGCCTCACGGGACTTCCTATCACTGGACAGACTTTTTGTGGCAGGCTGGGGCGGATGTTGTCGCGAGAGACGCCTCGGGCCAGTGGCGCGCGGCCTTTGACACACCCGCCGGCGTCGAAGCGCTCAACTTTTACCGCAAGATGCGCATCGGGCTCTGGGAGCGGGATGGCAAACCCGTCAAGGGCGTCTCAATCCGCACCACCGATCCCGTGTCCTACATTGACCGTGGCAAAGTCGGGATGTGGATGGGGTATCTCTCGGAAACAGTCACCAATGGCAACTCCACCCAGAATCCAAGCCTGATAGGCATCAGCGCGCTGCCTGCAGGCCCGGCCGGACACGCCAACGAGATCAACGCGAGCATGTGGGGGATCAATGCGCTGATCAAGGATAAACGCGTGCGCGACATGGCGTGGGAGTTCATTAAGTTTCAGCGCTCTGAAGAAGCGGAGAGGCTGCGCACGAAGGCCTTTGTCGAAGCAGGGATGGCCAAGTTCGTAAACCCGCCACTTCTCAAGAAGTACGGCTACAGCGAATATCTGAAGGAAGTTCCGAAGCAGTGGGTGGAGGCTAACGAAAACGCTTTCAAGTGGGGTCGCCCCGAGCCTCACGGTGAAAACTGCCAGATGATTTATGCGCTGCTGGACGAGCCTCTGGAGCGCGCTGAGGCGTTTCCGAACATGTCCGCAAGGCGCATTCTAGCGGATGCCGCCTCCAAAATCGACGCGAAGCTCCTGAACTACACCCCCCCTGAGGAAATGCGCCGAAAGCGGACGATCGCCTGGGTTGTGGTGGCTTTTCTGCTGACTACGGTGGCCCTTGTCGGAGTGCGGCAGGTGCGCACACTGGCTGCGGCCCACTCTGAGGGGGCGCTGGACTCCCAGATCGCCGCGCGGGGCGGGTGGAAAACGCATGCGATTGCCTGGTTTTTCATGTTGCCGGCGGTTCTGTCCATCGCCGTCTGGGCTTATTACCCGCTGGTGCGCGGAATGATCATGGCCTTCCAGGATTATATGGTCATCGGAGTCAGCCGGTGGGTGGGTCTGGACAACTTCATCGAAGCCTTCGGGCGTCAGGAGTTCTGGATCGGACTCAAAAACAGCTTTCTCTACACGGCGATGACTCTCGGGATGGGCTTTTTCATTCCGATCTTTCTCGCGCTTCTTCTCAACGAAATTCCACGGGGCAAGATGCTGTTCCGTACGCTGTACTATCTGCCAGCGGTCACAAGTGGCATTATCATTCTCTTTTTGTGGAAGTGGTTTTACGACCCGACATTTCAGGGCCTGTTCAATTCGCTGCTGTCGTTTATGCTCGCCCCGTTTGGCGGCATGAAGGAGCCTTACCAGTTTCTCAATGACTCGCAGCATCCGCTGGCTGTGATGGCGTGGGTCATTCTTCCGGCTGTCTGGGCTGGCGCCGGGCCGGGAAGCATCATCTACCTGGCGGCTCTGAAGGGTATTCCAGAAGACATGTATGAGGCGGCGGACGTGGACGGCGCGGGGGTTTTCACCAAGATTTTCCGGGTCACCCTGCCAACTCTGAAACCGCTTATCATCATCAACCTGGTGGGTGCTTTCATCGGGTCGTTCAAGGCTATGGAGAACATTTTCGTTATGACTGGCGGCGGCCCGCTCTACGCTACGCACACTATCGGGCTGGAGGTCTGGTTCAACGCATTCATGTATCTGAAGTTTGGGTACGCCACGGCGGCGGCCTGGATCATGGGAAGTATGCTCATCGGTTTCACAATGTACCAACTGCGTATCCTGCGAGACATCCGCTTCTCGGCGGCGCAGGGAGAATAGAGACAGATGTCGGGCATCATCCCTGCTGTTGGGAGGCGGTCGTGGAAGGTCAGGCTGGGTATCGCGCTGATGTACGTCATCCTCACCCTTGGCGCGGTGACGATGGTGTATCCGTTCCTCCTGATGATTGGCGCCAGCGTCTCCAGTGAGGCCGACTACTCCGATTACCGTCCTGTCCCCCGCTATCTGTACGACGTCACTGCACTGTTCGCAAAAGAGGTGGAGATTCGCTACAGCGGTGATATGGTCCGCATCAATGAGCGTTACGGAACAGACTGGGCCAACCTGCAGGCCGTCGTACCCCCTCAGGTGTGGCCAGAAAACTCCGCTGCAAAGGCAGTTGTACAGATGTGGAACGGCTCCGTCAACTATTTTCAGGGACAAACGCGTGGACTGAATCCGTTACGACTCCCCCCGGTAAACCCGCACTCACCTGAAGCGCGCAGACAACTCGCTGACTGGCGACGCTTCAGCGCCGCTCTGCCCGGACGCTTTGTTGTCGCCGGATACGCCGGGCGCCCTGCCGCTCCCGCCAGCGCGCCAAGCCGCCTGCTGGATTTGTACCGAGCATGGCTGGAGAAGCGCTATGGGACGATAAATCGGTTGAATGCAGCTTACGGAGAAGAAAATACCTCCTTCGCCAGTGTTCTGACGCCGATGGAGCGGGAGACAAAGCGGGAATGGAACCTGGATGACACACGCAAAATGCGGGAGTGGAAGGTGTTCAAGGCGCAGGCTCCGCAGCGCTTCAAACTGGTCGTGCGCGTAGATCCGATCTTTCAAGAGTTTCTGAGTCAGGACCAGTATGAGGACGACATCCACGCGCTGAACAAGGCGTGGGGCACACAGTACGGCTACTTCAGTGAGATTCACCTGCCCGAAGCCATGCCGGCTACGCCCGCTGAGCGCGCAGATTGGGAGAAGTTCGTACGGACACAGCTTCCGTTTCGCTTCATGCGCGTAGACGCCTCCGCTGCCCCAGCCTGGAGAGCGTTTCTCAAGACCCGTTACACTGGCCTTCAGCAGCTTCAAATCGCTCACCAGCGGCCGTATTCCTCATTTGACACCGTGCCGCTCCCAGGTGAGCTACCGAGTGAAGGGCAGATTCTAACAGACTGGATGGACTTCATTGCGGGTCCGGCGCCCATCGGTTCGCTCCATCCGGACGGATCGGAAAACCGCTACAGGGCATGGCTTCAAAAGAAGTTTTCGTCTGTGAAAGCGCTGAACAGGGCGTACGGCCTCAACTACAACTCAATAGCGGAGGCCGTGCCGCCTTTTCAGCTTGAGGACTGGAGCTACACGCTCAACAATTCCGCTGCCTTGCGCAAGTATTTCGCTCTGGCGAACTTTCAGATGGTCTGGGACTATATTGGACGCCACGGCCGGGCCGTGTTCAATACCTTTTTCTATGTATTTCTGGCCATTACCACGCACCTGATTGTCAATCCGCTGTGCGCTTACTCACTCAGCCGCTACAACCTGCGCTACGGACACCGGGTGCTTCTGTTTCTCCTGGCGACCATGGCGTTCCCAGCGGAAGTCGCGATGATCCCATCGTTTCTACTGTTGAAGAATCTGAATTTGCTCAACACCTTTGCAGCGCTGATTCTGCCCGGAGTGGCGAGTGGGTACAGCATCTTCCTGCTGAAAGGATTCTTCGACAGTCTGCCCAGAGAGCTCTACGAGGCGGGGATTATAGACGGGGCAAGCGAAGGGCGGATGTTCTGGCAGATCACTGTGCCGCTCTCAAAGCCTGTCCTGGCGGTCATCGCGCTGTCCAGCTTCACCGTAGCTTACGGCAATTTCATGTTTGCGTTCCTGGTGTGCCAGGATCCGAAGATGTGGACGATTATGGTGTGGCTGTATGAGCTCCAGCTTCTGTCACCGCAGTATGTGGTGATGGCGGCGCTGGCTATAGCAGCCATCCCGACTCTGTTGATCTTCGTTTTCTGTCAGAACATCATCATGCGGGGCATTATTCTGCCGAGTTTCAAGTAAGTGCGCGGGCTGTTATCGAAACTCGGGTTAGCGCGCCTCAACCGCCCACGCATTTTCGCAGTCGCTCCAGCAGTGGGCTGGCGCTTGCGGACTTCGCTTCCTCCCGCGCCAGGCGACCGCTCAACCAGAACGATCCCTGCACAACGCCGCCTTCAATGGGTTCACCCTGGACGACGGACGGATCCGCTACAACGTCATAAATACCCCCCAGCGTCTTGACAGTCAGATAGCGGAAGACTTCGCGAGTGGCTTTGTTGCGCCGGAGCTCTGACGTCTGCACGTGCCCGGCGAAGATCGCCTCGGGAACCGGAGGCGCGCCGTCTGATTCGGAGCTGTCACATCCGCCGCTGAGAACAAACGACTCGGGCGCCCACTTCAGATCTTGAGTCTGCGCCATCTCAAAAGCGCCGTCGTTAGGATAGCAGTAGAGCTCGTGCGCGAATGCCGAGACCTGAATGTTCGCCACCTCGCCAACGGGAAGGCGGTCCTTTGACACGTCCCAGTCTGGAAAATCGATGACGACCGGGTACAGCCCGATATCCACGTATCCTTCTATCGGCTCCACCCAGCCGTATATGCGGCCTTCAAGCGGTGTTGCGTACCCCGTATAATGCTGGGCGACGCCCACTCGAATGCTCCCGGAGCCGCAGAAATGCGGATTGCACCCAACAATAGCGCGCTCAGTGTTCAGCTCAACCCAGAGTTGGACACCGGGGGACGGGCTCCACGTCACATATCCACCCGAAGGTGACTCCACGGGCCGGCCGTTCTTGTAGGCCTGGTACGTCAGTTGCCGAAATTCGTCCTGGCTGCCAACTGGCAGCCCAATAGCGCTCAAGTGACTCACAATAATACTACCTTCTCAACACGGTCTAGCGCTGGAGAGTGGCCTGGGCACGAGAGCTGCTCGCGCGGTCTTCCCAGCGTTACGGCGCCTGAACAGGCGCGGGGATTGGCTCGCCTTCCTGTTTCATTCCGTACAAAGTGCCTTCAGGCTCAATGCGCGGTCGCAAAGCGTCGCCGAGGACGCGCCCCGAAGACTGAAACAGGCGGACGGATGAGCTTCCTTGTTGTGAGAGGCGCTTCAGTCCAGCGCGTCATTCTGCGCCAGTTGCAAAAGCCAGATGCATGCCGATCTCCTGGGACAAATCTGTCCGCACGGTCATCCACTACAGCAGAAGACTCGCGTGGGCGCCGGACTCGAAATGTCACAAAAATCAGCTTCTGGACAAATGACGCTGAGTGGCCGAAGCAGGAAGGGCAGGAAGCTACCCTGATATGACTCTAATGAAAATCTTGCGTGAAAGTGTACTAGCGCTTGCCCGAAGTCAGCAGATGAAGGCCAGCGGGCTTGGCACTTTCACACAATTCATAATAACACGAATTCCCAGTAAATTGCAGAGGTTTTTGTCGGGACCTGTAGTACAGTCCTGATGCGAAGGGTGGCAGACTTACCGTCGGCAGGAGGCGAACAGACAGACGCCGACGCGTCTTCCCTGCTGTGCGGTACGCTAATTCTCTGCGCCGATGGTCTCGCGGATCGCCGAGCAGACTCCTCCAACCAGCTCTTTCAGCTCCGCTTCGACCGGTCCCTCCGCCATCACTCGTATGAGAGGTTCGGTTCCAGAGGCTCTGACGTGAAGGCGGCCACGCCCCCGCAGCGCGTTTGACGCTTCATCAATGGCGCTGCTGATGGCCGGATTCTCTTTCCAGCGGCTCTTGTCTCGCACCCGCACACCGTCCAGAACCTGTGGATATTCCTCTACCTCGTTTGCCAGCTCAGACAAGCGCCTGTCAGCGTCCTGCATAGCTCCCAGCACCTGGAGCGCCGTCACCATTCCATCTCCAGTGGTCGTGTATTCCGACAGTATAATGTGGCCGGATTTTTCTCCACCAATGCGCGCGCCTGTAGCTCTCATCCTTTCAGCGACGTAGCGGTCACCGACTTCCTCCACCCTGTCCAGCAGAATTCCGTGCCGCTGGAGCGCCACTTCCAGTCCCACATTGCTCATCACTGTAGCGATGACGCGCCGGCCGGGCAAGACACCCCGGCGGTCCATGTCTATCCCGCAGATGGCCATAATCTTGTCACCATCCACGAGTTTTCCGTCCTCAGAAGCCATGAGCACGCGGTCGGCGTCTCCGTCGAAGGCCAGTCCGGCGTCGGCGCCCTCCCGCTGCACCATCTCAAGCATGCGCTCCGGATGCGTAGAACCAAGCCCCGCGTTGATGTTCGCGCCGTCCGGATCGCACCCGATGGTGACAACCTCTGCTCCGAGTTCGCGAAATATTCGCGGCGCAAGATCGAAGGCGGCGCCGTTCGCCCCATCCATCACCAGCTTCAGGCCATTCAGTCTGCGGCGGGCTGTCTGCTTGACGGCGTAGACATAGCGCTCGACTCGCTGAGGCTGGCGCAGAAAGCGACCGATGTTTTCCCCAACCGGCAGTGCCTGATTCACCGGGTCATTCAGGTGAGACTCGATTTCGCTCTCTGTCTCATCTGCGAGCTTTTCCCCGTCTTGCCCGAAAAACTTGATCCCGTTGTATTCTACAGGGTTGTGGGAGGCAGAGATGACACAGCCGACGTCAACATCGGCTTCGCGCACCAGCACCGCCACGCCCGGCGTTGGAATGACGCCAACGAGTATGACATCCGCTCCTCGCGACGCGAACCCCGCCGCGAGCGCGCTCTCCAGCATGTCACCCGAAATACGCGGGTCCCGCCCAATGAGTACGCTGACGCCGTGAGGGCGGTTCAGGAGGACCTTGGCTGCCGCAGCGCCAATTCTCAATGCCAGATCCGCCGTCAACTCTCTGTTCGCAACGCCGCGGATTCCATCTGTGCCAAAATAGTTACGCATCGCCTGCCTGTCTGTTGTCTGGCCCACTACTGCGGGCGTGCCTCCACATTAACATCAACTCGCACTCTGCGCGATCCCTGCGCCGTGACGCCATCCGGCAGCAGCATCTGCACACTTCTCACTACATCGGTTGTTGCTCCCGAGATGTCCACTTCATCCGTCGTGACGAAGTTGAGCTTGCCGATACTGTCAGGGCCGCCGGTGACCGTGACAGACTGAGGTACGACACTGATACTCTTGACCTGAAAACCAGGCGCCGGAACGCCCTTCACGTTGGGACTTACAAATATCTCTTTTTGTGCAGGCATGCCCTGAATTTGTACCTGCACTGTCGCGGTCCCCGGTTTGACGGTCACATCATCCACTTCAAGTGAATTGGAATCCACAGCCCGGATCGGGAAGCTACCACTTATCGTCTTATTCGGCGTGGGCACAGCATCTACCACAACCTGAAGTTGGGAAACGCGCTCCACGTCTTGAGTCGGGCCGCCTACATAAGCCACGGAAGGTTTGACGGCCGGTAAGCCGTAGGTAAACCCGGGAGGTGGCGGCCTTAGAAAAACCGGCTCAACAGGCCGTGTCTGACGCTCCAGCGACTGCAAGCTTACCGGAACCGTGGCATCTGCGGCGGAAGCGTGAATGTCAGGCGGGAGGCTGTTGGCGGGATCGAGGCGCACAAGCAACCTGTGGTCTCCGGGGCTGAGTCCGTCCAGAGAAACATAGGCCCGGATCATCCCTGCCGTCACACGCATGACCGAGTCTTTCGGGCCATCCACCTGCACGCGAACGTTTTCCGGGACTGACTTGACGCCGACATTTGCAGGAAGCTTTCTGGTCTCCAGCGGAATCTGCAAAGTGCGGATAGTCGGTGGGTTACGCTCTCCGTACACATAGACGGTGAGAGCGATAGCTATGACGATGGCTGCAATCTTGTAGACAGCATTCTGACGGAACACTAGAAGGGTTTCACCACAGCTTTCTTACGGCGCTTTTGACTGGGCTGAGGAGGCGCTGGCTTGCTCCTTGCCGCTCTTCTCGATATTGTTGCCTGGGAAGCTTTTCCAGCGCAAAATGCGGCTCGGCCCGGTATTGTCGGATCCAGGAGGCGACAGCAGCTCCTGTAGGCGCTCCCGCAGGGAGTCACCGTCAAGCCCTCTATCCAGCCGCCCCTCCAGCGCCAGAGAAATCGTCCCGGTTTCTTCACTCACAACCACTACTACGGCGTCTGACTGCTCCGTGACTCCCATAGCGGCCTTGTGCCGGGTGTGAATCATTGCGGACACGTGCGGGCTGTCGGAAAGCGGCAAGGTGCAACTGACGGCGATAATGCGGTTCGAGCGCAGCACAGCCGCGCCGTCGTGAAGAGGACTCCCTGGATAGAAAATGGTGGAAAGCAGCTCTGAGGATACTATTGCATCCAGACGGGTGCCAGTCTGTACAATGTTGTCCAGTCCCGTCTCGCGCTCAATGACGATAAGCGCCCCGATTTTTCCCCTGGACAGGCGCGTGGCGCATTTGACAACTTCCTCAATCACCACCGCCAGGTCTTCCCTGCCCAGAAAGCTGAATCCACGTCCCCAGAAGCCGATACGGCCCATCTCTTCCAGCGCATGGCGTAGCTCAGGGTAAAAGAGGATGACGATAGCCACAGGGCCCAGAGGGACGATTTTCTGCAGAACCCAGTTGAGCGTGTGCAACTGCAGCTTTTCACTGATGAAAATCAGCGCAAAGAAAATGCCCAGCCCCCACAGAATCTGCCATGCCCGCGTGCCCTTCACGAGCATAATCAGCTTGTAAAGCGCAAAGGCAATAACCGCAATGTCCAGAAGGGTGGTCAGGACAGAAACCCAACCCCCGCTCCAGACATTAGCCCAAAAGAAGTTTGGAAGCCCCAACTTCCGAGTCCTGCTTTCCTTAGCCCCTGAAATCTGCGGGCCGCACAGCGTCTACCGGTGTGTAGCTCTACCACCGGTCGCAGCTCAAGCTGTAATCACCACTGGCGGACAGTAGCGAAATAAGAGCTATTTGCAGGCGCCTATGGCAGCGCGGACTACCTGTCGCAGGCGTGTGCGCCCGGTCCTTTACAGAGTATATCATTATCTGGCGCAATCCTGAAGAGACTGAACGTCTATTGCCTTGCGTAACCACAATATTCCCTCACCCGTACCAGTTGCGCAGTCTTTCTGATCTCTATATTGGAAGGAGGCGCGCTTTGGCTCATCTGTTCTGGACTTGGCTCCAGGTGTTGGGCTATGATAGGGCGAAACGACCCACTCGGGAATTGAGCTTATGAATGTACCGACTATGCTTTGCGCCGTGTCAGCGCTGACCATCCCTCTAACGGCCGCAGCAGCTCGCGCCAATGCTGCTGAGATGGCACGGAAGCCCAACATTATCTTCATCCTCGCGGACGACCTTGGCTACGGTGATGTTGGCTGCTACGGACAGCAGATGATACTCACGCCCAGTATCGATCGAATGGCTGCTGAGGGTGTGCGCTTTACGCAAGCCTATTCCGGGGCGACAATCTGCGCTCCGTCCCGATGCGCACTGATGACTGGCTATCATACCGGGCACACGGTTATCCGGGGCAACAAGGGCGCTATGCTGGGCGCCAAAGACACCACGGTTGCGAAAGTCCTGCAGGAGACTGGCTATTCCACCGCCTTGATCGGCAAGTGGGGACTAGGCCTTGAAGGTGAAGGCACTCCCCGGAAGCAGGGCTTTGACTATTTCTATGGCTACCGGAATCAGACGCTGGCCCACAACTACTACCCGAAGACGCTCTGGCGAAACGATGAGGAGGTCGAACTTGCTCCAGGCAGCTACTCACACGATCTCTTCACACAGGAAGCGCTGCAATGGGTAAGGCAGCATAAGGAGAAACCATTCTTTTTGTATCTGGCCTACACTATCCCGCATGCGAACAACGAAAAGACCGGCGAAACTGGAAACGGCATGGAAGTGCCTTCCGATGAGCCTTATTCCGACAAGCCCTGGCCGCAACCGGAGAAAAACAAGGCGGCCATGATCACGCGCATGGATCGCGACATCGGAAAGCTGCTGGATCTGCTTAAAGCCGAAGGACTGGACGACAACACGGTTGTTTTCTTCACATCGGACAACGGGCCGCACCGTGAGGGGGGAGGGCATGCGGAGTTTTTCCAGAGCAGCGGTCCCCTGCGCGGCATCAAACGGGATCAGTACGAAGGCGGTATCCGGGTTCCCATGGCCGTCCGGTGGCCTGGTAAGATCGCGCCAGGTCAAGTGAGTGATCAGGTCTGGGCGTTCTGGGACTTTCTCCCGACGGCTGCCGAGCTCGCCGGAGCGAAGTGTCCTGAGAATATCGACGGCCTGTCCATGGCGCCGGCGCTTCTGGGCAAGCCCCAGAAACAGCATGACTATCTCTACTGGGAGTTTCATGAGAAAGGATTCCAGCAGGCGGCGCGCAAAGGCGACTGGAAGGCCGTGCGTCTGGCTCCTGGCAAACCCACGGAGCTCTACGACCTGAGCAGAGACCTGGGGGAGAAGAAAAACCTAGCGGAGCAGTATCCCGAAGTAATCAAAGAGATGGATGAGATCCTGGACAGCGCCTGGACGCCTTCTGCGGATTTCCCGGTCGATCGTTCCGTTCCCTAGAAGCTCTCAGTCACTTCATTCAGCAAAGGGCTGTCGGTCCGGCCGCGTTTGAGCGAGTTAGTCAGTTGGTCGCGGCGGCAAGGTCATGAGGAGTCTCGGCGGTGCGCTCGGGGATGCACTTCACGAGCTCAACGGTGGTTCCCCCACCTGTGAATGTGAAGTTCACCTCGTCCATCAGACAGCGCATAAAATAGATGCCTCTGCCGCCTTCGGTGAGTTCATCTCCGGTCACTGGCGGCACTTTGTCCGGGTCAAACCCAGGGCCGGGGTCGCTGACCTGAACACTGAACCTTCGCCCCTTGCGCGTACACGTGATGCGCACAATCTCGCGGCCGGTCGGGCAGCCGTAGCGAAGCGCGTTGGTGGTAGCCTCCCCGACCGCCAGCTTGATGTCGTCCAGCTCCTGCTTCGTGAAGGGAAGCTTTTTCGCAAAGCCGATAACGCACTGGCGAAGATTGCCAATATTCTCCGGACGCGCCTCTGCCTCAAAAGTCTCAGTCTGTAGCCCCTCGTCCTCTGCGGGCTCCTGCGCCTGATCTTCCCTGCTGTGCCCATCGTGCAGGTCCAAGCCGAAAAATGGGGCGAAGCCCGAGACAGACAGCACCCGCAGAAGCTGGCGCGTCGGGCGCACCAGAGTGATGCCACCGCCACGGGCGCGCGCCATTTTCACGGCGTCAAGAAGGACGGACAAACCAGTTGAGTCGATGAAGTCCACCCCTTCGAGCATCAGCCGCAGGTTTTTCCTGCCTGCTTCAAAATGGCGCCAGATGGCTTTCCTCAGGTCTTCCGAAGAGTGAAAGTCAATCTCGCCTCTTATGGCAAGCTCGTCTTTCGCGTCGGCGACTGTCCAGATGTCTACTGCGGATTGTACCACGTCACAAATCAGCCCTGTCTTTTCACTACCAAGAGTGCAATATCATCGCGCAGTCGCCCCCCGGCAAAGTTCCTTACCGTGCTCTCAATTGCTTCGGCAATCCGGCTGGCGCTGGATCCCACAAGCGGCGCGGCTGCGTCACGCACTCCGGAGGAATCCAGAAACTTCCCGTCCCGGCGCGCTTCCGTCACACCATCCGTGTACATTATGAACACATCACCAGGCTTCATGGTTGCTTGTTCGGTGAGGTAGTCACAGCCAGCGAGGAATCCCAGAGCCCGTCCCGTACACGCGAGGCTTCGAAAACGCGAATCTTCGGCGCTCCACAACAGCGGCAGTTCATGGCCGGCGTTGGCATAGTACACGATGCCACTTTCCGTGTCTAGCACAGCGAGGAACAAAGTGACAAACATCGACACCGGCACATAGAAACACAGGGCGTCATTTGCGCGACAAAGCACCTTGCTGGGGTCTTCCTCTTCAAAGGCAAAGGCGCGAACCAGATACTTGGCTGTCGCTGTGTGAATGGCGGCGTCGAGCCCTTTTCCGCTCACGTCTCCTATGACAAAGGCAATTTTGCCGTTGTGCATTTCAAAGACGTCGTAGAAGTCCCCTCCCACACGCGCCTCATCCAGCGCCGCCGCGTAGTGCTGCGCGATCTCGTAATCGTCGTACTGATCTCGGACTTCGGGTAATAGACTGCGCTGAAACGTTTCTGCTATGCGCCGCTCACGTTCATAGACCTGTCCGCGGACGATGGCCGCTGATGCCACAGACGCTACGCTGCCAATCAGACGCATCTCCCCTGTCGCAAAGTCTCTGTCTTCTGAGGAGATGACGTTAATCAGGCCAATAGTCTTGTTTTCCTGCACCAGCGGCATGGCCAGGATGGAGTGAGCGGAAGACTCAGTCGAACGCAGCTCCGGATGCAGGCAACTTGCGTGCCTGCGCACGTTGCGAATGACCTGCGCGCCCTGCCCCTGAAGCGCTGGCAGAGCCTGAACGTCGCACGGGTCAGTCAGCGCGCGCTCGTTGCGGTAGCTTGTCTTTTCCCCATCCTCGCGCGCAATCAGCAGCGAGCCATCCCAGTGCCGGATAATAATGGACACGGCGGTCACCTTCGGCAGGCGCTTGAGATGATCAGTGAGGGTGTCGAGCATCTCCGGGAGTCCCAGTTCTCCGCCCAGCGCCTGCCCGAGCTCCCAGAGAAGTTGAAGCTCCTCTGCGTGCTGACGGGTCTGCTCGTAAAGGCGGGCATTCTGTATCGCGATCGCCGCCTGCTCGCCGATCGCCGCCGCCACCTTGACAGTGTTTACGCTGAAAGTGGCTGCATGGCCGGGTTCATCCGCCGCCGCCAGTCCAACCGTGCGGCCTTCAAAGATCAGTGGAACCACCAGCATGCGCTTCACACGCCAGTGCGCCGCCATGTAGCCGTCTCTAAGAGTAGCGCGCCCCTCTACAATAGTGGGTCGCCCCTCCTTTATGGCCTGCATCATAGCGGTCTCACGCTCAGACAGGCCCAGACTCAGCCGTTTGAAGCGCTCCTTCTCGGCGTCTGCGACTCCGATAATCAGATGTCCGTGCGCCCGTCCCTGCTCAATCAGGAAAACGCCACATCTGCTGACACCCGTCACCGCCGAGATGCTTTCGGCCACAATTTGGAGTCCGTCATTCAGGTTGAGTGATGCGGCCAGCGCCTGGGACACCGCATACAACGCCGCAAGCTCCGTAACGGCGCGGTTCTGCGCTTCATACAGCGTTGCGTTTTCGATGGACACAGCCGCCTGTGCGGCAATAGCCATCAGCAGGCTTATGTTGTCCGCCGGAAATCCCGTGTGCGTCTCGGGACAGCTTACAACCGCCACCGCTACCAGGCGTCCCTTGCTCATCAGGGGTACCGCTATGGCGTTTGTGGCGTCCACGCTCTCCAGCAGGTTCTGGCCCAGCGCTGACCTCTGGCGCTGGCCTAAGAGGACGGCTTCGTTGTTGGCCAGCGTTGCCACCAGAGACTGGTCTTCCGCAAACGAGATGACCGCATGCTTCCTGTTCGTACGCTTTAGCGTGCCATGAGAAGCGCGTCTTCGAAGCTGTCGCAAGTCTCGCTCCCAGACATAAACAGCCGATTTCCTGGCCCCGATGCCTTCCGCCATAAGCTGCGAGACCATCTCCAGAATTCTGTTCGGGTCCAATGCTGAGGAGATCGCTTTGGACACTTCGGACAGCGTGTGTTCGTGATGAGCTTCGATGGCCATCCGGGCTTCGGTCTCGGCGGAGTCAACAATAAACCCGATCTCTTCCGCAAAGCTCGCCATCGCCTCTTGTGGCAAATCGCGCGGTGTCTGGCTTCCTTTGCTGACTGCTACCAGCCCCATGATCCGCCCGTCAATTTGTACCGGCGCTGCGGCATCCGGGTTGTACTCGTCCGGCGGCGCGCTTGGCGACCGCGTCATAGAGGTGACTTTGCCCGAGAGCATACGTCCAATGCGTCCTGCGCGCTTGAAGTTTACCGCCTCAGCGGGAAGCTGACAGGCTCGGCCGTTCGCGTCCACACAAGCGCGCGCTTTGAGGGCTGTGCCTTCTTCATCGAGGAGGAACACTTCGGCCCCGTCCAGGCGCAGCTCCGCGACCATCCGCGCAAGAATTGCCTCCAGCCGCTGTGTGTAAATGTGCGCTGCGTGAGGCTGGAGACATTTCTGACTCTGGCTGCTGCTATTGTGAGATTTTGGTGACATCTGGAAATGACTCTGCCGGTCCCGCGACAACAAGAGTGGCCGACTCTGGATGCAGATACTTTCGCGCCGCCTCTGTGACCTGTGCCGCCGTGACCGACCCGTACAAATCGCGAAATGTGTTCAGATAGTCCAGGCCGAGATTGTAGAACTCTGACGAGAGCAGAAAGCCGGCGACTCCGGCGTTCGTCGCCAGCCTGAGTGAGAGAACTCCGACAATGTACTGCTTCGCCACTCTCACTTCTTCCTGCGTAGGCCCTTTCGACTTCATCAGATCGACCCCGCGAATCAACTCGCGCACGGCTTTTTCCGCATTGGCCGGATTTGCTCCGAGGGTCGCTTCCCATGGACCTTCGCCCAGCGTCGCCTGAAAACCCGTGCCCACGTCATAGACCAGCCCCATTTTGCCACGGATGGACTGCCCGAGCCGGCTCGTCAGCACGCTTCCGCCGCCCAGTATTTCATTCATCACAACGGCGGCGTAGTAAGTTTTGTCCGAACGCTTCAACCCGCCCGGCCAGCCGTAGACGGCGTTTGTCTGGCTCTTGTCTGGCACGCGGATGTAGTCGAAGGAGCTGTTCCTTGCAGGCACATCTGGTATCTGAGTCTGGCGGTAGCCATCCTGAGCTGGCCAGCCGCCAAGCTGTTGTTCCACAACAGCCTTCACCTGTTCCGGCGTCACATCGCCGACAACCGTCAGAATCATTCCCTTCGGACCGTAGTAGCGGTTGTGAAATCTCTTCAAGTCCTGTGCGGTTATGGTCTTGTAGCTCTGAATGTCCTTATCAATGTCACCGGGGTGGTAAGGGTGTCCCTCAGGGTAAAGCCGGTTCATGAACTCGCGCTCTGCCAGCGCCGCTGGGGACTCCTTTTGCTGCTGAAGAAACGACACATCCTGTGCCTTCAGCCTCTCCAGGTCTTGCTCTGGAAAGACAGGATTGCGCAGAGCATCCGCAAGAAGCGCCGTCCACTTCTCAAAATCGCGAGACAGGCACCGCCCGGTGATACGCGTGCTTTCGACTTCTGAAGAGATAGACAGAGCCGCACCCATGTCCTCCACTGCGCTGGCGAACTGCAGGCTGGTGCGCGTGGCAGTTCCCCGGCTCAGCATATCCGCAGTGACGTCCGACACGTTCTTCTCGCCTGGCCCCTCCAGCCATCCACCGGCGTTCAGACTGCCACTGATGCTCACGCTGGAGTTCGCGGGATTGTTCAGTACAATGAGAACAACACCGTTGCCCAGAGTGTAGCGCACAGGTTTGATCGCTCTGCGCGGAGATCTATCCGGCACAGGTGCAGCGTTTGTGGCGGAGTTGGCCGAAGTTGGCGGTTTCGTCTTTTGTTTTTGCTGTTGGGCAATCGCGGCGCCTGTGCGTTTCTGGTTGGAGACCGGTACTAGCGGCGGACGATCGCCCGTCCGGTAGTTTGCGGGGCCACCTGGTGAGCCAGGCGCTGGTCTTTCGGCAACTGGAGGTCCTTCGGGAGTGAAATAACCGGCTGTTCGCGTGCTTGGGATCAGATACTTCTTTGCGACGCGCTGCACATCGGCAGGCGTCACTCGGGCCAGGGACGGGAGATAGTCCGAAAGCCTCCGCCAGTTGGAAACCATCTGATAGCGCCCCAGAAGCTGCGCCTGGCTGCGGACGTCGTCATTGGAAAACACAAAGGCAGCTTCGATCTGGCGCTTGGCGCGCTGGAGTTCTTCGGCTTCTGGCGGGGTGCTCTGCACCCGCTGGATCTCTGCCATCAGCGCTTTTTCCATCTCTGCGTTTGTTCTGTTGGCCTGAGCCGTCGCGCCAGCGTAGAACAAAGACGGGTCAATCCTGGTAGCCGAGTACGCGAAAGCATCTGTCGCGATGCCGCTTTCCACCAGCGCCTGGTAAATCCGGCTGGATCGCCCGCCAGAGAGTATCTGTTCGAGCACGTCCAGGGCGACGATATCCGGATCCTTTTCAGAGGGAATCTTCCAGCTCAGCAGCACGCGTTGGGCGCTCCCGGCAGTGCTGAGATCGGCGGTACGTTCTCCGCGCTGCACCGGTTCCTGCGTGTGGACGGAAGGTGGCTTCGGCAGCGGTTTCAGGGCGCCGAAATACTTCTTGACAAGAGCTACTGCACTGGCAGTGTCAAAATCTCCGACCAGGACAACAGTGGCGTTGTTGGGCGCGTAGTACTTCTGATAGTAGGCGTAAATCTGATCACGCGTGATGGCCTCAACGTCTGATCGCCACCCAATGATCGGCCACTGGTACGGATGAGCCTGGAAGGCCGTAGAATCCACCAACTGCCACAGCAGCGTGTCGGGACTGTTCTCTCTTCCTTCCATTTCCGAGCGCACGACAGGCATTTCTGAGACCAGGTCTCTGGCGTTGAAAAGAGCGCCGCGCATGCGGTCGGCCTCCAGCCTCAGAGCCAGATCAAGGTAATCACTCTGCAGCAGTTCCCAGTAGTATGTGTAGTCAGTCGTTGTTGCAGCGTTGTTGATACCGCCCCGATCGTGTATGAGCTGCTCAAATCTGCCCTGAGGAAAGTGCTGTGACCCCTTGAACATCATATGCTCCAGCAGATGAGAGATTCCGGTGATGCCCGTGTGCTCGTTGCGGGAGCCCACGCGGTAGAACACATTGACGCTGACAACTGGCGCCACGCGCACCTCTTTGGTCAATATCGTCAACCCATTGTCAAGCACGGTCTCCTTGACGCCGGCAGTGATGTCCGCGCGCGCCTCAGCGCACGCAAGGCAAATCGCAAATATCAGCAGCACAACGTTGCAACGACTCAGCATATGTCAAGCCTTCTTGTTCGCCCTCATCCACACGCGTGTACCTGTGGACGCCATTTGAAGTATCCGCCTGGAGCTCGGTATCTGGTGCATTCTTACCCAAGCCGCCAGCCTTGGCCAGACCATCGCCCAGCCGGTGTCGCGCGGCGCGCTGCGCACTGAAATTCTCTAATCCTGTTTCTTCATTGCGCCAATAATGGAAGTGGAGTTCTTATCTTCGACGCTTTCATCTGTGAAATAAGAGGCGCAATGCATGACCGATTCAGTGCACACATCCTCCAACAATCTGCCCCTGGCGATTGAGTGCAGAAATGTTACCCGGGTTTACAGGCTCCCGCGCAATCAGAGCCGCAAGGCTGTGGACAGTCTGAATCTGGACGTTCCGCAGGGCGTTGTTTTTGGTTTTCTCGGCGCGAACGGAGCGGGGAAAACCACCACGATCAAGATGCTTCTCGGCTTTCTGCGCCCGACGGGTGGCGAGTTGCGCATTTTTGACGAACCGTGCAGCGAGCACACAACGCGCAGGCACGTTGGCTATCTGCCGGAACAGCCATATTTCCCCGCGTTCATGTCTCCGCAGGAGGTTCTGCGAATGCATGCCGATCTGCTCGGCCTGCGGCCTTCCGAGCGCGACGATCAGATTGACTCAGTTCTTGAAATCACCCATTTATCTCAGAATCGCAACCTTCCACTCAGTCGCCTGTCCAAAGGAAACCAGCAGCGCGTCGGGATTGCGCAAGCCTTGCTTGGCCGTCCGCGCCTGCTGATTCTGGATGAGCCAACCTCGGGACTGGACCCACTCGGACGGCACGAAATGCGGCAGATCATAGCGCGCATGCGCTCTGAAGGGCGCACGGTCTTCCTCAGCTCTCACGTTCTCTCGGAGATTGACACGCTGTGTGATCAGATCACGGTTCTGAACAAAGGCCGGGTTGTCGCCTGCGGGAAACCGAGCGAAGTCAAGCAGCCCGAAACCGCCGTCAGAATAGTGACCTCGTCGTTGACCGCGTCAATCATTGAGGACCTGCAAACCCTTGGAATTGAGATAGACGAGCCCTTCCAGACGACGATTGAATGTTCAGCGGAACAGATCTACCCAGTCATAGGAGTGCTGGAGCGGGCGGGCGCGCAACTGCTTTCTGTTTCATCCGGATCGGAGACTCTGGAAGAAGCGTTTCTGCGTCTGGCTGCGTGAAAACGCCTGGAGGACTGTAAGCAAGTGCATCTTAGACAAATCTGGACAATCGGTAAGGTGACCTTCAAGGAGAATCTGCGCAAACAGCTTCTGCAGGTGATCCTGATTCTCACCATTGCCGCCATCGCCTCCACGACCCTGTTGTCGTTTTTCGATATGGGCGTTCAGGTCAAGATTCTCAAAGACCTGTCCCTGGCTGCCATTCTGTTCTCGGGCGGTATTCTGGCTATAGCCGTCTCTGTTGGGAGTATTCCTGCGGAGCTCCAGAGCCGCACCGCCTATCCGACTCTTTCGCGCGCGGTTCGGCGCAGTGACTATATTTTGGGGAAGTATCTGGGAATCTGCCTCACCAGCCTGCTCTGCATGGGGCTTATAGGACTGGTCTTTCTCGGCATTCTGGCCGTTTACGAGCATCAATTCGACACGGCTGTGGCGCTGGGGATGGGATATGTCTTTCTGGAGGTCTGCTTGCTGGCGGCAGTGGGCATGTTCTTCAGCTTGCTCGTGTCTCCTATGGTTAGCGCGACGTTGAGTCTTTTTGTGTTCATTCTCGGGCAGATGAAGATCGGATACCTGCACGCAGCCATCGAAAACTCTCACGTACCGGTGGCGACTCAGGTCCTCCAGGCGGTCTATTATCTTCTGCCGAATCTTGACAGCTTCAGTTTCAAGGACGCACTCATTCACAACATCGCAATCCCGTCGAGCTATCTGGCCCTTGTTGCGGCTTACGCAGTGGTGTACACAGGCTTCGTACTGGCGGTCTCCAGCGCTGTCTTTTCACGGAGAGAGATATGACGATCCGCGCGCGCCTTTATCGATTTCTCGCTGCTGCGGCGATTCTTCTGTCGCCCTGTGCGGGTTTGTGTCATGAGGCAGGTGAACACCACGCCCATCATCAATGGGAGTCTTCGCAGGTGCGCGGGGAACTCGCAGCTCAAATGCTGGTTCTTGGTGGAGTCTGGTCAGGAGCGGTAGTGCTGGTGCGTCTGATCGGGCGCAGAAAGGGCGGGCAAAATGCGTAAGTCAGGCGTCTGGATTGCTCTGCTTGCGCTGGGCGCTCTAACGATTGTCTCAGACGCTTCCATCACGCGCGACACCGCGCGCGACAGAGAGCTCACACCTGGTGGATCGTCCGTTTATGCAAGTCTCGCCGGGCAGTTTCGCACCGTGTTCGCCAACCTGCTCTGGATGAAAGCGGACAGCTATCATCATGAGTTTGTCGAGCACAACCCCAACTGGGCACAGGATACGGACATCCTCCCTCTGATGAGGATGATCACCAGTCTGGACCCTCACTTCACGCAGGCTTACGCCTCGGGGGGCTGGATGCTGGGACTCTACCAGAAGAAGCCGCAGGAGGCCAAGCGGTTTCTCAACGAAGGGATTCGCAACAACCCGAAGTCTGCTGAGCTTTATGAGACGCTCGGCTTCATCATCTGGCGTTGTGACAAAGATGGAAAACTGGCTCTGGCCAACTACCGCGAAGCCGAGAAGAATGCAGCCACAGAGTTCGATCGCGAGCGTCTGGCCCGTGCCGTAAGAACACTCCAACACCAGGTTGCCTCCTCGGGTAACCGCGCCCCGTAGATCTTGAGCGCGTGGACTGAGGGGGCGCTTTCTGAGCTAGCGCGGCCCGCGCGCCAGCCACCACGCAGCCACAGCGCATGCGAACAACAGGCTGTCAATCCGATCTAGCCACCCTCCGTGCCCGGGCAGGCTTGCGCCTGAGTCTTTGACCTGCAGTTCGCGCTTGATCGCCGACTCAAAAAGATCACCTGCCTGTCCCGCAAGCCCGATAACCGCTCCAAGTGAAGCGCCGCTCCACACGCCAAGACCCATCCACGGGGCCACCAGAAGCCCCACTCCCGTCGCGGCAAAAAAGCCGACGATAGCCCCCTCGACAGTCTTTTTTGGGCTGATTGACGGTGCTATCTGAATACGTCCAAACGCTCGTCCGCCCAGATACGCGCAAATATCCAGTGCCCACACCGTAAGCAGCAATCCAAGAGCCGCCCATGCTCCGGGCTCCAGAGGGCCACTGGTGGCTTCGCGAATTTGGGAAAAGCGCACCGTCAGGAATAGACTGCCCATCCCCCCAATCCAGAGCACTCCGAGCAGTGAGGCCCCCAGCGCCAACACCGGCTTGCGCTCCCGGCGCAGTGTCTCCAGCGTTAGAACCAGCGCACCCAGCAGCAGCCAGGCATCTGGCATCCACCCGTCGACTGGCGTCCGCCCCTGCGCTGAGACTGCAAACAATACTATCGCCAGAACTCCCCACCACAGGCGGCATGGGATACCGGCGGAGAGGCACATCTGGCAGTATTCGCCGTAAGCCAGCGCCAGCACAGCCGTGGTGGCTACGACTGCCGGCACTCCTCCCGGCCACAGCATCAATGCTACGGCGACAGGAGCGGCGACGATCAGTGTTTGCACTCTTTTGCGCACCTCTGGCCTCTGTCTTTCGTCTATCGTTGTCGGATCCCCTCAGGCCCGCACTGTTACCATACAGCAACGCGTTGCGCCGTGCAAGGCCGTTCCCGCTAAATTACCTGCTTTGGCGGACTGCTTCTCGTGGCAAAAGTCATTGAGTCACTGTTTTCTGCTCAGTGACCGCAGTAGGCTCTGAGTTCATTCTCGCTGCTGGTTTTTTCATCTTGTGGCCGCCGCTTCAGGGGCGGGTCGCCTCGACCCGGCATCCCTGCCAGGCCGCCCGGTTGTGGAATGAATGAGAGTGAGGACGCGCCAGTCTCAAGAGGGCAGAAGCCCGGGATTGCCGCTGTCCGCTGAAGCGCAGACCTGGCAGTCTGGCCGGTTAACTGCGCGACGCCCGGAGATGTCCAGAACTCAGGTGGTCCGCCGACAACGCACCCGTCGCGTTTTGTGATCGGCATCGCCCTCTACAGGCCACGCATCTGGACCGATGAGCACGCATCCGCTGCTCCGTTGCCGTCGAAGACTTTGCCGCTCCAAATTTGCGCAAAGCGAAATCATCAGGAGAGTGAAGGGGATACTACCCACCCATGCCGGATTCTGGGAGACAACAAACCGCGCGCGGCCCTGAGAAGCTCAGCCGCCTGCGCGCCTGCATCCGTCTGATATTCGCGCCCGTAGCCGCAGCGCTTACGGTTCTCGCAGCCACTTCACTGAGTGGAGAACTCGAACTGCCGGCTGCTATCATCGCCGCGCTCGGCACTGGTTGTGCGGTTTTGCTGGGGCAGGCGCTGCAGCTGTCCCAGAGTGAAGTCCGCCGCCTGGGAAGCGGCAATCGAGACTGGGACGGGCTCTACAGCGAAACGCTGCGCTCGCTGGCAATAGCCATAGATGCCCGGGACTGTCACGGTAGCGACCATGTGACCATCGTAGAGCTGGTTGCTACGAAGATCGCGCAGGAGATGGGGCTGAGCGCGGATGAGGTGCAGGGCATCCGTACGGCTGCGCTTTTGCTGGACGTGGGAACGCTGGGTGTGCCGGAGCACATCCTGCTTCAGAAAGGGCGTCCGTCTCTGGAAGAATTTCAGGCCATCCACAACCACCCGATCATCGGGGCGCAGATTCTGGAAGGGATTCCTTTCCCGTGGCCGGTTCAGAAGTACATCCGCTCGCATCACGAGCGTTGGGACGGCACGGGCTATCCGGATCGGGTATCGGGAACAGACATTCCTCTTGGAGCGCGAATCCTGGCGGTTGCGGACGTCTACGGAGCCGTCACCTCCAAGCGCACTTACAGCAGTGGCTGGACTCACAGTCAGGCTGTGACGCACATTAGAATCATGTCCGGCGCTCACTTCGACCCTGCCATAGTCAGCGCGTTTCTGCGCATATCGGAGCAGATCAGTCAGAGCTGTGACGAGGTCGAGTCCGCGCCATCAGAGCGGGCGGCGGCGGCCATCTCCCGTGTGAACCAGCAGTTTGTCGCCCTGTGGGAGATATCTCAGCTTGTCAGCTCAAGTCTGGATCTGAGCAGCCGTCTTGAGAATGTCGCGCCAAAAATCGCCACAGCTCTGGACTGCGATGCCTGCGCGATCTTTTTGAACGATGAAAACGGATCAACAATTTCGTGTGTCACCGCCTGGCCTCATGAGGCCAGCGAGCTTCTGGGAGCTCGAGCGCGCATTGGCCAATCGGGCACCGGACACGTCGCTTTTGAACGAAGGTCCACCATAGTCCGTCAGAGTCGCGATACTCTGGAGACCACAGACGGAACTCCGATTGAACTGGACTACGAGTGGGCTGCCATCGCTCCTCTTCGCATTCAGAACACAGTGCTAGGGACCGTGAATCTGTACCGGCGGCACAAAGAGTTCACCATTGAAGATCTGGACCTACTGGATACGCTGGCGCGGCATGCGTCTGTGCCTGTCGCTCACGCAAGCATTTATGAGGCAACGCGAGAGAGCGCCGACAGAGACCCGCTGACCGGTCTGTTCAACCTGCGCTTCTTCTGCGCGCAGATAGAGCACGAGGTGGCGCGCGCGAACCGGCTCAACCATGCCTTTTCCATTGTTGCGGTGGATTTGAATCACTTCAAAGCCGTCAATGACACCCTTGGACATCCGGCCGGCGACGCTCTGCTGCGCGATATGGCGCGCCTTTTTACTACCACAGTGCGTGATTACGATAGCGTGGTTCGCTACGGAGGAGACGAGTTCGTTATTATTCTTCCAGAAACTGGCGCCGAGCAGGCCCGCGAAACCATAGACCGGCTGGCCTGCGCCGTGGAAGAGTATGTCAGCTCTCTTCCGGGACTGCAGTCCATAGACTTTGGCGCGAGCTTTGGCGCGGCAACTTTTGGCGAGGACGGCCGTGACGTCAAGAGCCTGCTGTCAGTTGCCGATGAGCGGATGTACGCCAACAAGAATGACTTGCGAAGAACTCGACTGACGGAAAGGGCAGCGTAAGCCTGATTCTGCGGGTTGCGGCAAACACACTTCTGAGCAGCGGCTGATCTGACCGGATCAGCCGCTTTGTTTTGCTCTGAGTTTCACCGGGCGGCTGTTATCAACTCGGATTGCTCCACGCTGAGAGTTTGCGGTGTATAATCTGCAGGATCACGGTGAACAGGAAGACATCAGACAGTTGAAGACGGCTCTGCAATTCGGAGCGGGCAATATCGGCCGGGGCTTTACCGGACAGCTTTTCAGTGAGTCCGGACTGGAGGTTGTCTTTGTTGACGTGGCGCCGGAAATTGTCGAAAAACTGAATGAACTGCACCAATATTCAATCACAGTGGCTTCTGAGCCTGAGGAAACCATTCCCATTCGCAACGTGCGGGCTGTTAATGGGAGAGACATTGAAGCCGTCGCACAGGAGGTCGTTGCGTGTGAAGTGGCGGCGACGGCTGTTGGCGTCAATGTTCTGTCCTCCATAGCCGCTCCTATTGCCCGGGGCTTGACGCTCAGGCGAAATGCTCGCCCGGACGGCACACTGAACATCATCGTCTGTGAAAACATGCAGGACGCTGCTGGGACGTTGAAGAGCCTTGTGTCGAACAGTCTGGATAGAGCGACCGCCAAGTGGGTAGATGAGAGAATCGGCTTCACGCAGGCGGTTGTCGGCCGGATGGTACCGGTGCGAACGGGTGAAGAGCGTCTGCTGGACCCGCTTGGGATTCGAGTTGAGGCTTACAAGAAGCTGCCGGTGGACGCAGATGCGCTGCGGGGTGAGCTTCCGGACATCGTCGGAGTTCAGCCGCGTGCCAATTTTCAGGCGTACGTTGACAGCAAGCTGTATGCGCACAATGCTGGACATGCTGCCAGCGCTTATTTTGGCGCCCGCAGAGGCTTCAAGTTTATCTGGGAGTGTATGGAAGATGCGCAGGTTCACAGTCTGACGCGCGCTGTTATGGAGGAAACGGGGCAGGCGCTTGTGAAGCGCTACGGGCTGGACTCCGAAGAGCATCAGGCGCATATTGAGGATTTGCTTTCGCGCTTTGGCAATCGAAAACTGGCGGATACGGTTGCCCGTGTAGGCGCAGATCCTGTGCGCAAGCTGGGCCGGGATGACCGCCTCGTGGGCGGGGCGCTGTTCTGCCTGGAGCAGGGAGTAGAGCCAGTCTATGTCGCAAAGGCTGTTGCGGCTGGGCTAGAGTTTTGTGAGCCTGGAGACCCTTCGGCGGTCAGGATTCAGTCTCTTATCAGGGAAGCAGGGGTGAGAAGGGCTTTTGAGGAGATTTGCGGAGTTGCGGCGGACAGTCCCCTCGGAAAGCTGGTTCTTGATAATATTAAGTCACAATAAGAAATACTTTTTGTAAGACACCTCAGAGCCTGGAGTCTGCGGTGTGCAAAGTCGCGTTGCTGTTGTTTGCATGGGGACAGGGGGAATCCAAATGCCTGCAATGATAGATGAGATCCATGAGCAGCCCAAAGCTGTTCAGGCGGTCCTGCGAGATGAGCAGAAGAATATCGAGTCACTGTGCCGTACTGTGAAGTCTCGGGACATAAGCTGTGTTGTTATCGTTGGGCGTGGGACTTCCGACCATGCGGCGACAGTTTCCAAATATCTCTTTGAGATAATGATGGGGATTCCAGTCGCGCTGGCAGCGCCGTCGGTCTTGACTCTTTACGACAGCCGCCTCGACTTCTCCCGCTGCCTGGTGATCGGGATTTCGCAGTCGGGCCAATCCCCCGACGTAGTGGAGTACATCGCACAGGCGCGCGCCTGGGGAGGGTTGACGGTCGCTATCACCAACGACGTCTCCTCAGAGCTGGCCAGCGCCAGCGAGCACACAATCTGCTGCCACGCGGGGGAAGAGAAGAGCGTGGCTACAACCAAGACTTATACGGCGACACTGGCTGCGTGCTATCTCTTTGCGCTGAAATACGCTGAGAATGAGCGTCTCCTGGAAGAGCTGCAAAGAGTTCCGGATGCGATGGCCGCTGTGATGGAGAGCGAAGAGTTCATTCAGGACACAGCGCCGCGTTATCGCTTCATGGAGGAGTGTTTCGTCATGGCGCGCGGGATCAATCTTGCCACCGCGCACGAAGCTGCCCTGAAGATTCAGGAGACAAGCTACGTTGGAGCGCGTCCCTATTCGGTGGCGGATTTTGCGCATGGGCCCATTGCCGTAGTTCACGAGGGCCTCACCTGCTTTTTGTTCGCGCCTGATGGCAAGGCTTATACAAGTGTGCTTCACATGATCCAGACGCTGTCCCAGAAACGCGCGGAGACGGTTGTCTATTCAAACAACGATGAAGCGCTGCGCCGCGCCACTATCGGGATTCGCATGCCGGACAAAATAGACGAGCTTATGACGCCTATGTTCTACATCATTCCTGCGCAGATGTTTGCGTACTATCTCTCACTTAACAAAGGCTACAATCCGGATCGTCCGCGCGGGCTGACGAAAGTCACTATCACTCGCTGAAGCTATGATTAATCAAGAACGTCTGCTGCATACTTTTCTCTCCCTGCTCGAAATCAACAGCCCTTCCCGGAAAGAGGGCGCCGTCTCCAGAGTCATTGCGGAGAAGCTGACGCAGCTTGGCTGCTCGGTAGTAACGGACAACGCGGGCAGTGCACTGGGCGGAGAGGTGGGCAATATCATCGCAACTCTTCCCGCTTGCGGTGAGGGCGGCGTTGATATCCTGCTCTGCTCACACATGGACACGGTTCAGCCAACTGAAGGAATCCGCATTCTCCAGGAGGACGGCATTATCCGACAGGAAGGCGCCGCTGTGCTGGGCGCTGACGACAAGGCGGGTATTGCCGCGATTATCGAGGGCGTGCAGTCTGTCGTTGAATCCCAGGAGGCACACGGGCAGATTCAGATTCTGATTCTGATCTGTGAGGAAATCGGACTCCTCGGAAGCAAAGAGCTGGACATGTCCGCCATCAACTCTGATCTGGGCTTCGTTTTCGATTCGGGTCAACCCGTGGGTCACCTCGTCTCCTCTGCTCCGACTCACGATAACATTGTTATTCGCTTCCACGGACGCGCGGCTCACGCGGGAGTCTGTCCGGAGGAGGGCGCCAGCGCCATCCAGGCTGCCGCCAGAGCTATAGCGGCTATGAAGCTGGGCAGAATTGACGAGGAGACAACGGCCAACGTCGGCATCGTTCAGGGAGGCAGCGCGCGCAACATCATTCCCGAAAGCTGTGAGCTTCGCGCCGAGGCCAGAAGCCGTGACACAAAAAAGCTGGATGAGCAGGTGGCGGCGATGCGCAAAGCCTGTGAGGATGCGGCTGTGGAAACCGGTGTCGAGGTGACTGTCGAAGTAACACGGGAGTATCTCGGCTACAAACACGCGGCGACGGATCCATTGATGGAGTTCGGGCTTCGCGCAGCCCGCTCCATCGGTATGGAGTCCGATCTGGTGGCGCACGGAGGTGGCAGCGACTGCAACATTCTGAACGCAAAGGGGCTCCCAACTGCCGTTGTCGGCGTCGGATATGAAAAAATACACACGCCGGAGGAGTTTATCAGCGTTTCAGACCTTGTGCGCTGTGCGCAGTATGCCCGGGCTCTGGTCCGCGCAAGCGGTAAGGCGTAGCGATGCTTCAGACCAAGGTCGGGACAGTGCAGCGCCTGCAGACTCTGGACGCTGAGACGACCCTTCTGGATGTGAACGTGGAGGGCGAAGTGCGCTCCACCATAGCGTACCGCTCGCTGTGTGGAGAAGTCCGGGAGGGCGATGAAGTCCTGATCAATACCACTGCCGCCGCCCTGAGACTGGGGACAGGCGGCTATGACTTTGTCGTCGCTAATCTCTCCCGGCCAAATAGCGTATCTTCAGCAGGGGCAGGGCACATTGTGAAACTGCGCTACACGCCCATGCAGCACTCTGTCCTCACTGAGGAAGAGCAGTCATCGGATGATGCAGAGACTCTCCCAGACCTCGGCGGAATGCCGGTAGTGGCGGCGCAACTCCACAGCCACATTGCTCCGGTGGCTGCTGCTATAAAAGCACGTACACCCGATGCGCGCGTTGCCTACATTATGACTGACGGGGCTGCCCTGCCCATTGGCATTTCCAACCTCGTCCGCACGCTGCTGAGGGAACAGCTTCTGGACGCGACGGTCACCTGCGGTCAGGCCTTTGGAGGCATGTGTGAAGCTGTCAATGTTTACAGCGCCCTTGCGGCTGCGCGTCACAGACTGAGCGCAGATATTGCCATTGTCTGCCAGGGGCCTGGCAACGTCGGAACAGGCACAGCGCTTGGTTTTTCCGGTCTTGAAGCCGGTGGAGCCATCAATGCTTCCGGATCGCTTGGCGGCCGTGCGATTATGTGCGTGCGGATGAGCGAAGCGGACCCCAGAGCTCGCCACTGCCTTATCAGTCACCACACGCTGACTGTGCTCTCGAAAGTCGCTCTGAGCGCGTCCATAGTCGCGCTCCCATTGCTTGAAGATGCTCTCCGGGAGGAAGCTCACAAACAACTGGCAGCACTGAAACTGTTTGAAAAGCACGAGATTCGCAGCTTTGATGGATCAGAGGGGATTGCGCTGCTGCAATCCCACAGTGTGCCTATGAACAGTATGGGCCGCGGCTACGCGGAGGACCCCGTGTTCTTCCAGGCGGCTGCGGCTGCAGGCCGGTGCGCTTCTGAGATGCTCAAGGAAACGTTCTGGGGGTAGAGGTGATCTGCAGCAGTCCAGAGTCTGAGCGAATATATGACGGCAGGGTAATTAGCCTTCGGCTGGACCGCGTGCGCCTGCCGGATGGCCGCGCGTTTCAGCGGGAGATTATTGAGCACAACGGCGCTGTCGGTATTGTCGCGCTTACTGATGACGCGCAAATCGTGCTTGTCCGCCAGTACAGAGCGCCTGTGGAAGCAGAGCTTCTTGAGATTCCAGCCGGTACCTTGAACAAGGGTGAGGACCCTCGCGACTGCGCGGCGCGTGAGTTGACCGAGGAGACGAACCTGGCCGCGGGCTCTCTGGAGAGAATGTTCTTCTCCTATCTTGCGCCAGGTTACTCCACAGAGGGCATGCATTTCTTTCTGGCGCGGGACCTGCGAAGCGCTCAGGGCCAGCAGGATGAGGACGAGGATGTACGCGTGGAGATGATGCCGTTTGAGCGCGCGCTGGAGATGGCTCTTGCTGGCCAGATTCACGACGTAAAGACCGTCGCCGCACTGCTCTTTACCGCTCGCCTGAACTTGCAGGAGCGCTGAAGCTCCGCTTCTCGTCTGGTTCAGCGCGGAGAGTCGTACACGGTCCGGGCAACGACCTCCCCCACCGCTTTCAGTGACGACGCACTGCATTTGTCCGGCGTGTCTTCCAGAGTGTGCCACCATGCATACTCAAAGCTGATGAGATCTACAGTGGGAATCCCAGCTTCAATCAACGGGATGTGATCGTCATTAATCGGTTTTCCAGCTTCGTCCGGAAAGACGTGAGACAGATTTGCGTCCCGAGCGCGCTGATAGATAGCATCCAGTAACTCTGGAGCCGCCGAGTCTGACATGGCTTCTCGCGGTATGCGGATGTCGGCTGCGCCGACCATATCCAGCAGGATTCCACGCCAGGGTTTGACCGGCAGGACACTCTTCCAGCGCTTTGCGAAATAGCGCGAACCAATGAACATCTCCGCAGACGTTTTTCCGTAGTCCTCTCCGTCGAAAAACACCATCACCACGCCGTCCGGCGGCGGCTTCTGCTTGAACAGCCGGCCCATCTCCAGTAAGACGGCAACGCCAGAGGCGCCATCGTTTGCGCCGGGTATGGGTTTGGCGGCTTTGTCCGCATCCAGTTCCTGATCGGCAAAGGGCCGGGTATCCCAGTGAGCACACAGCGCCAACGAGCGCGGAGTCTGCCTTCCATAAACCGCAATGATGTTTGTGAAGTTGACACTCTTGCCGCCGAGCGTCTGCTCAAAGCGCTGCAGCGTCACCTCATCGGCGGTCTTCTGGAGCTGCGACTGAATCCACTTCGCGCACTGCCCATGGCCGGGTTGTCCGGGGACACGCGGCCCGAAGGCGCACTGCGTCTTGATGTCTTGAAGCGCCCGCTGCCCGTCAAAGCTGTACTCAAAAGTCGGTGACGGCGCCGAAGCAGCGGGCCGAACCTTGCCGCCGCAACCGACTGGCAGAATGCTCAGCGCGACGAGCAGCAGGAACGGCTTCCAGGCGCCCCTACAACCCATTCTCACCGCGCCTGTCAAATGCAGTCAGAAACGTTGTCACGGGAGCCTGCGAATCCGCCCGCCGGTAAGAAAAGTCGCCGCGTCCGGTTTGGAAGCAAGAAAAGCGCCAATCGCATCTTCCACAGTTCCGGGACTGGGGTTGACGGCCTTGAGATTGCCCCAGACGCGAAAATAGCCAAATCCACCCTTGGCCAACTCTGAGGGCATCGCTACGCGAATGTCGTCACCAGCCTTCACAGCCTTGCGCCCGAGGAGGATGTCCGCGACGCGCTTCCCGGCTGGTGCGCTCAAGCTGTAGCCGAAGCTGATTCCAGAAATCTGTAAGAAGCCGGTGTTGGGCTTTGGAGCCAGAGAGACGGAGCGCTCCAGAGCGTCCCGCAGCTGTGCTCCCGTCAGAGAGACGATCGCGACAGGCTGGTCCGGGTCCACTAGCGCCGCGGCGACGCTCTGCGCATTCAGATCCGAGAGCTTGATGTTGGACTCCCGCAGACTGCTGCCGGGAAGCAGCGCCACCGGACAATCGGCCAGTTGACGCACAGCGTCAGCAACGAGATTGCCAAGTCCCGTTTCTGCGCTCGTGGAGCCCTTTCCAGAGACGGTATCGTCAGCGCCCTGCGCCTCGTGGGCAACTCCCAGGCACACGGCAGCCAGGCTTAACACAACCCCAACAGCCACGCACTTTTTATAGAGCCTCATGTTGATGCCTCTTGCGCAGGCGTCTGACACTTCAGTGGATGCCCGCGCGCAATCCTCTTTCGATCATAGCGTCCAGTTCGCCGTCCATAACTCCCTGAACGTCGCTGGTTTCGAAGTCCGTTCGCAGGTCCTTGACCATTTGATACGGTTGGAAAACGTAGGAGCGTATTTGATTGCCCCACTCGATTTTTCGCTGCTCACCGCGCAACTCCGCCAGACGAGCCTCCTCTTCCTGCCTCTGCACCTCCCACAGTTTAGACGCAAGAATACGCATAGCCACTTCGCGGTTCTGGTGCTGACTTCGCTCATTTTGACAGCTAACAACGATTCCCGTCGGAATGTGCGTGATGCGCACAGCTGAGTCTGTCTTGTTGACGTGCTGTCCGCCAGCGCCGCTGGACCTGTAGGTGTCAACGCGCAAATCGTCCGGGTTGATCTGAATCTCCGGCCCATCGGTAATCTCCGGCACCACATCCACTGAAGCAAAGGAGGTGTGCCTCCGGGCGTTTGAGTCAAACGGAGAGATGCGCACGAGCCGGTGAACACCGCGCTCAACCTTCAGATATCCGTACGCCAGCGGCCCTTTTACCAGGAAAGTTGCGTTCTTGATACCCGCGACTTCACCCTCAACCTCACTCAGAATCTCCGTCTGGAAGCCGCGACGCTCCGCCCATCGCAGATACATCCGCAAGAGCATCGCCGCCCAGTCGCAGCTTTCTGTCCCGCCCGCGCCTGAGTTGATTTCCACAATGGCGTTAGATTCGTCATGCGGCCCCGAGAGAAACGTCTGCATCTCAAAGGCTTCGAGCGCTTCAACGCACGCCTGGTACTCGGTCTGTAGGCTTATCTGGTCAGACTCCTCATCCGACTCCGCTACCAGTTCCGACATCACTTCCAGATCGTCAATGCGCTGGCGAATATCCCCATAGGGATCAACAACGCCTTTGAGCCTGGACATTTCAGTCATGAGACTCTGGGCTTCATCCGGGTTGTCCCAAAATCCGGGCTGGGCGCTTATCTGCTCCAGTTCTCGAATGCGGTTAGCTTTGCTTTCGACGTCAAAGATGGTCCGCGATCTGTTCGAGCCGTATTCGCAGCTCTTTGATCTCGCGGGGGGCGTCCGTAATTAGCACGCCGTGGATACCTCCTGTAGTATTCTGCTTTCGCTGGCATTGTAGCATGAGGCAGCGCCCTCACATCACCCGCCGCGTGCTCAAGCGTTCCTGCGACTTATTTCGAAGGCGCTGTATTAAGTCGAGTGATGTGCTACAATGAAGTTGGGATCCGCGCGGGAGTCCAGCCATGGGTACAAGACAAGCAGCGCTCATCGCTGTTGCCATTCTTGGAATTGCTGAAGCACTGTACTCCTCTCCGAGCAGGGGCGAAACGACGGGCTACAGTGCGCTTCAGATAGTGCCGGAGTTCGGCCATGTCTGCTCGATCGCGGCGTTGAACAACAACGGCGCTGTTCTTGGCGTCCAGCGGTCACCAAACGCAAACCTCTTTCGCGCGTTCTTGTGGCAGGACGGCGTCGCTCGCGACATCCAGTTTCCGAAGGATCAGCGGACGGTTTTTCCGGAGGCGTTGAACGACAGCAATCAGATTGTCGGCAACGTTGTGGCCGGAGACCTGTCAGCGTTCAGGTGGGACAGCGGTCGGCTCACCCTTCTAAGCGTCCCCGAAGGCTGGCCGCATGCGTACGGCATCAACAACTGCGCAATGATTGTCGGGTCCACGACTGTTTCGGGACTCAGCCGCGCCATAGCATGGACTCCAGATGGCGTTGTGGATATAGGAGCTTCCATTGACGGAACAAGCACTGCCCGGCTCGTGAACTCCTCCGGGCAGGTAGCTGGTGTCATGCGAAGCCCGGATTCCCCGCAACAGCACGCTTTTCTCTGGACAAACGGCCACGTAACCGATCTTGGCAACCCCGGTGTCGGATTTGCCTGCAACCCGCTCGGGCTGGACGATACAGGAGGCGTGTTACTTCAGTGGCAGACAGTGAGCGGGTCGGGATATGGTCTGTGGCGCGCTGGGGCGTTGGAAGTGATCGGCGAACTGCCGCGGCCTATCTCCGACAGTGCGGGGCGCGTGCTGATGAATGGATTTGGTTCCGTTGTGTGGGCGCAGTACGGTCAGACGGGCGGCTCCGTCCGGATTCTGGACAACGGTAGCTGGAGCGACGTTACCTCACTGATAACCGAAGGCATCGGTTCTCCCATACGGGAGATAGTTGCCTACAACAATGCAGGGCAGCTTGTGGCCTCTAGTCCGCAAGGAAATTACTATCTCCTGACTCCCACTCCGGAGCCCGTGTCCATTGTTATGACCGGCGTAGGGCTGTCGTTAGCGGCTCTGGCCCGGACCATGCGGCGCAGGGTGTGAGCCTTCGCCGCGCCCTCTTCGACACAAATCGCAAAAACCTTTAGCCCCTTGAGCAAAAATTCTCTTCTCCATACCTGAAAAAAGTACCAGGCGCTGCCAAAGATAGGAGTGTCGCGAGGTCACTCATGAGGAGTGGTCTCGTGAGTGCCTGTGCGTCAGGGATGGCGCGCGGCCCAACTGGCAACAGCTCTTGTTCGCACGGAAGCGGCTGATATGGTAATGCGCAATCTCTCGAAGGTCGCGCAAGCGTCAAACGGCGGGGACAATCCGCTGGTGGCGCTGGCTGAGCTGCAAGCCGGCAGATGACAACCCCTGCCAGGCTCTAGCGAATGAAGAGGTACGCTATGGTGTTGGGAATTTTTGACGACCCCACTCGCGCCGTACTTGCATCCACAATGGATGCCTGCGCCGAGCGCAACCGCACGATCGCCAACAACGTGGCCAATGCGGATACCCCCGGCTTCAGACGCAGTGTCGTCAACTTTGAGGATACCCTCAAGGATATGCTTCGGGACGGAACCGTCAACGATGTTGAACAGGCCAGGCGTCTGAAGGCTTCTGTGGAGACAGACGATACGCCTTCCACCCGAATGGACGGCAACAACGTCAACATTGACCGGGAGATGGCCGATCTTGCCCGCAACTCTATCGAGTACAACGCGCTGGTTGAGTTCACCCGGTTGAAAAGTGGTATGCTGACCACCGTAATCAGTGGAGGGACAAGGTAAGCCATGAGCAAGCTGTCTGCTTTTGATATCAGCGCTATGGGCTTATCTGCGCAGCGCGAACGGCTGGACGTGGTTGCGGAGAACATCGCCAACGTCAACACCACGCGCACGTCGCAGGGCGGCCCCTACCGGCGCAAAGAGGTCGTTTTCGAGACTGTACTTCAGGATCAGTCCCTGCTGTCAGACTCCCCCGAGGGCGTGAGAGTCTCCGAGGTTGCGCGCGACCCCTCGCCACTGAAGAAGGTCTATGAGCCCGGCCATCCGGACGCCGATGCGCGCGGATACGTGACCATGCCAAACGTCAGCGTTGTGGATGAGATGGTGGACATGATCAGCGCGACCCGCTCCTACGAAGCCAACGTCACCGTCATGAACTCCACGAAATCCATGCTGATGAAGGCGCTGGAAATAGGACGGAGGTAATCCATGCGTATTGAGACTTCTATTCCCTCATCAGCTTCTCTTGACTCTGGTTCCAGCGCTGCCGGAGCAAAGCGTAGCGCTGACTCCGGCTTTGGTGAAGCCCTCACAGATGCTACAAAGCAGGTGGCCGGCCTTGAGAATCAGGCCAATCAACTTGCCCAGAAGGTCGCCTCCGGAGACCTCAGCGAGCTGCACAATGCCATGCTGGCTATGCAGAAGGCCAGTACGGCTCTGGAGCTGACTGTCCAGGTGCGAAACAAGGTGCTGGAAGCCTACCAGGAGATTATGCGGATGCAGGTGTAACCTGCGGTCGGTAAGCAGCCTCCACAGCAGCCTCATCCCAAAATAGTATGGAATCTAAACTCAAAGCGCTACCGGAACTCTGGGCGAATCTTACATCTTCGCAGAGGTTTATGGTTACTTTCTTTGCGGCCGGCATTACAGTCGCCGCCGTAGTGATCGCCATGATTGCCAGCCGGCCGGACTACACTGTGCTCTTCGCCAACCTCAAACCCGAGGATGCCGCCGGAATCGTGCAGAAGCTGCGAGACAGCAAGGTGCCTTATCGGGTATCTGCGAACGGCACAGCGGTCGAGGTTCCATCGCGGGATGTCTATGAGGTCCGGTTGAATCTGGCTGGGGACGGCCTGCCGCAGGGCGGCTCAGTCGGTTTCGAGATTTTCGACCGAAGCACACTGGGTGTGACAGACTTCACGCAGAGGATGGACTACATTCGCGCGCTTCAGGGAGAGCTGCAGCGCACGATCTCCTCTATCGATCAGGTGTCAGACGCCCGCGTTCACATCAACATCCCCGAAGACACACTCTACTCGGACAAAGAAAAGGACGCGACGGCTTCCGTTCTGCTCAATCTGCGCTCCCCCGGGGACATTGATCAGGAGAAAGTAGCCAGCATCGTCAATCTGGTCAGTGCGGCGGTTGAAGGCCTGAAGCCGGAGCACGTAACTGTGGTGGATACGCGCGGGAAATTGCTTTCGGAGGGCAGTGGGTCTGCGAGCAGCTTCCGTCTCAGCGCCAGCCAGCTTGATCTCAAGCGCGGCATCGAGAACGAGATTCAGAGAAATGTCGAGACGATGCTGGAGCCTGTTGTCGGGCGCGACGCACAGGGCAACCCAAAAGCAGTCGTGCGTGTCAATGCCCAGCTCAAACTTGACTCCACAGAGACGACCACCGAGAGCTACAGCAAGCCCACCGGCGCTACCAATGACAACGGATTTCTCTCTGTTGACGACACGACGAGTGAAGCCTACGGCAAGGGAGCGGCTCAGGTTGCAGGTGGGGCGCCCGGCGTTGCATCAAATTCGCAGCCAAACACGCAGGCCACCAATCAACCTGTTCAACCTCAAAAGGACAACGGTTACAACCGCCAGCAGTACAAGCGCGAGTATATGGTTGACCGGACCACGCGTAAAAGCCAGTCCCTGCCCGGTGAAGTGCAGAGCGTCTCCGTAGCTGTGATGGTGGACAGCGATGTGCCGGCGGCAAAGCTGGAATCTATACGCAGGACAGTCGCTGCGACTGCCGGTATCACACCTTCTAATGGAGCAGTCGTCGTCGAGAGCGTCGAGTTTCCAAAGCAGAAGCCCGCTCCGAGTCCGGGTATCGCCGCTTCGCTTGGCGGCTATCTCGGGGTCGGACGAAACGCTCTCGGGGTCATTCTCCTGGTCGGATTCGCTCTGTTTATGAAAGGGGCCATCTCACGCCAGACCATCACAATCTCAGGAGGCGCCGCACAGTCTCAGGCCGCCGGTGAAGCTGGCGCTCTCTTTGGCGGTGGAGAGTTTCCGGCGGCAGGCGCATCCGGCGTCAGTGCGGAGTCGTCTTTCGCAGGTTTTGCGCCTGAAACCGACGGCGGCGGATTCGCCACGGACTCTTCAGTTAGTAGTGAGGAAAATGGTCCACCTCACATGAAGCGTCCGCCGGAAGGGCAGGGTCTCCCCGTGGGTGAAGCCCAGGAGCTGGCGAAATCGAATCCCGAAGAAGTCGCCACTATCGTGCGTACGTGGATGGCTGAGGACAGAGCGGCCTGATGGCAACAACAGAGTTCAATCTTTTCAGCCAGGAATCGGGTGCGCCTCCAGCCCCTCCACGCAAAACTTTAAGCGGTCTGCAGAAGGCCGCTATCCTGCTCATCACGCTCGGCGCTGAGGCTTCCGGGGAGATCATGAGCAAGTTGAAGCAGGACGAGGTAGAACGTCTGGCTAACGAGCTTGTCCGCCAGGAAAAGGTGGACATGGAGACCAAGCGCCTGGTCTTTGCGGAGTTCGAGAGTCTTTATCAGACGACGAGCCTGCTGTCTCAGGGCGGAGTGGAATACGCGCGGCAGGTATTGGAGCAGGCCCTTGGTGCACAGAAGGCGGCGAGCCTGATTGAAAAGATCGTCAGCAGCCGCGGGTCTGAGCCCTCGGACTGGCTCCAGCATGTAGAACCACTCCAGCTTGCGCGCTGGTTGCAGAACGAGCAACCGCAGACTATCGCGCTGGTGACTGTGCAGCTTCCGGGAAATCGTGCGGCCCAGGTGCTGGGTGCTCTGGACGCCGAGCTGCGCCAGAAAGTGACGCGGCGCATCGCAAAAATGGAGTCCGCGTCCCCCGAAGTGCTCGCCAAAATTGAGCAGGCACTCAAGAACAGGGCGAGTGCGTCGCAGGGAGAGCAGATGCGGCAGGTGAGTGGAGTCCAGTCGCTGGTGGACATTTTGAACTCCGGTGACAGAGCGCTGGAGAGGTCAATTCTGGACAGCCTCGCCAGTGACGATCCGGCGCTTGCAGACGAAATCAAGCGCAAGCTTTTCGTCTTTGAAGATATTCTGCTCATTGATGACCGCGCCGTGCAGACGATTCTGCGGGAAGTGGAGCAGGAAGATCTCCGCCTGGCGCTGCGAGGCAGCCAGGAAGCCGTCAAAGAGAAGATTTTTGGCAACATGTCCGAGCGCGCCGCCAGCAGTCTTAAGGAGGACATGGAGATGAGCGGCCCGGTCCGGCTTAAGGATGTCGAGGCAGCTCAGCAGCGCATTGCTCTGGCAATTCGGGCGCTGGAGGAGAAAGGCGAGATTACTATCGCACGCGACGGCGCACAGGACTCTGAGGAGCAGTTTGTCTAGTCCGGTGGACACCTACATCGTGGATTCCGCTTCAATCGCCGCCCGCCTTCTGCGCGTAAGCGAAGCGGACGAAACAGTCAGCGCGGAAGAACAGGCGCAGCATCTTCTCTCAGAGGCGCGAGCGCAGGCGCAGACCTTACGTGACGAAGCCCGCCAGCAGGGCTTTCGGGAGGGTCTCAGTGAAGGCGCTGAGCGTTTTCGGCTGGCCCTCGAGCAGCTTAACGAACAGCGCAACGCGCTGGAAGAGGACTATCAGCGAATCTGTGACGCGCTGGAGCCCGAAGTGTTGAAGCTGTCTCTCGAGATCGCTTCTAAAATTGTGACGCACGAAGTGCAGCAGGCTCCAGAGACAGTATTGCAGGTATTGCGTCTGGCGCTGCGGCAGCTGAGAGACCGGGGGCACGTTCGCCTGCGAGTCAACCGCGCCGATATCGAAATGGTGCGAGGTGCGCGTGAGGATATTGCGGAGTGGTTGGACGGTGTGCGCGATCTGGAGATCATTGAGGATCGCCGGGTGGAGCAGGGCGGAGTGATTGTTGAGTCAGCAGACGGTATTCTGGACGGGCGTCAGTCCTCACAGATAGACGAGATTCACAAGCGCCTTGAGGAAGCCGCTTGAGATCAGAAAAGGGCCTGGATCTGTGCCACTGAAGTCACCCGAACTCGAAAAGTACTCACAAGCGCTATCGCGCGTCAACGCAATTCGTCTGAACGGACGGGTCTCGCGCATTGTTGGTGTGCTGGTTGAGTCGGCGGGACCCGCAGCCCGGATGGGTGAAATATGCGAAATCTACCCCAATAGATATGACCCCCCGATGCTGGCGGAGGTCGTGGGTTTCAACGATGACCGCGTGCTGCTAATGCCCTTCGGAGAGATTGGTGACCTGGGCAAAGGCGCGGAGGTGTCGGCGACAGGGAGCCCTCTGCAGGTAGCTCTTTCAGACGATCTGCTAGGACGGGTTTTGGACGGGCTGGGCAGGCCGATGGACGGCAAACCACCCGTGGAGACGAACCACTTCGCCTCGACGCTTCGAGAGCCGCCGCACCCGCTGGAGCGTGAGCGAATCACGCAGAGACTGGCGCTGGGCGTAAGAGCCATTGACGGGCTTATCACTTGTGGGACGGGTCAGCGCGTAGGCATCTTTGCGGGGAGCGGAGTAGGAAAAAGCACGCTGCTGGGGATGATAGCCCGCAACACCGAAGCCGACATCAACGTCATCGGATTGATTGGAGAGCGCGGCCGCGAAGTTCGCGACTTCATCGAGCGCGATCTGGGCCCGGAAGGACTGGCGCGTTCAGTCGTAGTGGTAGCCACCTCTGATCAGGTCTCGATTCAGCGTCTGCGGGGCGCTCAGGTAGCGACGACGATTGCGGAGTACTTTCGCGATCAGGGAAAGCGGGTCCTGTTGATGCTGGATTCTGTGACGCGCATCGCCTGGGCTCAGAGGGAGATCGGCCTGGCTGCCGGAGAGCCTCCCACAACGCGCGGCTACACTCCCAGCGTCTTTGCCATGCTTCCAAAGCTGTTGGAGCGCACGGGGACCTCCTCCAGGGGATCCATCACCGGACTCTACACTGTGCTGGTGGACGGAGACGATATGAACGAGCCTGTGGCGGACTCGGTGCGCTCGATTCTTGACGGCCATATTGTGCTTTCGCGCAATCTCGCCCATCAGAATCACTATCCTGCGGTCGATGTGCTGGCAAGCGTCAGCCGTGTCATGCCTGAGATTACCTCAACTGAGCACCGTCGCGCGGCGGGGCACGTGCGGCGTCTGATGGCAGCGTACCGCGACAACGAAGACCTCATCACGATTGGCGCTTATGTGGCCGGAGCTAATGCCGAAGTGGATGAAGCGATCGCCACGCGCGACGCTATTAACTCGATTCTCAGGCAAGACATCCACGCGCGCGCGGATTTTGACGAGACTGTCCAGCAGCTTGCTCAGGTGTCGTCCAGCGACGCCGAATGAAGCGCTTTGCCTTCCGTCTCCAGCCTCTATTGAACCTGCGCCAGTCTCAGGAGCAGATTCTGCTGAGCGCTTTGGCTGAGCTTCAGCGCGAGCGCGACAGTGCTGAAGCCCGGCTCCGGTTGCTGAAATCGCGCGCGAGCGAGCTGACTCAACGGGCGGCGCTGCGCCGCCTTTCAGAAAAAAATCCCGCATCAGAGTACGCCTCTTATCCTTTTCTGTGCGCTCTGGACGACGAAATCGCCGACCAGGCGCATGCGGTCCACATCGCGCAGCAGGCAGTTGACGCCAAAATGCGTGAAGCGATGGAGGCGATGAGGGCACGCAAAGCGCTCGAGAAGTATAGAGACAAACAGCGTGAGGAGCATCTGCGCAAAGAAGCATCCGAGGAGATGAAGAGCCTGGACGAAGGCGCCTCACAACGCTTCATCAGAGCACTCCGCTGATTGTCCGCCACGAAAAAGAGGCGGCCTGCAGAGCGCAGGCCGCCTCCTCAGCTTCCACACCAGAAGTCCGGAATCAGCAGTTTACTGCTGAAGCGTGACTCCGTTAGGCAGTGCCCGGAGGACCCGGATCTTCTTGCCATTCTTGATTTCAGAGCCTACGACACCGACTGCCGTGACATATTCGCCGATGGCTTGCGGGAAGTAGTCAGAGATGACTTTAATGCCCCGGTCTGTATCCTCGGCGTTCACGTTTGAGCCGTCGTCCACCAGGATGTAGTTCTCCGGCATGAAGTCCCACTTGGTGACCTTGCCGAATATCTTCATCAGAAGCCCCTGGTTGGTCAGTCCGAACTGATCGACGTAGCCCGTGCCACCAATGCTCTTGTTGTTTGTCTTGCGCACAACAGTCGTACCAGCAGCGCCCACCGTAACTGTGCCGCCGCTAAGGGTGCGCTCGCCATTCGCGTTCGTTCCTATCGTGGCGTTAGTGATCGAGACTGTGTCGTTCTGGTTTACGGCTGTTGAGGACTCTACGCGGATACCTGCGTTGCCGGGCGCATCCTGCATATAGAAGAATCCATCGCCGGTTAGCGTTACGACCTGTCCTTCGGTGATTGTCACTGTGGAGCCGTCCGTCTTCTGGCGGGCGTCGCCGATAGACATTGGCGTCGCTGCATTCACCGTCAGTGTCGCGGCATTAGACGCCTTCGAGCCTGTGCTGTCGCACACGACTGCGACGATCTTCGCTCCATTATCCGACGCCTGCACGTTGCTCAGCGTCAGAGTAGCGCTGTTAGTCCCTACCGGCGCGCCATTCTCCAGCCACTGATAGGACAGAGTCCCGCTTCCCGTGGCAGCGACAGTGAATGTGACGCTGTCCCCGACAGAGGCGCTCTTATCCTGTGGGTGTTGTGTTATCGCAGGCCCGGCGCCCGGCGTGACACCTACAGGCAAGAGAAGCAGGCGGAAGGAGATCGGCTTGCTCAGGTCCACCATCGGATTGACAGTCGCTCCGCCACCGGTGCCCACAAGCGGAAGTCGCAACCAGTCAATCGGAGCCGTATCCTTGAACTGCCACTTGACCCTCAAGGAATGCGAGCCAATATCCGCGTAGTCGTCACTGACGACCGAGTCGTTCGGATTCACGGGCCCTGTCAGCGGCATCAGGAAAACGCTGGTGGTTCCGGAGAAGCTCGGCTTGCTCAGGAGCACAGCCTCTGTCCCCACAGTTGCGCTCTCCCAGTCCTGGAGCAGGGTGGTTCCGTTCGTCAGGTTGTCAATGTAGATGTTGTAAGGGCCGTTGTCCGTACCTTCAATCGCGAAGCCGATGGAGTCCAGAATGCCGTAGTTTCCGGTCAACTTCTGGTCGTTTGGCCCCGACCACTCGTAGATCGGATCAATCGGGTTGTTCGGGTCCGGCCCGCGGTTGAAGCTCACAGTCTGCCAGCAGGCGCTTGGCGTGATGACTCTGCCGCCGATGGGCGCATTGCCGAAGCCGTTGTTGACCCTTCCGGTGGCGCCCAAAAAGGCGATCGTAGCGGATGGGCTGCTTCCAGTTGCTCCAACCGGCCCGGTAAGAGCGTCGTCCTCACGGATGTTCACAACGATGCGCACCTTCGGGTTGGCTCCGCCACCGACTACCGCCCCAACTGCGACGCGGCAGCTTTCGATGCCGTTTGCGGTCTGAGTGGCGGTGATCTGTTGTCCCTTGACCAGAGGCGCAACTGTTACGGTGTTATCACCTGCAGCAACTCCGCTTGAGAGTGATCCGATCTCCGCGCTATCCGCATAGACTGTCACTTTTGTAGCGTTTGCGGCGACCCCCGGTACCAGGACAGTAGTCTGCCCTGCGCCCAACTCGCCCGTTACGCTCGGGATGACAGGAGGCGCCTGAGCGCTGGAGCACGGATCGGACAGGTCCACAAAGCGTACGGCATCCGCGTAAAGGCGTCCACCCGTCGCTGCGAGTGTCCCTGACGCATAGGTGAAGGTTACAGACACATTCTGCTGATTGGAATCAACAGTCAACTCACCGACGCGAATCCACTGTCCAGTTCCATTTGCCCGCTGGAAGGCGGTTGTAGTTGCAGGAAGCCCGGTTGAGTTAGTCTGCGTGACTGCGATGACAATGTCCGGCGAAGTGTTTCCGTTAGCGTTTGTGGTGGTAATATCCACGCCGTACTGCTTGCCTGCCGATAGAGTCGGCGAGACTGTGAAAGCCGGATTGCCTGCGGCGACTGTATAGGCATAGCGGCACCCAATTCCAGACGTCGTCCCTGGCGCCGCGCTCTTGGCGGAGCTATTGCCCCACGTTCCCGTATCAGCGTATTTACTGTAGTTCTGTCCGCCTGGGCGGCTCTCAACAATCACATCACCGACAACAACGCCAATGGCTGGAATGCAACCCTCTACTCCGCTGACAACCTGAGTTGCGGCTATCTTAAGACCGCCTGTCAGGGCCGGGCTGACCGGAACGCTGACAGTGTCCTGCCCGCTTACGGTTGCTGAGCCCAGGAGGTGTGGGCTCCCACCAGAGAGAGAGTACACTTTGACTGATGTCGCGTTGTTGGCAACGCCGGTCACAGTAACGCTTGTGTCGCCAGGACGCAGGGGACCAGGCACCGTCACCGCCGGAGTCGCTTCACACGGCTGGATGTATTCAAACTTGACACCGTCGGCATAAAACCGCCCGTTCACGTCAGTAAAAGTGCCAGAGCTGTAGCTGAAGGTGACAACTGGCGTAGTCTGTCCCGCGTCAAGCTGAAGCACTCCGACCTGCTGCCAGACGTTAGAATACTGCGCCTGGAAAGCGTCCGTAGTCGCCGGAAGTCCGGAGCCGTTAGTCGTTGCTACGCCTATCACGATGTCCGGAGACGTATTCAGATTGGTGTGCGTAACTGATACGCGGTACTTGCCGCCCGCAACTCCCAGAGTTGGCGTGACTTTGAATGACTGATTCGGGTCCGGCGTAGCATTCACCGGTGTATATCGGCAGCCGGTTCCGCTCAGTCCCGGAGCCGTACTCTTGCCACTGGAGTTTGCCCACCCTGTGGACAGCTCCTTGTACGGCGGATCACCGGTTGCGGCGCCACCTGGCTGGCGGCTCTCCACAATCACGGTGTCCGCCTGGGCCGGGGACAGCCCGGGCAGCGTAGCCACCAGCGCAGCTGCAAAGACAGCTCCCGCTGCGGCCAACCATTTTCGTTTCATGACTGAACTCCTCCTTCACCTGAGTCTCGCGAAACAGAACCTCGCGGGACGTGTTCTGATTTGCCAGGCACATCCGGACGCGCTTCCCGTGACGAACCTGTTTGGCCAGATGACTGCGCATGCGCCCCCTGACCTCGCTGAAGGTCTATCAGGAGCCTGCCACGGTCACCCGTTTCTGACTTCCCGTAATCACCAGATGCGCCGCCTTTTTCAGCAGACAGCGCGTATCACTCAGTGCAGAGCCTTTGCCCGGCAAACATAGCTATTATCCGAGCGAGTCTTCCAATCGCCTGTTCTGGACCTGCAAGCCTCAGAACTTCTCGCCTGGCGACCCCGTGCTTCCGGATGGGCGCGCCCGTTACCGCACCTCACTTCTGTTCGGTGCGGAATCGGTTCCGCTTCACAATTCGCCTGCAAAATCCCCTGAGTAATCTACTGGTGTCATTCCACACCTCTGGGGAGAAAGCGAGATTTTCGTGGATTTTCGCCCAGTTGACGCCAACTCACGACCGCCCGCTGAGCGCAGGGACTCATGAATAGCGCACGCCTGAATATCCGGAAGCGCCGCAGTCTTTCCAACACTGCAGCGCACAGCGCCGGATGAACACCGTCTCGCTCTACCACCGCCACCGCCATTGAATCTTCCCAGAAACGGCGCATTGATCAGAGCCTGTGTCCGTCCAAAGCTGTGCAACCGATTACATTATACGGTCTGCCCTGCGTAGAGTCAACGGACTTTTTGTGAAAGATGCGCGATTTCGACGTCCAGTGTGTGTCGAGTTGTGCGTGTCTCAAGGCAGCAGTTGCACCACGGCAGAGGGCTGATCCAGCGCCAGGAGCACTCTGATCATTTTTCCCTGGATCATTTCGGCACTGACGACTCCTGTCACCGTGACCGGATCTCCAACAGAGGGCATAAGACCCGTCCAGCGCACCTTTACGCCTGGCGCACTGTCTGCCGCATCCACATGCGAGCCATCATCCAACAGAAAATAGCCGGAAGAGGTGTCCACCCTGGTCACTTTGCCCCAGGTTTGTACAAGCATGCCCTGATTGCTGAGGCTGCTTGAGGGAACCCCGTTGCCATCCGTGTAGCCTTTTCCGCCAACAGTTCGGTTGGTCATCTTCAGTGGCGGGACGGAGCCTGTTCCGCTAACTGCGTACACGGCGTTTTGAAGCGCGCGCTCACCACTTGACAGTGTGGCAAGTGTACCGCGCAGGCTCAGCGCCTCCCCCGGCCGCGGCGCTGGCGCAGAAGCTGCGGTTGCGCCAGATATCTCCACTCTTATACCGGCCGCCATGTCGGCGGACTCCACATAGAAGAAGCTGCTGTTGGTTGATGGCGCATATGTGACAACCTGTCCCCCTGCAATGTCCACTTCCAGCCCGTCGTGGAGCTGTTTGGCTTCTCCAACAGAGTTGACCACAGCCGCAGGAACGCTCAGGCTTCGCAGAGCGTTGGGCTCCAGCACATTCTCTCCGAAGTAGCCCAGGCGCGAGACGACGGCCTCCAGCGGAAATACCGAGTAGTCCATCGGAAGGCTTGATAGAGTCGCGCCAACGCTTTTCCAGACCCGCACCAGCCAGGGAGTCGAAGTGGACGGGTCAGTCACGCGAAAAGAGAGATAAGCGCCGCCGGAGTCTCTCTGGCTTCCTGGCACGACTGTGGCCTGGCTGATTCTGACAAGCCTCCCCCAATCGCCTTCCTCGTCATAGCCGCTGATTCGCACCAGCTCGCTCAGAGAGCGCTCTTCAGCCCGCACTGAGCCGGAAGCCGGTCCTTTGTCGAGAAAATGCAGCACTTTGATCAGCGCAGGCTCATAGCCGGTCTGAGCTTGCTTGATACCTTGCACCACCACCTGACGGCCTTTGTAGGGACGAACTGAGCCCTGTAGAAACGCATCGTCCATCACAGTGATGCCTTCTACGCGGCCAGTGTGAGTGAAGTCACGGATGTACCATTTGGACGCACTGCGCCCGTCGTCATTGCTGAAACCCGGAATCGCTCCGCCTGCCGGGCCGACCCCTGCGGGTTGAGCGCAGACCACGCCTTCCAGACAAATCTCCGAGCCATCTGGCGCGTCCTTCGCCAGCTCAACAGACGTCGCCTTAAGCGTCGGATTGACTGATGGGCGCACCTGATCCTGTTTCACACTGATGGAGCTCAGATAATCGCCCAGCGCATAATAAGCCTTTTCAGCATAGACGTCGTAGCTGCCCGGATTCACCTCCACCTGAAACTGACCCTGCGTGCCCTCGGCCCTGGATGTCGTGGCGGTGTAGCGGTTTCCCGAGAGTGTGTCAAGAAGTACGACTGAAGCGCCTCCAATAGTGAATCCCGCGTCTTTGTGCCGCACTGTTCCTGATATGCTGCCTCCGGCAATCCGCACCATCACAGTCGTTGGCGCACCCGGACCAGTCTTGTCCAGCGGTGTTATCACGATGGGAACCAGTCCCGCGCGCGTTGTGCTTTTCGCGCGGATGCCAGTGAGTGTATAGCGCCGTGTTGTTGGAGACACGATGACATCTGCCACCATAACAGCTGAAGAAGAATAGCCGAGGGGCGAGAGATCGGCTCGAGCTCCAGCGTGATCGACAATCCCATCGCCGTCATAGACTTCTACGCTCAGATCGAGTGAGTCCTGGTCATTCTCTTTGAGTTCTGATTTGCTGACAGTTGCGTTCAGCGCCTTTGGAGCGACGCTTCCGAAAGTGTGTTGGAATGATATAGTGGCGCGGGTGTCCGATGATCCAGAATCTTCCGGGAAGAAGACACTGAGCCGCGCCTGAGGGCCTGAGCGCGAGCTGCCGTCCGAAATCATAGCGACGTTGCCGACGGGATCGAAAGTTACAGATCGCACAAGGGACGAAGCCGGTTTGAACGCGCGTTGAACACTTTGAGTGTCTGTTCGCACCAGAAGAAGGTTGTTGGAAGAGCGTTCGCATCCCACCGCAAGCAAAGCTGGGTCCAGCGGGCTGGCAGCCACTCCCACAGCCGTCGCTCCCGGCGTTAGCGGACCGGGTTGGAGCGTCCATGCCGGATCATAGCTATAGAGACTCCCGTTCGCAGTGTAGCGCCGCAGGGATGGATTGGCGCCCGGCTGAGTCGTCCACATCGGCGACGGAAGAGAACCCGCACCCGCCGCAGTGAATCCGAAGATAGTGGTAGCCGCGCCACTCAGGACAGTGTCCGCCACCTTTGACCAGTCTCCCGGTAGACTGTCGAGGTAGGTGTGGTCTGTGGCGACCTGAACGCGCTCTATCCTGTTTCCGCTGGATCGGAACTGAAATGCTCCGCCCCCCGGATTCGCGACAGCCAATGTGTCCTGTGACACGGTGTTCTGCGGTCCGACATGCCATGAGAGGCCGTCGGGGCTGTAGTTCCAGAATCCCTGGCCGGGACCGGCTGAACGAGCTGTTGAAAATATCCGGCCGTCCGGCGCAACGCTCAAGCCCCAGGGCGAAAGCTGATTACCGGTCGTTTTTGAGTCGAAAGCTAGTTTCGGCTGAATTGAAGAGCCAGAGACCAGAACGTCTGCCCACTGATCAGGATAGTACGCCTCAATGCGCGCATCAGCGATATTGGCAGCGTAGATGAGCCCATACGTAGAAAGTTCTGGATTGACTTGATTGTTGTTCGCCGGATTGGTGTCAACCGCCACGCCTGAGTAGCGGGCCTGAGCCCCGGGAAAGTAGCCCAGGTCGTGACGATTCAGAAACGGGCGAGCCGGGTCTTCTGTAACAGGAGCTGCTGCTACGAAAATCTCCGCATAGTAGCTGCCGGTTAGCGCGGAACCGCCGGTGTCCCTGTCCCCAAGCCAGACGACTGAATGCGGACCGCGGCTCAGGTCCTCAGGAGCCAGTTGCAGAGTGCGGATGACCAGATTATCCGAGGCGCGGCGGATGCGGATCTGCCCGTGTAGCGCATCGGCGTTCAGCCTGTAATTAACAGTCACGTAGCGGCTGGATTGCACCGGATACCAGTTGAAAATGCCGACAGCCGCCTCTGCGCATGCAGGCACGAGAAAGCAGACCACGGTGCTGAGAATGACGATCCAGGGTGGTCTGGCTGCGCGCTTCAGTTGCCTGCTTTGAGTTTGAGTCAAAAGCTGTACCAAAGGTTCTAATGCGGCTGGGCTTTGCTCTGGCTCCGGCGATAACGGCCGGGCTGACCGGAGGCGGTGGAAGTTTGGCGGATGCGGCGACAGCGACCCGGCGCCACTGCGTGAGTGTGGCGGTTGGACAAACTCAGTCCATGACGCTGTGGGACGGCTGACGCTGGTTCAGGCGACGCTGCCCGGTTTGCGGCTATCGGCAACAGGAGCAGGCCGGTCTCCTGGACGAATGACATCGGCTGGTCCGGGGACATAGCCCCGGTCAACTTTCTGCGTCAGGCAGAACAGAGCCAGAATGCCTTCCCATCCGCGGGAATCCGCGTTGCTGGCAGCGCGGTTTACGACTCGGGTGCTTCGACGGCCAGTCCTTCTGCTGGCTCGCCCCACCTTCACTTTCTTGTCTGCCTCCACGCGGACGTTTGAAACTCCCTCTGTCAGTCTGAACCACAGGCAACCAACGCGGACCGCAGCCGTCCAATTGACGGTCGCCGTCCGGTTTGAAGACGCGCGGCTTTCACAGGCAACGGCTGCACCGTGGCAGCCTTTCTCCTGGCGCAGGGCGCTTGAGCGCGCTGCCGCCGCTGCGTTGCATGGGGATCGTGAGCCTCTTTGAACGGGCTCTTTATTAAGTATATCCACGCTCTGAGAGTCCGGTCAACCAAAGCGAGGCAAATCTAGTACTTCTAACAGGCGTTTGACGCCAACGTGTTGCGTCTGGTCAGGCTGCGTTACCCTGTCGTCATTTATTTCGTCAAAGCATTGCAAACGGACTGGACGCTGCTGTATAATGCCGCAGTGTCGAGGCGGCTTTCACAATGACAGCGGCTTTCACACCACCTCAGATTGTTGCGAGGAACCGTGCAGCATGGCACAGACGCTTATGGCGGACGTACGCGTGCAGGATTTGTCTCCCTGTACCAGATCGCGCTATATGCAGTTATCAGACCGCGAGATAGTGGACAGGGCCCAGGCTGGCGAAGAAAAGGCGTCGGAGTATCTGCTCTACAAGTATCGCGGGCTGGTTAGGACTAAAGTTCGCTCCTATTTTCTCATGGGCGCGGAGAAGGATGATCTGCTTCAGATCGGTATGATTGGTCTGTGGCAGGCCATTATCGACTATCGCTCAGAGAAGGAGATCAGCTTCCTCTCCTTTGCCCGCATCTGTATAGAGCGCCACGTGATTACCGCAATCAAGACCGCTACTCGCCAGAAGCAGTCTCCGCTGAACACCTCGGTTTCTCTGGAGTATCCGGCGGACGACTCCGACAGCGAATGGAGCCTGGCGGACGTGCTTTGCTCCCCGGATATGGTAGACCCGGAAGAGCTGCTTCTTCGCCGGGAAGACAGCCGACGCATGTCGGCAATGCTTCGCCAGATGCTCAGCGACTTTGAATGGCGAGTGCTGGCGGGTTATCAAATGGGCAAGAGCTACCGTGAGATTGCCACGGATCTACACTGTAACACCAAGAGTGTGGACAATGCGTTAGCTCGCATAAAGCGCAAGGTGGCCGGGACTCCTGTTAGCTGGCTTATGAACGAAGAGCAGGCTGCTTAGGTCCTGGTGACAGATCCGGCCGTATGGCGGCTTCAGAGGGGTGAGCCGGCCGGGCGGACAGCGAATTGAAAGCGAGAGGGCTTGATTGCAGGCCCTCTTTTGCTTTTTGTGGTAGCCGTCAGCGCGATTCGGACGCCTGGTTATTCGCATTGTGATTGACGGGAGGGCGCAAAGAGTTGGACACCCTGTTTTTGTTTCGCTTCCTAATCATTAGTCTACTGTGTCTTGTGGCGGTGAACTCTGCGAGTGGAGCCAGGGCAGTCCTTCTGGAGAGCGCGGACGCTGCCTGGTCGGCCAGTGTTCGATCCCATCTGGAGGAGGCTGGAATTGCGGTCAGCTCAGTGGAGAGAGAAGGGCTTACTGAGGCGATAGCCGGAAATCCAGACGTTCTCGTCCTGCCGGACGCGCGCCGCTTCCCCGCTTCGGCGCTTGACCCTCTTACACACTACCTCAAAGAGGGTGGCTGCCTGACGGCTGTTGGCGCTCCTGCGTTTGACACGCTACTTGTACACTCTGAAGGGCAGTGGATAAGCCTTGCGGAGGCTGCCGAAAAGACTGCAGAAAAGCCCCCCGCCAAGCTGCTTTTCGAGTTCAAGGCTGGCGACGAACACAATTGGGCGCGATCGACAAACCACCCGGAGTTTGATGAGCGCCTCAGTATCCGTGACGGAGCGCTTGCTGGCTTCGTCTCCCGTCTTGACGGGTGGAACACCTATCAGTCGCCGGTCATCGAAGGACAGGTTCCTACTCACTTCGACCTGACAGTGCTGGAAGCGCGCGGCGACCAACACACGCCGCGCCTCTATGTGGAATGGCGGGAGACAGACGGATCGCGCTGGATAGCCGATCTGAGAGTGACTGAGAAATGGAAGCGCTATGTGCTAAGCGCATCGGATTTCAATTACTGGTCTGACAACGACTCCGTCGGTCGCGGTGGCCCGGGTGATCGTCTGAATCTGCGCAATGCGAAGACGCTGTGCATCGGATTGGCGGAGAACTTCGGGGTATTGCCACCCGGAGAGCATCTCTGGTGGGTGCGCAATATCGGCGTAGCCAGCGCTCTGCCGGAGCAGAACATCCAGCAGCCCAAACTGCAGACGCTGTCCCCATCTTACAAATTGTACAAGATGGATGGTGTTCGCCGGATGAGCGCGCGCTCGGATCAGGCTGTTATCCCGGAGAGCTTCACCCTGACGGGAGATCTCCATGGCTGGATGCCCATCTGGCGAAGCCGGGGTGTCGGCTATGAAGAGAGTGGGTTGCCGCACGCCAGGTTCATCCCTGTTGTAGACGCCTATGACGACCACGGCCAGTGGCGCGGGACAGCGGCGTGGTACTACCTTCACTTTTCGGATGAGTACGAAGGAGGTATCTGGGCGGGGATCGGCGTGAATGTTGAGTCACTGACCCCGGAGCAGCGAAGGCAGATAGCTCAACTGACGGCTCATTTGACAGCGCGCATGTTTTCCGGTCCGCTCCTGCGTGCGGCGGGAGTTGGTGAGTTCGCGCTCGGTGCGAGCGGTGGCCTGTCGCCTGGTGCGTGCGTGCGCGCCTTCAACTCTTCCCCGTCCCATCTCAGCATTCAGACCATGTTGTTGCAGGAGGGGACGGAGCGGCCACTGGCTTCTGGTGACCTCAGTATTGCCGGACACTCTGAAGGCAAATGGCAGAGCTCAGATGTGCCTTACACCCTGACGTCAGGGCCTGCGCGGCTCAAGACTGTACTCCTGTCGGGCGGTCGCCCGATCGACATCATCAGCCAAGCACTGTCTGTGTCAGGCGATAATCCAAAAGACTTCGTTCAGGCGCATGGTGGACAGTTCACTTATCGCGGACGCCCATTCTTCGCAAATGGCGTCAACTACTTTCCCCGTTACATCACCGGTACCGAGCCCCGCGAGTTTCAGCATTCGTGGCTGGGTCCAGGGCGCTATGATCCCGAGATCATCGAAAGGGATCTGGGTGTTCTGCAAGCGTTGCGCGTCAACGTTGTCAGCATCCAGTATCTGCGTCCGGGCGACGGTCCACAGCTCGTCGACTTCCTCGAACGCTGCCGGCTGCATCACATTTTCGTAAATATCTTCTTTGAGGGCGCCAATCCTCTGTCTCCAAATCTGGACCTGGTCAAGAAAATGGTGTCAACCCCTGGGCTCAAAGATAATCCGCAGGTTTTTGCTTACGATCTCGCATGGGAGCCAAATCTCGGCCGACAGGACCAACGCAGACGTTTTGATTCGCAGTGGACTGAGTGGGTTGAGGAGCAGTACGGGAGCCTTGCGCGAGCACAAAACGACTGGGGCTTTTCCAGTGGAAGCCCTGCCGCGGGCGTCCTATCCTCTCCCACAGACGACCAGCTTATCACCGATGGGCCCTGGCAGAAGATGGTAGCTGCGTACCGCCGCTTTGTAGATGACATGGTTAGCCGCGGATACGGACAAATCACGCGACTGATTCGCTCACTCGATCCAAACCACATGCTGGGTGCGCGAACCGGGTATGGAGGTACTGGGCAGATGGCGATCGCGGCAGCGATGCCACTGGACCTTGCAAGTGGCGCTGCGCATCTAGACTTCATTTCACCGGAGGGATACGGCATCGTCGGCGAGTTGGACAACTATCTCGCCGGTGGCTTCACGACTGAGTACGCCCGTTTTGTCTCGGGAGGAAAGCCAGTCTTCTGGGCTGAGTACGGTCAGAGCGTGTGGCCGGACACGGACGACCCTGACACTCTGGCGCGGCAGGCGCTACATTTTGAGCGCAGCTATGACCTCTTCACGCGCTCGCACGCGAATGGATCGGCGGCCTGGTGGTTCCCGTCTGGCCTGCGCGTAGATGAAAACAGTGACTACGGCATTGTCCGCCAGGACGGGCAACCGCGCCCGGCGGGGCAGGTGATTCAACACTGGTCTGGCAAGGCGGACAAAGCGCTGGCACTCCCGGCGGCGGATGGGGCTATTGTAATCGACCGGGATAGATTTGTGAGTGGTTATGCCGGTGTCTGGGCTGAGGCTCGGGACAACTATCTTGCGGGGCTCAAGAAAGGGCGTCGGCTGGTGTGCAAAACGGCGGGGACTGGAACGGACAGTCGCTGTTGCCCTGCCATCGCCGTAGGAGGGACACCGTGGACAAAGGACAATCCGCCGAAGTATCTGAATGCCGAGATCAGTGACGTGCAGGTCCAAGCCGCGGACGGGTCCTGGCAGGACGGTCTTCACGGAGTTGTTGACGTACGCACGGGCCAACCAGTCAAGTTCAGGGTAACGTTGACTAATTCTGGGGAGGCAACCTGGCTGGCCGGGGAAGAGACGGGCAGCGTAGTCGTCGGATACACAAACGCTCATAACAGTGGCAGCAAGCCTTTGAGCGCCGACGTGCCTGCTTTGAAGGAGTCTGCGGTACAGGAGCTCAGTATAGAAGGGCTTATCGAATCAGAGCTTGCACTGCGGATGCTCTGCGTCGACCGCGGGCCGTTTGGCCAGCGAGTAAGAGTGCATCTTCACTTTGTCGACTGACGCAGCAGAATAATTGTGGGATGGGCATAGAACAACCGCTTCAATCAGCAATTGACGCCCTGCGCTCTGCCAGTCAAATTCTGGTGTTTGCGGGCGCTGGTCTGAGCGCGGAAAGCGGACTCCAGACTTTTCGGGATCAGGGTGGCCTCTGGGAAGGCCATCGGGTTGAGGACGTTGCGACACCAGAGGGTTTCAAGCGAGACCCGGTGACAGTTTGGCGCTTCTATGCTGAGCGGCAGAAACGGCTACTGGAAGTGAAGCCAAATCCAGGGCATCTGGCGCTGGCTGAGATGGAAAGGATATTCCCACGCTTCCTGCTGGTAACACAGAACGTTGATGACTTGAGTGAGCGCGCCGGCAGCCAGAAAATCGTCAAGATTCACGGCGATTTGTTGACTGTCAGATGCACACATTGTGGCACTGAAAAGCGCGTCGAAGCGTATATCAACCCCGCCCTGCTTCGTCAGACGGATGATCTACCTGTCTGTGGTCAGTGTGCTGGACTTCTGAGGCCCGGCGTCGTCTGGTTTGGGGAGTTGCTCCCGGAAGGGCTGATCGAACGCGCGCTGCTCTTTGCGACGCAGTCGGACGCCCTTCTTGTTGTCGGCACTTCCGGATTTGTCAGTGGAGGCTACGGCCTGGCGGAAGCCGTGTTGCGCGCAGGAGGGACGGTGATCGAGCTTAACCCAAACCAGACGCATCTGTCTGCTTTGGCGCAGGTCCACGTGCGCCAGCCTTCAGCCAGTGCTCTGCCAGCTATTGTTCAGTCTCTCCGGCACTCCTAGCGGCGCCGCACACCTCGGTCATCCAGGCAAGAAAAAAGGCCTGCCGTTTCCGACAGGCCTTTCAATCCCTAACGGAATTTGTTCAGATCGGACTAGCTACCTGGAATGATAAGCGCCAGGTTGTCAACCTTGCTCTGGAACCAGTAGCCCTTGCCCTTCTCCAATTCAACAAGGTCTCCAACGTCGCTGCTCAGACTCACTGACAGAAGCGAGCGGTTGCCATTGTCCCATGTGAAGGCAAAGTCGTTGACCCATCCGGCTCCAATCGCATCTTCCATTGACTTGGTCTCGATGCCGTTGGTAACCAACACGTCATCATAGATCTTTGATGCCGGAGTGTTATTCGGATAGCCGATGAGAGTCCAGCCCTTGCGCGGCAGGCTGATCCAATGATCGCCACTCACGTCCACGCCCTGATAGCTTGCGGTCAGCGACCCGCTGGTGGTCTTCAACACCCAGTAGCCATCGCCAATCAGCAGATTGCCAAAGCTCTCGGGGTCGAAGGAGTAGAACTGGACATTGGATCGGTTTATCGGGTCCCAGCGAACAATGTTCCCGTCAACATCCTGCACATTGGCGAGGTCCTGGAGGACCGCATCGGGAGCGGGGTTGAGCGGAACAGTCGGCAGGGCAATCATATTCCAGCCTGTACCGAGGGTGATAGTTGATGTAACAGGAGCAGCTGACGCGCTGACGGCAATCCCCAGCACCATCGTTGCTGCCAAAAGAGCAAATCCTGTCCGATTCTTCATTTAGAATCTCTCCTTTCCACAGAGCCGACAGAAGACACCTGTAGCTGTGGTTATTATATCGCTCGCCCTGCGGCGGCGTCAAGTGAGAAAAGTAAATTTCGTGCGGTGTAATTCCGTTGTCGGGAGCCCCCTCCGGAGACCATTCGAGAGACGTCTCGCAACACCTCGTCGCAAAACGAACTAACACTCGTCCGGCCAGGGGGCGTCATCTCCGGCTGAGTCCACATTCAAAATCAGATCAGACGCAGCCCACGAATAGCAGGTAAAGAATTGAACTCTGCCGCTGAGCTCCCTTGCCGAGCGAAATGTTCCGCGGGAGGTGGATCCTCAGTGATCCCCGCAAAAGCGGCTTAACGTGAGGAATCGACACCAGCACATTTCTATACTAACCGATACCCCTCAGTTTTGTAAACAACGAATTTCAACAGATTCGGATGTTTTTTCTGAAACAGGGTTATGCACAATACCGAAGGCAGCAGGCTTTCACCCGCAAGCCGCCGGCTGGCAGGCAGCAGGATGCGTCTCGGAGAGGTCGCGCCCCACAGTCTGCCATTGATAATACCGGCACGAAGCGTGCCAATGGCCTCCTGGGCGCCACAAACCAGTATTGATAGCGGGATGGCGGAGGCAGAGATTTCAGATGGCGCCGGCCGCGCGGACATCTCCTCGAACCTAAGGAGAAAAATTCACCAGGTACCGTCATAGTCACGCGCCTCGCGGCTATGCTATAATCTGATTGGGCGGCCATCTTGGGATAATCTGAGGCTGACCCCGCACGGAGGCCAGAGCATGCGAACTCACATCCGCTGCAACTGTGGAAACCGCGTTGTGGCAAAGGATGTCATGCAGAAGGGCTACTACTTGAGAGTCGCGGGACCCAGTTTCGTGTGGCTCAAGTTTCGATGCTCTCGCTGCAAGCGCCTGGGCGAGCAGTTTATCAAACAGGAGGAGTGGGACGAGAGACTTTTGCTGGATGTGCCCTGTGAAGTCACGGAAAGCGACAAAGAGCGCTTTGACCGCATGGGTCCCATAGATATTCACGAAGTCATAGATGTTCACTTTGAGCTGCAGGAGCTGACCCGCTTGCCAGATCTGCATGATACGGCGAAGGAGAAGTGACAGGGTTATAGTATCGCTTTTTATGGGAGTCCAGAAGTCTTAAGACACCTGATCTGCTTGTAGCAGGCTGGAGAAAAGTAGAGAGACGCCTCCGCGGAGTTGACAGCCGCGGAGGCGTTTTCTTTGTTCTATGACGGCAGGATGTGCAACTGACAGTGTAAACTTCTCCAAGACGCAATGATTCCGCTGCGAGATGACAATCCGACGACACTCACGCCCTACGTCACCTGGGCGCTGGTGGCCATCAATGCAGTCGTGTTTTTCAATCAGGAAGCGCACGGGCTGGCGATTGCCGATATGGGGCCACACCGTTTTGCCGGACTCATGCAGTTTGCGATGGTGCCGGCCTATGTCACGGGTTTGAAGCCGCATCCGCCGGTAGTCCCCGATCCTTACCTCACCATCTTTACCAGCATGTTCATGCATGGAGGCTGGCTGCATATCATCGGAAACATGGTCTATCTGCTGATCTTTGGAAACAACATTGAAGATCGGCTGGGGCATGTGAAGTATCTCGTTTTCTATCTGGGCTCCGGGTTTCTTGCAGCTCTGGCTCACATTGTCTCCGAGCCTTCATCGTCTGTACCTACAGTTGGCGCCAGTGGGGCCATAGCAGGAGTGCTGGGAGCCTACATTCTGCTCTATCCGAACGCCCGTGTGTACTGTCTTGTACCGTTCGGTTTCGTCCTGACAACCATGCGCGTTCCAGCTTTTTTCATGCTTGGAATCTGGATACTCACACAGATCGGAAGCGCCTATCTCCAGAGTGGCGCTCAGATTGACGGCGGAGTCGCCTACTGGGCGCATATCGGCGGTTTTGCCAGTGGTATTATCCTGCTTATCCTGCTTGGCGGTTGGCACAAAACAGGCAGAGGGACAGGCAGGTTAAGGAAGAGCTGGTAGCGAACTTGGTGCGCGTACCTGTAGGAGAAAGACTGTTGTTGGCCCTATGAGATCCCTGCGTCTGCTGTTCATTGCCTTGCTTGTACCCGGATTACTGGGCTCATTTTCGACTCTTTCGCGCCGAATCGCCGTCGAAAAAGCTGATCGAAATGTCCAGATAGCTCTTGATCTGGACGAGGTGCAGTCTCTGGCTTCGCGCCCGGGCTCTCCGGGTCTGACCGATGTTCTGACCGAACTGAAAAACAGTGGCGTCACCAGTATCGCCGTCACTCAGAGCACGATCGGCAGCTACCTGAACATAGGCGCCGCGCGGCTTGAGCCGGTCTCCACAGATGGCGCACTGCGCTATCAGATAGTCTGCGATTCCGCTCTTATCTCCCGCGTTATCCGTGAAGCTCTCCGATCTGGTGGTTTTCTCAGTGAGGAGCCACAGCGCCGCGGAAGCTCTCAGCAGGGGACAACCATCGGACCTCTCAGCCTTCCGCCCGCAGAAATTGCGCGCCTGCCACTCGGATTTGATACGCAAAGCCAGATTCTTGGGCAGATACGGAGGCTCGGCTTCTCTGTAGTGGGCCGCGTGAACAATTTCTCCGAGGTCAATGATAGCTTTCTGGGTTTTCTGGCAAAGCAGATGCAGGCGTTCAACATCGAAAAGGTTATTTTCGCGGGAGACGAAGTGCTCGGCTGGAACGGCGGGGTGAAACAGACAGCGGAGTGGTTCGAGCGCTCACACCTCATCTTCGGCAATATTGAGTTCAGCAAGCAGAAAGGCTCAGATAAGCTGGGGACTCTCTTGAAGGGCCGGTACATCCGCGTTCACAGCATATCGGGCTCAGAGATGGCCAACTATCAGCAACCCGCTGCGGTGGAGCGCTTCGTTCGCGCGGCGCGAGAGCGCAATGTACGCCTGCTGTATATCCGGTTGATCGAAATGAGCGGGCCCACTGCGTTGGAGAACAATGCCAGCTACATCCACGAGATTGTCAGCGGACTCCGCAAGTCTGGCTACCGCCCTGGAGCGGCGTCCATCATCGGCGATCCACATCCGCTCCGGTGGGAGTTACTGCTGATGGCCATTGCCTTAGCGGCGGGTGTAATACTGGTGTTGACAGAGTTTGTTGATCTTAAACCGGGGGCGGCTGGAGCGGCCTTTGGGATCACAGTTGTTGTCCTGTTTGCCGCCGTGTTTGCGGGTGACGTTGGACGCAAGGGACTGGCGCTGCTCTCGGCACTCGTTTTCCCGGTGTGGGGCCTGGCTCGCACCGTGCGACTCGTGAATCAACTCCCTGAGGCTGTCAGGATACCAGCCATTTTGCGCTCGCTTCAATTGCTCGTGCTGTATCTTTCCGCGATCGTCTGTG
>JADLDK010000028.1 GCA_020846715.1 Armatimonadota bacterium | reverse complement strand
TGGCGCTCTTTGCTCTGACGTAGAAGAAGTACTTCACGCCGTTGCTGAGCGGGAGTCCCGTTGGGTTGGCGCTTGTAGCGTTGGTGTTCGTCCATCCCAGCGTGTAGCTGGATTCGTCGTCGGCTTCAGGGTCTGCGGTAACGCCGATGGCGTACTGATAGCTGACGCCCGTGCCTGTCCAGGTAGCTCCCAGTGTGGAGGAGCTGGAGGAGGTCGCAGGCGCTGTCACCACAGGTGTGGCCGGCTTCGTCGCGTCACCACTCGTCGGAACGAACTTTCCAAAGCTTGTTGTTGTAAAGTTGTTCGGGCCGTCTGGCGGAGAATAGACACGGAGACGCTCTGTGCCGTTGTTGATCTCATAGAGGTTGCCAGCAGCGTCAAATGCCACATCGCGCGGAGTGCCATTGCCAAACGGCAAGGCCACAACTGCATTCAGATTGTCCGTGCCGGTTCCGGTCGCCAGCACCCAGGAAGCGCCGCCATTGGTCGTGCGGTACAGCTTGCCACCCTCACCAACAATCCAGCCGGTCTTCGTGTCCCGGAAGAAGCACGCAGTGAGCTTGGAGGTTGTCGGCGATGTTACAGACGTCCAGGTCGCGCCACCGTCTGAGGTCTTGATAATGACACCACCGTCGCCAACGGCAAACGCAAACAGCGCCGTGGGCGCCGACACTCCGCGCAAGTTGTTTGACGTCGGAGATGTCTGTGCAGTCCACGTCGCGCCGCCGTCCGTAGTCTTTAGAATCGTACCCGCGTCACCGACTGCATAAGCCGCCGTTGTCGCCGTCGAAATGGCGAAAGAAATGACGCTGATATCATTCAGATTCTGTGTTGTGCCGGATGATTGCTGCGTCCATTGGGTTGGAGCATCCAGGTTGCTGGCATCAAGGCGCTGCAGAATCGTTCCGCTGTTACCAACGGCGTAGAGGTCATAGGTCGGCGTGGCGGCATAGCTGATGGCGCACGCGCCGATCTTGTTCAGATTGTTACTCGTCACTACGCCTGCAGCCTGGTCAATATTCCACGTCCCGCCGAGATTACTCAGGATCGCGCCACCGTCACCAACCGCCCAGCCCTGGATCGGCGTGCGCTGGATAGTCGTTACGCCATTCAAGTTAGTTGTGATAGGAGACGTGTCCGCCGACCAAGTTGTCATCGCGGAGAAGTTCCAGATTGCGCCGTTATTTCCGACTGCGTAGCCATTCACTGTGGGCGGAGGGCCTGTGGCAGTGCTGGTGTTGGAAATCGCGACGTCGTTGATCTGCTGGCCTGAAGCCGGAGCCGCCTGAGCAGCAAAAGCGGTGGTGAAATTGCTGTTGTAGCGAATCGAGCTGTTGTTGCCAGCCGCCCACACAACCGCGCCACCACCGACTTTGGTCAGAGTGGAGGGGTCCAGAGAAAGCCCGAGCACATAAATGCTGGAACCGGCGGCGGCCAGTCGACCACGTGCGTCATCGACAGCTACTCCGCCATAGTTCCCCAGGAATGGGTCAGGTTTGCCAAACACACTGAGAGATTTCCAGACCACAGTTCCGGTTGGGTCAATCTTCCACAAGCAGCTCTCGTTGCCGTCGAAGCGGTTCTGAGTTTGGTAGATGTTCCCGGCCGCATCACGGGCAATGGCACTGTTGAGGTTGAAGTTCATGTCCAGCGCGCTGTCGTCGTAGACAACCTGCGGGACCTGTCTGTACTCCTGGTCCAGCGGCCCTATCGGATACTTCCAGACACTTCCCTTACCGTGGACGTTGTGTCCGCCGGCAGGGTAGAGATCCTCGTCGGTCGTGTAAAGCACGCGGTTGAGACCCTTACCATAGACAAAGCCTTTTCCCTCACTGCCATGTACGGCAGGGGGGGATGCTACGCCCGGATCGAATGGGTAGCCGACGTTCGTTGAGTTCTCTCCCGTTGACGGGTCTAGAATAGAGGGCCACGTCCCGGAGAGATCTCCAGGAGCCACCCAGACGCCACTGTGAGCATCCGCAAAGTCAAAGAGGTAAAGCTTCCCATCATCGCCTACGTTAATGCGAAACGGACTGGACACAGAAGCGGCCCAGGCGACGTTACCAAGGATAGCGGTGTCACCTTGACCAACGGCATCCGCAAAATCCGGGTGGATAGCATAAAGGCCTTTGGGTGTGGTGCGACCGCCGGTTGTCCCCGCTGTTACGTTAAGGACATAGATGTGCCCGAAGTAGCGGCTGTTTGGGTCTCTGTTCACCGCGAGACTTCGCCCGCTGAAGTACTTAGCCCCGCTGAGGTTGTCGTCTGATATTTGGGTCCACGAGCTGTACCCGGCGGCTTCGGCGTACACTTTGAAGCGATACTCTACGTTTGTGGGAACAAGAGCGTTTGAGTCGTTCTTCAGATCCCACGAGTAGGTGTTGAGCCCAACGGGCTTTGCGCCCAGATTGACGGTCCGCACCAGCGCGTTGGTGTCCGACCGCCAGATCTCAACCCGGCAGACGTCCGCAGCTTCGTTGAGCCTGAAGGACAGGCTGACACTCGGAGAGGGTTGCGTCGCGTCGACGGCTGGCGCGCTCCACCGCAGGTCGCTGGCGAAGACGTTAGCCTGCGCGGTTTTTGCGCACAGTGCTAGCGACGCTGCGCACGCAAGCGTTACTCCCAGCGCTGGGCGTAACAAACGCAGTCTGGATTTCAATGTATGCCTCCTTTTCTGGCAGAATCCATCACACTACTGGCGTGCGAAGTTGTCTGGAGGACATCGTACAGCCTGCAAAACGTCACCCACAGCAGAGTCACCTGCCAGAGGGCTGCCAACCAAAAAACGCCGGCGAATGCACGCCGGCTCTCCGGAATAGACTGCAGAGCGCGAAGATGGCCACAACTACGCTGCCCGATGGATGTAGCACTACAATTAAAAGGGTATGCGGGTCTATTTGTCAATCAGTATCTTTGACTGTTTTTCTTCCCTATCTGCGCTGCGCAACCCGTTTCGCACAAGTCCGGCTGGCCAGATTGTTTCATATTGCTCCAAAGTCGCCAGACACTATCTCCTGTGCTCAGCACCCGGACGCGGCGCTGATAGTCTCGGGCGAAGGTGAACACCGCTGCCTTCAATAAGGGAGACCGTATGTTCACGTTTTCTGGTTCTGCTTTTGCGGGATTGACACTCATTATCACGATACTGCTGTCTCTGGTGGCTGCATGCGGTCACGCTACCGACGTTGTGGTAGAGCGAGCGTCCGGTGAAACCGATGCCGCCGCCATAGCTCGAGCTCTGGAGAAATGCAGTTCTGTTGACAGCCCTCGGCTCGTCTTTCCAAAAGGGATCTATCACATTAGATCGAGCGATCGGGCAAGGACAGCCTCCGTGGCTACTGCGTACGGTCCAGGAGTGGAGAATCCGGAGGCTGGTCCCACGGTTCACCTCCCGTTTGTCGCAAAGGGTATTCGGAATCTGACGATTGAAGGAAACGGGTCAGAGCTTCGCTTTGAAGGGCTGAACTCGTGCTTTTACTTTGCGGACTGTTCAGGCATAACAGTCAAGAACCTTTGTATTGACTGGGAGCGCCCACCGTTTTCTGTCGGTGAGGTCATTGCTGTGGGCGACAGAACCTTCGATGTCCGGTTTGGTCCGGACTATCCTGTAAAGGGCGGGGAGCCGGTGCAGGCGTTCATGGACTGGGACCCGCAGACGAAGACCTATGTCCGGCATGGGCTGGATGTGTACCTGGCTGATAAGAAAGCAGAGCTTATCAGTCCCCAGGTGTTGCGGGTTTTCACTTCCGATCCCGTTTCTATCAAAGTCGGCCACTACGCAGTGCTGCGCCATCAGGTGTATGGCTACAACGCTTTCGTTTTCGACCACTGTGCGGAAGTGTTGGCGCAAAATATCAATGTTTATGCGTGCCCAGGCATGGGGCTGGTGTCAAATCTGTCGGCTAACGTCACGCTGGACAACTTTAACGTTCTTCCGCGTCCCGGCTCTGGCCGTTTGATGAGCGCAACCGCTGACGCGACGCACTTTGCGGGTGGGAAGGGCTTCGTTCACATTCAGAACTGCACCTTCGACGGGATGGGGGACGACGCTGTCAATATCAAGAGCGGACTCTATCTGTCGGTTGAGCAGATTGTTGACGACCATACGGTATTGGCCCAGCACAACCTCAAGTTTCCAGCCCCTCCGGACCCCGGTAGCGTAATCGAGATATCGCGCCGCGATGTGTTGATTCCCTACACTACGCGTGTTGTGCGCGCCTCCTCCCTCGAAGAGGGCGGCATGCACCGTATCTCGTTTGAAGCCAAGCTCCCTGCCTCTCTGAAGCCTGGAGACGTTCTGGCCAACTCATCCATTGCGCCCAGCGTTCACATTAAGAACGTGAATGTGCGCAACAACCGGGCCAGGGGATTCCTGATCCAGACACGCAATGCGCTGATTGAAGACTGTCAGTTCAAGGATGTCACTTCAGGTGGAGTGTGGGTGATGACTGAGACAGTCTATTTCTTCGAAGCTATTGGGACGCGGGACATCACAGTGCGAAGATGCGCTTTCGACAACTGCAACTACGGCGGGCCGCTTGGTGAGGGTGTGCTGAGCTGTTATGCGTTGACAAAAGATTTTCACTATCCGCAGCAGGCTGGCGTGCACCAGAACATCCTCTTTGAGGACAATCTCATTCGTGGCTGTGATAACTCCGGCATTTTTGTAACGTCCACAGACCGCATCACACTGCGGGGCAATCGCGTGGAACAGGCCTGCCGAATGCCCACGCGAGTGTCAGGCCACTCAGCGATCTACATCGAGAGTAGCAAACACGTCACTCTGGAAAACAACAGAGTTCCTGAGAAATCGCAGGGCGCCGAGTATGAAAAAGATGTCGAAATGGTCCGCTCGGAGCTTACTCCCTGAGTTTTTCTCAGGAGTCGCGCGTGCACTGGCAGGCGACGGAAGTTGCGGTGGCTAACACCAGTAGTACCATGGAAACATTCGTTACACGCTACGGCGCAAACCCCATTCTCACGGTCGACGACATTCCGGACCGCGCTAACTGCGTTTTCAATTCCGGCGCTGTCGTCGCGGATGATGGATCGGTGATGATGCTGGTCAACACCTGGACGAGCGACTGGACTCCAAAGTTTATGTGGGCCAGAAGTCTGGATGGCGTGCGCTTTGAAGTGTCCCCGCAGAATGTTGTGGTTCCGCCAGATGAGTACCCGTACGTGCCCCATGAAGGGATTTTCGATACCCGCATTACGAAGCTGGAGGGGTGGTACTACATCACATACAATGTTGCCAGTCGCCTTGGCGGGCGCATTCGCCTGTGCCGCACGCGCGATTTCAGCCGTCTGGAAGACCTTGGCTTTATCACACAGCCAGACCACCGCAACTGTGTGCTGTTTCCGGAGAAGATCAACGGCGCTTATGCGCGCCTCGAACGTCCGAACGTGGGCGATTCAGGCGACATCTATATTTCGTACTCCCCTGATCTCATCCACTGGGGACGCACGAAACTGGTGCTGGAGCGCAACACCCGCTACTGGGAAAGCGCGAAGATCGGCCCAGGCGCCCCGCCGGTGAAAACGGCTCAGGGCTGGCTCTGCATCTACCATGGATGCCGCGAAAGCATGAACGGCTTTCAGTACAGCGCCGGGTGCATGCTGCTGGACCTTGCCGATCCGTCCCGCGTTATCGGTAAGATGCGGGACTGTCTGATGTGGCCACAGGAGCTCTACGAGCAGGTGGGGCAGGTGAATAACGTTGTCTTCCCTACTGCCGCTTTGCAGTTTGGAGATGATCCAGATACGCTCAACATCTACTACGGATGCGCAGATACGTGTATCGGACTAGCCACCGCCAGTATTCGAACGCTGGTCGAGAAGTGTCTGGCCGACGGACCTCTCTAGACGCGCAGGACCGCGTCATACCGAAGCAATCGGCCGTAGTTTCCAGTGGCAGTTGACTTTGCAGTTCCCTGGGGAACGCTAGATTTTGGAGGAGTAAACAATGTCGAGTTGGCCGCCGGTCGAAGAAGGCTTTCGACTGATATTTGACGGTAAGAATCTGGATCAGTGGGCCATGATCGGGCCGGGTGAGTTCGTTCAGGAACCCGATCTGTCTCTGCGCTCGGAAGGCGGGATGGGCCTGCTCTGGTATACTCCGGAGGATTTTTCGGACTTTGTACTCTGTGTAGATTTCAAGATGGAGGCTCCGCATTCAAATTCCGGAGTCTTTGTTCGTTTTCCCGAACCGCGCGGCGACCCGTGGAATCCCGTCAACGAAGGACACGAGATTCAGATTATGGACACGGCGGAAGATCCAATGGCGCAAACAGGCGCCGTGTACAGTTTTGCACCTGCTACGCACATAGCCACAAAACCGGCTGGTGAGTGGAATACAATGCAGATTCAGTGTATGGGCCCGCAGTACACGGTCAGCGTAAACGGAGAGGCCGTCTGTGATTACCGAAGCGACCGCGCTTTGAAGGGCTACGTCGGAATCCAGAACCACAACGAAGGCGACCACGTCTGGTTCCGCAACATTCGCATCAGGACCCTCCAGTAACGCAAAGGCCGCGCCTGATGGCGGCGCGGCCTTCTTTCAGAACTAAAAGCCGCTCGAAGCGGCAAAGGCAAGATTACTTGCGGCGGCGAATGACGCCTGCGAAGCCCATAAGGCCAGCGCCCAGCGCCAGGATCGATCCGGGCTCCGGAACCACGTTCACATCATCATACCAGAAGTTCTCGTAGCTCTTGGAGTTGTTGCCCAGGCGCACCCAGCGCAGATTGTTGGCGCTGCGCTGTGTTGTACCGACCTGTGTGCCATCAATGTAGAAGCGGACCTGGCCGCCGGCGCCAAGCGCGTCAGCCTCGATCGCCAGATGCGTCCAGCCCTGCTTGCGCGAAATGCCTACGCTCTGGGAACCACCCTGGTTGGCGTCACCCCACTTTGATCTCCAGCCATAGGTGGTGCTGCCACCCGGCCAGAACGGTACGACGCCAACCTGAAGATAGTCAGCGCCAAAACCGACGGCGCCGCCGGTATCACCGATGAGGCAGAGCATGTTGGTAACGGGCTGGGCGGGATTGGTTCCCGGATTGCTGAGATCCTCGAACACCCACACGTCAGCGCGGACAAACCCGTCGGTACTTCCGAAATCGGCATAGGCGCTGTAGGCGGTGGGATCAGCCTGCCAGGCGAGGGCCGACTTGGAACCACCAGAAGTGTGATTGTGGCTGTCGCTCGACTGGAGGATTTCCTGGCTGCTACCAGTCCACTTTGTCCAGACAGACCCGTTCACGCCACCCTCGAAGTTGTCACTGAAGTTGGCGGATGCCGGAGCGATGCCAGCGGCGCAGATCGCCATGGCAGCCACGGCAGCGAGTGTGGAAACTCTCATTTCATTCTCTCCTTTTGGTCCCGCGGGCTGGCCTTCGGCCTGTGCTCTCGCTTTATGAGTATCAAGAGGACCAATTACTATTGTACTGCACGGCCGGATGTCAGGTGTGACTTTTTGTGGACATTTTGAGGAATGTTCTGTGTCAAGCAAGCAGCCTTATCAAAAGGCCATGCGCTAAGGATTCAAGAGAGTCACATCTACAGGTGACCGCAGGAGCACCCGTCTCTGCACGCCTCCAGAGTTTCGAAAGCAGGAGACTGGCCCGGTAACACGCGCCATTTTCCCTGTGGCTGGAGAGCTTGCGCCGTTTGTCACCACCCGCAAGCCCCGCAGTCCAGACGCGTCCTCTAGACCTGAGCCGTCGTCGATGTAGAAATAGCCGCTTCCGGACCCCGTAACTGTACCCCAGGTTGTCACGAGCAGCCCGATATTGTTCAGGCCCACTCCGCCGGTGACACCCTGCTGCCCCGCGCCACTTCCTGCATCATACTGCGCATTTTCGCCTCCGATGGCCCGGTTACCGATGTGAAGTGGAAGTACTATGTCCATCCCGCCGGTCTGTGAGTCCGAAGCCTGGATAAAGCGTTCTCCATCTGCGTTCGTGGCCAGAGCGCCGGTCACACTGACAGCCGCACCTGTGGATAGCCCGTGTTCAGGTTGCTCCACACGGATTCCGCACGTCGATGAAGGCCCCTGTAGATAGAAGTATCCAGAAAAGGATGCTGAGACAACTCCGTTCATTGTCAGTCTCGTGCCGTCCGGGCAAGCCTTTGCTTCCGCGGCGTCTGTCACCAGAATAGCCGCGCTTGTGGTGAACGTATAATCCAGGCTGAGGCTGTCAGGTGAGTTTGGCCGGTTGGAAAGCGTACGGAAGTGATACTCAGTCTCTGGCAAAAGATTGCTCAATGTGATGCTGTGACTGTCACTGAGCGTCGAGTGTGTTGCTGAGAGCGATCCGTAGCTTTCTGTAGTCCCGTACTCCACCTGCCCTGTGGACGGAGCGCTGGTCTGCCAGCTTACCGTGACAGAGCCTGGCCCGGTGCGCTTGGCTTTGATGTCGAATATCCTCACACCGCTTTGCTGCACAATGGTGATGGTGGACCACAGATCGCTGGATTGATCGGACATGGGTGATCCGTTCATGTACATCTGCCCGTTCGGGTAGATGTTGCCGCTTCTGTAAGCGGCGAATCCCCCTGCGCCGACGACGCTCAGATAGTACGTCTGCCCTTGCACCACAGGGATCTCACCCGGATTCCAGGTGACGGTGCACTCACTGTCACCCGACCCTGCTTTGGTGCGCGATGGTCCGATCTGCGTTCCTGTTGGCCCTCCTGCGCGAATCGAGAAGGTTAGATTTGTGCCGCCGCCGCCTCCAAATCCCGGAGTACAGGAGGCGCTGGAGATGCTACCGGTCTGCGTGGCTTTGAACGTCTGGCCATAGTCCGCTGCCCAGTGGTTGAAGATGGCCGGGCCGTAGTTGCTGTAGGTCTGGACGTTAATACCGCCTGTGGGCACTCCGTACGTTCTATCTTTGTTGGTAGTCTCGATTCCGTTCTTAACCGCCCGGACCGTGTAGCTGTACTTAACACCATCAGAGAGTCCAGTGTCCCACAGGGGGCTGCTCTGTACGTTATCGTAAGCAAGTGATCCAAGCTGCGCCGGGTCAGAGGATCTGTAGATGCGAATGCAGTCGAACGGACCTGCAGGATTCGTCCAGGAAATCTTGAGTGTTCCTCCGATGGCTGGATCTGTAACAGTAACTCCGCTCGGCAAGCTGGAGCTGGCCGCTGGAATCTGATAGCCCAGCACCCGGTTTTTCCCGGGCAGAGCAACTTGAGCCTTTACTGTCTGCGCCGAATATCCGGCTTTTGAGGCCGTTACGTCGTAAACGCCTGGCTCTACGCCGCTGATTGTAAAATAACCGTTGTTGTCTGTGGCGCCAGTGAAACCTCCGGAGGTCGTTGTCACAGTCGCTCCGGGAAGCGCCTGCCGGTTGGAATCCAACACATAGCCGCGCAGTGTTGACGCGCCGGCGCCCGCCAGCGATACCTCCACGTCGTCAAACCACGCTCTCCCGGACGTTCCATAGAGCGCGCATGTCGCCCGAACCTTTGTCGCGCCACTTGGCGCTGCGGCGGAAACAGTCAGCTTCGTCCAGTCCCTCGTGCCCTCCAGTCCAGCCGGCCATGTCCCGAACCCGATGAGATTGCCGGAGCTGTTGAGAAAGTCGAGCTTGATCGCCGCGCCCCGATCGCCTCCTTTGACCACGTTCCAGGTCTTCACCCAGGCCGTAAGTGTAATGACCTGGCCTTGCGCCACCGAAGCCTTCACTGTGTCCGTTGAAACAGAGAGTTGGCCTGTAGATGTGAGGTTCAGCCTTTGCGAAAGCTGTCCACCGTGCCGGACGCTGGCGTCTATGGAGAAGTTTGCTGCCGGCGCGCCTCCAACGTTGGCAGTCCAGTCCGATGCGACAGCCGGAGTGAGCAGGTTGTAGTATTCAAATCCACTATTGTTAACCGCCAGACCCGCACCCGGAAAAATGTCCCAGATGTTGTCTTTGGCGTTGCCATAGATGTCCAGAATCCCGCCATTGTAGAAATGCGGAAAAATGTCCAGCCCAACGCTGTAGCCATCCACACGGTAGGACACGATATTGCCCTGGCCGTCGTACTCCGGGACCGCCCGGTCCGCCCAGTGGCGTCCTCCCCAGTTGTCGTTGGAGGTGAAGAACAGGGCGCCCAGTACCCAGTTGGGGTCGTAGCTGCCAGTCTGCGTGACCAGATTCCAGTACCCATTAACGACGAAATTGCGCAGCGTTGAGATCTCTGCAGCCGATATCTCCGCGTCTGGAAAGAGTCGCTTAAGCCCGGCAATCTCACGTTTCGGACCCCATCCCTCGCCAAAGAAAATCTTCTTGTTGCCGTCACCCCTGGCGACAGCGACCCCGTGAACGTACCCTGCTTCGCCAATGTTGATGCCAGTCGCGGGGTCGTCGGAGTAGTTGTGATAGCCGATGTAGTCGCTGACGTTCTTGAAGTTGCGGTCGTACAGCAGATTGAGGCTCTGTGTGAAGAGATTCCCTCCAATAACCTTGTTTGAGGAGCCGACGCCTTTCATCAGGGGATAGAAAGCGGACAACGCATTCATGTAGTCCGTCGCCCAGTTTGGGTCGTTGCGGCCATCCGGCTCGTTTTCAAAGATGAAATTGGTGTAGCCGAGGCTGTTGAAGTACTGGATGTCGGAGGCTTTGGTTCCTCGATGAGCGTACCCTGCGCCCAGGCGTCCAAGCAGGGGGAAGTAGGCGGCCTCCTCTTTAGTGGCCCGGATTGCCGTCGCGCCGCTATATTTGAGAGCCTCTCCGACAACACGTGGGTCTGGCCCTGCGTCATCTCCACCGTCGTCTCCGGTCACTGTTACAAAGCCAAACAGAGGGGTCGCAACAGCCGGCACGGTTGCCGCGGCCAGGTGCCCTGACAGCGCCAGGGATAGGAAGAGTGCCGTAAACTTCATGATTGTGATTTCCTCACGTCGTGTCAGCGCGCTGGCGCTTGGAAGCGCAAAAGCGCGGCTACGGGATAGCGGCGATGGGTCTCGGCTGCGACGCAAGAGTCCACGAGCCGGATAAATGGCCAGTCACCAGCTCCGAGTGTTCCGAAAAGCATGATACCACAGCTTCCGCCTTCGCACGAGACCTGAGATCGGTGACACGAGCGCAATAGCACGAAAGTACTAGTGTCCTTGGGTACTTTAATCAGGATATTTATAAAAAATATCGCAAAGTTCGCTTTTTCTCTATCATAATGCTGTTGGAGCGCTTCGGGATCTATTTGGAGCGCAAAGAGGTACACAGGAATGATTCCACGCAGAGATTGGCCATCTGCAGGACGGTTTGCCGTTATTTGCACGGTTGTGGCGGTGGCCTTTGCCGCCGTAATCCGCGCAAGTGTAATGACGACTGAGCACCTTCAACAGAAGTCCACACAGAAGAGCGCCAGTCAGACTTCAGTGCTTGGACAGGCTGAGGTTGTTCCCCAGGGAGTAAAGTCACCGCTTGCTTTGACAGACGCAGACCTGCGGCTCGCATCGGGCTTTCCATCGTTGGCGGAAAAGCGGTTGTGGGTGAAGGGTGTAAAAACCATCTGGATGCGCCCGCCGTGCTGCGGCGCCTGCAGTATTCTGAAGCAGAAAGACTTCAAAAGGCTGGCCGCTGTACTGGCAGATTCTTCTCGTGATACACCTGAGAGCCGGCAAATCTGGAACGAGTATCGCCTGGTCCTCATGACCTCGCTGAAGCGACAGGATTCGGGACTATTCCAGTCCTTTGTTCACCTTAGGCAGACAGAGATGTCTTCCGGATCAAAAAGAGGAGTCTGAAATGACATTTTCGAACCGCGCATATCTCTGGACGACTGGGGCCGTCGTCGTGGCCGCTGTAACGGGCAGCATGCTGTTTCAAGGTTGTGCAAGGCACACTGCCTCTGCCGCCAGTGACGCCTTTCTGGATCACAATTATTCCATTACGGAAAACGCTCAACTGACTTTCGCCCCCAATGTTCCTCCCCCAATCAAGCGCCGCCAGCCGGCCATAGTCCGAGTCAATCTCACCACGGAGGAGATTACCGGCACGCTTATGGAGGGCGTCAATCAACCGACTCAGTACCGCTTCTGGACGTTCAATGGCCATGTGCCGGGTCCGATGATCCGGGCGCGCGTGGGTGACATGCTGGAGTTGCGCATCACGAACCGCGCCGACAGCACGATGCCGCACAACATAGACCTGCACGCCGTTACTGGACCCGGCGGAGGAGCAGCAATCACCATCGTGCAGCCAGGGCAAACTACCGCAGCTCAGTTCAGGTTGCTCAACCCTGGACTGTATGTCTATCACTGCGCTGTGCCGCCCGTGCCAACGCATATCGCCAATGGGATGTACGGCTTGATTCTCGTCGAGCCGGAGGAAGGACTGCCGCCTGTTGACAAGGAGTACTATGTCATGCAGAGTGAGTTCTACACCGTTGGCGCTTTTGGCGCGGAAGGCTTGCAGGCATTTTCACAGGACAAGCTCACTCTTGAGCAGCCTACCTACATCGTCTTCAACGGTAAAGTAGGCGCCTTGATGGATGACAACGCGCTCACTGCAAATGTCGGCGACAGGGTCCGTCTGTATGTGGGTGATGGTGGTCCGTCAAAGATTTCGTCTTTCCATGTGATCGGAGCCATCTTCGACAAGGTCTATCCTGAAGGCTCCATGATCAATCCGGAGGCAGATGTTCAGACAACGCTCATCCCGCCGGGTGGCGCCGCAATGGTTGAGTGGACAGCTCGCACGGCAGGCGCTTACACGCTGGTGGATCACGCTATCAACCGGATTGAGATCGGCGCAGTTGGGATTTTGAAAGTTGCGGGGCGCGAAAACCACCTTATCTACAACAAGTTCGGATTCTAGGAACCCTGATGTATAAATTTCCAGAGAGTTGGATCGTTCTTTCTCTAGTTGCCGCCTTCGCCGCAGCCACTCAGGCTGTGGCGGAGGTTTCTGTGAAGTCTGCGGACTCGAAAACGACCGTATCTATCGAAGCGCGAGAACGCTGGGAAAGCCGCTCAAACGCAGATTTCTCTCCACCGCTTGCCGATCACAGGGCGGATCTGTTCACGCGCGTCCGCCTGAACATCAAACACACGACTGACAACGCAACCGTGTTCTTCCAGCCTCAGTTCTCCTATGACAAAGCCCGTCTCTCCGGGAGCTCGAGCACGGATTCGTGGTTGCGTGTGCATCAACTCTATGTGGATGTTCCGAAGATGTCCTCTCAGCTTTCCGCCCGAATGGGACGTCAGGAACTTACCTACGGAGATCAGCGCCTGGTTGGTAACTTCAACTGGAGCAATGTTGGGCGCTCCTTTGACGGCGCCCGTGTGAGCGTCGATCTGCGCACCTCACGGCTCGATCTGTTTGGCGCGCAGTTGGGCGATGCGCTGCCGCGCCCGAGCCTGCCGTGGCTGTGGGGAGCGTACTGGTCGGCCTCCGTGCAAAAGCCGGGCAACACTACGGATGGCTACCTGCTTCACAAGCGCGACAGCAAAGCCGGGGACGTGCGCGTTTATACGCCCGGCGTTCGGCTCAGGCGCGCTTTTGAGCGCTGGGACACAGGAGCGGAAGGGGCGTATCAGTTCGGCGATGTCGGCGCGCGAAGTGTGCGCGCGTGGGCATGGCATGCGGATGCGTCCTATAAACTGAATCGGAAGTGGACGGCCATGATTGAGGCCAATGAGGCTTCCGGTGGCGACCCAACCGGCACTGGAAGGTATCGCACCTTCGATCAGCTCTATCCGACTAACCACGATAAGTACGGCATTATGGACAACCAGGGCTGGCGCAACATGCGCAATCTTCGGGCAGGCCTTCGCTATGCTCCAGCGCCCGGTTGGAGCTTCGGCGCTGATATCCACAGCTTCCGTCTGCAGAATGCGCGAGACTATTGGTACGGCGCCTCCGGGCGCCCAAACGTCGGCCCTTCTGGCGTTCTGCTGCGTGACCCGACTGGTGCGGCGGGAAAAGATGTGGGGCGTGAGCTGGACATCTACGGCCGCAGAGCGCTTTCAAAGACGGCGAGTGTTGAAGGCGGCTACGCCATCTTCTGGCCGGGGGATTTTGTCAAGCAGGTGGCTGGGTCTTCTTCGCCCGGCGGGGCAACCGGGCGCTCCGAGTGGTTCTATCTGCAGGCAACGGCGCTTTTCTGAACGCCTGGCTTAAGGCTCGAAGCGCAGTCGTTACCTGCCAATATTAGCCTCATTCTACGTTTACAGAAAATGAAACAGGGGCGGCTCAAAGCGAGCCGCCCCTGTTGTTGAGCTTCCCTTGATTAAGACCGAAGCTGATCAGGCGCGCTTGCGGCGAAGAATTCCTGCCAGCGACACGACGCCTGCGCCGAGAGCGAGCAGCGAACCCGGCTCAGGAACTACGTGAATTGCGCCCAGTGGAGCCAGAGACTCCGTGAATGATGAGTTGGCGCCACCCGGTGAATAGATTTTCACCTTCGCATTGCCACTGGAAGACACGTAGACGTTGCCCACCGCGTCCATTGAGATGTCGCGCCCGAAGTTGACGCTGCCCACTGACTGCAGAGCTGCCAGGGACAGATCAGGTACGCCTCCCACCAGCGGTATCGTCCAGAAAGACGAGTTGTCAACAACTGCTACCAGCATGTTGCCATCGCTGGAAACCGCAATAGCGCGGACTTTGGTCAACATGTCTGGCGCGCTCGGATTTCCCAACAGCGTGCGTGTTGCGTTGAGTGAATCCCACAGCACGTTGACGCCTGTGTTGTCGGTGACAAACAGTCCTGCTTCAGCACCAGCTGAGCGATTTTGCGATAGATAGAAGTTGCCCGCCGGGCCTCTGGCGAGGTCAACCGTGGTCCCAGCCACGAAGCTGATGAGCGGGCTGGAAAGCAGTGTCGGAGCAACTGCAGACGGAAGAGGACCCGCGCCGATGTTCCACTCCCACAGTCCCTGATGCGGAATCATGTCCTCATCCAGCGCAAACACTTTGAGGTCACCGCCCGCTGTTGAGCCAGAAACGATGACAGAGCTGGCTGTAGAGCCGTGCACGCTCGGATTGGCGCTATCACCAATTCCGTCCAGTACCTGCTCACCGTTGCTGATGTTCATGTCAGTCCGGTAGATGCCACCGTGCGGGTCGGACCCGTCCGAGATGTAGAGCTTGTTGTCCGAACCCACTTCTATGAAGTAGGGGCTGGCAGAGGTGCTGGCGCCCCAGCTGAAGCCGCCCGTCAACGCTGAGTTGCCCTGACCGAGAGCCGAGTCTGATCCGTCCGCGTTGCGCGCGAAGATGCCGTCGCCCTGAGCTCCGGCCGCCGAGTTGGCCACGAAGATGCGGCCGTAGTACGGGCTGGTCGGGTCTCTGTTGACTGACACACCGCGCGGGGAGTTGAACTGCAGATTGACGTTGCCGTCGTTGCTGATCTGTGTCCATCCACCACAGCCGAGGGCGCTGGTGGTGACGCGGAATGAGTAGTCTCCCGCTGGAACAGGGTTGTTGGATGAATCTGTTCCATCCCAACTCAGCGTCTGGACACCCTGGCTTTGCGCGCCGAGGGCAAAGGTCTTCACTACGGCATTGCTGGAGTTGAGAATATCAACGGTGACGCCTGCGTCCGCCGCCTGATTCAGAAGGTAGCCCAGGTTGACCGTTTGCGCGAAGTAGGTATTGAGGCTACTTGAGCTTTGAGTGAGATTGGTGGGGTAGACGTTGGCGAAAACAGAGGCTGGGAGAACCAGCAGCGCGCTCGCCACGGCAAATGCCCACCGACATTTACGCTTCATCTTATTTCTCCTTCCTCTCCCGTGGTTCTGTCGTATGCGAGTGTGCAACGAACTCACGGCCGTCCGGGTTGTCCCAGATCTACGAGAGGTGTACTCTACAGGCTAACACAGGAAGTGTCACAGGTCAACCGGTTTCGCAAGCAACTTTGCACATCATTTGGAGAGATGTTCCAGTTTTGGTCAGTCGCGGACGCTCAGTTCAGGAATGTCCGGCACTGTCTGATGTCGAATCTGTTTTCAACGCTTGTGCGCCGGGCGTGCTGCATTTCCCCGCTCCGAGAGGCGTCCGGTCAGGTGCAGAGCTTGAGTTTCCACGGCGGCGGCGCACAAGGGTAGCGGCTAACACAAATGGCTCAGGCAACAGACAAATCTGACAGCAGTTCAACCACCCGCCCACGGCTCTCAACCGCCAAGACAGTGCTGTTCCTGCTAGCGGTGGTGATTCTGAGTGGTTGCCAGAAGGTTTATATGTACCAGCCGGACGCTCTGGCCGGCCTGACAGTCTGGCCTGGCTGGATGTGGATAGTGCTAAGCTGGCTGCTCTCGGCTATCAGCCTTATGCGCAAGCGGCCGGCGTACTTCGTCATAATGACTGTGTTGAGTGTCGTCTATCTTCCGCTTGTGTCCGAGGAGCCGTGGAGTCTCGCGCGTTCGCTCATGCCCCAGAGAACGGCTCCCTCTACCACACTGCGCATTGTGTCTGTAAACTGCGCGGGCGGTACGGCGGCCGCTGCCCTGGAAACACGACGCTTGCACCCGGATATCGTCCTGCTCCAGGAGTCTCCTGGCGCAGACAAAGTCGCCCACGTTGCGCGCTCTCTCTTCGGAAGGAGCGCGTCTTACATCACTGGGATGGACAGCTCCATCATCTCGCGCTATCCGCTGGAAAAACAGCGCCTTCCAGTGGAGCTTGCGGTGAGAAGCGCGGCTGCGAGAGTTCGCTGGCAGAGCAGCGAGCTGTTTGTCGTCAGTACGCACCTGTCTGTCGCGCCATTTCGCTACGATTTCTGGACACGTGACTACTGGAGTTCCTTCCGCGATGTTCGAGAGCGGCATCGGGAGCAGGTCCAGCTGCTGGCGGGTCATGTGAGCGCACTGCCGCGCCAGGCGCCTGTAGTCGTCGGTGGTGACTTCAACTCCCCAGCGCATGACGGCGCCTTTTCACCATTCAAAGGGTTGATGCGCGATAGTTTTCGTTCTCACGGGCGCGGGTGGGGCAATACCTTTCTGAACAGCTTCCCCGTCATTCGCATTGACCAGATCTGGATCAGCAAAGCTCTTCACGCAGTGCGCGTCCGCGCTGTGAGGACGGATAACTCCGATCACCGCATGGTGGTCGCTGAGATTTTCCCCAACTAGCTTTGGGTTGTCTCCTAGACGGTTGAGAGATCTGGGAGAGACTGCCTCAAACTGATAACTTCTTCGAAGAGATCGCCCACCTTCTTTAGACGCTGCGGCATTGTGCGGATAGTGAAATCCGTGGGTTTCAGATTGCCGCTGAGCCCCTCGCTCACTTCCTCCCACGTCAAAGGTGTGGAAACACTGGCGTGCGCTCTCGCCCGGACCGAATAGGCGGATGCCACACTCTTGCCCTCGGAGTTTTGCATGTAGTCGAGGTAGATTCTGTCTGGCGGCCGCTGCCGGATAGATCTCTCCAGCGTCACGAACTCGGGAAGCTGACGCGCGAGTTTTTGACACACTGCTTCGCCGAATTGCAGCGTCGCGTCGTAGGAGTATTCAGCGTTGATCGGCACATACACATGCGCTCCGCGCGATCCGGAAGTCTTGCACCAGCTCTTCAGTCCGATCTGCGCCAGCGTCTCACGAAGCTCCAGCGCCACTCTGAGCACCTGCGCATACTTCACTTCGCCCGGGTCCAGATCAAAGACGATCCAGTCCGGTTTGTCCGGGTGAGCAACCGTAGAGCTCCAGCAGTTCTGCGCGATCGTCCCGAGATTCACGACGTAGAGCAGAGTCGCTTTGTTGTTGACGAGGACGTGATGAATGGTCTTCTCACCGTCTTGGCGCTCAAAAGTCTGCACATAGGATGGAGCGGATTCCACATTGTGCTGGAAGAACCAGGGTCCCGAAATGCCGTCAGGGTGACGCTTGAGAATGAGTGGACGCTCCCTGAGGTGAGGCAGCAGGACGTCCGAGATATCCCAGTAGTATTTCAGCAATTCTCCCTTCGAGATGCCCTCCTGTGGCCAGTAGATCTTGTCGAGATTGGTAAGGGAGACGCTGTTGCCGTCAACTTTGAGGCGCAGATCTCCTTTGAGATCAACTCCGTCAAGAGATTGGACCTCGTTTTTCTCTACGGGACTGTGAAGCTGCTCTTGCATGGGAGATATGCCGGCCCTCTAACGCCGCTACTCTCAGAGTACCCGCAAGCGGAGTATTTGAGACAGCTCCGAGCGCTCGCGCGGTTGCCAGTGCGCTGATCTGCCGAGCATGCACGTGAGAAGACAGCCCGGAAATGGGAAACTGTAAACAGAGGCGAGAGTGTCCGGGCAAGCCGGATGGACCTGTGACTGTCTTGCTGGTCTGAACACCTGCCGGCGAAAGACGCGCATGTAGCTGATATACTGAAGAGCAGATGAGGACACCGGTACAGAGTAGTCGAATGGTAGCGTTTGCCGTCGTGGCAGTTGTCGCTGCCTGTGCGGCTATCGGCTACCTCCGGCTCAAACCGTCAGCGCCTGCCGTTCCTCCGAAAGCCGCCCAACCAGCAAAGCAGGCGCCAGAGAGGTCTCACGGCACGGACGATCTGCCTCGCCCCGAGCCTTTGACCGTGGGGATGATTCACGATCTGCCAGACGACCTGCTGGAGTCCGGCGCGGCGACGCAGGTGGAGTACCTTTTGCGCCAGATTCCCGGACCCGAAGAGGAAGCAGCCAGGAAACTGCCGCGCGGGATGCGCATGATCTACACCACCATCAATCTGCAGGCTGAGGTGGAGAACGGTGGGTTCAATCAGTACTTCTGGAACACGCAGGGTGCGTTGGACAACGAGGTAGTCGAGGACTTTGAGTTGATCGGCGCGCGCCATTATGCGGATCTCGTGGAGAGAGCAATTGTGCAGGCCCGAAAGGAAGCCCCGATGCGGGAGCGCTTCCGCCGGATTGGCACGCCTGATGCTTTCTCTCGATCGTATGAGTACTCTGATCTGGGCAAATACGACGCCGAGTTTCTGAAACTGGAGAAACAGCACTCTCTGACAAAGATGCGGGCCGACTACATACGGGCACACCCGGAGGAGTTCGCCACCGGCTGAAGCAGGACTTTGGCGGGCGAGTTCTAAGCTTACCCTGCTATGATACGCGCCCTATCGCACGTCGCCATCCGCGTGACAGATATCGACAAAGCGCTGAATTTCTATCTCAGCGTTCTTGGTCTGAGTGAGCAGTTTCGGCTTGAAAAAGACGGTAAGCCCTGGCTCGTTTACATCAAGGTTGCCCAGAACCAGTTTATCGAGCTGTTTCCGGGAGCTGCTGCTCCCCACCAGAAGACAGAGTCGGCCGGAACAGTCCATCTCTGCCTGGAAGTGGACGATATTCAACGCGCCTATCGAGAGCTGGCGTCCCGAGGTGTGGTCAGCAGCAGTGCGGAGCCGGTACTGGGCGCTGACGGTGCGTGGCAGTTCTGGATACAAGACCCCGATGGCAACCCGATTGAGTTCCACCAGTTTACGTCCGGTTCTCGGCAGATTACGGGATGAAGAGCGCCGTCGAAGTATTGCCAGCCAACCCGCAGCAGGCTCAGGCGCTGGCCCGAATAGTGGCGGACGCCGAGTTTCTCCAGCGCTACAGCAATGCCCTTGGCACACCGGATGAGTACATCGGCCGCGCGCTGCAAAGTGGCACGCTCCTGACGGCGCTGGTAGATGGTGAAGAGGCCGGGCTCGTCTGGTTCGTCACGCAGGGCACGTTTGGACGCGGCGGATATATCCGCCTCCTGGCCGTCCGTTCGGACCGGCGCCGCTCAGGCGTCGGCAGAGCTTTGATGTCGGCTGCTGAGTCCCAGATATTTCAAGTCTCCGAGCACGCTTTTCTCCTCACCAGCGACTTCAACGCTTCTGCGCAGCGATTTTATGAGTCTCTGGGTTATATGAGCGTGGGGAGAATTCCCGGCTACGTCGTACCCGATGTGGATGAGCTTATCTACTGGAAAGGGCGGCCTGCGTCTTCGCCTCCCTTGTAGGTCTCGGCAACATATAGTAGAATGGGCAGCGCTCTCAAGCGCAAGCCGCGTGCCTGCAGTAAGCTAGGAGGACTATCAATCCGTGGCAGTATCAACAAATCCGGCTGATCATGCGCCAGCCGCCGGTACTCGTCCTGGCGGTCATAAGGACGGCTTCCGGGCCACTTCCCGAAAAGACCACTGGGCGACTGAGCCTCTCGCCGTTCTCATCGGCCTCAGCTTGTTCATCATTTATGCAACCTGGGCCGCCTTCCAGGGCAACCACTACTACGTCAGTCCGTATCTGTCGCCGTTTTACTCGCCGCTGTTGTGGGTGAACCCTGACGCCGCCGGGGCTGCGCCTGTTGCCCACGCCTGGTTTGGGAGCTGGCCGCAGTGGTGGCCCGCTTTTATTCCTATCTCGCCCTCCATCCTGATTCTCCCGTTCCCGGGGGCTTTCAGGTTCACCTGTTACTACTATCGCAAAGCCTATTACCGATCGTTTGCGGGGATGCCACCGGGATGCGCTGTGGGCCCGATTCCGCAGCACCCTTACAAGGGCGAAACCAAGTTTCTGCTTTTTCAGAACCTCCACCGCTACGCGATGTACATCGCCTTGATCTTTGTTGTTGTCCTGTGGACGGATGCTGTGCGCGCATTTTTCAAAGATGGGCGCTTTGGTATCGGGGTAGGAACAGTTGTCCTCATCATCAACGCGGCGCTGCTGTCAGGATACACCTTTGGCTGCCACTCTCTGAGGCACCTTGTAGGCGGAAGGCTGGATTGCTTCAGTTGCAGCTCATCCTGCGAGGCCCGGCATTCGCTCTGGTCGAAGATTACGGGGTTCAACGAAAGGCACATGCAGTACGCCTGGATGAGTCTGTTCTGGGTGGCGTTCACTGATTTTTACGTGCGGATGGTGTCTCTGGGCTACATTCCGGACTTCAACACCTGGGGGAGATAGCGCTTGGCGGACATATCGGAAATTCAGACATTTGAGCACGACGTGCTGGTCATTGGCGCAGGCGGCGCCGGTCTGCGCGCAGCTATCGAGTGCGCCCGTCTGGGCCTGAAGACAGGTCTTGTCTGCAAGTCGCTGCTGGGCAAAGCTCACACGGTGATGGCAGAAGGCGGCGTGGCGGCCTCACTCGGAAATACAGACAACCGGGACAACTGGAAGATTCATTTTCGGGACACCATGCGCGGCGGCAAGTTCATGAATCAGTGGCGCATGGCTGAGTTGCACGCGAAGCTCTCACCGGAGCGCGTCCGCGAGCTTGAAGAGTGGGGGGCGGTGTTCGACCGCACCGCGGACGGCCTGATCTCCCAGCGCAACTTCGGTGGACATCGCTATCCGAGGCTCGCTCATGTGGGCGATCGCACAGGTCTGGAAATCATTCGCACACTGCAGGATTTTGGCGTTCACCAACCTATCGACATCTATATGGAGTGCAAGGTCCTTAATCTGCTCAAAGATGGGCCTCGCATTTCCGGTGCAGTCGGGTTGTGGCGTGAGACAGGGCGGTTCGTTCTGTTCAAGGCCAAGGCCGTAATTCTGGCGACTGGCGGCGGCGGCCGCGCGTGGCGCATCACCTCCAACTCCTGGGAGTATTCCGGAGATGGAGCGGCGATGGCTTATGAAGCGGGCGCAGAGCTCATTCATATGGAGTTCACGCAGTTTCATCCGACAGGTATGGTCTGGCCGCCCTCCGTACGGGGAGTTCTGGTCACGGAAGGCGTACGCGGCGAGGGTGGGATTCTGCTCAACAACAAGGGCGAGCGATTCATGTTCGACTATATCCCCGAGCGCTTTGCCGCTGAGACGGCGGATACGGTCCAGGAGGCAGCGCGCTGGCTGGAAGGCGATCCGGGCGCACGGCGGCCACCGGAGCTCCTGACACGGGACGTCGTAGCCCGCGCAATCAACACGGAGGTCAAAGCCGGCCGCGGATCTACGCATGGCGGGGTCTATCTGGATATTGCCTCCAGAAGAAGCGCGGAAGACATCAAACGCAAACTCCCATCCATGTATCACCAGTTCAAAGAGCTCGCGGAGATTGACATCACCAAAGAGCCAATGGAAGTCGGACCCACGATGCACTACTTTATGGGTGGCATCCGGGTTGATGACGACACTCAGATGAGCCAGACAGTTGACGGGCTGTTTGCGTGCGGAGAGTGCACTGGTGGAATGCACGGCGCAAATCGCCTGGGTGGCAACTCACTGTCGGACTTGCTGGTGTTTGGACAGTTGGCCGGAGCGGGCGCGAGCGATTACATTCAGACTCTGGAGAAAGCTCCCGAGGTGGACAGCGACCAGGTTATGGAGGTCATTCGCGAGGCGACAGATGTCCTGAACCGCGAAGACGGGCCAAATCCGTACGTCTTGCAGGAGAAGCTGCAGGATATGATGCAGACGAATGTCGGCATCATTCGCACACGCGCGGAGCTGGAAGAAGCGCTTCGCCAGCTTGAAGATCTGAAGCGCGAAGCCGCCCTCGTCAAAGCCCACGGGGCCAGCCAGTACAACCCCGGATGGCATCAGGCTCTGGATCTGACGTCATTGCTAACGACTGCGGAGGCCGTGGCGCGGGCAGCGCTGATCCGCGAGGAGAGTCGCGGCGGCCACACGCGGGATGATTTTCAGGGCGAACGCGAGGAATGGGGCAAACACAACGTCATTATTTCAAAAGGTGAGAGCGGCATGAACGTGCGCACTGATGTACGGCCGGACCCACCGGCCGATCTGGCCGCTATCGCCTACGCATCACTGGAAGAATTGGAAGGTACCGCCAAGGTCAAATGAGCAGACTCGGCCCGATAACCTTGCTCCGGCGCCAGCTCAGGAAACACATTCCGCCTCCCCAGATCAAAACTCCACCACCGACCCGTCATCCGCAATACCGCTCTCCGCAGTTTCTTCGCGCCGGTTTCAGGTGTGGCGAGGTGATAAAGACAGCGGCGACTTTGTAGATTATGAAGTCGAATGCGGTCCTGGTATGGTGGTCCTCGACGCCATCCACCGTATTCAAGCGCTTCACGCTAACGATCTGGCGTGCCGCTGGAACTGCAAAGCGGGCAAGTGCGGATCGTGCTCGATGGAGATAAACGGAAGGCCAAAGCTGGCGTGTATGACTCGTCTGAGCGATTACGACCCCGAAGAGACCATCACCGTCCAGCCGATGAAGACGTTCCCTATCATCAAGGACCTGGTTACGGACGTTTCGTTCAACTATGAAGTGAACAAGCGAATTCCGCCGTTCAAACCAAAACCTCGCGATGCCGATGGCAACTATCGTATGATGCAAAAGGACGTCGATCGCATCCAGGAATTCCGCAAGTGCATTGAGTGCTTCCTCTGTCAGGACGTTTGCCACGTCCTGCGCGATCATCGCCGTCAGGACGCCTTTGCGGGCCCACGCTGGTTTATCCGGCTCGCGAGTCTCGAGATGCACCCTCTGGATACCGCGGACCGCGTGTCCCAGATAAAGGAAGACTTCGGAATCGGCTTTTGCAACATTACGAAGTGCTGCACAGAAGTCTGTCCGGAAGGTATCCACATCACGGACAATGCGATTATCCCTCTCAAGGAACGTCTGGCGGATCGCTACTACGACCCCGTTATGTGGCTGATGCGCAAAATCACCGGCAAAGACAGGAAGAAGTAAGCTACCGGACGCTGTCTGTGCTGGCCGTGGGCCTCAGCTTCTTTGCTGCATGCGTCTGCGGCGTCTCTTCAGCTACGCTGTGCCTCGCATGATAGGGGCCTGGCGCACGCGCCAGTACGAAAGTACTATCGGCGCGGCCAGGTCTCGACAAGGAACAGCCGCTTGAAAAGGTGAAATCTCCTGTGAGTCGTGCGTCGCAAGCTGTTGGCGCGGGTGTGCGTGGCCCAGCGCGATCCAGCCCTCAGACGCGCTTGAACCGGCGGGAAGAGCGAGTCCCGCGGCTACACAGTAATGATTGCCAGCCCAAAAGACGTCTGTCGCAAAATTCCGAGGCGGTTGCGTTACGCAGTCTTTGCCGTACTGGGCGCCTTCGTCGGGATGGTTCTCTATGTCGCCCACATCTCGCGGGCGGCGTCTTATTTGTCTGATGACCCCGAAGCGTGCATCAACTGCCACATCATGGTTCCGGAGTACGCCTCATGGAAGCACTCCAGCCACGCTCGTGTCGCCAACTGCAACGACTGTCACGTTCCGCACGACAGCACTCTCAGAAAGTACTATTTCAAAGCCAAGGACGGCACACGCCATTCAGTGCTGTTCACGCTGGGCATGGAGAAGCAGGTCATTAAGGCGATTCCCGAGTCCGAGCACGTGATCCAGGAAAACTGCATTCGCTGTCATCGCGCGACGATCGAGCGTGCCAGAGCGCCGGTGCATACGGACTGGGACAGATCGTGCACAGACTGCCATCGAGAGGTGCCTCACGGCAGGGTGCACTCTCTGTCCAGCACGCCTAACGCCGCCGTGCCGCCTCTGGACCCAGTGGTTCCCTGGCTGAAAGGTGAGAAGGCGAAGAATCAGGAATCAGACTCGTTCAAGTGAAGGAAACTGGCGGCTGGAGGCCTCAGCGGAAAGTAGCTGGCGATGAGATTGCTTTCTTGAGCGCGTGGAAAAGCTGTGGGACGCCTGACGAGCGTCTGGTGCAATGAGTTGAGGAACGGATATGGACGAAAAAAGAGCAAATAGAATCGGATGGTTCATTTTCGGCGGAGTTGCGCTCGGCGTAGTCGCGCTGGGTCTTCTGGCTTCCAGTATCCTGGAGCGTCGCGAGCAGCGGGGCGCGGCTCTGATCCAGATGCAGCAGCCCATTAAAGAGTGGGAGGCGGACAACAGTAAATGGGGCGTCAACTTCCCGCGTGAGTACAACTCCTGGGAGAGCACGAAGCAGATTCAGGAGAATACAGCCTACGGTGGCTCCGGGCATCGCGATTATCTCGAGCGCGATCCGCGGCTGGTGGTAATGTGGGCGGGCTATCCCTTTGCCAAAGACTACAATGCGCCACGCGGGCACTTCCACTCTTTGGAAGACGTCAACGGCACCAAACGCATCAACGACAAGACTCCGGGTACGTGCTGGACCTGCAAGAGTCCTGACGTCCCGCGCCTCATGAGCCAGATAGGACCGGGAAAGTTCTATGCGCAGCACTTCAAAGACCTGAAGCACGAGATCACAAACACGATTGGGTGCGCGGACTGCCACAATCCAAAAACGATGGCGCTGCAGATTTCGCGTCCCGCGTTGATTGAGGCTTTCCGCCGTCATGGCAAGGACGTGAACAAATCCACACATCAGGAGATGCGCACTCTGGTCTGTGCACAGTGTCACGTTGAGTACTATTTCAAAGACAAGAAAACGAACTATCTGGTCTTTCCGTGGGACGAGGGGCTGAAGGCGGAGGACTTCCAGAAGTACTACCAGAAGGTCGGCTTCCGCGACTGGGTGCATGCGATCAGCGGCGCAAAGATGATCAAGATGCAGCATCCCGACTACGAGGTTTACCAGCAGGGCATTCATGCCTTCCGCAACGTCGCCTGCGCCGACTGCCACATGCCCTACAAGTCAGAGGGTGGCATTAAGTTTACGGATCATCAGGTCCGCAGTCCCCTATACAATGTCGCCAACTCCTGCCAGGTGTGCCACCGATGGAGTGAAGATGAGGTGCGCAGCCGGGTCACAGGCATTCAGGACAAGAATCGAGAGATGCTGGACAGAGCTGAGGACGCTATCACGGCGCTGCATCTGGAAATTCGGGATGCGATGAACCGTGGCGCAACAGATCAGGAGCTGGAGCCGGCGCGGGAGAAAGTCATGTGGGCGCAAATGTCCTGGGACTATGTAGCTGCCAACAACGGCATGGGATTCCACGCCCCTCAGGAGTGTGCGCGCGTTCTCGGCCGCTCTGTTGATCTCGCCCAGCAGGGACGTCTGATGATAGCGCAGGTGCGCGCCCGCCGTGGAGGTCTGGACTTTGTCAAAGTGCCGGACATCTCCACGAAGGAGAAGGCGCAGTCTTATATCAAGCCGTTTGTGGACGCGCAGAACGCGCAGCAGAGCTCCGGCGGCAAGAAAGCTGACGCCAGCCCGGCGAAGGCTGAAGCGGCGCTCAAGAAGATAACGAAGCGATAGAGACCCTCCTGCATCTGCTGGGATCCAAGGGCCGCCTGAACAGCCGCCGGGAACGGGCGCTGTCTTTAAGCGCGCGGGAGTCCTCGAAGTGAGCGCTGCCTCCCCACGTGAAAAACTGGCTGAGAGCGCGGGCTTCTGGGCGGGTGAACTGGGCTATCGGCAGGCAACTCTTGTCCTGGTCACCTCGGCGCTGCTGGGAGGTTTTCTACAGGCCACGGCTGGCGCGCGGGCTGTTGGAGTCTGGTTGATGTGGCCGGCCGGCGTTGCGATTGTGGCCTGTGCGCTTGGCGCCCGGTTGTGTGCGAAAAGCCGCCTTGTCGCGTGGCTCGGTGGAGTAGAGATGGCCGTCACCAGCATTGCGGCGGTTGCCCTGATTGCGCTGGTGGGCGCGGTCGTACCACAGTCACAGATAGAAAAGAGGCTCGGTGCGTCGCTGTGGTCTTCGTGGCTGTTTCTTCTGCCAATGAGTTGGCTGAGTGCATGTCTGGCCACAGTGACCTCAAAGCGAATCTGGCCGCTCAACTGGCGAAATTTCTGTTTCACGCTCAGCCATCTGGGTCTGCTGATTGCGATTCTGGGCGGCGCATGGAGCTCCCTCGGCCTCCAGCGACTCCGGATAATGGCAGTGCAATCTCAGGACACCTCCTCCGCCGAGCAGATGGATGGCGGCCGTGTTCGCCTCCCATTTTCTGTGCGCCTGCGCAGCTTTGAGCTGAAAACGTTTCCGCCCACCCTTGCCATCGCCACAATGGACAAAACCGCCAGCGAGGGATACCGTCTGCAACCTCTGGCCGGCTTTGTCAAGGCAGGGACGCAAGTTACGTCGGACGCGGAGAGCATCAAGGTTCTGAAGTTCTTTCCGCAGGCCGCTAACGTCGGCGGAGTATGGCATCCAGTCGCCATGAAATCCGCCGCGCCCGCAGCCTACGTCGAAGTACTCTCTAAGAAAGGCGAGCTGAACCGCGGCTGGGTATCCTGTGGCTCAAGCGTCACACCGGGAGACCTTGTGGCTCTAGGCAACACCCGGGCGCTGGTTATGACGCCTCCACGCCCGCGCAGCTTCCAGTCTCTCATCACTTTGAAAGAAGGTGGCCGGTTGCGTGAGGCGCGGGTGGAGGTGAATGAGCCAATCTCCGTCGGGGCGTACCGGCTCTATCAACTTTCTTATGACGAGCAGGCGGGCGCAGATTCGGCCTACAGCATCCTGGAGATCGTGAAAGACCGGGGGCTTCCAGTCGTGTACACGGGTGTTTTTCTGATGCTGGGAGGAGCTCTGCTGATGATCTGGAACGGAGTCGTTCCACCGGAGAAAGCAGTTGCCGCGTCAGCTGCCGGAGTGCAGGAGCGCGCACTTTGAGCGCGCTCGGAGTCTGCGCAGCTCTCGCATGGCTGGCGGCTGCTGTCGCCTATGCTGCATTCCCCCGTCGCAGACTTCCTGGCGATATCCTGATGACGCTTGGCGTGCTCTGCGGCGCAATCCTGATCGGTCTGCTCTGGATCGAACTCGCGCGTCCACCTCTTCGCACTCTCGGCGAGACGCGCTGGTGGTATGCTGTGCTCACGCCTGCGATCGGCCTCGTAGTTGGCTGGCGCTTTCGCACGCAGGCGCTCGGGATACCCGCCTGTTTACTTGGCGCGCTCTTTGCGCTGATCAACCTTCTGCATCCCGAGTATATGGACAAGACGCTGATGCCGGCCCTGCAGAGTCCCTGGTTTGTGCCACACGTGGTCGTGTACATGCTGTCCTACTCCGCGCTTGGGCTTTCAAGCGGAATTGGGCTGTGGCTATTGGCGAGATCGGTCTGGTCCGGCGCGCCTCTCACGGCTTCAGACACCCGGCTCCCCCACGCGCTTGTCGCAGTGGGATTTCCGCTTCTCACGTGTGGGCTGCTCTTTGGGGCGCTGTGGGCGAAGCAGGCCTGGGGGCACTACTGGGCGTGGGACCCGAAGGAAACCTGGGCGCTCTTGACCTGGTGCGCCTACCTGATCTATCTACACGTTCGCATAAGACACGCCTTCAGACCGGCGCTTCATTTGTCTGTGCTCGGGTTTGGCTTTGTTGTGCTGCTGGTCTGCTGGTTTGGAGTAAACTATCTGCCAACTTCGGCCGAGAGCGTGCACACCTACACCCGGCAGTAGCCCGCTTCGGCACGGGCCCGCAGTTTCTGCTATTATCCTGCGAGGATACTTCCAATGCCTGCAACCCAGATCCCAAAGTGCCACTTTTCGACCACAGACCTGTCTGCTGTTCTTCCCGCATCACATTATTCGAACGCAAGGTCACTTGCAGGCGAGGAGACACAACTACTCGATTCTGTGACCTTCCGGAGCTTTAGATGAGTGCTACCAAACGCCTCCGCGCACTCTATCTACTGGATGAGCACTCCTTCGGGGCAATCTACGGTCCGCAAGAGCGAGAGGATATTCAGGGTCTTGTGGATATTGTGGGGCATCTGAGTAAGCGTAGTCTCAAAGCGCAGCAGAGTCTGCTCTCGGACGTTGACATAATCCTTTCCGGCTGGGGCATGCCCATGATGGATGAGGCCTTTCTTGAGGCTGCTCCGCAGCTGCAGACAGTGTTCTACGGTGCGGGGTCAGTCAGGGGCTTCGTGACTGAGGCGTCGTGGGCTCGAGGCGTGAGGGTTATCAGCGCGTGGGCTGCCAACGCCAAACCAGTCGCTGAATACACACTCTCCCAGATTATCTTCTGTTTGAAGCACGGGTGGAGCCGCGCCCGAAACGTGCGCGATCGCCGGGGCTATGAGCCTGACCCTCCGGTTCCCGGCGCCTACCTCAGCACCGTTGGCATTGTCTCTCTGGGTATGATCGGACGGCGTGTCTGCCACCTTCTAAAGGAGATGGATGTCCAGGTGATAGCGTACGATCCCTTCGTCACTGAAGGAGAGGCCCGGGCGCTTGGTGTTGAGTTGTGCGCGCTTGGCGAGCTCTTTGCCCGGGCGGACGTGGTCTCACTTCACACTCCGCTACTTGAGGATACTCTTGGCATGATTGGCAAGGAGCACTTTGAGATCATGAAACCCGGAGCGGCCTTCATCAACACATCGCGGGGAGCTGTCGTGCGGGAAAGTGAGTTGGTGGAAGTCCTGACGCAGCGCCCGGATCTGCAGGCCGTGCTTGATGTGACCTGGCCGGAACCACCGCCGCCGGAATCTCCGCTGTTTGATCTTCCGAATGTCGTTGTGACACCACACATCGCCGGCAGCCAGGACGGCGAGTGCCGCAGAATGGGGCGGTATATGGTGGAGGAGCTTACGCGCTACCTGAACGGAGAGCCGCTTCGCTGGGAACTCACGCGGACGCAGGCCGAGCATCTCGCCTGATCTGCAGTGAACTTCTAGCGGCTGAACACCAGCGGATTTTGCTCCGGATCGTTAAGCAGGTCGCCGACTTTGATCTTTTCGAGAATTCGCTCCGGCAGAACGTTGCTCTGGCCATTGAAGGTGGAGCCATCAGGCATAAAGGCACAGGTCATCGCCCGCCTCAGCCCTGGAGTCATGTTCGCATGCGCCCCGTGCGCCGTCAGCCCATTGTGAAATGAGCACGATCCTGCTTTCATCGGCGCGGCTACCGCCTTCATCCCCGCAAGCTCTGGATAGACCTGGAACAGTGCGCCTATTTCCTCTCCAATGCCCACATTGTCAAAGCGAGTGATCCTGTGGCTGCCGGGAATGAAAAAGAGGCAGCCGTTTTCAAGCGTTGCGTCATCCAGGGCTATCCAGATAGAAATAGCGTCTCTGGAAGAGAACGACCAGTAAGGTGTGTCCAGATGCCACGCGGTCGGGTTGGCCCACGGACCCTTGATCAGCGCCTGGTCGTGCCAGACGCGCATGCCCTCAACTCCCGCCAGATCTGCTGCCATCTTTCCGATGCGCTCATCCAGCATCAGCTCCTTCATCCTGGGGTTGTCCATCCAGAGATTGATGCGCTGCTTGAAGACCTTCCCGTAATAGCCCTCAGCCTCCCCCTGCCACCTTTCTCCGGGTAAGCGGCTTGTCTTTCGGCCTTCTACGGCCTCATCCACCGCAGCCCGCCAGACTTCCAGTTCATCCTGGTCCAGAAAACCGTCCCACACGATGAAACCGTTCTCCTGGTAAGAATCTATATCTTTCTGTGTAACGTCGACTCTCATAAAGTCCCCCGGTAGACAACTATGACACACAAGCTTTCCTTGCGTCATCCGCTGTTGTTTCAGGGATTGGCGAATTTGGAAGGGGAAGCCGACGGCAGGACTCGAACCTGTGACCCGCGCATTACGAATGCGCTGCTCTACCAACTGAGCTACGTCGGCTTGACTTAAAGTGTGGAGCTACGAGACAGGCCGGTACACAACTGACGGCCGTTGTAGATAAGGCAAGGTGCCGAGACGCAGAATCGAACTGCGGACACGTGGATTTTCAGTCCACTGCTCTACCATCTGAGCTATCTCGGCACGCTCACTCGCGCCAGTCTTCAAACCCTCTTGCGCTGAAGCGCTCAAGCGCTCAAGCGTCTCTGGCTCTCCAGGAAACGGGGACGACGGGACTTGAACCCGCGACCTCCGGCGTGACAGGCCGGCGCTCTAACCAGCTGAGCTACGCCCCCATGCTGACTGCTTGCCAGGACGACAAATCTGCACCTAGCAGTATACCTTGCAGGTGCAATATACACTATTGTCGGCCGGCCTACCGCAATCTCTTGCGCTCCCGCCAACAAAAAGGCCGCAGCCCTCCGCAACCCGGAGCTCGCCGCAACCGCCTGAGCGTTATAGCACATGCGTCGCCCCGGTGACAGCTATTTACCACGGCGCGGCGCAAGTGGGTTTGGAAATGGGCGAAACAGGACTTGAACCCGTGACTTCTTCCGTGTAAAGGAAGCGCTCTACCATCTGAGCTATTCGCCCCCGGAGATGGGCCAGCAACCGATCTGTCAACGCGCCTCATCCGCTGCTGCACGAGTCGAAATGCTCACCGGCGCCCTCAATTATCCATCGGAAACTATATCAAATCTGCCCGTTTGGTGTCAACGGATTTGCAGGTCTTCAAAATGGCTCTTGATATTTCCCGCGCCTTGCGGTATACATTATAAGTCCGGCAGGCCACAGAGGCCGGATGATGTGCGGAGAGGTGGCTGAGTGGTCGATAGCGGCGGTTTGCTAAACCGTTGTACGGGTCATACCGTACCCCGGGTTCGAATCCCGGCCTCTCCGGTGTTTCCCCTTGTCCCCTACTTCCAGTTGCTCGGCCGTTCTGAGCGTTGCGTATTCCAGTCAGGTTCTCACGCGTCAGCGAAAACGGCTTCTGTGAACTTCTGGGACAGGAGCGTCGTCGTACGCTCCGGGGTCGCTCCAGATTTTGCACACATGTGCCGAAGAGAGGGGTTGGGGCAGGATATCTCCGCCTGCCCAGCGAACCTCCCGGCCGGAGTTGTGGCGCAAGGGCGCGCCTTGGATATGTGACTTTATGAGACTAATTCTCGCAGTTTTCGCCCTTCCCGTAGCCTTTCTTATCTTTTTGACAGCTTCGGCGCATGCCGCTGGTATGCTCTCGGGTGCGGAATACCTGGCCACGGCCCGGTCTTTGCAGGCCACCTCCTCAATTCCCAGCAACAGCCTCAGCGCTGCGCCAGCACAAGGCGGCTCCGGCGTATCCGACATTGCTGGCTCGCTTACTGGAACAATCGGATCTGGGGCGGAGCTGGGCGCGGTCATCATTGGTGACGGGCAGTCGCACATTGTCAACTTTGGCACAACGTCTATGCCACCGCTCGGCGCGAACATTCGGGTGTTGGCCCGGCTTGGTGAGACGCCTTCGGGGAAAAGTCAGCTTACTCTCATTGCGTGGGCGTTTGGCAGTGACGTTGCGCGCGCCGCGGCCAAAGCTCAGGCTCCTGCGCCGTCTGTGTCCAGGCAATCTTCCGGCGCAGGACGCTCCAGGCTGGCTTCGCGTGGCGGCACTCCCGTATCACGTGCCATCGCTTTCAAGTATTTCGACGATTTCGCCCGCTACATCAAGGGCATCAATCCGCGTTTGTCTGAGTCTGACGTGCGCGATATCACTACTGTACTTCTCAACACAAGCGCCGAGTGCGATGTGGATCCGCGCCTGGCGATGGCCGTTGTACTGGCGGAATCCGGCTTCAACCCGAACGCGACATCGCGTAAAGGCGCAATGGGGCTGGGGCAGTTGATGCCCGGAACGGCGCGGGGGATGGGTGTCACGGATCCCTACGATCCGGGGCAGAATCTGGACGCTTCCATTCGCCTGATTCGCTCCGGCCTGGACAAGTATTCCGGAAACAAAGAGTGGAAGGACCTCAACTGGGGACATTTGCGGCTGGCTCTGGCCGCTTACAACGCAGGATCAGGCGCGGTGAAGAAGTACGGCGGCATCCCGCCGTTTCGTGAGACACAGAACTACATCGCGAAAGTCTCCAGCTATTACAAGCAGCTTTGTGGACAGCGCTGAGGCCTGATGACAGGTTCGGCACACGCTTGTCTGGGTGCGCTGGTAGGCTCGTTTTTTCGCGCTAAACCACGCGCCTTCGTCGCGGGAGCAGCTTCCCATGCGCTTGGCGACATGTTTCCCCACAGAGAAGCGCCGCTGTGGGCGGATGCTCTTCTGACTCCCATCGTCCTCACATGGATTTCGCGTAAGTTTGGTGTCAACTCTTCTGAGATGGCCGGCGCGCTCGGTGGCCTGAGCCCGGACATTGAGCACCTCCCCGCAGCGCTCGGAGTGCGCGAAGAGTACGGGTCACTTTTCCCAACGCACAATCATCTGCTGCCGCATGGGCGCAGTGACGAGTATCTCAGTCAAATTCTGATTGGCGCAGGCGCGCTTCTGGCGCTTGCGATGCGCTCTCGCCAGCGCTGAGCCAGACCTGCCGTGCGAATCGCCAGTTCACACCTGGCGTCAGACCACTCTTTCGTCCAAATCTTCCAGACCCTCATCCAGCCTCTTCAGCCGCTCTAGAAAGTCCCGGTAAGTGGCAAATACCACCTGCTTTGCCAGTGCGCCCTGGTCCTCAGAAACATTTGACCAGGCCACTGTGAGACTCGCTGCAAGGCGCTCGCGTTCTTTGTGCCGTTCGTCCATAGAATTGACCGCTCCTTTGCGCTAAAGATTAGCGCGCTCTGCGCTTCAGGTCAAGCGCAAAGGGTATAGTCTTGCTTCTTCAGCCATCCGCGGAACTCTTGGAAACCGTTTAGAGTTGAAGCTGACAACGGTAAATTCCAGAGGCTGGAGGACTTTATGGTATCAACAGAAGCTTCATTGGAGACCATTGACCGCACCGCACTGTGGCAAAGCTACCAGGATGTGAGGCGCTTTACCGAAGATTTATGCGCCACGCTGATTCCTGAAGATTTCGTAGTGCAGTCTATGACAGATGTGAGCCCGACAAAGTGGCATCTGGCTCACACTAGCTGGTTTTTCGAGACCTTTCTGCTCAGCAGGCTACAAGCGGACTACAAACCGATCAACCCGCTTTACACCTTCCTTTTCAATTCTTACTATAACGCTGTCGGCAAAATGCACGCGCGTCCACGCCGGGGGTTGCTCTCTCGCCCTTCTGTGAAAGAGGTGTTTGAATACCGCCGCCACGTTGACGAAGGAATGGACCGCCTCATCCATAGCGCAGGCGAAGAGACTGCGGCAACGATAAAGCCGGTGCTGATGTTGGGACTCAATCACGAACAGCAACATCAGGAGCTTCTGCTCACAGATATCAAGCACGTCCTGGCGCAAAACCCGTTGAAGCCGGTGTATCGCCCTGCTCAGAATACTCCTGAAACGCAGACACAGCCCCTGCAGTGGATTCACTATCCGGGCGGCATTGTCGAGATCGGCAATGACGGACAGGAGTTCATTTTCGACAATGAAGGTCCCCGTCACAGGGAGTTTCTGGAACCTTTTGCGCTGGCCAGCCGCCTGGTGAGCTGTGGCGAGTTTCTCGAGTTCATCGAGGACAGTGGCTACCACCGTCCAGAATTGTGGCTGTCTGACGGATGGAGTCTGGTACAGCAGGAGAACTGGGAAGCGCCGCTGTACTGGGAAAAGGTGGACGGGGAGTGGCAGGTGTTCACCCTTCACGGCATGCAGCCAGTGCGCCACAGTGAACCGGTGTGCCACGTGAGCTACTACGAGGCGGATGCTTACGCGGCGTGGGCTGGCGCCAGCCTTCCCAGTGAAGCGCAGTGGGAGACAGCGGCGGCAGTGCTGGAAATTGAAGGTAACTTCGTTGAGTCTGGACTGCTCCACCCGGAGCCGCCTCAGGAAGCGGACAAGGACTACCCCGAGCAGATGTACGGAGATGTGTGGGAGTGGACGCGCAGCGGCTATCTGCCTTACCACGGGTACAAGCCACCGCCAGGGGCGATTGGCGAGTACAACGGAAAGTTCATGAGCGGGCAGATGGTGTTGCGCGGCGGCTCGTGCGCTACGTCCGGCTCTCACATTCGCAGCACCTACCGCAACTTCTTCCGCCCGCAGAACCAGTGGCAGTTCATGGGCATCAGGCTGGCGCAAGACCTGTGAGCGGGACAGCAACGGCTCCGCTGAAGCCCCTTGAACAGCGGACTTCCTCAAAATCTTTTCAGGAAGAAGTCTTGCAGGGGCTGGGTCATCGCCCAAAGACTCTTCCGTGCAAGTTCTTCTACGACAAACGCGGATCGCAGCTGTTCGACCGCATCTGCGAGCTGGAAGAGTACTACCCGACACGCACTGAAATGAGCATAATGCGGCGCTTTTCTGGAGAAATGGCCACATTGCTCGGTAAGGAGTGTCTGCTGGTGGAGTACGGCAGTGGCAGCAGTCTGAAGACACGGATTCTGCTGGATGCAATGGTTCAACCGGCTGGCTATGTGCCCATTGACATCTCCGAAGAGCACCTGAAGCTCTCAGCACAGCGCCTGGCGCAGGCTTATCCTCATATCGAAGTGCTTCCCGTCTGTGCGGACTACACGCAGAGCTTTGCACTTCCGCGCAGCCAGAAGCAGCCTCGTGGTAGATGTGTCTATTTCCCTGGCTCCACTATTGGCAATTTTGAGAAGGAGGAGGCGCTCGGTTTTCTACGCAGGATTGCACAGGTCTGCGGAGAGGATGGCTCTCTTCTTATTGGCGTGGACCTCAAGAAAGACCCCGCAGTGCTCAGTCGCGCGTACAATGATTCTGCGGGCGTGACAGCTGAGTTCAATCTGAACATTCTCAGGCACATCAACAGTGAGCTGGACGCTGACTTTGATCTGGCGAAATGGGAGCATGTCGCTCTGTACAATCAGCGCCGCGGGCGTATTGAGATGTACCTTGAAAGCGCTGTTGAGCAGCGCGCACACATAGCGGACTGCATCGTGCGCTTTGAGCGTGGCGAGACCATCCACACGGAGAACTCGCACAAGTACACTCCGGAGGAGTTCGCAGACCTTGCGGCCGCAGCGGGTTTTGAGAGGCTGAAAATCTGGATGGATGAAAAGAAATACTTCAGTGTGCAGTATTTCCAGATGCGCTTGGCGTCCTGAAAGCTAAAGCGCCGCTGCGGTCTGAATGCGGGCCAGCTCGAGCCCAAGCCGGGCGATCTCATCTTCGGTGTTGAAGTAGTGAACAGAGGCCCTCACAAGTCCGTCCAGCCTGCGCGCTTCCATATCCAGCCGCGTGTGGCGGGCTTGCGTTACAGCGACGTTGATAGACAGGCTGCGCAGCTTATCCTGAATCTCGGAGGGAGAAATCCTGTCTGAGGCGAATGTGACAATCCCGCCTTTGCGCTCGCCCCGGTCGTGGACGGTAATCCCCGGAATCTTGCTCAGTTCGCTTCGCAGGGCGGTGGCCAGCTCTGCTATGCGCTCCTGGATCGCTTCCATTCCCCATCCCAGCGCATAATCCACAGCCGCGCCCAGCCCCATCCGGCAGGCGAGGCTGGACTCGAAGGCTTCGAAGCGGCGGGCGTCGCCCCTGATCTCGTAGCTGTCCGGTGAGACCCAGTTGGCGGCCTGCAGGTCCAGCAGCGGAGGCTCCAGCTTTTCGATCATCTCACGCTTCACGTAGAGAAATCCTGTGCCCCGCGGCCCGCGCAGGTACTTCCGTCCCGTCGCTGAGAGAAAGTCGCACTGGATCTTCCGCACATCCAGACAGAGTTGTCCGGCGGACTGGCAGGCGTCCAGCAGATAAAGGGCGCCCGCCTCTTTCACAATTTTCCCGACCTCTTCTGCCGGCTGCACAAGGCCGTCGTTAGTCGCCACGTGTGTCAGCGCCACCAGCTTCACACGCTCATCCATCGCTTCCCGCAGAGCCTCCAGCGATATCTGTCCGTGCTCGTCATTCTCAACGATGCCGATGTCCACACCATAGCGCTTCCGTGCCTGAAGGAAAGCGATAAAGTTGCTTGCATACTCGTTTGACGCGGTGAGAATGCGCTCGCCTGGCTTGAAGTCAAGGGCGTAAAAGGCCATATCCCAGGCGCGCGTTGCGCTTTCCATCAGAGCGATCTCCGCCGGATTGGCATTGAGGAGACGCGCTACCGACTGATACACTGCGCCGATCTGCTCAGCGCTCTTTGCCGCAGCTTCGTAGCCGCCGATGTCAGATTCAAGCTGAAGATAGGCCTTTACAGCGTCTGTCACCGGCAAGGGCATGAGTGAGGCGCCCGCGTTGTTGAAGTGCGCGACGTTGCGCGTTCCCGGAGTCTCTTTGCGAGCTTTTTTTACATCCAGACTCATGTCAGAGGTTTGTTTCTGCTCTCGTGTAAGATGTTCAGCCGCCGCCACAATCGCTCCTTCTTACGGGATGTGTTCTATTGCCTGCCTCACGGGTTAGATCGCCCGCTGAAGTCGCAATCCCTTCGGGATCAGATAGCGGTCGCAAAAGTCAAACGCCCACTGAACAATCAGCGCCAGAGCGGCTGCTGGCAGGGCGCCCTGCATAATAAGACCGGCATCAGCCAGATCCAACCCGCTGATGATAGGTGTGCCCAGGCCACCCGCTCCGATCAACGCTGCCAGCGTCGCCGTGCCCACATTGATGACAGCGCTCGTCTTAATACCAGCCAGGATACTGCGAGAAGCCATCGGCAGCAGAACTTTTCTCAGACATGCGAGCGGTTCGAGGCCGAGGGCTGAGGCGGACTCACGCAGCGGCGTGGGGATGTCCTGAAGGCCGGACGCAGTGTTTCGCACAATCGGCAGCAGGCTGTACAGGAAGAGAGCCAGGATAGCCGTCTGTGGCTTTATGCCCATAAGCGGCACCAGCACGGCGAGCAACGCCAGAGACGGAATGGTCTGAACGACTCCCGTTACGCCCAGAATGGTCTGGCTGAGAGGGCCGGGGCGGCTTGCGGCAATCCCTAGCGGTATTCCTGCAATAACGGCAAGAATCAGCGAGATACCCACCAGCCTGAGATGCTGTAGCGTCCAGTGTCCTATTTGTGAAGCAACGGAAGGTTGAAGATCGGCCACGTTGCCGGTGTGGTCGCCCGCGAAATAAAGCCCTGCCGCCCTCGCGTAGTTTTTCGTGCGCTCAGCCTCCGCATTGAGCTGAATCATCTTCTCCTCGCTGATTGTTCCGCTCAGGGATTCAACCGTCTGGATCGCCTTTTCCGGCGCGCTCAGGCGGTAGAGAAAGACAGCCTTATACTGGGGGAAAAAGCCCAGATCGTCCTTCAGAACGATCAGGTTGTATTCGGCGATTTTTGCGTCTGTAGAGTACGCGTCCTTGACATCCAGAGAACCATTCGCCAGAGCGCTGTAGCCGATAGTGTGCTCCACGCCGCGCACGTTGGCCATGTGCAGGTTGTAGCGTCGGCTGAGAGGCCCCCAGCCGTCCTGGCGGTTCAGGAACTCATGAGTCAGACCTACCTGCAGATCCGGATGCTTGCGCAAATCGCTGATAGACTCTATCCCCAGCTTCTTCGCCTGCTCGCGCCGCATAACCAGCGCATACGTGTTGTTGAAGCCCAGCTCCTCAGTCATGCCGATTTTGAAGCGTCGCAGCTCGCGCCGCATGTCCGCAGATGTGAGCTTGGCGCGAGATTTCAGAATCTCTTCAACGATAGTGCCGGTGTACTCGGGGTAGAAGTCTATGTCACCGCCTTTGATCGCCTGCCAGAGAATGATCGTGCCACCCATTCCCTGTTTGTGGACGACATCAAAGCCGGACTGCGTCAGCTTCCGCTTTGCGATCTCCGCGAGCACGTAGGACTCTGTGAACTTCTTCGATCCTACTACCACCGTCTGAGCCGCGTGCAACTCGCAACTCAGAACCAAGAGAGCTGTGAGAAGGAGCAGGCGAATCAAATCTGCACCAGAGCTCTCTGAGCGCTAATGAACTCGGAGACGAATGGCGCCGCCGGACGCTCGCGCAAGTCCTGGAACGATCCGCTCTGAACAATGCGCCCGCTGTCGAGTAACACGATAGTGTCTGCTAGATACGCAGCCTCCGCCATGTCGTGAGTGACCATAATCACAGTTTGACGCAGACGCTGAAAAATCTCTTTCAGTTGTGTCTGAAGCGAGGTGCGCACGAGTGGATCGAGCGCTGCGAGCGGTTCATCCAGAAGCAGAACGTCAGGCTTCAGCATGAGCGCCCTCATCAGGCTCACCCTCTGCCGTTGCCCTCCTGATAGCTCCACCGGATATCGCTCCAGCGCATCTTCTGGGAGATGCGTCAGTTCGCAAAGCTCACCTAAGCGCTGCTTCATTTCCGCGCTGTCGAGGTGAAGATGGTTGGGCATCAGCATTACATTCTGGCGCGCGCTGAGGTGTGGGAAGAGTCCTCCGTCCTGGATCACATATCCCATCCTGCGGCGTATCTGGAGCAAGTTGTCATCTGACAGCCGTTCTCCCTCGAACAGAACATCACCGGCGCTCGGACTGAGAAGGCCCACAATCAGCCGCAACAGCGTGGATTTTCCGCACCCGCTCGGCCCAATCAGCGCCGTTGTCCTGCTCCGCTCAAAGGTCAGATCCGTTGGGTGCAGCGCTGGTGTATCGTCGAAAGTCTTTGATGCTCCTCTGAGTTCTATGATAGCGGCCAAAAGCTCATCCTCCTGTCTCTGAGTCTTCTTTTCAGAGGCACCTGGCTCCTCACGGTTCACAGAGGAGCAGCGCTGCGCTGTGCAGAATTGCTCAGCATTGCCGTGACCTATCGAATCGCCACTGTAGACATAGCCGTCATTGTGCTCTATCTTGCAGCCATCGCCTTTCTGGGTATCTATCAGGCTGTCAAGGTTCGTAGCGCGGGAGACTACTTCGCGGGTGGTCGTCGCTTCAATAAGTTCTTCATGATGATGCACGCGCTGGGAACCGGTACGCACGCGGACGATCCGGTCAACGTCACAGGCGCATCCTTCCAGCACGGACTCTCGGGTGTATGGTACACGTACGTCTATCTGCTGGTTACCCCGTTCTTCTGGATTATGGCGCCCTTTTTCCGCCGATCCCGCTTTCTTACCACGGCCGACTTCTTTCGCGCGCGCTACAGCCATGGTCTCGCTGTGCTGTATGCGTGTATGGGGGTGATGACCTTCGTGGTCACAATCGCGGCTATGTTGAAAGGTACGGCAACCATCGCAGAGGCAGTGTCGGGCGGCCGCGTCAGTCAGATGGGCGCAATCCTGGTGATGACGCTGGTGTTTGTCGCTTACGGATTCGCGGGCGGACTCATCGCCACGGTCGTCACGGAATCTGTTCAAGGCCTGTTGATTGTCGTGATGTCGCTTCTGTTGGTCCCGTTCGGACTGCACCAGATAGGCGGGTTTTCTGGGCTTCACCACGCCCTTCCCGAGCACATGTTCCGCCTCACGGCTCTGGAGGAGTTGACGCCCGCCTGGATTGCCGCCGGCTTTGTTATGAATCTGCTCGGCATTGTCGCTCAGCCGAGCGCTATGGAAGTCTTCGCAACGGGCAAATCCGAGTTTGAGGGGCGCGTAGGCTACACCTACGGCAACATGATCAAACGCTTCTGCGCGATGGGCTGGGTGTTCACCGGCCTGATCGTGGCTGCCATAGTCGCCCAGGATCCCGCAGTCGGAGGTCTCGTTCAGCAGCACCGGGAGAACGCGTTCGGATGGGCGATTGCGCGCCTGCTGCCGGAGGGATTTACGGGACTGATGATAGCCGCCGTTCTCGCTGCGCAAATGTCGAGTCTGAGCGCGTTTATGGTGGCCGCTTCCGCGCTTGCTTCTCATAATCTGTACAGAACTCTCCTGCGCCCCCATGCGTCGGACAGGCAGGTCTTGCTGGTCGGGCGCTTTGCGGGGCTGGTAGTGGTGGCGGCGGGTGTTCTGGTAGCGAGTTCTCTCGGAAGCGTGGCTCAGGCAGTCACGCTGTTCTGGGGAGTCACCACACTCACGGGTGTTCTGATCTGGGGGGGCACTGTCTGGAAGCGCGCCAACGTTCCGGGAGCGTGGGCGGCTTTTGTCGTGATGCTGGTGTTGTGGGCAACTCTGGGACCGGCGGGAAAGCTGGTCGCCTCTCACATGGCTGATGCGCCCCTGTGGCTTGGGCAGTTCGCCGGGCCAAAGAACCTTCCGGCGCTGGCGCTGCGCTATCTGCCGGTTGGCATTGCTGTGTTTGTTATTGTGAGCGTGCTCACGCGCCCGGAGCCTGCCTCAAAGCTGGACCGCTTCTATCTGCTGATAACAACGCCGGTGGGGCAGGAAGGCCGTTTGACAGAGGCTGGCGTTCCCGTGATATACGCAGGTGAGACACAGGCGCATCCCTGGGAGACGAAGCATCCAAAGCTCGTCCACTGGGGCGGATTCATTGTGACCGCGCTGGTATGCCTGGCGGTCCTTGGCATACTGGTTGGTCTGGGACAGATTGGAAAGTGAGACAGCGGTGAAAGCTGGAGTGGCAAAGCGCAAGATTACACCGGATCGGACAGTGGAGATGTCCGGGTATGGTTTTCGCGAACAGCCGATGCAGGGTGTGCACGATGACATCTGGGTGCGCTGTGTATCCCTGGAGCAGGACGGGCGTCAGGTGGCGATCTGCTCTATCGAAATTCTCAGTCTGGAGGACGATCAGGTCCAGCGCATCCGGGAAAGCGTCGCAAGCGCCGGTTATCGCCCCGAGGATATGATCCTCAGTTGCACTCATACGCACGGCGGCCCGGCAGTTCAGTATCTCCGTCTTTGCGGGACTCCATCACCAGAGTATCAGGACTTTCTCATTGAATCGATCTCGCAGTGTATCCTGGAGGCTGGTCAGAGCCGGCAGGAGTGCCTGCTTTCCGTCGGCGCCGCTTCGTCCGGCCTTGGAGTCAACCGCCGTAAACCTTCCCCTCGTGGCCTGCTGCACGAGCTGAATCCGGACGGTCACACCGAGCCAGAGCTTGTCGCCGCTCAACTGAAGCGCCCTGACGGGGAAGTGATGGCGACCATCTTCAACTATGGCTGCCACGGGGTGTGCATGGGTGCGGACAACCGTCTGATAACAGGGGACTGGCCTGGCCGCGCCGCGCGTTCTCTGGAAGCGGAGTTCAACGCGCCCGCACTGTTTCTGCAGGGGTGCTCGGGAGACGTGAATCCGTTCACGCGCGACACCTATGAGACCGTAGATGTAGTGGCTGCAAAAGCAACTGATGCCGTGCATGCCGCTCTTGCCAAAGCCCGTCCGGTTGAAGGGGCTTTCGAGAACTGGCGTGAGACAGTGGCTCTCCCCGTGGAGATGCCTCCGAGTGAAGCCGAGCTTCAGGCGCTTCTGGCGCGTATTCAGAGCCGTCCCAAATCCGAGTGGCAGTGGATGGATAAGCTGGATGCCGCCTGGTCCAACGCCGTTCTTGAAAACTCACGGGATGCGCGGCGCAGGGAAATCGAAATGGAGATTGGGGGAGTCCGTCTGATGAGTCCGCAGCAATCCGTCTTCGAAATCGTCTGGATTGGGGCGGAAGCTTTCTCCACATACGCCAGCCACATCAAGGAAAACAGCCGGCCGGCTCCCGTGATGGTTACAGCTTACACGAACGGCAACATCGGATATCTCCCCGATGCCAGAGCGTTTCCAGAGGGCGGCTATGAGGTGGAGGAAGCCTACAAACTCTACGGCTATCAGATGATCACGGCGAAATCGGAAGACATTGTGCTCAAAGCTCTTGGAATCAGCGCCTAGTGGTCTGAGGCGCTGGTAGTTGAGGAATCCTGCGCTGACGTGGCCTCTTCCCGCTTGAGTTCACCGGCCAGCGCAAAGAGCTCTCGAAACATGCGCATAATGACTTTCAGATTCGCTCCGGATTGTTCACCGGCGACGCGTGGGTAGTGGTTGACGCCAACTTCGCGTATGACAGCGCCCCGTTTCTTCAGACGGATCAGGAGCTCTGCACTGATCAACGCGCCGTCGCTCTTCAAAGGCACGGACTTGATTGCGGAAGTGCGAATGAGTTTGAACGCGCAGTCAATATCCCGGATCTTTAACCCGAACAAAATACGGATGAGCGTCTTGTACAGATAAGCGTTAAGCGCCCGGTGGCGCGGATCACGCCGTTTCAGACGGTAGCCGACTACGGCGTCCGTACCCGGGCCGAGGGCTTGCAGCAGGTGGTTTAGCTCGGAAAGGTCAAACTGCTGGTCGCCATCAGTGAAGAAAGTCCATTCATACTTTGCAGCTTCAAAACCGCTTTTCAGGGCAGCGCCGTAGCCGCGATTGACCGGGTGATTGACTACGCGCACATTCGGATGCTGTTCAGAGAGCTTCTGGGCGATTTCCAGCGTTCGATCGCTACTGCCGTCGTTGACGACTATTACCTCAAAAACATCGGCGACTGAGGGAAGGATAAGAAGAGCCGCACGAACCATGGCCTCAATGTTCGCCTCTTCGTTGTGGGCTGGGAAAAAGTACGAGAGTTCTGTCAGTCTAGACTCCGGTGTAAAAGCTCCAGGTCGCATTCATCTTTCCCTCAGGCGCTGCGGCGATCGTGAGCGCTCTGTTCGTCAGGTGCGGAGGATATCGGACCCTTTCCTGTGATTGAGACGCGCGCTCAAAGCAACTCTCCCGCTATCATAGCTGAAATCTGCCGGTGCGGAAATGCGTAGATTCGAGCAACATACTGGGGAAGGTGAGAGTGAGATCTGCTGTCAGAGATCGTTGTCTCTGATCTAACCTGACCGCAGGCAAGCTGCGCCCGAAAGCTGCTGGCAGGCGCTGTCCGATCCTCTCTGTCAATCATGCCCGCAAAACATCTAAAGCTCTGGATTGGCGTTTTCCTCAGCGCGGCCATGCTCTATATAGCCGCCCGAGGGCTTCAGTGGCGACAGGTGAGCGAGGCGCTCTCCACAGCTCGCTACGTATGGCTCGCGCCGGCGCTGGCAGTCTATTTCAGCGGTATGCTGCTGCGGGCATGGCGCTGGCGGATTCTCCTGCGGCCCCTGACTCGCCCCGGCGTCGGTGTCATCTTCGGACTTCTCCTGCTCGGATATATGGGTAACAATGTTTTTCCCGCCAGAGCCGGTGAGTTTATGCGCGCCTATGCGCTGCGCCGCCGGGAGGGTGTGCCTGTATCAGCCACGCTGGCGACAATCGTGCTGGAGCGGGTGTTTGACGCTCTGGTGATGATAGTCTTTCTCTTCTCAACTGTGACCCTTGTGACGACTTTTGGAAATCGGACGGGCATGGCAGCGGCAATCGGGGCGGTCTGCGTGATGGCGCTTGCTGCGTTCGTGCTCATAGCGGCAAAGCCAGCTTTTCTAACCCGCCTCTATCACATTGCGTGCGAAACTCTGTTATCGGATAAGCTTCGTGAGCGCGTGCGTGGGGTGGTAAAACGGTTTGTGGCCGGGCTGCAGTCTTTGCAGAGTCCGGGCGCGATTGCCGCAGCCCTGGGATTGTCTCTTGGGGCATGGCTGTGTGAAGCCAGCACCTATTTTCTTATTTCGCAGGCTTTCTCAGACTTGCATGTCAGCTTCGTTCAGATGATGCTGATGGTCGCTGTCACCAACTTTGCCACGACGCTGCCGTCCACGCCGGGATATGTGGGGACGTTCGACGCGCCAGGGATTGCGTTGTTACAGACTTTTGGGGTTGCGCATGCGCTGGCTGCTGGTTTCACTTTGGTGCTGCACGTTGTCCTGTGGCTGCCGATTACGCTGGCTGGGTGGGTAGCGGCGGTTGTGCTGACGCGCTCCTTTCCGGATGCAGCCTTCAGTGAAGAGGACGACTCTGAAGAGGCTTCATCCGGTGAGTTGTTGGAGGTTTCCTCTTGAGCGCTCCCGCGCGAATTGCTGTCATCGGCGGAGGAATTGCTGGGCTAAGCTGTGCGTACCGCCTCGCGTCAAAAGGACACAGCGTGACAGTCTTCGAAGCGGCGCCTGTTCTGGGAGGGCTGGCCTCCGGGTTCACGCAGAAGTCGTGGGACTGGCCGCTCGAGCGCTTCTATCACCACCTTTTTGAATCGGACAAAGAAATTCGAAGGCTGGTGGAGGAGATTGGCTTTTCGGATCACCTCTTTTTTCGCCGCCCATTGACGACGCAGTGGTGGCATGGAAAAACGTACCCGCTGGATTCTCCCTCGGCCGTACTGAAGTACCCGGGAATGCCACTTGTTGACCGGGTGCGCTTTGGAGCCGTTCTGGCGTACCTCAAGTTCTCTGTGAACAACTGGCGCGCTCTGGAGCAGACTACCGCTATGCGGTGGAGCCGACGCGTGTTTGGTCCGCGCGCCACTGACGCCCTGCTTCAGCCGCTGCTGGAAGGGAAGTTCGGCGAGAGCTACGAGGACGTCAACATGGCCTGGTTGTGGGCGCGATTCAAAGCGCGTACGCCCAGGCTCGGTTACTTCACCGGTGGTTTTCAGGCCTTTGTGGACGCTCTGGCTGGTGCGGCAGAAGAAAAAGGAGCCCGAATGCTCCCGGGGACGCTGGTGGATGAGCTGCGGCCTGGCCCGGATGGCGGCTGGCTGGTAAGGGCCGGAACAGACTCACATGCTGTGGATGCTGTGGTGTCAACTACGTCTCCAGGGTTGTTTAGCCGGATGACTCCGGATCTTCCGACTGCCTACCTCTCCGGGATAAGGCAACTGCAGTCTCTGGGGGCTGTGGTGGTGACGCTGGCCCTGGACCGTCCGCTTACCGGCGGAGCCTACTGGGTGAATGTTCCCAAGCGTCAGTTTCCCTTTCTCGCTGTTGTAGAGCACACCAACTTCATCAGTCCGGACCATTACGGCGGCCAGCGCCTGATCTACTGCGGCGACTATGTCGCTGCCGACCACGAGTACTTCACTCTGACTCTCGAAGAGATTCTGGAGCGGTTCCTGCCAGCTCTGGCTGCTGTAAATCCCGCGTTTCATCGTGACTGGTTGCTTGGCGCATGGATGCACCGGGAAAGATACGCCCAGCCAATCGTTCCAGTCAACCACTCGCAGTCTATCCCGGCCATCTCCACTCCTCTTGCGGGGTTGTTCTGGGCCAGTATGAGCCACGTTTACCCGTGGGACAGGGGCACGAACTTTGCAGTTGATCTGGGAGAAAAGGCGGCTGCTGAAGTGCTCGAACATATTCAGACCGGCGGCGTGCGCCGCAGGGCTGTCGAGTCCGCCGGTACGAGTCAGCTCGCGAAGTAGTCGTAAATCGCCCTGGAAGCGTGAGCGATAGCGCTTTCCACCTGGACCGAATCGTTCCAGTCTGCCGTAAGAATAGCCAGGCTGAAAACGCAGCCACTCGGGCACTCCACCAGTCCCGCGTCGTGGCTGGCGTCATCCAGCCAACCGGGTTTGTTGGCGACGATGGCGTCCTTTGGCAGCAGGTGCGGCAGTTTGTTCTTGTGCTGCTGACGCCGGAGAATATTGAGCGCTAACTCGCATGAGTCTGGCGACAGGGGCGTGAGCGTGTGCGCTTTGATCTTCTGAAAAATGAGCGCGGATTCACGCGCCGTAATCAGATTGTCTCTTCCTGCCGCCCGGGCTTCCATATCGAAGAGCTTACGCTGCAGCTTCGTGTGTGAAAATCCGCTGCTCTCGAGGAAGCTCTCGATGTAGGGCAGGCTCACGGCTTCAATCACCATATTTGTGGCAGTGTTGTCGCTCAGCACGATCATGAGCGTGGCTAATTCCAGCAGGGTGAACTCGTGCCCGGGTTCCAGCTCACAGAGAATTCCAGAGCCACCCACAACGTCTTCTGGCATCAGACGCGCCTTGTCCGAAAGCTCCAGCCGGCGCTCATCCCGCGCACCCAGCAACGCTCCCAACAAAAAGGTCTTAATCACACTGGCGGCGGAGTAGGTCTCATCTGCCCTGACGGCCACCTCTTCGCCGGTAGAGAGATTAGTTGCGGCTATTGACCATCTGCCGCCACACGCGTCCAGAGTGTCCTGAACCTGTTGAAGAACACTGTGCTGAGAGACTTCTGTTGACATCGTGTCAGCCGCTTAGTCCTGCGCTGAAAAATCTCCTGCGAGTCCGCATGGAAGTCAGGCGCACTGCTACAGAAAAGAGGCGCTGGCGTCTGATGAGCGTTCTACGCGAAAGATGGTCAGGAGGAACCTGCCAGCAGCGCGCCTCGCAGCCTCACTCAGCTCCGGCTTTGTTGAGTGACTGCTCCGCAAAGTGCGCCCATTGGCTGTCGGGGTAAAGGCGGAGAAAGCGCCTGAAGGCGGATATCGCAGCGTCCGTGCGGTGTAGACGGGACAAATAGATCTCTCCCACTCGCAGCGCCGCCATCTCCCCTTCCGCAGAGCGCGCTTCAGCGTGGGACAACTGTTCCAGAACGGTGACAGCCTCTTCGTACTCACCGATCTCTTCCAGCTTGCACCCCATCCGAAAATGTAGCTTGAGACTCAGGATGGCCTCGGGCCAACTCGCGCGCATTTCCCGAAAGCGCTCCACAGCCAGGTCAGTCCGGTCCTCAGTCAGGTACAGCCGGATAGCCTTCTCGTAATACGGGATAGCCTGTTCCGGATCGCCCAGCAGAGACCACGTGCGCCCAAGTTCGGCGTAGGCAAACGGGTCTTCCGGGTCGCACTCGAGCAACTCTTCATAGTCTCGCGCCACATCCATCAGCGTGCCGCGGCGCATGCCTTCCTGCGCATCGGACAACAGATACTCTTTGCGCGCCTCCAGTCCAAGCTGGCTCATTTGCGCAAAGCCCATTCCGAAGATGAAACCGCCCAGGTGCGCCCAGTAACCAATACTGGCAAGCTGTGGCTTCACAATGCCCAGGTTGATCTCCGGGACGTAAAGGCTCAAAATCCCGAGCACCATCTGCATCATAAGCCAGCCCAGCAGAAGTACGGATGCCGGTACCCGCACGCCGCCCAGGTTGAAAGAGTCCCGGTAATAGCGGATGGCATAGACACCGAGAATGCCGGCGATCGCGCCGGAAGCGCCGACGACATGCTGCGTTTTAGCGTCTGGTGGCAGGAAGGCGAAGACAATGGCGAGGTGCATAATGGAGGCGGCAAAGCCGCTTCCAATGTAGAAGATCAGAAACTCAACAGACCCGAGCGCGAGTTCGATCCTGCGTCCAAACAGCCACAGGAAGAACATGTTTCCCGCGAGATGGCCGAATCCCTGATGCAGAAACATGGACGTGAACATCTGCAACAGCCCGGGATCCCGGGGCGTCAGAGCGTACGCAGGAAAAATCTCGTCCTGCATATTGCTCCCGAGCAACCCCCACCACAGCAGTACGTTGAAGGCTATAAGGCTGTAGGTCGCAACTGGAAAGTTCTTTGTAGCCAGCGGATTTCGCAGAGCCACGTAGCTTCTCCATCCTCCTCCACAGTGATGAGTCTCGAACCATTGCGTGTCTCGACACGGTCTGGCGTCTTTATTATACAGGCTTCGCAAGCCTGACTCAAACGCCGCAAAGGGCGCCGAGGCTCAAGCTCCCGAAAAATCAGGTCTTCCCCTTAAGAAAAGCGTAGAAGCTCATCTCCAGGGCTCGGACTGAAAACGCCGAAGCGCCACTTCGTCCGACACGGCGACACCTGTCTGCATAGCGCAGAACACGATGGCATCAGCCACTTCCGCAGGACTCATCCATTCATCCGCATTTGCGTTGCGCGACGCGCGCAGCTCCTTTGATAGATCCGTCATCACTCCGCCGGGAGAAACCAGATGCACCCTCACGCCTTTGGGTTGACCCTCGATGGCCAGCACCTTGGTCAGTCCGGCCAACCCATGCTTGGACGCGCAGTAGGCGCTTTGCTCCGCATAGCCGCGCCGCCCTGCCATCGAACCAACGTTGATCAGCGTCCCTCCGCGCCCGCCCATCCGTCGAAGCGCCTCTCTGGCTACGAGAAATGCCCCTGTCAGATTGACGCGCAGAACATCTTCCCACTCCTCAAGTGAAGTTGCCGTAATGGATTTCAAAATCAGAGCGCCCGCATTGTTGATGACTATGTCCGTGCGCCCATACTTCTCTTCGTGCTGGTCAAAGGCTTTTTGGACCTGCTGTTCCAGGGTAACATCACAGCGGACGGGCTGTGCCTGGCCACCGCCAGCGGTGATTGTTTTTACAACGTCCGTAATTTCATTGGGCGTTCGGGCGAGCAGAGAAACGGCAACATTTCTGCCGGCCAGAGCTATGGCGGTGGCGGCGCCTATGCCTCTTCCGGCTCCGGTGACAATGGCTGTTTTTCCGGTTAGACTCAAGACTGGCTCCTTGGGATAAGCTGTTGCATCCGCATGTCTGCTGTTCCCCACGGGTTCCGGCGAGTGATCATAGCCGCCGGTCCCACAACACTTGAAAACACCGCTAACGAAGCTGCGGAATTTCTCCGACAGGATGAGTATGGACAGTCATAGCTATCCCGGCCGGCTGATTATCGTCGAAGGTATTGACGGATCGGGTAAGAGCACGCAGCTTTTGCTGCTTCACAAATATCTTCTATCCAGGGGCTACACAGTCTCGCTCAGCGAGTGGAACTCATCCCCCATGGTAAAGAGCACAACGTCACTGGGAAAGAAGAAGAGGCTGCTCACTCCTGCTACCTTCAGTCTTATTCACGCTACAGACTTCGCGGATCGGCTGGTCAACCACATTGCGCCTCTGCTGAAGGCAGGCGTGATCGTCCTGGCCGATCGCTATGCGTTTACCGCGTTTGCCCGCGATGCGGCTCGCGGAGTCGACCGTCAGTGGGTGCGTGACCTTTACTCGTTTGCCCCGCGCCCGGATCTTTCCTTCTACTTCCGGGTTCCTCTCAGCGTCTCTATTGAGCGAATTCTGGTGGGGCGTCCCAAGCTGAAGTATTACGAAGCTGGCATGGATCTGGGTCTTTCCAATGATGAGGTCGAGAGCTTCAAGCTGTTTCAACAACGCATCCTCAGTGAATATGATCAGATGACCTCAGAGTTCGGATTCACCGTTATGGACGGAAGCCGGCCTATTGAAGAGCAGCAGACACAGATGCGCTGCGTTGTGGATGAGATGCTGGTGAGTTATCACGGTCTGCGGCGGGACTGGTTGGAGGCTCAGACAGTATGACGTCTTCAAGATTCTACGGTGTGGGGCTTCCGTACCGGAAGATACCCGACATGCCGGGCAAGCTGTTTGTCGTTGAGGGGCCCGATGGCGTCGGCCGATCTACACAGATTGGCCTGCTCTCCGCATGGCTGGAGAGCGAAGGACATGGTGTGTCCAATACGGGCTTTCGCCGGTCTCAACTCACGCAGAAGGGTCTGGAGCAGGGGAGGTCCGGGCACACTCTCAACAAGACTACCATGAGCCTGTTCTATGCGACAGACTTCGCGGATCGGCTGGAGAATCAGATCATTCCGGCGCTACGAGCCGGGTTCTACGTTCTATCGGACAGGTACATGTATTCGATCTTCGCGCGCGACATAGTGCGCGGCGCAGACCCGGAGTGGCTGAGGCGGGTGTACGGCTTTGCGTTAGTGCCCGATCTTGTGTTGTACCTGCGGATTGGCGTGGACGACCTGGTCCCGCGCGTTATCTCTGGCGGCGGCTTCGATTTCTGGGAGTCAGGGATGGACATGGGTATCGCCGACAATCTTTACGACAGCTTTCGGACGTACCAGTCCAGAATCTCTCACGAACTGGATCGAATGGCGAAGGAGTATGATTTTGTCACTATTGACGCCAGCAGGTCTGTCACGGAGATATTCGAAGACTTGAAGAAAGAGATATCAGCCGTCGTGTGAGGTGATCTCAGACGTTGACCTTATCTTCGACGCCTTTGATAACCACTACTGAAAGGTCGTCTGTTGGAGAGCTCGCGTAGCTGAGCACTGCGTCAATCACCGAATCCGCAATCTGTCCGGCGCTCAGCGCTCGATTTGCCCACACCACTTCTTTCAGCCTGTCTGCGCCAAAGGGCCTGTCCAGGCCGGACTCGATGATGCCGTCAGAGCTGAAGACAAGGATGTCTCCCGGATTTAGCGTCTCCTCGATTTCCCCGTACTCGGTCTCGTGCAGCCCCAGCAGGCTCCCGGTTGGCGGTATATCGGTGAATCCGGCTTCTCTGGCAATGAAAACCGGAAAATGACCCGCGTTGACCAGCCGAAGCCGCCGTGTCTTTGGGTAGAGCCAGCCGTAAATCATCGTTACCAGAATATCGCTTGGAGTCTCTTTGAAGAGCACGCGGTTTGTGCGCTCCATAACGTCCGCAGGACTGGTAGCCCCGCGGTAGAACCCCCCGGAGATAAACTTTACTGCGGCGACAAGCGTGCCCGCCGCCAGACCGTGCCCGGTGATGTCCGCCAGCTTCATCGTAACCACGCCGTCCTGCTCGTAGTACTTGATGCTCCAGTAGTCACCGCCGACCTCTTCCGCCGGACGCAGACGGCCCGCGAAGTCAAAACCGGGAATGACTGGAATGGTCTTGGGCAGCAGGTGCTGTTGGATACGTTTGGCTACTTTTAGCTGCTCGCTCAGGCGCTGGCGTTTCTCCTGCCTCAGGTTTCGGCGCAACTGTTCCGCGTAGCTTTCCCAGATCGCGTCTCCGACGGCAAAAAAGAAGGTCTGGACGCATGGGATGGTGGCTTCGTACTCGGACAACTCGTTGAGGATGCAGCGCAGGAGCTGATCGCGAAAGATTTCGACAGCTTCTCGCTGCTGCATTTTCCCGGTAATGCGCCGGCCGATGTCGGCTGACAGGCGGTATGCGTCGCGCGGAGGACGCTCACAACCCTCTTCCACCGCTTCACCGCACAGAGAAACAAGTTCCCAGACAAGCTCCCGCAGCGTCTCCGTCATCTCGACGCCCTGCCGGCCAACCTGCGCCTGCCACGCATCCATTCCGCGCTTCAAGTGAAACAGCAGCGTTTCTTCCTGCGGAATAAATCCTGCACTGGGTTGGCGTTTGGTTTTTATCTGGGCACTGTCAATCATCTTGCTTGTATTATTCCGCAGTGTACGTATCTTGAGCGGAGCCTGTTTGTCCGCCGGCATTCATCTCTGGGTGGCAGGGCTTTCTCACGCCGAAATCTTACGTCCTTTCTCAGACTCGTGTCTTAGCTGACCACAGGCAGCATTGATTGTGTTGCCTCGGCGCATACGTTCAGTTACGTTTATTTGCTGCTGCTCCAGTTCCCGCTTGAAGGCATCAATGCGCTGGCGCTTCGGGCGGTGGAAGTCTCCACGCCCTTCGACAAAGTTGTAGGGAATGATGTTGACATTCGCCAGAAGAGATTTCAGGCGCCTGGCAAGATCGCGCGCCTGCTCAGGAGAGTCGTTGACGTTTTCCAGCAGCAGGTACTCAAAGGTGATCTTCCTGTGCGTCTTCTCAATCCAGTAGCGGCACGCATCCAGCAGCTCATCCATAGAGTGCGTCCGGGCAATGGGCATGATCTGTGCCCGCAGCGCGTCGTCCGGAGCGTGGATAGAAACCGCCAGAGTTATTGGCAACCCTTCATCGGCAAGCTGGCGGATCGCCGGAGCGAGTCCAACAGTGCTGAGGGTGAGGTGGCGCGCGGAAATACCGAGCTCGCCAGTCAGAAGGCGCAGGCTCTTGACCGTCTGCGTGTAGTTGGCCAGTGGTTCGCCCATGCCCATATACACCACGTGCGAAATGCGCTGCTTCTGATCCGCCTGCGCCAGCAGCACCTGATCCACCATCTCACCGGCTGAGAGGTTGCGTGTGAGACCGCCTATGCCTGTCGCGCAGAACGCACAGTTCATCGCACAGCCGACTTCTGTCGAGATGCAGACGGACGTTCTGTCTTCGTACGGGAGATAAACGCTTTCGACGCGGTTCCCGTCGCAGAGCTCCACCAGATATTTGACGGCTCCGTCATCCGATCTCAGAGCTTCCACTGCGTTTGTCAACGGGTGCGTAAAGCGCTCGCGTATCTGGGCGCGCAAAGCTTCTGGAAGATTGATCATCTCCTCAGTAGAGCGCGCTGCGCGCTTATATATCCACTCAGCTAGCTGCCGTCCACGGTAGGCCGGGTGTCCCATCTCACGGACAATTTGCTCAAGCTCCCCGGTTGTCTGGCCGATGAGTTCCATCCCTTTATTATGGCATGCTCCTGCCCGCGCGGATGATGACACAACCCACTCAGCAGTTCCCAGAGTCAGAAGCCTGTCCCAGTCTCTCTACTCTCCCCGCTTACGCTGCAGCTTTTATCACAAACAAAAACGGCCGGCCCTGCGCCTGAGCGCTGGACCAGCCGTGCCATACTCTGCACTCTTTGTTTGTTCGCCTAAATCTTGGTAAGGCGGAATGCGCCGCCTCCCAGGCTCTGATACTCCATCCGAGCCTGCTGCGCAATACTCTCCAGCGTTTTCTCTGCGCTGGCGCCTCCCCGCACAGTCACCGTCGCAGAGAACCCCGTATCAGCCACGATTGCCACCTGATAGTCTCGCGAAATCTGCAGCAGCGCTTCCTCCAGCGGACGAACGCTTACACCTTGAGCCACAGCCTGGGCAATACTGCGAGGACGCTCGGGCAGAAACACTGCAATGTGGCGGCTCATCCCACCGGAATGAAACTGCAGGACCGCTACACTCACGCCGCTCTCCACAGGCGACAGGTGTGGCTTCAAAACCGTGCTGTTGCGGAAATCCATGCCCGTCGCCAGCCGCAACTCACTCACCGGCGAAGAAGAAGCGAGAGACGCCGGATTCCAGCCTTCTTCCGCGGGGAACACCCGCACGCCGATCAACTCAGATGGCCCGGAGATTGCCAGCGCCCAGTCGTTGCCCTGCCACTGCGGAGTGACGTCAACTGCGGCAAGCCCAACCCGGCTTACCTGTCCGGGAATGGGCACCACTCCCGTCGCGACCGTACCTCCGGGAATGTGCATCGTCAGCGCGCCAGCGCCAACAACCAGAGCTGCAGCAAGCGCCGCGCCACTCCACGCCAGTCTGCGTCCCATAGTGGACGGAGCAAAGAAGCCCTCGCGGAGCCGGTCCCAGATAGACCGGGAGGCCCGGGTCTGTTCCGGTTGCGTGAATACCGCATCCATCACGCGATGCCGAAGATAAGGAGGCGGCTCGAACGAGGGCAGAGCCTCCAGGACGCTCCAAGTCTGTCCGAAACTCTCGAACTCCTGAGTACAACCAGGACACGCGCCGAGGTGTGACTCGATCGCAAACTTCAAAGTCTGGTCGATTGAGCCCTCAACCAGTTCCGAAAAATGTTCTCTGGCTGTCTCACATTTCATCTTGCGAAGTCTAAACCTTATCTGAGCATGCCATCACGGCCAGCCATGCCCAAACTGCGCAGGTCGGCAAAGGGACATAGCTCTTCCGCCGCCTGGTCTCGTCGTCTTTATCCATTAGGTGACTACGCTATTGTTCGAAAAGTTCCCGGATGGGCTGCAATTTAGATTTGAGTGCAATCCTCGCCCGGTTGAGCCGGCTCTTAACCGTCCCTATGGGTAGATTCATTATTTCGGCGATCTCTTCATACGATTTGTTCTGCGTGTGATAGAGAATGACCATCGTCTTCTGGTAGTCCGGCAGAGAGTTGATAGCCCTCTGCATGATCCGGTTCAACTCCGCCTGCTGCGCCACATCCTGAGGCTGCGGCGACGGGTCTTCAATCTGGCGCGTTACCTCGGACTCTTCCAGTTCCAATGCGTCCTGCAGGGATGTCTGCGGATGCGCCTTGGCTTTTTTCCGCATATCCAGAAAAACATTGTTAGCGATTCTGAAAACCCACGTCGAGAAGTTCGCCTCGCCCCGAAAGTTCTGAATTGCGTTGAACACCCGGATGAACGTCTCCTGAACGATGTCTTCCGCATCATCCGGATTGCCGCTCATACGCAGCGCAAAGTTGTACATCTTGCGCTCGTAAAGGCTGTAGAGCTCGTTATAGGCCGCTGCGTCACGCAACTTGCAGCGCTCAATCAAACGCGCTTCGTGCTCGTTCATGGCAGCCTCTCTTCAGGCAGCCCCTGTTTCAAGACGTGGCTGAGAGTCAGCCCACCGGCTCCCTTGTGGCAAGAGGGAGCGGACTGCTCTGCGCCTGAGTCAACGCTGCCTGCTCCTCATCGGAAAGCAACTGCGCCGACCTCCCCTCGATCACAGCCTTGGCGTAAGTGCGGCAGTCTGTGCGGCTGTACAGGCTGGAAAGCACAACGCCGTTGCCCATCGCATCCAGCAGGGCTACGGCAAAGCTCAGTTCGCCTCCTACATCGTCAAGAGCATCAAACCGCACAACGCCGACCTTCTGAAGCGTACTGTCCAGCCGCCCCTCGATGCGCGTCACACGCCCTTCAGTCTGCCTCTGCTCATTTGTCAGCCTGTCGAGAAGCTGCTTGTGCTCAGAGAACACGTTGCCCAGATCCTGCGTCTGTTCGTTGCGCAGCAAAAAGCTGTATCTCCTCTTGAGAGAGATGACAGACGCTATGAGATAGATGACTACCACCATCAGAGCGAGCAGTGAGTACAGCGCTGTGGTGATTACCGCATCCGGATGGTCTTGAATGGTCTGAGTCAGATGACTAACGAAGTTCATTGAATAGTTGCTCTGCGCGCGGCGTCGGGGCCAGCCAGACTTTTGGCGCGCTGCCGCTCCTTAAGCCTTTCAGCGAAAACGCCTGTTTTTCCTGCTCTGTGAACGCCGCGGGCTGCCGTCGAGAGCGCTTTCGGTTATACAGTCATGCCCTCTTATGGTTACTGCTCGACGCTATCTCAGGCTTTACCTTGTGTTCTTCCGCAACTGTATTGTGCGGGAGATGGAGTTTCGCGGCAACTTCTTTGCCAACGCTTTTACAACTGGCGCATGGCTTCTGTACTACATTTTCTTCATCGAAATTGTCTACAGCCAGACTAACGCGGTAGCCGGGTGGACGAAGGGACAGGCGCTTGTCCTGGCGGGCAGTTTCTCACTCACGTGGGGGCTGATGAACGCGCTGTTCACACCCAATCTGTCTATGCTGCCGGATTATATCCAGAAGGGGACGTTTGATCTGACGCTCACCAAACCGGTGGACAGCCAGTTTCTCGCCTCCGCCCGCACAATCAATCTTGCCGAGTTTTCGCGCGCGCTGCTGTCTGTTTTCGTGATAGCGTATGGAGTCTCCGTGTCGGGCATCAGCGTTACAGCCGTCTCACTTGCTATCTACGTTGTCCTCTTGGCGTGCAGTCTGTGTATCTTGCTCGGTATCGACAGCCTTATCATGACTCTGTCGTTCTGGTTGGTGCGTATTCGCAATCTGGATGCTGCGTTCTGGAGCGTGAGCATGATGGCTCGATACCCGGTGGATATCTTTGGAGGTACGGTTCTCAAGAACATTCTCACGTTTTTCATTCCAATGGCGTTCATAGCCACAGTGCCGGCGCGAGGCATCGCGCAGACGATGCAGGTATGGATGCTGCCGCTTGCGCTGGCGTTTGCGGTGGGCCTGATGATTGCCAGCCGCTGGCTGTGGCTGTTTGCCGTGCGCAACTACTCAAGCGCCGGCGGGTAAATGCGGCCGCTGGAGATGTGGTCTGCTCACGAGAGGAAATCTGACCGTGCCGGCTATTCTGGCTGAAGATCTAACCAAAGTTTACGTCTCCCACCAGCGGGAGCCAGGCATGCTCGGCGCTGTCAAGAGCCTGTTTGTCCGTCGGAACAAGGAAGTCCTGGCCGCAGATCGCATCAACGTGTCTGTGGACGGCGGTGAGTTGGTGGGCTTTCTCGGGCCCAATGGCGCTGGAAAGACCACTACGCTGAAGATGCTCTCCGGAATCCTGCATCCCACCTCCGGCAGGGCGGAAGTCCTCGGCTACCGTCCCTGGGAGCGGCGTCCGGAGTTTCAGAAGCAGTTTTCTCTGGTGATGGGACAGAAGAATCAGCTCTGGTGGGACCTTCCAGCAGAGGAGTCTTTCCTGCTCCTCAAAGAGCTTTACGAGATTCCGCAGTCTGATTATCAGAAGCGCGTGCGCGAGATGACGAAAATGCTTGAGATTGATCATCTTCTCTCCACGCAGGTGCGAAAGTTGTCTCTGGGTGAGCGCATGAAGTGCGAGCTCGTCGCCGCGCTGCTCCACCGGCCGCGAGTGGTTTTTCTGGATGAGCCTACGATCGGGCTGGATGTCGTGTCGCAGAAGCGTATCCGGGAGTTCATCGCTTTGACAAACCGGCAGGAAGGGGCGACCTTCATTCTCACCAGCCACTATATGGACGACGTGCGCGCGCTGTGTGAGCGCGTCGTAATCATAGACCACGGACGGGTTATTTTTGACGATGCTTTGTCGCGGCTGGTAACGCAGTTCACGCACACCAAGCAGCTCCGGCTGACCTTCAGTGTGCCGGTGGAAGATTCGGAAATCAGCTGCTTTGGAAAGCTGACACAGCGCGAAGCGTTGTCCGCAGCCGTGGAGATTCCAAGAGAACTTGCGCCGAAAGTGGCGGCCGAGATGCTCGCACGGCTTCCGGTTGTTGACATTGAGATTACAGATCCGGATGTTGAGGACGTCATTCGCGATATCTTCCAACGCAAAGAGACCGCGCCCACCGTCGCGCAGGAAGAGGCGGTCTGATGGTGACTCAGACGGTTGCGCTGGCGCCTGCCCGTCCGCCCCGGTGGCGAAAGTGGTGGGCGGTGTTCAACCTGCATCTACAGGACTCCTTCGCTTACCGCGCTCAGGGAATCGTCTGGATTCTCACGGATACTGTGCCCACCATCACACTTCCGTTGATGTGGCTGGCAGCGTTCGGGAATCGGCAGGTCCTCAACGGGTTCACACGCACGGAGCTTGTCGCCTACTATCTGTGCATGAGCGTGTGCGCGAACCTGGCTCAGGCACATCCCTGGGAGATTGCGCACGACATCAAAGACGGCAAATTGTCAATCTATCTGACGCGTCCGTTCTCCTACTACTGGTTCAACTTTGCCAGCAACGTCTCGTGGCGGCTGGTGCGCTCGCTGATGTTTGTGCCGTTTTTCGGACTGGCTCTGCTGGTGCTGAGGAGTCATCTCGCGTGGGAAGATTTCCATATCGGGTGGACGTTCTGGGTCAGCCTTGCGCTGGCGCATGTTCTCAGCTACCAGATTAGCTGGTGTCTCGGGCAGTCGGCGTTCTTCCTGGTGGAAGTGGGCGGGCTGTTTGAGTTCTATTATATGATTGGCGGTTTTCTGGCAGGGCAGATGGCGCCTTTACAGATGCTTCCGAAGGTCATCAGTCAGATCGCCCACATGTTGCCGTTTTCGTACGTGCTCTGGTTTCCGGTGAACATCTTCCTGGGGAGAGTTCCCCAGGCTTCAGTTGCTGTTGGGCTGGCCTACCAGCTCTGCTGGATTGCTGTGACTGCGATGCTGGGTCAGATTCTGTGGCGCGTCGGACTGAAGCGCTATACGGCTGTGGGCCTATAACGCCTGGCTGTGCTGAGCGCGTGACTTCTGACGATCACCGGCGGGTCTTGTGGGCGCAGTTCTAAGACCCAGTCGCAACAGCCAGGCTCTTCCAGCAGAAATCGCCAAAGTTTCCCTGCAAACCTTGCGTCAGAGCGCTCGAAGCTGTTATAATTGCTAGCACCAAAGAATCTCCGTGAGAGTCATATCCGATCCAGCGTAGAAACAGGCTCAAGCCGGCGGGTGGGGTAGGCTCTGACAGATAGAGGCTGTCGCAGCGCCCAGGCGGCTATCCTCGCTTCGCATACGCAGCACATGTGTGTGTGATGCTTCGATTTCCACGTCAAAGCTGCTGCATCCGCGATGTGGCGCGTCCCGGCAGGATCGGGACAGCCTGCAGGGGACCTCTGGCTCCATCGCAACCGGCCTCTTCTCTCGGAGGAGAAGGTGAAGGGAATGGCACGCGAAGCTTTGGCCAATGCGTCCCCGTTACTGGGGGTGGGACGCGATATTCAACTGACTAAGCGCGAATCGGAAGTGCTTGGTCTCGTGGTGGAAGGCAAGTCCAACAAGGAAGTGGCCTCTGAGCTCTTCTGTTCCAAACGGACTGTTGATTTTCATCTCGCCAGAATTTACGAGAAGCTGCAGGTGAATAACCGGATTCAGGCGGTTCGCCGCGCGGCGACTCTGGGCTTGATCTCTAACGTGATGACGCACTAGCCCGGAGACCTACTGACGATACGGCATTTTGCGCAGGCGAGCGGGACTCCCGCTCGCCTGCTTGCGTTTCAGGGACTCTTGCGCAATCCCGGCAAGATAGCAGTGTTAAGGATTCGCGCATGTACGCGTCAAATCCACAGGGGAAAATCGTGAGGGAAATGACTCTTGCACCAGAACGCAAAGAGCCTGCCTGCATCGAAGTCGCAGTCTGACGAAAAACAGCTAATAGAGCGCGCCCGCGCAGGGGACCTGGACGCTTACGGACTGCTTTACGACGAATACGGGTCCGGCGTTTACAACCTGGTGCTGCGCATGCTGGGTAACGCGGAAGATGCGGAAGATGTCAGGCAGGAAGTGTTTCTAAAGGCGCATCGATCACTGAAGGGCTTCAAAGGAGAGGCGCGTTTTTCGACGTGGCTGTATCGTATTGCTACCAATGTCTGTCTTGATGAAATTCGCCGTAGAAAGCCGGCCGCTTCCATTGAACAGATGGGCGAAGACGGAAGCTGGGAGCCCGTGAAGGATTCGTCTGAAGGTCATCCAGAGCAGGAGCTTGGCAGAAAACTCTCACAGGAGGCTGTGCAGGCTGCTCTGTCAAAGGTGGCGCCGCACTATCGGGTATTGATTGTGTTGCGGCATCTGGAAGATCGGTCGTATGAGGAGATTGCCGCCATAGTCGGCTGCTCCGTCAATTCGCTAAATGTTCGCTTACACAGGGCGCGTGAGGCATTTCGAAAGGCCTTGACACCCTATCTGTCGGAGGATTCCCACGGTGACCTGCCGTCTGGTCCGAAAACATATCTCGCTCTATATTGACTCCCAACTCGACAGCCGTCAGCGTCGGCAAGTCGAAGAGCACCTTGAAGCATGCGCTTCATGCCGGACGTGCCATCAGAGCCTGCAGAGCGCTGTTGAGGCCCTTGGCTGTCTGGAGCGGCAGGAACCTCGTGCCGGAGGCTGGGAGCGCCTGCGTTATCAGCTCGAAAACGAATCCGCCCGTTCACAGCCTTCACCAGTGTGGAGACTCTGGAAGCCTGTTGTGGCCGGTGTTGGAGGTGTTGCGCTTGTGGCGGGCGTAGTGCTGAGCTTGCTGCACAGCCGGCCTGTCAATATGGCGGACAGTGGACAGACGCCACCTTCGTCATCCCGGTCTGCTGTCAGTGCCCCGTCCGGGCTGGCGCCCTCTTTGCCTCATAACCAGAACCGTGTAGCCAGTGGAGCAGAAGACAATTCCGCTTCCGCGCAGGACAACCCCGCTCTTGCGCCCGCTGTGTCTCCGGATGTCGCAGTCAAAGCGCGCGCCAACAGACGTGTCGCTCGCAGCCCGGGTTCTCCGGCAGCTTTGCGACACAACTGGCGCGTAGCCAGACATCCGGCCGGCTCCACCGCCTACTCTGAGCCAGATCCCGCGTTTGCGCATGACACGGTTTCTGAACCTGCCAGCACAACCAGAGATATTGCAGAGACCGTCTCAACCGGTATGCAGCCTCTGCTGGCTGCTGCTGAAATGGACGATCCGGTGAGTTCGCTCACGGATATCAGGTCGGAGGACTGGCTGTGAGATTGCGCTGGCTTCTCGTTGTTGTTTTCAGCGCTGCCAGCGCTTTCGCTGAGGCCACATCTTCTGCCGGAAGCGTCCCACCTGCAATTGCGCCGCCGCCCGGCCTGACGCAGGTGCATGAGTTTCGTTTGCAGGGCGCTATGCTGGAGCGAATGTCCGAGCGCCACACCGGCCTGGAGGGCATAAGAAGCGTAGTCGTCCGCCGCTATGCGCCGTCTTCAACCCGTCGATCCAGGCCGCCCATAGACCGCGAAGCTCTGGCGCGGAGCTTGCGCGAGCATTACACGCCGCAAATGCAGGCTCTCAAGTGGGTTCCACTGGTTCAGGATGATATCGGCGCTCGTCAGGGCGCGGCTTACACCTCGCCTGACGGCTTGTGGCTGTTCGCATTCAACACGGATTCCAAGGGTGCTGTGACAACTCTGGTAGAAGGCCAGGTTGCTTTGTACCAGATGCCGGACCTGGAGCGTGTTATTGTCCACTCACTCGGACACGGGCGCAATATGCCCTCCGAAGAAGAGTTGCGGGTCTCGAGGCAGGCACAGGACTTGCTCAAGAGTGGACGCGCTGACAAAGCCGTTGAGCTGCTGCAGGACCAGGTGACGAAAAGACCGGATTCCGTTGCTCTGCGGCTTTCTCTGGCCAGAGCCTATGACAAGATCGGCAAGAAGCGTGAGCGCGTTGCCCAGTTGAAAGCTGCCATCGCGCTGGACCCGGCTGCCTATGGGTTGCGGCTGGAGTACGGCCGCGCGCTGATGAGCGTTTCAGATAACCAGGAAGCCCTGTTTCAGTTTGAGCAGGCTGCAGCTCTTGCGCCTGACCGAGCCACACCTTCTTACTTTATCGGCTGTGTTTATCAGGGCCAGTCGGAGTATGAAAAGGCTCTCAAAGCCTTCAGCCGGGCGTCAGACCTTGGCGGCGAGCGCTGGCCGAGTCTGGCGATGCGGCAGGGAGAAGTCTACGAAAAGATCGGAGACAGGCGCGCTGCAGAGCGGCTTTACCGGCGTGCGCTGGAAATCAGGCCGGGCTATGAAGAGGCGCAGCAGGCGCTGGCGCGCTTGCGAGCCGGTGGCTGACCGCCGTTTGTCCAGCGCTTGCAGTGTCCGTCGCGCATCAGAGCGATACGGACAGTTCTGAGGAGAACAAAACACATGAATACAACAGTGAGACTGACAGCTTTGTCACTGGGAGTAGCTGTAGTGCTGGCTGTTTCCGGGTTGTCAACTAAAGCTGCAGAGCGTCCAGCTGCTTCCCCGCGACCTGAAAGGCCCGCAGACCGCGTGCGTCCTCCGGTCCGTGACGGCATTAATACGGAGACGCTTGTTGCGCCGCCAGGTGACTTGATGCGGCTCGGGCAGCAGCTTGATCTGACCGACCAGCAAAAAGAGACCATTCGCAAGCTGGCGAACTCCAAGCTGGGGTCCACGCGTCCGCTTCTGGAGCAGATCCCGCCGCTTCATAAACAACTGGCGGATGCGATGCTTTCGAGCACACCTGACGCCGCTGCGGCAAAAGACCTCGTTGCGCGCATCAACAGTATCAGGCTAAAGGTCGCAGAGATCGGTATCGACTTTTGGGTGCAGGCGCGCGCTCAGCTCACGCCTGAGCAAAACGCAAAGCTGACGGAACTGCTGCGTGAGAGGACCCGGCGCCCATTGCGATCGTTGCAGGGCCCGGGACGTCCTGGACCTGGTCAGCCCGGAACTCCGCCTCCCGGTGGCCCAATGCCACCTCCGGGGGCTGCGCCGGATCCGGATCCAGGGTTGTAGCCTTTGTCAAAGAGGGGAGGCGCCAGTGCGGCGTTCTGCGCTTGTGCTGCGCGCCTTTCCCGCTACCTCAGTTTCGCGCGGATGCGCACTCCTGACAGATGCCGTGGAAGTCTATCCGGCTCTGCTCAATAGAGGAAAAACCACTGGCCGATGCAGAGCGCTCCAACAGCGTAACTGGAAGCTCCACATCCATGTCTTCCACTTTGCCGCAGGACCGGCAGATAATGTGCTGGTGTGCGTTGAGGTTGCCGTCGTAGAGCGCCGGCCCGCTGCTGTTCACGATCTCATAGATCAGACCCGCGTCCCGCAGCGCCCCAAGGGCCCGGTACACAGTGCCCAGGCTGATCCTGGGAAGGAGGCGGCGAACGCGCTGATAGACCTCTCCAGCATCTATGTGCCCGCACGCCTGCTGAACCGTCCTGAGTACGGCCTGACGCTGTTGTGTTATCTGAAGCCCTTGATCGTGTTCCATGTCGGTGCTGCGGCGATTTCCTCTACGAGTGTAGTAACTATTATCATTCTTTTCCCGGGACTCGGCCACTGCCTCATCTGACTCCTGTGTATCGTGACACGTGGAGCTGAAGGTTTTCGGAGCTCGGAAGTCCGCAGCCTGCTTTCCGAGCGCGGCGAAGGCGGGCGCTTCAGACCTTGTCCCTGAAGTAGTCGATAGTCCGCCGGATGCCTTCTTCCAGCGGTATCTCCGGCTCCCAGTCCAGTAGCCGGCGCGCCTTGGAGATGTCGGGCTGGCGCACTTTGGGGTCATCCACTGGCAGCTCTTGAAAAATGATATTGCTATTGGAACCGGTCGCTTTCCTGATGGCTTTGGCGAAATCCAGCACTGTCATCTCAGAGGGGTTGCCAATGTTGGTCGGGTTGTTTTCTTCGCTCATTGCCAGGCGGTAAATGCCTTCGATCAGGTCGCTGACGTAGCAGAAGCTGCGGGTCTGAGAGCCGTCCCCGAAAACAGTCAACTCCTCGCCACGCAGCGCCTGCCCGACAAAAGCTGGCACGACGCGCCCGTCATTGAGGCGCATGCGCGGGCCGTAAGTGTTGAAGATTCGCACGATCTTGGTATCTACGCCGTGAAACCTGTGGTACGCCATGGTCATGGCTTCGGCGAAGCGCTTGGCCTCATCGTAAACGCCGCGCGGGCCGACCGGGTTAACATTGCCCCAGTAGTCCTCTGTCTGCGGGTGTACCAGAGGGTCACCATAGACCTCTGACGTTGAGGCCAGCAGAAAACGCGCGCCATGAGCTTTCGCCAGCCCGAGCGCTTTGTGTGTTCCCAATGAGCCTACTTTGAGCGTTTGGATTGGAAGCTGGAGATAGTCTATCGGGCTGGCTGGAGAGGCAAAGTGGAACACCGCATCCAGTTTGTCCGGTACGAACAGATAGTTCGTGACGTCGTAGTGGATAAATCGAAAGTTGGGATTGTCAACATTGTGTGCGATGTTGCGAGTGTCGCCAGTGATGAGATTGTCCATCACCGTCACGCGCCATCCGCGCTCCAGCAGCAAATCCCCCAGATGTGATCCCAGAAATCCGGCTCCGCCGGTAACCAGTGCATGATTCATAGACTATCCAGCGCCCGCGGATTCTCAGAGCAATGCGGGCTACAAGAGTATTCCACTAATGCGCGTGCCCTCACATCCTCGCGCCCTCCAGGTGCGACATTAGGGCGTCTTACAGGCTTTTCTTGCATGCTCAAGGCCGCCTGCCTGGCTACTCTCCCCATCTCACGTCGCGCTGAATATCGCGCTCCTTGATAGCGTCGCGTTTGTCGTACTGCTTTTTACCTCGCGCCACTCCAATCTGAACTTTAGCCCATCCGCGCGTAAAGTACAGTTTGAGTGGGATGAGAGCGATGCCCTTCTCCTGCGATTTTTGCTGCCAGCGCAGGATGTCCCCTTTGCGCACGAGCAACTTGCGAGGTCGTCTCTCTTCAACGTTCCAACGGTTCGCTTCCCGGTAAGGCTGGATGTACATGTTTTCCAGCCAGATTTCGCCGTTTCGGATCTGACAATAGCTGTCCTGCAGGCTGGCGTTGCCCTGCCGGAGTGATTTGACCTCCGAGCCCGCCAGCGCGATACCCGCCTCAAAAGAGTCGTCAATGAAATACTCGTGACGCGCTTTGCGGTTTTCAATTGAGGGTGTGCCCGTCCGGGCCGCTGCCTTAGTTGTCCTGGCCGCCATGATCTTTCTCCACCAGTTGCTTCAGGATGCTGCGCGCTTTGGGCGTGTCATCCGGTGACAGACGCCCCTCCAGCATCTCATTGATCAGCGCCTCTTTGTACTGGCCAACCTTTGGCCCCGGGCCAATACCTGCAAGCTGCATAATCTCTCTTCCGTCCAGAGGGCTCTGAACGCGTCTGTAATCCTGTTCTGCCTGCACATGCTCCACACGCTCTCGCACGACGGAAGAATCGAGATAGAAGTGTTCCGGGTTGCAGGCGGCCTTGTCAGCGTCAGAGAGGACGAACAACTCCTCCATCTGCTCGCCCAGATCGCGCACAAGGCGTCGCACCGCCGAGTCCGACCACTCTTTGTTGTATTCGCCGATGCGCATGTGCTTGTCCACCAGCCGCTCCACTTTCTGGATCAAGTCATTGGAGTATTTGAGCCGCTGCAAAACAGTGCGCGTCATCTCCGCCCCGACATGCTGATGCCCGTAGAAGTGGACGCCAGAGTCATCTTCCGTGCGAGTTGAAGGCTTGCCGATGTCGTGAAAAAGCGTGCCGAGTCTCAGTGTCAGATCAGCGCTTTCCGGCAGGTTGTCAACGGCCTTGAGAGTGTGTGTCCACACGTCGTACAGGTGAAACTCGTTCTGCGTGACGCCGTACATTTGTGCCAGCTCAGGAGCAAACTCCTGGAGCAGTCCCGTTTCTCGCAGTATCTCCAGCCCCCGCGTATTCTGAGCCAGCATCAGTGTCTTCGAGAACTCTTCCTGTATCCTTTCCCTGCTGATAATCGCAAGTCTCTCCACAGATGCCCGCAGCGCGTCTTCGGTCTGCTTTTCGATCTCGAAGCCCAGTTTTGCCGCAAACCTGACTGCCCGCAGCATACGCAAAGGGTCATCAGTAAACGTGTCCAGCGGATTCAGTGGAGTCCGGATGATTCTGGCCTGCAGGTCCGCAAAAGCCCTGCCGGTCAGATCCAGTTCCTCGCGCGTGTGGAGATTGCGCAGAAGAGTGTTCACTGTGAAGTCCCGGCGCAACACGTCCTCGTGCAACGTTGCGGGGTCCACGACAGGCTTGCGGCTTTGTGGGCTGTAAGACTCTCGCCGCGCAGTCGCCAGCTCTACCGGAATCCCTTTCACCGTGACCATAGCTGTGCCGAAGCGCGGATACAGTACCGGGGAATGGTCTGTAACGCCCGCGTTGAAAAGATGCTCAGCTACGCCCAGAGCATCAGTCAAACAGACAATGTCCACGTCCTGCTCCGGCGTCAGTCCCAGAGCAAGGTCGCGCAGTAAACCTCCTACCAGAAACAGCTTGTCGCGTAACTGATCGTTGTCTGTCGCCTGCCGAATTGTCGCGATTGTCTGATCGATCATGTCATTTCTGCCGCCGTATTTGTCTCAGCCGAAAAAGCAGAAAAAAGACCGGCTGCCAGGCGTCATTTCCACGCGCGGTAACCGGCCGTCCAAACCTTGCCCAGGCGCAAAGCGCAACCTAGCGTTCCAGTTTGCTCACCGCCTCAGCAATCGTCTTCTCCAACTCCCGCTGTTGCATGCTGACCGTTAGATCGCTGCGTGTGCGCTCCAGCACACCGCGCACCATATCTGTCGTGCGCCTCAGTCCGTTTGTAATGGCGTCCGGATAGTCGAATGTCACAAGAGTGTAGTACGCTTCATCCATAATATCCAGCAGCTTTTCTGCTCGCGCGAGATCGCCCTTGCGCATGACGTCCAGCACATGCCGCCGCGTCTCGCCAATCGCCTCTCCAAGCGCGTTCAGATACGGGGCGGCCTCCACTTCAAGCTCCTCCGCGCTCTTGAGGGGATTCCCGCGCATTATCGCCATTGCCAGCTCTGCTTCCGCGTACTCTTTCTGAGCATCCTGCGTATAACCCGCGTAGTAGATGTCCTGGTGGTCTTGCAACAGCTCCTGACACTCCCGCACGCGCCGCCTGGACTCGGCCAACAAAGTTTCTGCCTCATCCCACTGGCTGCGGTGCGTTGCGCGGATGGAGTTTGCGGAGCACCGGATAGCCTCGCGAGAGAGTTTCAGCGCCTGTTCCCGCACCGTATTCTTGTCCTCCAGCGTCTGCCGGAGCTTCTCTGCAATAGCTCTGAGTTGGTCCATACCCGTTAAACTAAACCGCTTTCGATCATCTTAGCCATGCGCCCGCATCGTGTCAAACGCCCACCACCACACTCGCCAGCCTGTAGAATATACCTAAATTGGCGCGATGCGTTGACAAGGCCGGCAGAATATAAGACAATAAATGTGGGAAAATCAGCGGAACCGGTGACGCAGTGATGTGCGGCGGCGTGTTCCAATCTGTTTCTCTTCAGAAGACCCGCTAGAGGTCCAGGGCAAGGTGGCCTGAGAGGCCTGCCTGTATCATCCGCCCCGGTTTCCAGCAGTTCGCATGGAGGTGTGAGCTTCCACGGTTGGCTCCGATGTCTTTTTCGGGCCGAGGGAGATCGCTGGCGCAAGTCCCGGGTGCGTGGCAGGTGGCAAGAAAGCCAGCCATGCCCGATTCGTGTGGCCGTTAATCCGGCTGCGAAGGCCGATTGTCCGGCCGCATTCAATGAGGAAACACCGGAGTGGCGTCCTTTGAGAGCTGCCCGGAGGAGAGACAACGATCTCTCCGTATGTGGGGGCTGCGAACGGAGCCCTGAATAAACAAGGGCACCAAGCTGCCCTGATGTAGAAGGAGAAAACCTATGAGACGTCTCTTCGCTTTGGGCGCCGCACTGATAGTCGCTTCGGCGGTTTCTGCAAGCGCCGCGTCCTTCACGTGGACTGAGGACTTTGAAAGTGGCCTCGGTGCGTGGAACGAGGTGAATGCCGGTGCGTTTGGGGTGGCTATATCATCAGACCAGTCTGTGAGCCCGACTCACAGCGCTCTTATTGCATCTGCTCCTACTGGGTCTGCACCAATCGGCTACATCTGGCATCAGATTAACAACGCCGAGAAGGACTGGGATCTGTCCTGGAGCTTCTACGACACCGCCATCAATACCGGCCAGAGGAACTGGATCCAGCTGGGCAGCTACTCCAGTGGCGGCATAAGTGGGACACTGCAACAGCTCTTTGCCATTGGCAACTACAATGCAGCGCCTGCCAATACAGCTCAGTACAACGCACGCATTCTCTATGGTGGCACGCCTCCGGCAGCCGGCTGGTTCAACACCGGCTTCTCACGTTCGGTTGGCTGGCATACAGCGCGTATTAAGCAGGGCGGGGATGGCCACTTCCAGATGTGGCTGGATGGCAACCTCTTTGCCGACATTACTCTGCCTGCCGCAAATACCTATCCGCTGACGTTTGTTCGTATTGGCAGCGGCCTCTCGAACAACGGCGCGGGAATGTACTACGACGATATCACCTTCGTCACCCCCGAGCCCGCCAGCATGCTGGCTCTGGGCGCCGGGCTCGTCGGATTTGCCGGGACAATGTTCCGGCGCCGCAAGTAGTCCAGCTCTACAGCTAACCTGAGTTCTGTGCGCTGACCAGAGAGATTCCGGTCAGCGCTTTTTTTGAATGGGGAAACGCTGCTAAGGTCAGTTGCCGGACTGAAGCTCGCGGCTGAGAGCGCTGATATCGTCCGCAACCTGAGAGTTCTGCAGCACCAGCTTGCTGATCTTGTTGATGGCGTGCAGCACTGTTGAGTGATCCTTGCCGCCGAACGCTTTGCCAATAGTGGGCAACGATGACTGCGTGAGCTGGCGGATGAGGTACATTGCCACCTGCCGCGCCATCACGACATCGGATTGTCTTGACGGGCTGTTAAGGGTTTTTACATCCACCCTGAAGTGCCGCGCGACGACTTCCTGCACAGTGTCTGGCGTGATGATATTCTCTTTTGGTTCTTCAAAATAACGGGCAAGGATGTCCGTTGCCATGTCGGTGCTTACGGGTTCGTGCATCATCGCCGCGTAGGCGTGAATCCTCAGCAGAGCGCCCTCGATGGCGCGGATATTGGAGCGGATCAGACGCGCCATGTAAAGCACAACATCGTTGGGAATGGTCATGTCGCGCTTCTGAGCTTTGGACTGGATGATGGCCATGCGCGTCTCGAGGTCCGGCGGAGCAACGTCTACGACCAGGCCGGCCTCAAAGCGCGATGACAGACGCAAGTCCAACTCCAGTTCCTTGGGTGGCTTGTCGCTGGTGAGAACGATCTGCCGTCCGACTTCGTGCAGTGAATTGAAAGTGTGGAAAAACTCCTCTTTCGTGCGCTCCTTGCCCGCCAGAAACTGTATGTCGTCCACCAGCCATACGTCAATGTTCCGATAACGACGCCGGAACTGTGCGGTCTTGCGGTCGCTGACTGCCGCCACATAGTCACACGTAAACGTCTCAGCGCTCGTGTACTGAATGCCCATGTCCGGGTGGTATTTCCGTACGAAATGCCCGATCGCTTGAAGGAGATGAGTTTTCCCCAGCCCCGGACCGCCATAGATGAACAGCGGGTTGTAGCTGGCGCCAGGAGATTTCGCAACGGCCTGGCTCGCGGCGAACGCCATCCGGTTCGATGCGCCCACAACAAAGTTGTCGAAGGTGAAGTGCTCGTTGAGGACAAACTCAAGCTCACCTTTGCCAGGCTTGCGCTCGATTCTGGGCTCTGGAGCCTCCAGATTGTCCAGCGGACCTTGCTGAGACTGATCTTGAACCAGCCGTACAGATACTCTCACTGGCAGGCCCAGATGAGCGCTCAGAGCTTGCTGGATTGTCGAGAGATACTTGTTCTCAATCCAGTACTTGGCAAACTCGCTGGTCGCGCTGAGGACTGCGTTTTCCCCTTCCATCGCGATTGGCGTAACGGTGCTGAGACAGCTTTCGAAAAGAGGCTTGTTGATCTGGCGCTCCAGATCCTCAAGCGCCCGGCTCCAGGCTGTGCGCAGTGCAATCAGACTCTCTTCCTCTCCGAATCGCAACTGGTTTTTCTGACGCACTCCTACCCCTCTCCTGACGACTACTCAGACCTTCTCCCTTGGTCCGGCAGGGAGAAGTTTTGCCGCGGCGGCATGGTCTCCACCGGCCGCAATTATAGCAAACACTGCACAGGAGTTCCAATGAAATCCAAGGGTCTGAGATGTGATAAATTCTGCGCTTCGCGCCGGGCTTGTTTTGCCTGTGAACCCTCTCTCACGCAGCTTAGACCGGCGTCTCCACTACGCAGTAGTTGCCTCCAGACGGCGCCTTCCGGCGCCTCATGCGATTGCCGGGACCGTGTCGAAGTTGTCCAGTATTTCACAAGTTCTGCCCGGAGATTTCAAGCTTCCCTCACAAGACTTTCTCTGTATTGACTTTGCAGAGTCTCAGCAGTAGTATGAAGAGGTGGTGGGGCACAGGGGGATTAAAATGAGTCAAGAAATGCGAAGTGCGAAACGAGCCATCTTCGTTCGCGCAGAAGCCGCGCCGTGCAGTCTGCGCATTCCGCTCCGAGAGTCCAGGCGAGGGTTCACACTCATTGAACTGCTGGTTGTCATAGCTATCATCGCTATACTGGCGGCCATTCTCTTTCCAGTCTTTGCCCAGGCGCGAGAGCGGGGAAGGTTGGCGACGTGTACCAGCAATCTGCACCAGATTTACATCGCCCTCACTCAGTATGCGGACGATTTTAGAGGTTTCATGCCTCCCGCTCCCAAATCGTGGCCAGGAACCACAGACTTCAAGAAACAGTATGACGGCCTTGGCCCACTCTATCCCTATGCCAAGACTGGCAAAGTCTTCTGGTGCGTGAAGGCCAGCAAAGTCAACGATCCGGGCACGGGTTACGTTCTTGTTCAGACTCCTGGGACCAATCCACCCCAGTTCTTCCAGGCGAGTTATCACTTCTGGCCACACATCTACGGTCCAAACGACTACCTCTCCCCGGGCAGGCTGGACGTTGATCTGGACGATCCGGGCATTGTCCTGAACAATGAATTTTCCGCCCAGAGCCGGCAGACAGCCAAGGAGATGGGTGGGCCGGTTGTGTCTGACTTCCTGCATGCGATGAGTATGAAAGGCGACCAGGGCGTGCTTTCGCTGATGATCAAGGGCGGCAACGTGAAGTTCTCACCGGCCGCAACCTATCCGTGGACGTACTGAAGATCGTTTCCATGTGGCAGGCGCAACTGCTATAATGCGTCTGCTCCTATGAATGTCAACGCCACGCCCCTCACGCTGTCCTGCTATGCCAAGGTCAACCTGGCGCTGGATGTTTACGGTACCCGTCCGGACGGCTTCCACGATATTGATACTGTTTTCTACGAAATAGACCTGGCGGATACGCTGGAAGTCGCTTCAACACCAGGTTCATTTGACTTCAAACTGGAAGAAGGAATTGCGCCGTCCGGGGCGGACAATCTCGTCGTAAAAGCTGCGCATGCACTGCCCGGATGTTCCGGCGTGAGTCAAAGGCTCTGGAAACGCATCCCCGTGGAGGCTGGCCTGGGCAGTGGCTCGTCGGATGCTGCCTCGGCTCTGCGTGCGGCGGCTCACTTTAGCCAGTCTAGCCAGAACCTGAGACACCTTGCCGCAACTCTGGGATCTGATGTCGCGTTTTTTCTGGAGGGAGGCTGCGCGAGGGGCAGGGGGCGCGGGGAAGAGCTTGCACCTGTCCGCACGCGGATGAAGCTGCACTTTCTCATTGTGAAGCCTGATGTCGGAGTGCCCACCGGCTGGGCCTATCGCGAGCTGGACAAAGCGGGCGGCGTGAGGAAAGGTCACTTTGCTGCGCGGATGGCTCAGGCGCTTGAAAGCGGGGATAGCGATGCTGTGCCCGGTCTCCTGGGCAACGACTTCGAGATGGCAGTGTTCAGTCGTTTTCCGGAGATTGCAGACCTGAAAGCCCGTCTGGAGCGGGCCGGTGCACGGGGGGCGCTTTTGTGCGGGAGCGGGTCTGCGGTGTTTGGGATTTTCCCGACTCGTGAAGCAGCAGAGCGCGCTACGGAAGACTTCTCGGATGTTTGGCGCGCAGTGGCTTCAGGCCTGCCAGAGCGGAGCGCCCTTTAGTGCCGTCTCAACTTGAATGCGTGCTGCTGGCTGGCGCGCCTGCTACTGAGGAGGTGCGCAAGGCATTCGATGTGGAGTGGCGATCAGATGTGCCAGTTGCCGGGCGACGGATGATTGACTGGGTTCTGGAGGCTCTGCGGTCCTCGCAGCGCATCAGCCGGGTTATCACAGTCGGCCCTCACGCCAGAGACGGAGATGTGCAGATTGAACCTGGCGAGACATTTCTGGAGAATATGATGCGAGGCGTGCGCGAGGCGCGCGGGCCGGATATTCTGGTGGCCAGCTCTGACATTCCACTGATCGAAGGCCCCGCAATTTGCCGCTTGGTGGACAGGGGGCTTGAACTGAGCGCAGACTTTGTCTATCCTGTCATTCGCAAGCAGGACTGTGACGCCAGGTATCCAGAGCTGAAGCGCACCTTTCTTCGAGTAAGGGAAGGAACGTTCACTGGCGGAAATGCAGTACTTATAGACAAGGATTTTGCCCTTCGCGCCGAGCCCCGCATTCAAGACCTTTACAAAGCCAGGAAAGAGCCGCTGAAGCTGGCGAGAATGGTCGGTTTCGGGACGCTGCTGAAAGTGATCGCAGCTCAGAAGATATGGAGCGGCGCAGTCAGTGTCCGCGCTCTGGAGTCGGCGGCTGAGCGAGCGATGCCTGGCAGACTGCGCGCGCTTGTCTGTGATGAGCCAGAGATCGGTGAAGATTTGGATCAGTTGACCGACTTCGCGCTTGCAGAGCGGATTCTGCTTGATCGGCGCCCTTCTCCTTCCGGTAATAAAGAAGTCTAAAGCCTTATGTCACACGAGAGAAAAAGTGTCTTGGGACGGATTGAATCTCCCGCAGATCTCAAAGAGCTGACGCCAGCGGAGCGGAAAACACTGGCTGAGGAGATCCGGGAACAGGTGCTTGGCGTCGTCTCCAAGAACGGCGGCCATCTTGCGAGCAATCTCGGATGCTCAGAGTTGACTATCGCGATCCATACAGTCTGGAATGCGCCCACAGACACCATCATCTTCGACACTGGACACCAGTCCTACCCTCACAAACTGCTGACCGGCCGAAGAGACCAGTTCCACTCGATTCGACAGGGCGGGGGGCTCTCGGGTTTCTGCCGCATGGAGGAGAGTCCCTACGATGCCTTTGGGGCCGGACACGCCGGGACGGCCATCTCAGCAGCGCTGGGATACGCCCAGGCCCGCGACCTCAAGGGCACTCACGAGGATGTCGTCGCTGTCGTTGGCGACTCCGCTCTCACTTCTGGAATGGCCATAGAGGCGCTCAATCACGCCGGGCAGCTCAAAACGGACATGACCGTGATCCTCAACGACAATTCCATGTCCATTGCGGAGGCTGTCGGTGCGCTCTCAACACACTTTGCCCGTCTGCGATCCCGGCCCTTTGTGCAAGAGATCGAGCAGCGGGCGAAAGGCATCGTTGAGCACATGCCAGTGGGCAGCCGGGCCATCCACCAGGCTGCGGAGGGGCTCAAGCTGGGGATGGCGCATCTGGTTTCTCCGAAGGACGGTCCGGTCTTTGAGCATCTGGGCTTCACGTATGTCGGGCCTATTGATGGGCACGACACGGAAACGCTGATAGAGGTCTTTGAAGGAGTCAAGGCGCTCAAAGGGCCTGTGCTGGTGCATGTGGTTACGGTGAAAGGCAAGGGCTGTGAGTATGCGGAGAACGACGCCCGGTGCTTCCACGGCGTAACGCCCTTTGACACCGAAAGCGGGAAGATGGAGAAGAAGTCCGGGAACCCGACCTGGACCAAAGTTTTTGCCGAGTATCTGGAGGATATTGCCGCCGATGATCAGCGCGTCGTCGCGATAACGGCTGCCATGCCGGATGGAACGGGTCTGACGGGTTTTGCGCAGCGCTTCCCAGAGCGGTTTTTTGACGTTGCTATCGCGGAACAGCACGCCGTCACCTTTGCCGGGTCGCTGGCTGCAGCGGGCATGCGCCCGGTTGTCGCTATCTATTCCACCTTCCTGCAGCGCGCGTTTGATCAGGTGCTGCACGACGTGTGCATCCAGAACCTGCCAGTTGTCTTCTGTCTGGATCGCGCTGGGCTGGTGGGTGACGATGGCCCGACACACCACGGCGTATTTGACCTTTCGTACCTGCGCCTGATGCCCCGCATGGTCATAATGGCGCCCTCCACGGCGAACGAACTCGGGGATATGCTTTTGACGGCTATGCAGCACGATGGCCCGATTGCCATTCGCTATCCGAGAGGAGCGTGCCCGCAGGAGTGGGAGAAGCGCGTCCCAAGGCCTCTGGTGATCGGGCGTGGTCAGACTCTGCGAACTGGTGAGGACCTTGCTATTGTCGCTGTAGGGTCCACGGTTCCGCTTGCGCAGGAGGCCGCTGAGCAGCTTGCCACGCGTGGAGTCTCCTCGGAAGTGATCAATGCGCTGTTTGTCAAACCGCTGGATGAGCAGCGGATTCGCGCTGCCGCCCAGAAGTGTGGACGCGTTGTTGTGCTGGAGGAGAACAGCGTCGTCGGCGGGTTTGGCAGTGCTGTGGCCGAACTCTTGTCAGAAAGCTCTCCGCACTGCTCCGTGGCGCGAATTGGCGTGCCCGACCGGTTTATCGAGCACGATTCTCCGGACAGGCAAAAACAGGAATGCGGGTTGAGCGTCCTGCAGATTGTGGATCGGGCGATGAGTTTGTGCGCTCGCACCGCCGATTCTCACAAACGCTAGCGGCTGGCAAAACGTCTCGGATGAGATTGCAGGGATTTTGCGTGCGCAGATAGAATCCTGTGTCCAACACCACGCGGGAGTATTTGCGCCAACGCGCTTTCGCGGTCTACTGACTTCTTGCTCAGACTATGTCAGATTGCCACACAACTCTCGAATTAGAAACCCTTAGTCCATGCGCGCACGTGCCTGTGCTGCAGTGGAGTACGCACCGGCTCAGAGAAGACCCGCGCCGCCTACCCGTGGTGATAGGCTGCGTTCTGGTCGCAGGCTGGGCAGGAGCCTCCATGTTCGGCTGGGGCGCTGCGGTTGTGGTGGGGGCTGCCATTGTGGCTTCTGTGGCTGACTATCTATTTCCCGTGCACTACTTCATCAGCGCGAAGAGCGCGGGCGCTCGCTGTCTGTTTTCTCGCAGCGAAATCGGCTGGGAGAACGTGCGCAGAATATGGCTGGCAGGCGATGGCGTGAAGCTATCTCCTCTGAGCGTTCGCTCTCGCAGGGAGGTTTACCGCGGAGTTTTTCTTCGGTTTGCTGGGAACCGGCAGGAAGTGCTGGATGTTGTGCAGCGCTGCCGAAGTCAGGAAGCGGCCGCCGTTGATTGATCTGAATGAGCCGCTGGCGCCGGAGCAGGCCGAGGAGCTGTGCCGCAGGATTGCCCGCAGAGTTGTCCGGCTTGGCCTGGCCACACCGGCAATTCTGTTCCTTGATATGCACCGCCCCCTATCCCGATTGGCCGGACAGGCGCTGCTTGTGGCCTCACCCGTGCTGGCGCCGGTCTTTGGGCTGGACGGTGTGGGAGAGTTTTCAAGACTGATGTACCAGGACGGAGGCGCTGAAAGGCTGATCGGTCATATCGAAGCGATGCACGCGGCGCGGGTAAAGGAAGCGACGTGAAGCACGCCAATCTCTCTGTTGCTCTGATCGAGTTCATTCTGTGCTTTTTGATTCTTTACAAGATTGTGTCCGCGCGTCGCGGCGCGGAGCTGTTCATTAGAAAGATTCCGGGGCTGCAGGCCATTGACGAAGCTGTCGGGCGCGCGACTGAAATGGGGCGGGCGATCTTCTACTCTCCAGGCATTCAGGGACTCAATATCGTCGGGCTGCAGTCAATGTCCATTTTGTCGCACATTTTGCGGCTGGCTGCGAAGTTCCGGACGCGGGTTATTGTTGCGCTGGCAGATGCGGTGCTTTTCACGATCGCTCAGGAAGTCGCGCGGGAAGCCTACACGCACGAAGGAACGCCTGAGTTGTACGAACCCCAGGACATCCAGTTTCTCTCCGACCAGCAGTTTGCGTATGCGTCAGCCTCCGTGGGCGTCATGACGAGGGAGCGTGTGGCGAGCTGTTTTTACTTTGGCAACTTCTTTGCTGAGTCGCTCATTCTGGCGGAGACGGGGCACCATGTGGGCGCGATCCAGGTAGCCGGGACGCCGGAGACTGCGCAGCTTCCGTTCTTCATCGCCGCATGTGATTACACAATTATTGGAGATGAGTACTACGCGGGAAGCGCTTACCTCTCCAAAGAGCCGACCCTGCTCGGAAGCCTCGTTGGGCAGGACTGGGCCAAGCTGGTGCTTATCGCATGTGTCGTTCTGGGGGTTATCTCGGTCACTGTGGCGGGAATCTCGGGTGGCACAGCTTTGGGAGCGCAGCTCGGGCTTGATCGGCACTGGCCAGCGGCTCTGCTGAAAGTCGTCGAATTCTTTTCACTCCCGGTGGGCGGATGAGCACAGGTCTTGCACTGCCGCTGGGGGCGTTTTTCCAGGCGCAGCCCAATCACAAACTCAACGCGCTCTACATTGCCGGATGCCTGTTCGCTGGCGGCCTCTTCATAGCTCTGTTGACGCAGACACCCAAGCGCTTCCGCAAGCCCCTGATCGTCTCCGCCACGTTCATTGCCGGCCTGTACTTCAGCCTGGAGTTTCTCCTGCCACCGAAAGCAACTGCAGAGACGGTGCTCGCCTCTCACTCCCCGTGGAACCGGACGATGAGCGCTCTGTTCGGGTGGTTCTTGCGCCCTCTGGCGTCCAACTCGCGTCTGGCGCCTGATGAGAACTGGCTGTCTTTGTATCTGGAGAATGTCAATACGGTCTGGCAGGTTATCGGGGCGTTTACTTTCGCGCTGGGATTGTGGAATCTGATCCACCTTCACTTCCGAAACGTCGTCCACGTCACCAAGGGCGCATTTGCCAGTTCATTCTTCTTTCTCGGGCTGGCGTTCATGATCTTTGCCGGATATCTCAAGCAATTTTCTGGAATTCCGGACCTCTTTGCGTTCGCGACGAGCGGGCTGTTCTTCCAGCTCGACGCCGCAATGTTCTCGTTAATTGCCTTCTTTATTATCTCAGCAGCGTACCGCGCCTTTCGCATCCGCAGCTTCGAAGCCAGCATTATGATGGCTGCGGCGCTTCTGGTGATGCTGAGCCAGATTCCGGTCGGCGCATGGCTGACAAGCTGGCTGCCGGATCATGGTCTGTTGTCAAATCTGAGAATCGAGCGCGTTGGGCAATGGGTTCTGAGACAGCCGAACGCAGCGGCGCAGAGGGGTATCAATTTTGGACTCGCGGTGGGCATGCTGGCGACTGGCCTTCGCATCTGGCTCTCCCTCGAGCGTGGCAGCTACTTTGAGCGCGACGTCTAAGAGATGAAATACCTTCTTGCTATCCAGACAATTGACCGGCGGATTATGTATCTGCTGCTGGTTGTCGTCGTCGCTATCCCGATGTTTGTCCGGTTTCAGATGCCCACAGTCGTGAACCCGGAAGTCCAGGGCGTTTATGACACAGTTGAGCACATCCCCCACGGTCAGATCGCCATTCTTACGGGAGACTGGGGGGCAGGCACTATTGCCGAAAGCCAGCCGCAGACAGCAGCTCTGATGACGCACCTCTTTCGCCGCAACATCCCCTTTGCGATCCTGCCTTTCGCGCCCCAGACGTCCACTTTGATGGAGAACCTGGCGGAGAAGATTGCGCAAAAGGAGGGGAAGAAGTACGGAGATGACTGGGTGAACTGGGGTTGGCGTGTCGTGCCTCTGCCGTCGTTTTTCAAGGGGTTGGGCAAGAACCTTCCCGCAACTGTAAAACAGGACTACAAAGGCGTGCCGATTGAGAAGCTCAAGGCTATGCGCGGCATCAAGACGATTCGCGATGTCGGCTTCATTGCGCACATCACGCCTGTTGGAGGCATCAGCGACCTGATTGCATTTGCGCACGAGGCCTACGGCGTTCCACTTGGTTATGCGCCTACGGCAGTTATGGTGGCACAGGGATACGATCCTCTGGACGCCAATCAGATCGTCGGTATGCTGCCCGGCATGGTCGGAGCGGCTCAGTATGAGAAGTTGCTGGGAATTCCAGGCAATGGACTTCGCTGGAGCAACTCGCTGTCATTTGCCGAGCTATTGATGATTGGGCTTGTCGTTTTGGCCAACGCCGGCTACTTTCTTTCCCGTGCCGCAAAAGGCGCGTCCTCATGAGCGATCTGCTGCATCTGCTTACCGGCGAGAGGGCCATCATCTGGGCAGGGGCCATTTGCACGCTGGCGATCTACACATTCCTGTACCGCGAAAACGTGGTCTATCGCGTCTTCGAGCATTTCTATCTGGGGCTGGCGGTTGGCTATGGGCTGTTTCTGATTGTCTCGGAGGTGCTCATCCCGAAGTGGTGGGTCCCGATGTGGGATCAGGGGCAGTGGTGGTGGGCGTTTGCGCTTGTTGGGGGCGGGATGTTCTACTTCATCTATTCCCAGAAGCACAACTGGATCAGCCGCCTGGCTTTCGGCATTGTCATGGGGCTGGCGGTTGGCTTCATGTTCCAGGATTTTGCTGGCAACAACTTCCCCAAGATTGTCGCCAGCCTGAAGCCTTTGTGGCCGCATCACAGCTACGCCGTCGCTGCTGGGACCGCCGCCTCAATCGCGCCCCACACACCGCAAGCGTCACTCTCAGTTTCCGGGGCGCTCAACAACGCGGTGTTCGTTTTTGTGCTGCTCACAGTATTGAGCTACTTTTTCTTTAGCTACGACTACAACAAACACAAGGCGGCTGGAGGTTCAGCCCGCATTGGTCGCTGGATGCTGATGTTCGCGTTCGGGGCAATGTTCGGGTCCACCGTTATGGCCAGAATGTCGCTCTTGATCGGCCGTGTCTGGTTTCTTCTGGCGGACTGGCTGCGCGTAGTGCACTGAGCCGTCTCATTTTGTTCTCAGAAAAGCTACATACAAGCGCGCCGAAAGCAGGGTTTGGGAGCGTCTAAGGCTAAAGGGAAAGTACTCTGACGGGTGGCTTGCTGCCTGTCATTCTAACCGGAGGAAAGGTTATCAGAGTGGGTCTGACTCCAGTGACAAAGCTTGCAGTGGCGGTGGCGGGTAGCGTGACGTTGAGCGCAGTTGTGCTGGGTGTTGCGCATATGGCCATTGCCGATCCGCCGGCCGACGCCACGTATACGGCTGGCATGGACAAAGTGTGTATGGTCTGCCACAAAGTGCAGACGCCGGCCGTTGTTGAGGCGTTCGTGAAGACCAAACACCCTTATGCCATGCAGAAAGCCGACACGCCAAAAGCCATGCTCGCTACCTTTGACGAAGACTCTCCCATCCGTCAGGCTGACGTCGCTTACATAGTCAACGACGGCTCCTATCAGATATACGTGGACAAAGACCTGAAGACTCTCAGAGGCAAGTGGAACAAGACGGCCTCGAAGTGGGAGCCGCAGGATGTCGTTGACGCTACCACAGAGCTTATTCCCAAACATACCACAGGCTTCAATCCTCAGACTCACGCGTGGTCGGATCTCGGCGTGACGTGCGAAGCATGTCATGGTCCGGGCAGCGCACACGCCAAGACGGCCGACAGGACGAAAATCGGAAATCCGAAGACGCTCGCCCCCGCCCGTCAGGCGATGATCTGCGGGCAGTGCCACGCGACCGGAGCAAGCACTGACGGTACGGTGCGCTACGCGAAGGGTTACAAGTGGGGCAGCGATCTCGGCCGCTACCTGGTTCTGGACAAGGTCAACGGTCCTGGTAACAAGCAGCAGTACAACGAGTGGGTGAACAGCAAACACTCCGGTGCGGGCGTCACCTGCATAACCTGCCACGAAATGCACGGGAAAGGCTCGGACAAGCCGGCTCAACTGAAGAAGCCTCAGACCGAGCTGTGCAACAGTTGCCACGCCAGCGACGTAGCCAGTCCTAAGCATCCAAAGCTGACACCCGAGATGAGTTGCGCATCATGCCATATGCCACAAGGCATGCACACCTGGGTCATCCCGGGCGCAAAGTAGATCCTGCATTAGCTTTTGAAGCCCGGCGCCTCTGGTCGGTGTCGGGCTTGCTTCTGGCGCCCTTCATATGCGCTCAAATGCTCCGGCTCAGATCGGGCTCGTCTCAGGGGCTCTCAGTCTGTCTCAAAAAATCTGCTGTTGAATCACAGTTTTTTTGCTCAACCTCTTGCCTTCGCCGTGGGCTCTATCTATAATAGAGCACTTTCCTCATAGATAACAGGAGGAGCCGCCCAACTCCTCAAGATCATTATATGGAGCCGCCCACTCCGAAAGAGTAATCGTTGTAGGGAGCATCAAACATGAAAGTGGGCATTGACGCCACACGGCGGGCTGATGAGCTGAAGTTAGCGTTGGCGGCAGACTTCCGCAGAGCTGTCCTGTCCGATCTCGACCGCATCACACAGCAGTCGAGAGACGTGAGAGGAGCTCTGTCGTCCTATGCCAATGAGTGTCTGTCAAGGATGTTTGACTACTCGGCCGAACTGGCCGCTCAGCTTATCATTGAAAACAACGCCGCGATAGCCAGGCAGCTTCGAAAGGCAGGGCTGAAGCTGGCGGACTAGGCGCCCTCTCATGGATGAGCATCAGGGTCCTAAATGTGCATAGTGAGTTCGAAGCGGCCAGCGAGGGTACTGCTGGCCGCTTTGTTTTTGTGGGCCGCACTGTTGTCTGCACGCAAATCGGTGACAGGAAGAACGCTGTTGTGTCGAGAACTTCGTGGATGGCGCATCTTTGGTGAGTGGAAGCGCGAGCATCAGTTTTGGGAGTGCGTGCGTTGGCTTATCTGATTTCACTGGCGCTTTTGCTTCTTTCTCCGGCGGTGCAGGCGGCGCCGACGGATGCTCAACCACAGCAGGGCCTATCCTTTCCAGTGGCCGAGTCCTCACAAGCCTCTGGACTGTCACAGGCGCCTGTTCCGCAAAAGCTCACAGCGCAGGAAGCAGTGCGTCTGGCTCTTGAGAACAGCCCTCAGCTCAAGCAGTCTCGAGTCAGCTATCTGGCAGCGCGCTCCGGACTTTTGAGCGCGCGTGAGCTGCGGACTACCAGCGTATTTGCAGGTCTCTCACAAGGCTCAGTCGGCGGCGGGTCGGCGGAGATGAGCGCCAGCGCGGGCAGTGAGCTGGCGTGGAAGTTGCGCTCTGGTGACTCACTGAGCGCGACCGTCATTCCTGCAAGCACCTCAAATTACACCTCCACGATGCAGCTTCGCTATCGCCGCCCTCTAATACAGGGGGCGGGGAGCCTGTCGGATACGGCCGTGGGCATCACCAACGCTGAGTATGACGTGCTCATGAGTGATGATCAACTTTTTCTCGCGCGTCAGAGTCTCGTGCAAACAACGGTGCGCAACTATTTCCAGGCCGTCCGCGCGCGTGACCTTATCGCGGTCAGCGAATCCGACATAGAAATCTCCAAAGAGACCGTGCGTATGGCCCGGCGGAAACTGGAAGAGGGTCTTGTGGCGGAGATCGAAGTCTCACAGGCGGAAATCCAGCTTGCGCAGAGTGAGGATGAGCTGGTGTCGCGCAAGCGCGCTTATCAGGATGCGCTGGACGCGCTGCTCCTTGGCATGGGACTCAAAGTGGGACAAAAGCCCGATCTCATTGATACGGTTCCGCAGGAGCGTGTGAAGCTCAACCCGGCGGAGCTGGTAGAGGAAGCCCTCCAGAAGCGCAGAGATCTGTCCGTCGTGGATATTGGCGTCAAGCGTCAGCGACTGGATCTAGATCTCGCCTCGAACGGACTTCAGCCACAGTTAAATGCCGTTGGGGGCTTCACGAAAGCCGGTCTGGGGTTTGGCGGGTCAGACAGCTATACGTCTGCGACAAGCTGGACCGCCGGACTCGAATACACCATGCCCTTGGGCAGCGTCTCGCGCCGCGAGCGAAAGCTGATGGCAGCGCGAAGCCTGGATCAGCTCCTGACGCAGCGGGAGTTTCAGCGCCAGGAGATTAGGAACGAAGTTCTGGAAGCTACGCGTTCGATGGATGCGGCAGAGGCTTCCATTGACATCCTCGAAGCAAATCTGGACGTTGCGCAGAAGAATCTGACAACGGCGCAACGGATGGTGGAGGAGGGCTTGCGGCTCAATAGAGACTTGCTGGATGCGCAGGTGTCTCTGGCGCGCGTAAAGAGCAGCCTTCTGTCAGCGCAAATCAGCTACTACCTCTCCCGCATAAACCTGTACCTGGCCGTCGGGCGGGATCTGGCCGCGGAAGTGTCAGGCGGTGGCCTGGAGGGGTCTGCGTCGCAGGGCGGGCAAACGTCCACATCTGTCGAAGGCGACTCGAAGCCGCCTGAGAAGTCATAAGGTGTTTCCTTGAAAAATCGCATACTCTGGTCTGTCGTGAAGTGGCTGCTGTTTGCCGCCGTTGTCTGGGTTGGGTACAGAACTGTGCCCGATCAGTGGCGGAAATGGTTTCCTGAAGATAAGAAAGAGGCCTTTGTGCCCACGGCTCTCGTAAAGACTGGCGATCTGGTCATCAGTGTCAAAGAACTCGGCACGGTTGAGTCTCAGAGCAGCGTCGCCGTTTCTCCGGAAACCGAGGGGAAGATATTGTATCTGGTCCCGGAGGGCAAGACAGTGTCAAAAGGCGATCTGGTAATCCAGCTCGACGAACAGCCCCTCAAAGAAGCGGCCAATAAGGAGACGCTGGCCTATGGCAACGCGCGGGCCAATCTCGAGAAGGCCAGACTCGCCTTTGAGATTCTGGGGGAATCCAACAAGACCGAGCTTGAGCAGCAGACAGCCGACCTGGACTTCAATAAGGCGGAGCTTGAACGCGCCAGGACACAACTGGAGAAGAAAAAGCGTCTCGCCGCCGACAAATTGATTCCGCAGACAGAAGTGGACCTGGCGGACATCGAAGTGCGCTCAAAGGAGTTGACGGTCACAAAGGGTGAGGCGTCCCTTTCGCTCAAACAGAAGGAGATTCAGAACAAGGAGCAACAGGAGAAGACCAACCTTCAAAACGTCGAGTTCGCCATGATTATGGCCCGCCAGCAGGCGGATGAGGCCAAACGCAAGCTTGCGCAGGCGCGAGTCCTCTCCCCCGGCAATGGGTTGGTGGTCCTGACCAAAATGTGGATGGGAGACGGCGTCCGCAAGCCCAAGGAGGGAGATGTTGTGGGGCCGCGCCGACCGCTGCTTCAGATTCCCGATCTGGCCAATATGCAGGTAACTGTGAATGTGGATGAAGCTGATATTGCCCGGGTCAGGGTGGGGCAGAAGGTGCGTCTCACCGTGGATGCCTTGCCCGGGGCGAAGTTCTCGGGTAGTGTCACGGACATCTCCACGCTGGCTACCGAAGTCAATCCGTGGGAGTCGTCTTCGGGAACTCCAGGACGAAAAAACTTTGAGGTGACCGTCAAAGTCGTCACCAAAGGCCCTTCGAAGCTGCGGCCGGGTATGACTGCTAACGCCGAGATCATCTCCGACATGGCGCCAAAGTGCAGCTATGTTCCGCTGGAAGCCGTGCAGGAGCGCGATGGGAAAAAGATCGTTTACGTCAAACGCGGCTCGCAGTTTTCGGCGCGCACTGTCGAAGTCGGAAAGCGGAACGACAGCTTCATCGTCGTCACCAAAGGCCTCAGACCCGGTCAGGCGGTTGCCCTGCGGGACCCGTCCAGAGGGGCCACGCCCGCGGACTCTGAAAACAGCCGGCCTGGCGGCAAGTCGGCCACGGGCAAGGCGAACGTACCTGTTCCTTCGGTGAAGAAGACCTGATCTATGGGCGTTTGGGAAGCTGTCGTCAGCGGGCTATCGGAGATACTTGCGCACAAGTTGCGCTCGTTTCTCACGATGTTGGGAGTCATCTTCGGTGTGGCGGCAGTTATTGCGATGGTGTCCATTGGCGAAGGAGCGCGCCTGGAAGCGATGGCTCAGCTCAAGCTGCTCGGAGTGGATGTTATCCGCGTGGAGCGCAAGTCCATGGCGGGACTGGCCCTTGAGAAAGCTCAGGAGAAGTCCCCGTATGGTCTTAACTACGGTGACGTCGTGGCGATAAGGCAGGTTCTGTCGTACGCTGTGGACGTTGTGCCTGTGCGCCAGGTGGTGGCGGAGTTGCAGACTGTCGGCACGCCGGTTCAGGCGAAGGTTCTCGGTACGGCGGCTGGCTACAGGAATGTCACGCGATCGGAATTGGCCGCCGGACGCTTTCTCACCCAGCATGATTCCATATCAATGGCCAGTGTGTGCGTTCTGGGGTCTGGAGTTCGCCGCCGCCTGTTTGGCTTTGAAAATCCGGTAGGACGTACTGTCAAGCTCTCAGGAAAAGTGTTTACGGTAGTCGGCTCTCTGGCGGAGAAAATCGTTCCGTCCAGCACTGTGGTCGAGATACCGGATCAGGACTTCGACATCTACATCCCCATCGAAGTCGCTATGAAAGACTTCCTGATATATTCTGAACAACCGGTGCCGACGAATGCAAACGCCGTCATGCAGCTTCTGCGCGCTATGACGGCAAGACAGGCTCGTGACAACACGCCGCTGTCGGGCGTTGTGGTGCTCGCGGGCTCAGAAGCCGCAGCTCCGGTGACGGCGGAGGTTATTAATGATATTCTCCGGCGCCGGCACCGCAATGTGGACGACTACGCCATAGAAATTCCCTCCGAGCTTATCCGTCAGAGCCAGGAAACTCAGCGCGTCTTCAACATCGTCATGGGGGCTATCGCCGGTATTTCGCTGGTGGTCGGCGGCATCGGCATCATGAACATCATGCTTGCCACCGTCACCCAGAGAACCCGCGAGATCGGGATTCGGCGCTGCGTTGGCGCGACGCGCCCGGATATCGTCCGCCAGTTTCTTCTGGAAGCTCTGGTCATCACCATCTTTGGCGGAGTGCTGGGAGTGGGACTGGGCGTGGGAGGCGCACAGCTTATTGCTCAGTACGCAGGGTGGAAAACAGTGGTCAGCGTCCATGCCATTGCGCTCTCGCTGTCGGTTGCCAGTGGGGTGGGCGTGATCTTCGGACTGTATCCTGCCATTCGCGCCGCCTACGTGGACCCGATTGCCGCGCTTCGGTATGAGTAGAGCCCATGCGATTCATGCGCGCTTCCGCGGCTTGATCGCCAGGCAACTCACCTGGCCTGTTTTTTTGCGCAGTCTGCTGCTCGCCGCAGTGACGGCGGTGGCGCTACTCTATCTGTCGCAGGGCAGAATCCTCTATCAGCGCGCTCACTATCCCGCGGGCACGCTCCATAGGCTTCCGCCCGGAGTCGTCCCGCTCTCCTACAGCATCTCCCCGGATGGCCAGGTCTGGCAACAGAAGTCCTTTTACGTGGAACCCGCTCTTCTGCCGAGCCATGCCCCCAGGCGCCTGTGGGTGATGTTCGGCGGAAATGGCTCGGTCGCTCTCGGCTGGTTGCCGCTTGTGAACGAGGCCCGCAGGCGCGACCCTTTCGCAGGATTTCTTCTGGTGGACTATCCGGGGTACGGCTTCTCAGAAGGGACCCCCTCTCCCGGGACCATCCTCGCTGGAAGCGAAGGAGCGCTGAAGGCGCTGTCTGCCTATCTGGCGACGCCGGTCCCCCGGCTGGAGCAGAACATCGGCAGCGTGGGACATTCCCTCGGCTGCGCCACCAGCCTGCTCTTTGACATGCGTCATCCGGTGAAGCGGGTCGTACTGGCCTCTCCCTTCACCAGCACGTATGACATGGCCCTGCGCCGCGTGGGCTGGCCGCTTTCCCATCTGCTTCGCGACCGCTACGACAACCGGGCGCGTATCAGGCAGTTGCTGAAGCGCCGCCAAGCTCCCCGCATCGTTATCTTGCACGGCGATCAGGACCGTGTCATTCCTGTCACGATGGGGCGCTCGCTCCCACTGCTGTCGCCGTCCATCCGTTTTCATGAGCTGCGCGGCGTCAACCATGTTACGATACCGCACACCGGGCCGGGCGGTCTGCTGGAGGCGATGGAGGGAAAATGACCCGCGTAGCCCGCTTGCGGCTCCTCCGGGGCGAAGTTGGGTGAGCGTAGAGGAGACAGACGGCAGGGACAGCGCAGTATTGGCTACAATACCTGTGCTGAGGGTTGGCGCAATTTGACTGAGCTTTCCCGCATATCACTCACTGTTTCAGGAAGACCATTTGCTAGAAATACCGCTCTACGTTTTTGTGATTCTGGGCGTCCTTGTTCTGGGCGCTTTGCTGTTTGGCGCGTGGATGGACTTCGCTTATCTGGGAATAGCCGTGCGCGCATGGGGATTTGGACCGCCCAGAGCGCGTCCGCGGCCGCGGGAGAAGGCCGTGCTCCACCACAGGTTCGGTAAATCCGGGCCGTTAATTGGGTGGCTGTTCACACCGTGGGAAGTGATAATCACCAACCGCCGCTTTATCGTCAACTACCGCACTGCGTTCAGCCGTCTGGACATTCCGCTGGATTCCATCAAGACTGTCGTTGTGAAGCGACAGCCGTGGCCAATGGTGGACGATCTGCTTATTGGGTACAGCGATCGCGGCACGCCCAAACAGTACTTACTCTCAGACAACGCCCGTGTGGTTCTGGAAGGACTGCAGAAAGCGGGCGCGGACTTCACGCTCAGCTGACAGTTATATTTTCATCCGCCTGGCTGCGGCTGCTCTGTGGACTGGCTGGGCGCCCGGGCCTGTCTGGCCTGGTGGTTGGCCAGAAACATCTCGGTCACGTAGAAACTTCCGTCCGGTGCTTTGAAGATGCCGACACCCATATTTTCAAAGCGCGGATCCAAAATATTGCTGCGGTGTCCGGGGCTGTTCATAAAGGCCCTGTGGCCACGATTGACATCCACACGCGAGCAGTAGAACAGATTTTCCCCCACCAGAGCGTAGGAGGGCTGACCTTTGATCTGCGCCAGATATCGCTGCATAGGCGTGCGTTCGGCGCTGTTGGGAGATTCGTGGGAAAAGTAGTCCAGACGGTGCATCTCTTCGCTGTGGCGTCGAGCAATGAAGGTGAGGAGAAGGTCCTGAGCGAGCGGCTTCAACCCAATTCGCCTGCGCTCATTGTTTGTAAGCTCCAGATAGCGTATCTCATCGCCAGTCATTGCTGCTGGCATCGCTCGCTGATTCGCGGGCGCGCTGGTCAGGGAGGCGCTGTGCGCTGGCGTCTGAGCGTTTGATTCAGCACTGGAAGATAGAACCAGATGCGCCGTCTGAGTGGGCTTGCTGCTATCGGAAGCAAGCCTGAGCTGAGACATGCCAGGTTTTACGGCGGAGATTCTGGTGTGCTGCGCGGAGCCCGGAGCAATGCTCTGGGCCGCATACAGCAAATAGACCGCCAGTGCCAGACCACTCATCGTTTCATCCTCCAGAATTACTGTGTACTTCCGCCTTACCGTCTTGACAGAGCCTCAGCAGAGTACGGGGTTTTGGCGGAATGGCGGTCTCAAGTGCGCTCGCGCACACGCGATATAGGGCTTGTGGGAGAATCTGAGCCAAAACGCCAAAATGGTGGACAGGAACGTACGCTTGGCTTTGTGCGTCAAAGTCCATGATGAGTCCAGGTGATAGGAGAATTCCGGTGCGCTTCAGTCTGAACGCAATCGTAGAAGGCCGAGTTAGCGCTCGCGCTGTGTTGGTGGCGAGCGCGCTTCTTGTTACCTGCTTGTTTGCTTTCGCCCCTGTTGCTCAGGCCAAAGAAGGCACGGATGAGGTCAAAATCGGTAAAGAAGCCTCCGCCGAGCTTGAGAAGCAGTACAAACTGGTCACGGATGAGGCATACGTCGGTCGCGTGACGCGTATCGGTCAGGAACTGGCGGATATCGCTAATGCCCAGGAGCTCCCCGCCACCTACGGGTCTTCCGCGGTCAAAAAGTTCACTTACACTTTCAAAGTGCTGGATGACAAGGACGTCAACGCCCTGTCAATGCCGGGGGGATTTGTCTACGTCAACAAAGGGTTGATTGACTACGTCCAGTCGGACGACGAACTGGCCGGGGTCCTGGCGCATGAAATCTCCCACATTGCCCATCACCACATGCTCTCGCTCATCAAGGAGCAGGCCAAAGGGATGAACCAGTTGGCCATGGTCCTGGTCGCTATGATCGCGGCACGCGCTTCGCCGGAGAATACGGGCAACGTCCTGATGGGCGCGCGCTTTGTCCAGTTGGCCAGACTCAACGGATATTCACGTCAGGCGGAGGAAGACGCGGATCTGACTGGTCTTGCGCTGCTCACACGGTCTAAGTACAACCCTGTTGGCATGCTTACTTTTATGGAGCGTCTGGCGCGCGATGAGATTCTACGGCCATCCATCAACTGGGGGGTCTATCAGACTCACCCCTTCGCCGCTGACCGGGCGCATGAGCTTGAAGCCAGGCTCATTGGTCTGGGAATCCCAATCAATCGTCGCGCTGTAACAAAGGGCCCGGTCGCTTCCGTCAAGCAGAACGAAAAGGACAAAGACCTCTTTGAAGTGTGGCTCGATGGGCAGATGATGTTTGCCCCCGCAAAGACCGATCAGTCCTCAGAAGACCGCGCAAAGTCTATCGCTGAACACATAAACGCGCTGCTGAATGAAGATCTGCGCACGCGGGATGTCCGGCAGAGCGCGAATCCCGCCACTGTCACCGCCCGAGGAGAGTTGCTCATTGATGTCAAGCCGGAGGATACCACCCTGGCGGGCCAGCCGGCAGATCAGGTAGCAAAGAAGGCTTACGACGTGCTTTACGGGGTGCTTCTTAACCAGCAGATGGAGAAAGTTTTTTAGCGAATTCCTTACTGGCCGCTCGGTTGTGCCAAGGGTGCGATACACGCGGGGTCTTCGTTGCGCGGATTGTTGACGATTGGACTCACCGGGTACGCTTCCAACTCCTCTGATGGGGAGGGCGCCAACAGCCGCAGCAGAGTCTGGGTGTCGTGGTTTTCCGGGCTGAGCCACTCCGCGTAGTTCTGTGGCCCAATGATCACGGGCATCCTGTCGTGCAGCGGACTGATGAGGTTGTTTGGCTGTGTCGTAATGATCGTGCAGGACTCGATATCAGCTCCGTCCGGGCTCACCCACCGATCCCACAGACCACCAAACGCGAAAGGCTGCGCGTCGATTCTCCTGATGTACACGGGCTGTTTGCGGGGGCTGGAGTCTGGTAGTGCCCATTCGTAAAAGCCGTCTGCGGGTATCAGGCAGCGCCTGTAGCGAAACGCTCCTTTGAATCCTGGCTTTTGCGCGACTGTTTCGGCGCGCAAGTTGATCATCCGATTGCCGATTTTCTCCTCTTTTGCCCAGGACGGAATGAGCCCCCAGTGCAGCATCTCCACGTTGCGAGCGCCCGTGTCGCGGCCTTCTCTGATTACCGCAATGTCCTGGCTGGGAGCGATGTTGTAGCGCGGTCTAAGCTCAGGCACGTGCTGGAGAAGAAATATCTTCCTAAGCGCCTCCGGGCTGACTTCGGTCAGTGTGTATCGTCCGCACATAGAGCTGTTCTCACGTAGCTTTGTCTTTTTGCGGGGTGGGGTAACTCATCCGCCTGCACAAGATATCTCCAACGCCTGTTCTCTGGAGCAGACCTTCACTCACTTTCCGATACAAAAGGTCGAGAAGATCGTGTCAATCAGGCTGTCCACCACATTTTCGCCTGTAATCTCAGCCAGAGCGCCGCGTGCTGTCTGAATCTGAATAGCGGCCAGATCCAGCGCGTAAGGCGACCGGACAGCTTCTTCCGCTACACGCAGATGTTCCCGCGCTCGCTCAAGCGCTGCGACCTGCCGCTGGGTGGCCGCCAGAGCCTCGTCGAAAAAGCCGCTGCCCGCGCCCAGCCGGGATATTACCGCCACTTCCAGTTCAGGGAGCCCTTCGCCTGACAAGGCGCACATTCGCACGCACGGCACGCTGGGAGGAATTCGCGGGTCGTCCGGGGAGGCGCGCACGATATCCGTCTTGTTCCAGACTGCCACTGCCCGATCTCCGGCCTTGTCCAGAACCTCGATGTCCACCTGCCTCAAACCCTCTGAAGCGTCCAGCACGATCAGCCCAATGTCCGCCTGCTCCAGCGTTTCCAGAGCCCTTTTTACCCCTTCCTGTTCAACAATGTCCGCTGTGTCTCGAATGCCCGCCGTGTCTATCGCCAGCACACAGAGACCGCCGATCTCTACAGTCTCTTCCAGAAAATCTCTTGTTGTTCCGGGGATATCGCTCACGATGGCTCTTGGGCGCGTAGCAAGAAGATTCAGGAGTGAGGACTTTCCGACGTTAGGGCGTCCGACAATAGCCATGCGTATGCCCGCAGAGAGCATGCGCCCCCTGGACGCCAGCTCAACTGTGCGCTCCAGTGACTCGATCGCCGCGCTGAGCTCGGCTGCTAGCACCGCGCGATCAGGCTCATCCACGTCTTCCGGAAAGTCTATGCTGGCTTCAAGGGTCGCTGCAATGCGTGTGATAACTTCTGAGCAACCTCTCACGCGGTGAGAAAGCGCGCCGTCCAGCGTGTGCTTGGCGGCCGCGCGCTGCGTCTGCGTTCTGGCCCTGATAAGCTGGTTTACGGCCTCGGCCTGTGCGAGGTCCATTTTGCCGTTTACAAAAGCGCGCCGCGTAAACTCACCCGGTTCGGCAGGCCGCGCTCCTGCGCTCATGACTGCTGCAAGCACGGCCTGTACAGCGGCATACCCGCCGTGACAGGATATCTCCAGACAGTCTTCTCCTGTAAAGCTGGCGGGCTGAGGATAGAAAGTGTAGAGCGCTCTGTCCACCTCGTCGCCGTCCCGAGAGCGCACTCCCGCCAGGCGCGCGCTTCGAGGCTTCAGGGTCTCTGGCGTCAGCCTGCCAACTGACTCTGCAATTTGCAGGCACAGTGGGCCGCTAATGCGAACAATGGCGACAGCCCCCATCCCTGGAGCTGTCGCCAGTGCCGCGATTGTGTCCGAAGCAGACATAACTGACAGATGAGTCAAAGAGACAAAACAGTGCGCTCCCGGGAGCGACCAGGCTTCTTGTTCACGGCCTCACAGCCTCAGCGCCAAGCGTCAGACGGGGGTGCTGGATATGGCAACACACTCATTTGCGCTGCGTGAGCAGGCGCGCCCACATGCCTACTCGGACTCTTTCGGCGAGATAATCACGTGCCGATCCTCGCCTTCGCCCTCACTGTACGTGTAGACGCCCGCGTGTCCTTTGAGCACGTTATGAATAATGAGTCGATCTCGAGCCGGCAGTGGCTCCAGTTCGGCTTCCTGGTTGTGCTCGATGACCTGCTGCGCGAGGTCCAGGGCGGTTGCTTCGAGCGTTTCTCGATGCTTTCGCCGAAAGCCGTCTGCGTCCAGAGTGACGCGCACTCTGCTGTCACTGCGTCTGTTGACGATAATGCCTACCAGAAATTGCAGCGCATCCAGACACTGTCCCTGACGCCCGACCAGCAGGGCGCTGTCACCGCCTTCAATGTCAATGTCGATTCCGTCGTGACCGTTGCCGTCGGCCTTGCCACCGGCATTGCCGCTGGCATTGGCGGTGGCGATCTGCGCCCTGGCGCCCAGCTCTCCAGCATCCAGAATCCTGTTCACAAGCGCCAACGCCTCTTCCGAACGCGCCTCAATGTTCACTTTGTCCGTCCCTGCTTCCTGTTTGTTTTTGTCGGATGACTTTGCGACTGACGGCCTCGTCTCTGACGACGACGAAGCTCGTGACGATCTCCTACCCCCCGAAGATCGCGTGGAAGACGTCTGTCTTTCGCCAGACTGCCTGCGCTCACGGGAAGACTCTTGCTCGGCGCTTCGTTCGTCAGAGCTGTGTTGGCTCTCAAGCCTTTGCCCGCCGTCAGCGCCGGATCTTGCTGCGCCGCGGCCACTCTCCCGCGACGAGCGAGCGCCTCGAGAACCTCTACTGCTCTCCTGCGGTTTCGGCCGGGACTCGGACTCCGAAGCCGATGTGGGCTGAGGGTGATCAGGAGTTGTCCTGCTCGAAGCCGCTCGGTCCGTTCTTTGGCTCGACCGGTCGCGCCGGGCGCGTCCGTCGTCCGAATGCTGCTGGGTTGAGTCTGCGCGATCACCAGACTGCCGTTCGCCGGATCGTCCCTCGCCTCGGCTGCGCCCGCGTCCTTCGCTCCTTCCGGTATCGCCTGATCGGCTGGATCGGGACCTTCCCCGGTGAGACCGGGCGCCGGAATCCTCTTCGTCGACAATGGGAGAGCCTACGCGTGGGGATGCCTGCGTTGAGGAGAGGCGGTGGCGCTTGATCTCATAATGCGTCGCCCGCACTCTGGCCGGGGCTCCGCCAAGCAGTCCAAACAGCCCCTTAGCGCCGACTTCCAGCACCTAAAACTCAATCTCCTGCTCAGGCACATTCAGCTCTTGAACGGCCTTCTGCTTTGCTTCTTCAATCGTTTTGCCAGTTGTCTCAACACTGCGCATCTTTCTATGTGTGTACCTTTCTGCACGCTGCAGCGTCGCCAATTCTCGGCAATCTATAGGTGCGCGAGAACAGTCTTCGACGCCGCCAGCACGCCCGAGAGCATCGGGATCTGTCCGGGCCGGTCACTTCCTCTTCCGAGGGCGTGGCCCCTTAGTAGCAGCCACAGCGGCTGTGGCTTGGACCGGAGTGATAACAGGCTCTTCATCTTCAAGGGCTAGCGCAGGGACTGGCTTGTTCAGCATAAAATACTGCTGAGTCGTCGTGAGAATGTTCAGAACGAGCCAGTAAAGAATGAACGCGGACTCGAAGTCTTTGAAGAAGAACAAAAGCATGACAGGCATCAGAAAGGCCATCATCTTCTGCTGGTCGGCCTGAGCTTTGTCCACCGTTGCCGCTGAGCTCATCTTGGTGGAAATGTACATGCTCACCCCGTAGAGCACCAGCAGAATCCAGTCCGGATCTGCCAGGCTCGCTCCTATACCCGGGACTTTCATTGATAAAGCGCTGCCGATCCAGAGAAAGTCGCCTTTTGCGAACTGGAACTCATAGACGCGAATCATCCGGTACAGCAGCATCAGAAAAGGAAGCTGGACAAGCAGCGGCAGACACCCCATCAGGGGATTGGCATTGTAGTCTTTGAAGAGCTGCCACTGCTGCTTTTGAAACTCGCGCGGGTCGTCTTCCAACTCCTTGCGCAGCTTCTCCAGCTTCGGTTGGAGTCTTTGCATATTGCGCATAGACTCAAACTGCATGTGAGATAGAGGCGTGATAATCAGCTTGACCAGAAGCGTCACCGCAAAAATCGCCAGCCAGTAGCTGTAGTGCTTATTCCGGCCTGTCAGCGAGACAAGAAAGTCCAGAAATCTGTACTCGAGCTTGCTCTGGTTCGCCTTGTCGATGCGGGTCGCGCTCAGCTTGTACTGTTCATACGCCTGCTGGACGTACTCATCAGGCCATCCGTCATGCGGATGCCCCTGCATAGCCCCGGGACCTGCTGTCACTACCAGCCGGCGGTACGCTACGGCCGCCTGGTGCTGTGAGCCGCTCACGGGGTCTTTGTCCCGCTTCTCCAGTATCTCGGCTTGAAGAAGCTGCGCGTGGTGCGTCACAACCGTATCCGCCGAGTTTGCCTTGACAATACTCTGGAGCTTCGTGTTCAGATCATCCAGTGCTTTGCGCCGAGGCTTGTCTGGCTTGGCGGCGGCTTCCGAGATGGACCTTTGTATACTGGCAAGCTGTGAATCCACCGCGGTGTCCGCGCGCCCCGATTGTGAAGCCATGAACACCAGCAGAACGCTCGCGACGGCAGCGCCAATGGATACGGTGCGTCTCAAAAACAATAAAAAAACTCCTTGGCGACCCGCCTACTCAACAGGGTCAAAGCCGCCCTCGTGAAAAGGATGGCATCTCAGCAGCCTCTTCAAGCCCATCCAGAATCCGACGAGCACGCCATACTTCTCGATAGCCTGGGCCATGTATTCCGAGCAGGACGGTTGGAATCGGCACACTTTCGGGGTAACTGCAGAGAGCCTCTGGTACACGCCTCTGATTGCGAACAGGGCTGCTGATTGCACAGGCGATCTGTGGGCAGCATTCTGGGCCGGGTTATGTGTTGACTCCATCGCGTCCATTCTGCAACGAGTGTCTGCGCGGTTGCCGTTGCGTGGGCTTGTTTGCGGAGCTCAGATTGCGTATCGCGCGCTCAATCTCAGTCACCAGGTCAGAAAAAGGGGCTGTTGCGGCGGCTTCCCGGGCGCTTATGACGAAGTCCCACCCCGCGATCGAGTCTTTACACCCGACTATTTCGCCACCGCCGCGCGCCGTCTGGCTCAAGTATGTGCGTGTTGCTTCCCTGAGCCGGCGCTTGGCTCTGTTTCGGACTACGGCGGAGCCCACGCGCTCCGAGGCTGAAAAACCAAAACGCGCTCCGCGAGGCTCCTGGCCTCCCTCCACCCGGGACATTCTCTGAAGCGCGCGCGCAAAAAAGTAAGGGGTGACGAACTTGCGTCCGCGTCCGTGAACCAAGCGGAAATCCCGATCAGCCTTCAGCCTGTGTGTTTGTGAGAGCAAGAGCCTCTTTGCCTGAAGGTTTCCCGCTAGCCCATGCGCCGCACAGTCAGCCGCTTGCGTCCGCGCAGCCTGCGACGCTTGATAACGTTGACGCCACCTTTAGTGGACATTCTGCTCATGAATCCGTGCACACGCATTTTGCGCCGCACCTTGGGTTGATACGTTCTTTTCATTCCTGTCTCCGAAGACTTTTCGCGTGCCGCATTATATCATGAGCGCCTGGCGCCTTCAACGCGGAAGCTCCGCCTGGCGGGCGTTTCTCCATCCTGGCGGCACTGTTCCGCAACCTGTTACGCTGATAGCATGCTAATTGGTAGAGGTTGAGAGTGAGAATCTGTGGCGCGTATGAAAAGGGATTTGTAAATTCTCCGGGCGATATGGTATTCTGGCTCGACTGCAGTAGCGCTGCGCTTTCAGCAGTCGCGCTGCCAGAACGGCCGCTTGTGCAAACGAGCTGGTTTCGACACAAGGTGGCGCAGCCACAGCAAGGCCTTCGGCTATATGACTGGAACCTGTTACGCGGGTTGACAGTCATTGTTATTGGGGGACACTGACATGCATCACAGAGCAACTGGTCGCGCTCGACGGAGCGTGGCCGCCTTTACGCTCATTGAGTTACTGGTCGTTATCGCGATTATCGCAATTCTGGCAGCGATTCTTTTCCCGGTTTTCAGCCGGGCCCGTGAATCCGCACGGCGGACTTCCTGTATGAACAACGAGAAGCAGCTTGGTCTGGCATTTCTGCAGTACGCGGATGATAACCAGGGCTTCTATCCCGCGAGCGCCGCTCCGTTGAGTGGAGGAGGATGGGCGAGCTGGGATACGATGATCCAATCGTATGTCAAGTCGGAAAAGCTGTTTCGCTGTCCTAGTGACGGCGTGAAGCGCCAACCTGGTAAGTTGCCGCGCAGCTACTCAATGAACGATCAGCGCGCGCTCAAAGATGGCAGGTACGGAAGAGGAATCAAACTTTCGGAAATTCCAGGGAGTGCGGCGCAGTGGGTGCTTCTCACTGAATGGCACATTGCCGGAAACGTCCTGGGCAGCACCAATTATCAGGACGATCACGACCCGCCAGTGCAGGATCACTACACGCACAACAATGGAGAAGGACTGAACTTCCTCTTCTATGACGGGCACGTGCAGTACTATCCGTATGGACGTCTAAAAAGCGCGGAAAACTATACGTTCTACACGCTGCTTCCTTCCTGATTCGTTCCAGGGCTCGCTCTCTGCTTTCACATCACACGCATTGGGTGAGCCTTGGTCGATGTCTGGGCAGAAGAAGTATTTCTTCAGGCATCCGGCTTCTCAATTTGGCGCGGAGTTTCTCTCCACTCCAGGCAGGCGATTCGCCGCTGCCTGAGCTCGCCAGAGTTGTCAAAACTGCTCTAGGGCGTAAGCACTTCCACGTCTGAGGCTGTGCGGATAAGAAGCTGCGGCGCTATTCCCGCAACGCTTGTTCTGAGCGAAGAGATTCCTGTCACTCTAACCATTGCGCCCAGAGGTACCGTCACAAGGCCGCGCGTCGCAACCAGGACTCCGTCTGAACCGAAGATGTCTTTCGGAGGACTGCTGGTATCCCAGGCGGAGCCGTCCCAGACCGTCAACGAAAATCCGCGCGAATCCGTCACTCGCCCGGAGACACTCACGAGCAAACCCACGTTATTCAGCGCCAGGCTGCGCGGAACTCCATATTGATAGACGCCGCCCGAGCTGTTCTTCCAGTCCGCGCCGCCAACATTCATCACCGCAAGATGTAAAGGGGTGGGTGGCGGCAAGCTGCCGAGCACTGTAATGCCGGTTGGAAGTATGGTTCGCTCCGGGCCGACACTACTTACTTTTCCAGCCACATTGACAACCGTTCCTGCGGTCATTGGAGTTGTCGTCGCGACCCGGATCCCAGAGGCGCGGTCGAGGTCCTGAACATAAAGCACGGTCCCCAGAGCGTCTGTCCCCGCGCTGATAATACCGATGAACGGCTCAATGGGCTGCCCGTCCGCCTTCATTTTGGCGGCGGCGACCGGAGAGGGCTGTCCCTTTGGCGGGAGAACAGTTGTCCCACCGCCAGTACCCGCGCTGCTCCAAAGTCCGAACGTGTCCTTGAACCGCACCGAAACGTAGTATCTGGCGCCGGCATTCAGACTTAGATTGGTGGCGGTGAGGGTGTTGCCGGTCACGCTGGTCCAGCCCCGCGTGTCTGTTCCTCCCGCAGTAGTCCCCACAGCGTACTGCGTTTCGGTAATCCCCCAGGGAGGCTGATCCAGCGCCCAGGACGCCGTAAGGGTGTCCTGGCTATTTGTCAGGGCCGGCTGCAGAACACTCGGGCCATTCGGCAGCTTTGTCACGCGCACATTGCGGTAGCTGCTGTCGGTGCGGTAGACCTGTAGCGCAAGATACCCTTCACCGAAGCGGTGGTTCGTATCTGTCCAGTCTATCAGGAGCGCGCCGTTCACCCAGATCTGAATGCGCCAGCCAACCACGGTAACCCGGAAGTTTTGCCACTGCGATCCGTCGGCTACTGCGGCTGGTATCTCCTGCACGGTATGGTCAATGATGTTATAAAGGCCGATTGCTCCGTTGCGCCGCATGTAAACGAGGTATCCGCTCCGTGTAATGGACTCAAATCGCCCGTTCATGCGAAACACGAAGCCAACCCAGTTTGCGGTATCAGTGGCGTTGTTGACACGCATGTCCAGGTCCGCTGAGAAATCGGAATACCGGTGTTGGAGCACACACGTTTCGCCCTCGAACTCAGGATTTACTCGCTGTTGTCGAATTGCTCCACCTTGCGTCACCCAGACGCCCGCCTTGACCATCCACGGGTCACTGAGTCCTCCGGAACTGAAGCTGTCCTGAAAGTACTGTGGCGCGGGTTGTGGAACAAATGGCTCCACAGGTGGAACAGGGTTGGGATAGCTGTTTGCGAGGCTTGCGTACGCCTGCCCAAGCGCAGACACTGTCCCGTTTGAGTTTACCAGTCCAACGTTCGTGTAGGAATCCCAGGCCTGTGAGATAAACCAGAACCACCTTGAAACTCCTGACTGTTCCAGGCGTGGAAGATAGCGCTCAGCAAACCAGATGATCCACTCCTGATTGAGAGCGCCCATCCACTCACCGATTGGCATTTCAGTGATCCACACCTCTGCGCCCGCATAACGACCGTTGTCCACCGTGTGACACCAGTTGACGAAGGGCTGTACAAAGTCGCGAATCGGCTGGTCCGGGTCTTCAATCTGCATCGCCCCGGCGTAGGAGTGAACGTTCCAGATGTCCACAGGCATCGGATATCCGTAGGTAGTCTTATAGTAGTTGAGAACGTAGCCGTACCACTCGATGCTGTAGTTCAGAGACCAGTTGTTGGACCCACCGGTAATTCCGGCAATAGCGAACCTGGCGCTCGGATCCAGCGGTCGAATGAAATCGTAGTAGGTTTTGAACATCGCCGCGTACTGTTCGCGCGTCAGGCCGTCCTGGCTGTTCAGATCAGGTTCGTTCCCAATGATCCATATCTTGCCCGGATGTGTGGATATCCATGTGGCAAGCTGCGAGGGATTGTTGATCTGTCCTGTATTCTGGTTCCAGCCCCACCACCGCGTCGCAATGCCGAGATATTCGTAGTAGTGATTGGGCCGGCACATCTCGATTTGCGAGGAAGGGCCCAGAGAATCCCATGAGTATTCAAGACATCCGGCGGGCATGCCGAGCTTTGAGAGTTGCCCTGCTCCGGCGATACCGTAAGGGTTCGACGAGGCGGGAGTGATGCCAAGAAGAGAGAAAAGTGCGAGGGTACAGGCCAGGTACTTCAGTGGGGACCTCCTTCAGCAGGGACTACGCTTAGTGGATGACTATAGTAAGGATACATCAGAAGTCCGGTCCACACAAGCTTTTTCGGGACTCTGCCCTCTCCGCGTCTCCGGAGTGGCCCACCGCCCACCGCCACAAATCCTCGGCAGGCGCCTCACACTCCAAAGAAACCCTTCCACGATTTGCAGTCGCTTGCCACGCTGATTCATTGCGACAGTGGCACTTGACAGGCAAAAAAGGCTGGCCGCAAGTGCGACCAGCCGCAAATGGCTCGTTTTCCCTTGTAAGAGGCTCTAGCCCTTATTCATCTGTCTGACGTATTCAGCGATGTCTTTCAGATCATCGTCTGTGAGAGCCGGGTTGCCGCCTCTTGGCGGCATATCAACTTTGGTCGTGTTAAGCGGGTCCGTCGCAGGGCGCCCCACCTTCAAGAAAGCGACCAGCTTGTCGGTTGTCTCCGACTTCACGAACTTGCTCGTAATAAGGTCCTTGCCCAGACCCGGCATGCCTTCGCCCTTCGGGCCGTGACACGTCGCACATGTCTTTCCGAACAGCTCCTTGCCTTTGGCTTCATCACTGGCTGAAGAGCTGGAAGCCGTGGTCGTCGAACCCGCAGGCGTTGAAGCTGTGGACGACGGAGCCGTTGTTTCTGGCGCGCTGGTTGAAGAGCCAGACGACGAAGACCCACTCTGCGAGCTTTCCGTGCTCGGGCCACCGCAGCCCGCTACCAATGCCATCGCCAAGACTGTTGGCGCCGCAAACATTACCCACTTTGGGTTACTCAGTTTCACTCATTCCTCCTTACAAGATTCCAGACAAGATACCATGTCTGGAAAATTCTGTCTCAGCGCAGTTGTTCTTCCGCAGAAAGGATCTCCTTCAAACGTAGAACGCGCCCTTTCGTCTCGACGGCCAGATTTTTCGCCTCGCTTTCTGAAGCGACAGCCACAAATCCGTATCCCATGGGGGTTTTCAATTGTGGACTCTGAACGAACACTGCTTGCGAGCCCTTCAGCCATGCTTCCTCTTTTGGACGGCTATAATCGCGCACCCACACCATGAGCGGTGGTTTGTCGAGTTTTCTCGCGTGAGCTCCAAGCTCTCCCAGATCGTCGAACAGTAGCGTTTGCCCATCTGCCGTCACCAGCGCAGAAGCGTATCTGGACTCGTTGATAATCATCGAACACTCGGTGCAGGGGTCCTGTCCGTAGCGCACCTGTGGCGGTGTGGCTGTTGGGTCCTGGCGGGCGCATCCAGCGTTGAGAAATGCCGTCGTCAGAGCAAGCAGCACCAGCCAACGTGCCTTCACGCGGCGCCTCGTCTGCTGAACAAGGCCACCGACCCGGCCAGTGGCGCCGCAATCCAGACCAGCAGAATACTTACCAGAAGCGCCATCAAATGCGACCCGTACGTGCGCGACGCATAGACGCCAACCGGACCCAGAACTTCCGGCTGAGTGCCAAGCCGGATCACTGACGCCATCTTGAAAACCTGCAGCGGATTGACCAGCGCCGCAACAAAAAGAGTATCTATCTTAAACCGCAGCACCAATGCCGTGCCCATAAGGCCAAGATCCCCCACAAATACCAGCATCAGCCAGACAAATAACGCCGCGCCAAGCGCCGTCACGCTGCTTCGCACAAGGCTGGCCAGCAGGAATCCGAGGCTCAGGCTGACGAGCGCCAGCAGATACGAGAGTATCATCAGAGCCAGAAAGTCGCCGCCATCCGCATATCCGCCCTGGGCGAGAATGACCACCGCGCTGACGCCAAAGCCCGCCGACAACGCGCCAAGAATCGCCAGCGCCATGCCCAAATACTTGCCGACCAGCAACTCCAGCATTCCGAGTGGCTGCGCTAACAGATACGCCAGCGTACCTCTCTCCTGTTCTCCAGCCAGCCCCAGCGCCCCCAGAGTCAACCCCATCAATGGCGCAATCAGAAGCACCAGGTTGACCAGCGAAGCCCCCGTGCGGCCAAATCCGGAGATTCCGTAGCTGGCCGCTCCTGACATGCTGAACGCCACAAGCGCCAGCGCCAGCCCTGCAAACACTCCTGCAAAAACGACAAACCAGCGGCTGCGGAAGGAGTCTTTGAGCTCTTTCTGAGCCAGTACGAGGACGACGCTTGGATCCACTAATGTCCCTCCAGAGCAAGGCCGCACTCGTTCGGGTTCGCGGACGCAAGAATATCTGTGGCGTCTTTCAACTCAGAATGAGCATCCGCATCCGTGACCGCCTCAGAGGGAGTTCCTTTGATCTGGGTATCCCGGACAATCTTGCCATTTTCCATCAGGATAATGCGTGTCGCAAGCGACTCGACCTCTTCGGGTCTGTGTGACGTGAATACCAGAGTCTTGCCGGCGCGGCTCAGATCGGACAACAAACTCAAAAAATCGTCTCTGGCGGCCTGATCCAGATTGGAGGTCGGCTCATCCAGCAGCAGAATGGGCGGGTCCGACAGCAGTGCGCACGCCAGAGCCAGCCGCTGCTTCAGTCCTCCAGACAGCGCGCGCACGCTCTTGCGATGATGCTCCATCAGTCCGAGAGTTTCAAGCAACTCTTTAACCCGGGCAAGCGGCGCGTGCTTCAGACGAGCGTACATCTCAAGTGTCTCCGCCGTCGAGAGTCTGTCGTGAAAGCTGAGCTCTTGCGGAACAAATCCGATAAACCTGCGCGCCAGACGCCCTCTGGATCGCATATCTACGCCGACCACCCTGACCTGGCCACTGAAAGGAAACAGACCCAGAAGACATCGAAGTACGGTGGTCTTTCCAGCTCCGTTTGGGCCCCACAGAGCTACGACATCTCCCTGTCTTACCGCAAAGGAGACGCCCTTGACCGCTTCGATTGCGCCGAATCTTTTTGTGAGAGCTTCCACTTCGATGAGTGGATCAGCGGTCGGTGTGCGCAGACGTCTCGGACGCCGAGGGTCCTTCTGCGCACGCGGCAGGCCAGCGATCGCAACTAGCGCAAGCATCAGACCAGTTGCTGTGCCAGCCAGGCCTCGTCCCTGTTTACGCGGGAGTGCCGGGACGCCTTGCGGCAGCACAGGCGTCATAAGCGGATTGGGATCGGTCAGTTTCGGAGCAGGTCTGAACACAGGAAACGCGCGAGCCGCGAAGTCCAGCGCTACCTGGAACGGGCTGCCAGCCAGCACCTTCAAGACCTCCGCTCGTTGTGTGAGATTCTCGAAGAGACTTTCCGATCGGTAGGGTACCTCCCCCACACCTCGCCCGCTCCTGTCGTAACCTGCGTAGTCGCTCCAGTAGTTTCCCCGGCCGCGCTCTGCCCAAATGTTGCCCTGCAACTGGCCGGATCCCGCCACCTGCACCTGCTCCCCGTTCTCCAGGAAGCTGTTTGTGGTTATGTAGTTGCGCTGCGTATCTGGGAGGATGCTGATGCCAACATCGTTGTAGGCGATAAGGTTTCGCGCTATTGTCTGAATGCTGTCAATCTCTCTTGGAGAACTGTCCGTGTGGATGCCGATGCGGTTGTCCACGAGTGCGTTGTTCTCAATCAACGCATCGTCCATATCTTTCAGACCCACACCGTAGCCGCTTGGACCCCGGTTGCTCGCGATCGTGTTGCCGACCAGCCGCAGTCTCCTGCTGTACATCAAAAAGATGCCGACCGAGTTGTTGGATAGAGTGTTGCCCTCGATGTCTGCGTCGTCGCAGTACATAAAGTGAAGCCCGTAGCGGCTGTTGAGGGCGCGGTTGCGCCGAATCTTCAAGCCTTGTGAGTACCAGAGGACCGCATCGCGCCCCTGGCTCAGGGTGTTATCCTCAACTGTCACACCATTGCTGTACCAGATGCGGATCAGGTCTCCCCGGCGTGGCACATCCAGGTCCTTGCCGGTAATTTGATTACTCCTGAGAACTGAATCGTCGGCCTTTCGCAGAAAGATGCCAAAGAGCGCATCAGAAATTGTGTTGTTCTCAACTCGGGCTCGCGGCGCCAGAACGACAATGCCGGAGTTTTCCATATCCAGGGAGTCGCCGCTTCCGCGAAGATGGAATCCGCGCACGGTGACATCGGGCGCATCTATAGCAAGCACCGTGCCATGACCACCACCGTCCAGAATCGGGCTGTTCTCACCCGCCAGCGTCATTGGTACAGAAACCTTGAAGTGGCCCTGGTGGTGACCGCCGACAACCCGCACCGTATCGCCTGCGCGAGACATGGCCAGCGCAGCCTGGAGATTGTCTGAAGGTGTGACTGTCAGTGTGCGGGCTCCGAGGGACCCGGCGCACAAAAGCGCCGCGAAGCCGACTGGCAGCGCAGCAAGAAAAGCAGATCTCACGACAAGGCCTGGTCCTGCAGAGGCTTGTACGCAAGGCGATGGAACCACAACCCGGCAATCGCCAGCACGCAACCCATGCACACCAGGTAGAACCCGCTGTCAACGGATGCGACTGTCTTGAATTGCCCGACGAATCCCTCTCCGAGAATCGTTGGCACAAAGGGTTTGACCGCATGATTGAGCGGGGCTTCTGGATTGAGGTTCAGCCCAAAAGCCCGCAACCAGTAGTACAGGTCCCCCAGAAATCCAAATGGAAAGATCAGGCACGGGATGACCAGCAAGACCGCCCACCGTGTGTGAACGTATGTCGCCCCCAGCAATAGAACTGCCAGCACCAGCACAGCGGCGACGCTTATGGACCTCTCCAGCTTTGCCGCTTCCGACAAAGACTTCATCCCGATATAGTGGTTCAGTCCGTCAATCTCTTTGACGTCGCCGGTGGTGTGGGTGAGGTAAACCTGCACGGACAACCCTCCAGGATACTGGGGAGCGTGCAGCTTCAGCCGCCAGTAAGGCTGAGAGATACTTACCAGCAGGCACACCACCGAAAGCGACAACAGTAGTGTCGGGAGCAGAAACCTCAGAGAGTCTTGTTTCTGGAGATCGGGCGGCACTCGCGGTCCGATAATTGTATTCAGTCGTTTTTTCATATTCTGCGTCTCGTAAGGGTGCTCCCGAACAGTCCTACGGTTTCACCAGAAGATACCCGGTCATCTCCAGGTGAAGCGCTGAGCAGAACTCCGTGCAGTAGTACGGATAGACTCCCTCTTTCGTCGCTGTGAAGGAGATAGTCTCCGTTTCACCCGGTTCAAGGCTGAGGTTGTGATTGAACAGCGCGAATCCGTGCGTTGCGTCGCGCGCTCGCTCCACGTTCGTCACGTGCCAGATCACCTTGTCGCCTTTCTTCACCTCGACATGCTCCGGGTTCAGATGACTCCTGATGGCCGTCATGAACACTTCAACAGTATTTCCGTTGCGCACGATGCGCTCCTGGCCAACAGTCGTGGCTTTTGGAGACTTGCTCTGCGTAACAGGCGACCATCCGATCTCAGGGTACACGTCCCACGCCTTGATCTTGTCGGCCTTGATGATTTGCGAATAGTGAGGTTCGCCGATTCCAATGGGCATGTCATACAGCACCTGCATCTTATCGCCGGGATTGGAAATGTCCACGAGCTGCAGGTTCTGCGGCAGAAGAGGGCCCACATTAGCGAACCGGTCCACCGACCACTTGTTCAACGCGACCAGGAAGTGACCGGCGGGCTTGGCGGTATCACCTTCCGCGGCGGCAAGATGTCCGACATTGTACTGCACAGGTATCTTCTTGACGAGCGTCCACGGTTTATCTGAGTGGAGTTTTTCGTACGGCCCACCCAGTGACCACCGCGCCACAGCGCTGTCCAGGAAAAGGCTCGTATAGGCGTATCCCTTGTCGTCAAACTGCGTATGAAGTGGCCCCAGGCCCAACTCCACCTGCTTTTCCACAACCTTCTTGAAGTCAAAGATCGGGACGCCGTAAGGGTCTTTCCCGGAGAATGACTTGTTCTTGATAGCATCCATCATCTTCTGGAAGCTGAAAATTGTGACATGTGGGTCCAGCTTGCCGGAGACTACCATATACTCGCCGCCAGGGGTGACATCCACCCCGTGCGGGCTTTTGGGTTCTGGGGCAAAGTACAGAATGCTCTCAGAGGCTGCAGTCTGCAGCGGGATCATCCGGAATCCGTTGATGGTGGTCGTCTTGCCTGCAGCCGCTGTCGCGATGGCCTTCTTGAGATTGATGACGTGCAGGTAGTCCATGTCACGCTGGGTTGTGCCGGCCTCAAACCAGACGCCGCCCTTCTTTTCTCCGCCGCCTGTGGCCATCTCCGTATTGAACGAGTTCAGGAATATCCACCCGTCACTCACAAGTTTGCCGGCGTCCGACAGATCCTGCCAGTACGGTGGCAACTCAATAGCAAAGGATTTGGACGGGTCTATGCTGCCCTTCTTGCGATCGAACTTCCAGCAGGTGACCAACCCCCTGTAGGATTTCTTGTAATCAGCCAGGGACGCGTATTTTCCACCGATAGGATGCGCATACTGACCGCCTTCAATAACCCATTCGGTGTCCGGAGTGACAAAGGCGCCGCCGTGGTCGTTGATGGCCAGCGGGTTCTTAACAATCTGCTTGGTTTCGAAGTCTCGGAGATCGATGACTGCGACACGCGCTGAGGCCTTGTCGTTGATGAAGAGAAACTGGCCGTCATACTCGCCATTGGTCTCACTCAAGGCCGGGTGATGCGTGTCGCCCCACAACAGATCAGTGCCATCCCCAGCTTTGCCGTTGATCACGGCACGGGTTTCTTCCGAAAAACCCCAGCCCTGCCACGGCTCCGGAGTGAACACCCCGATCACCTTGAGCAGTCGCATTGAAGGCACGCCTATCACCAGCACCTGGCCACCATGCCCACCAGAGGCGAACATCATGTAGTCGTCATGCTTGCCGGAGGGCATGTAGGTTGTCAGCGCCGCCAGAACGTCCTCAGGCGACATCTGGCGATTCTTGATAATGGAGTTGGCGTCACCCGGCATTCTTGTCAGGGTAGCGCCACCCGGTCCCTGTGCGCCGCCTTCACCGCTTGGCCGAAAAATCAGCCAGCCAATCGCTGCGAACACAACGACCACAATGGCTGCCACGACAGCCCAGGTCTTGCTGTTGTCAGAAGTCTCGTAAGCCACTTCACTCCTCCTCTGCTTTCGTGAGGTAAGACGCTTCCGGACAGCCAGCGGAGAGTTGCCACGACAGAAAGAACAAGTGTCAGGTCTTTTGCCGGCGGACATCCGGACTTGGTTGCTATAGAATCGCGACCTTTGCGCAAAAATGCACAAGAGTATACGACAGCCACTCTATCGTATGCTCACTCGCGTGTGGTTCGCGCCAATTCTACGGCCTCCAAGCCCCTCGTGTCAACGATTAAGCATATTCTTTCAGTAAATATTTGAATTTTCTAAGAAATAGATACGTCCCTCGCGCTCTTTTGTGAGTACTGGTTTGGAGACTCTTACCGGGTAAGAGGACAAACTGCAGCGGGAGGCGGACGGCGTCTTCGTACGAGAACCGTCTTGTCTGGATGATTTTCACTTGTGCTCGCCGAATTAATCATCAAGATTACAGGCTACGCTGGCATTCACCAACGTGCCACAACGATAAGTGAGAGTCCGATTTATGCTTTCTCCTGCCAGACTCACGACCGTCATTCTGTTCGCTGCCCTGTGCGCCGTCACTGCACCTTCCGTGCGGGCGGGCGCCAGGGTTAGCGGAGAGCTCAAGCAGTGGCACACTCTAAGTCTGAGCTTTGCCGGTCCGGATACAAGTGAAACCGCCGATCCCAATCCGTTTCTCGATTACAGACTAAATGTCACCTTTCGCCACAAGGCAACGGGAAAGACCTATCTCATCTACGGTTACTATGCGGCGGATGGCCGGGCAGCGGAGACTTCCGCTTCCTCCGGGCGCGTCTGGCGCGCGCAGTTCTGTCCAAATGAAACCGGACTGTGGGATTACAACGTCTCCTTCCGAAAAGGCCCTGATATTGCCGTAAGTCAGGACCCCAGGGCCGGTGTCTCAGCGGGCTTCTTTGACGGTGAGACCGGTTCCGTTCGCGTTGCGCCCTCTGACAAGAGGTGGCCGGACTTTCGCGCAAGGGGATGGTTGCAGTATGTTGGCGAGCGCTATCTGCGCTTCGCGGGTTCGAAGGAGTACTTTCTGAAGGCGGGGCCGGACTCTCCGGAGACGCTGCTTGCCTACAAGGACTTCGACGGGACCTCCACGCTCAAAACGCCGCTGAAGACGTTCCAGGCGCACGTGCGCGACTGGCGACCTGGCGATCCGGTCTGGAAGGCTGGCAAGGGTCGCGGACTTATTGGCGCCATCAACTATCTCGCCTCACAGGGGATGAATACGGTTTCCTTCCTCACGTACAACGCCGGAGGAGACGGCGATAATGTCTGGCCATTTGTGACCCGCAACCAGAAAACCCGCTATGATTGTTCGAAGCTCGATCAGTGGCTTATTGTATTCGAGCACGCGCAGGCAAAAGGCATACATCTCCAGTTTAAGACGCAGGAAACGGAGAACGACAACGATGTGCCGGAGTCCCTGGACGGTGGCGAACTTGGCACGGAGCGCAGGCTCTACTACAGGGAACTGATCGCGCGCTTCGGCCATCTTCAGGGGCTGACGTGGAATCTCGGGGAAGAGAACTCTCAAACAGTGGCCCAGCAAAAGGCGATGGCCGCGTTCTTCCACAAGCATGACCCGTACGGTCACAACATCGCCCTGCACACTTTTCCCGGCGATCAGGAGAAGCTCTACAAGGCGCATCTTGGCAAAGCGTCCGATCTGACCGGAGCTTCCCTTCAGAACGGCTGGGACGACGTACACGGGTTCACGATCTGGTGGGTGTGGGAATCCACGAGGGCTGGAAAGCTCTGGGTTGTGGCGAGCGATGAGCAGAACGGCGCGGACACGGGTGTACCTCCGGATAAAGGCTATGACGGGTTCGACCCGAAGGCCATCGGGCGCAGCGCAGACGATATCCGCAAGCGCACCCTCTGGGGTAACCTGATGGCGGGCGGCGCAGGCGTTGAGTACTACTTCGGCTATGCGCTCCCGTGCAACGATTTGCTCTGCGAGGATTGGAGAAGTCGCGAGGAGTCGTGGAAATATGCGCATATCGCTCTTGAGTTCTTCCGCCAGCAGAAGATTCCGATTGAGCGCCTGTTCACGCGGGACCGCCTCACATCTGCTGAAGACGATTACGTATTGTGCGAAGAGGGTAGGACGTACCTCGTGTACAAACCCTCTGGCGGCCTGGTTCAACTCGATTTGCCGGAAGGGAATTTCACTGCCGGTTGGTTCAACCCGCGGACAGGTGAGGGCACGAAGGCGCTTCTATCTCAGAGCAAGGTTCGAGGACCGGTCGAAGCGAGTTTCAATGCTCCGTATAATGAAGACTGGCTGCTCGTCGTCAGACGGCAATAGCTGGGAACGTCCTTAGAAGCTAGGGCTGGCCGCTCTCCAGACCGCGCACGTATTCAACTGCCTGACGTACGGCGGCGTCTTCGTTATCCGGCGCTCCGGGATCGCGCGGATCTATGTAGGGTTGCTCGACAGTGATAGGCAGCTCTGGTCTGGTTTCGCGCAGCAGGTTAAAGACCTCGTCCAATCTGGCGTCACCGCTGCCGAACGGCCTGGTGGTCCGCTCCAGTCTGCCGTCCTGCACGCGCACACTCCAATCCTTCAGGTGGCAGGCTATTGTGCACGGAGCTAGGCGGCGCGCGCACTCGGCGGGGTCTTCTCCAACGGACAAAGCGTTAGCTGCGTCCAGACACGCACCAACGCAATCGCTGCCGATAGCCTCCAGCATTTGCTGAAGCTCTTCGCTCGTGAGGTCTTCGTGGTTCTCAACCGCGACTGGAACGCCCAGGTCGCAGGCGGCTGCAGCGAGTCGAGTCAGGTGTGGTACGGCAAACCCGGCAATCTCCCTGACTCGCTCGGCGCCTACGGCAATCCGCTCCGGCGCTACAAAAGTGCGAAGGCTCCTCGCCCCGGCTTGCGCAGCCATCTCCAGGCGTCCAATCAGGTGGTCGTGCTCAAATCCCCCGCTGCCCAGCTCCAGATACAGCCCCTCGCCCCGGCTGATGGCGCCGATTTCCCGCACCAGGTCTTTGTTCCAGCCGTCCAGGTGCCTCGGGTCGAACTGCCAGCCATCCAGCTTCAGTTCCTTCACTTTTTTCAGAAAGACGCGAACGGCGGAGTAGGGCTCAAGGGCGTCGAGAGTCCGGTGCAGACTGTAGGAATCCAGACCGAGCCTCAGCATCCCATCAGGTCCGGGTTAGGTGACAGACAGACCTTTAGCGAGTCTCCGTGACAGGCTGTGTCAAGCGCCCGGGTCGCTTCTTCGAGCGGGTAGGTGTGGGTAATCAGCGGCGCTGCGTTGATTCGCCCGGAGAACAGCAACTCAACGGCGCGCTCCCAGGCCTCGTCCGACACCCCCGCGACCCCGTGCAGGTTCAGCTCGTTACCCATTACTCTCTGATAATTGATCCATGCGCCACCTGGACGTTGAGACACCAGCAGCACGGTCCCACCCGGGCGGATACACTGAATGGCAGCATCCAGCGTCGGAGCCTCTCCGCCCGCGAGCTCGAAGAAGATTCCGGATTTCAGCGCGTTCAGATCACCTTCGAGCTTTTCCCGGTCATCGCCCGAAAATGTCAGGAACTCACCCTGTCCCCTCGCCACTTCCAGGTGAGACGCCAGCACGTCCACCAGCGCGACCTCACCGGCGCCGTCAAGCCGCAGCACCTGTGCAAGCAACAGCCCGATGACCCCGGCGCCCATAATAACGCAGGTCTCTGCACGTACGGACGGCCCGCGCTCTACGGCATGAATGGCGACCGCCAGAGGGTCGGCAAGGGCAGCGTGCGCAAGCGGAATATTGTCTGGGACTTTCCAGAGATTTTCCGCCCGGACCAGTATCTGCTCCGCCATAGCGCCGGGTGGGTGTTGCACACCACGGCAGCCAAAAACTCCCGGGGACAGACACTCTCCGCGAGGTGTCTTGAGACACTCTCCACACTTTCCGCACCGCGTATGCGGCCTGACCAGGACACGGTCGCCAGGCTTGAAACCAGCCGCATCAGCGCCCACCTCATGGATGACTCCGGCGAACTCGTGGCCCGGAATCTGCGGACGCGCCGGGAAGTGGTCCAGATCGTGCTTATCGCTTCCGCAAATGCCCACCGATCCGACTCGGACAATGACGTCATCCGGCGCCCGGATTTCCGGGTCCGGCCAGTCCTGCAAACTCAGTTCAAAAGCATCGGTGTGCACAGCCGCTCTCATCGCATCTCCCCCGGCTCGTCTTATTGGGGCGTCCGCAAAAACCCTTGTTCTCGCCCGTATTGTAGGCGCTCATAGAGCAAGCTGAGACAAGTGGAAAATCTGCGCGTCAAGGCATTTTGCGTCTGTTTTGGCTCGAAAAAGTGAGTTGTCCCCCTGAAAAGACTGAATTTTTGTATCTTCATATCTTGACGCAGAGCGCGTAATCTTGCTAAATTGTACTTCCCGAAATGTAAGGTTGTGCATGATTTGCCCATTCTGAGGCAAAAGAGTCTGATCAGACATCGCGCGCAAGAGCACGCGAACAAAGCCCCTGGTTTGGATCTCTGAGATGTTTCCTTGCTCACAACGCCTGCACTGGCAATGCAGAGCGGGAGACCGCTGGCTACTTACCAGCACATAGTCGTGCGCCATACTTCTTTCATGCGTAGCCTTCTCGGCGTTACCACTTGAGGAGAACGACATTGGCCCACGCACAACTGTTGGAAGAGAAGATCAACCCCTTCCATATAGCACAGCAGCAGCTTGACAAGGCTGCGGCAATCCTTAAACTCGACTCTGGCATTCACACTGCGCTGCGACAGCCGGCGCGTGAGATGCACGTTACCCTCACCATCAAGATGGACGACGGATCTTGCCGGACGTTCAATGCTTATCGAGTGCAGTACAACGACGCTCGAGGTCCGAACAAGGGCGGCATCCGTTTTCATCCTGAGGAGACGATTGACACCGTGCGCGCGCTTGCCGCGTGGATGACGTGGAAGTGCGCCGTTGTGGACATTCCGTTGGGCGGCGGTAAGGGTGGGATCATTTGTGACCCGAAATCTCTCTCCGAGACGGAGCTTGAGAGGTTGAGCCGCGCCTACGTGCGCGCAATCAGCCGCTTCATTGGTCCAGATAAAGACATTCCCGCTCCAGATGTGTACACCACACCGCAGATTATGGCCTGGATGATGGATGAGTACTCCACCATCGTTGGCCACCATGCGCCCGGAGTTATTACGGGCAAGCCGCTGGCTATCGGCGGATCCGCCGGGCGTGGCGATGCCACTGCCCGGGGTGGGGCTTATACGGTCCGTGAGGCAGCGGAGCACCTTGGGCTGGACCTCAAGTCAAGCACGGTTGCCATTCAGGGATTCGGCAACGCTGGCCAGTATGCGGCGACACTCTTCCACGACCTTCTCGGATGCCGGATTGTCGCTGTCAGTGATACGCGCGGAGGAGTTTATAACCCCGGCGGACTTGATCCACAGGCACTCGTAAATGAGAAGCGGCGCACGGGTACTGTGGCCAATTTCCCTGGCGCTCAGCAGATCAGCAATGATGAGTTGCTGGAGCTGGATGTAGAAGTTCTTGCGCCTTCCGCGTTGGAAGAGGTCATTACGGAACACAATGCTTCCCGTATTCGAGCTAATATTATCGCAGAGCTCGCTAACGGCCCGACGACTCCCGCGGCTGACGAGATCCTGTTTAACAACAACGTGTTTGTAATTCCAGACTTCCTGTGTAATGCCGGTGGAGTCACTGTTTCGTACTTTGAATGGGTGCAGAACTCGAGTGGCTACTACTGGGAGGAAGCGGAGGTACATCACCGCCTGGATCGTAAGATGACCGAAGCGTTCCGCGCGGTTCTCAACACGTCGACAGAGTTTGGCGTTGATATGCGGACCGCCGCCTACATGGTCTCCATCCAACGCGTGGCCGAGGCCATGAAGTTGCGCGGCTGGGTGTAGATTCTCGACGAACCTGTTCTAAAAAAAGCGCGCCGCGGTAAAGCGGCGCGCTTTATTAATGCGTCGTTGCGAGATCAGACCCGACTGTCATCGCAGCGGCGGTGAAACGGGGCGTCCTACCAGGCGTAGGCCTCAGGGGCAGCTCCTCCCGGTCCCGGCCAGATATCGTCCAGCTTCTTGAGCGTCTCTTCGCTCAGTTTGACCTCAAGCGCGCGAAGAGTGTTGTCCAATTGCCCCAGAGTTCTCGGGCCGATGATGGGCGCAGTCACAGCGGGCTGATGCAGGAGCCACGACAGCGCCACATTGGCGGGCTCTGCGTCAATGTCCGCGCAGAGCTTTTCATACTTCTCAAGCTGGGGACGGTGAGCTTCAATGGTCTGCTGCACGCCTTCCTGAGCGCGCCGGCCCTCGCTTGCTTTCTTCAAAGCCCCGCCCAAAAGCCCGCTGCCGAGCGGACTCCACGGGATCACACCCAGGCCGTAGTCCTGGCAGGCTGGCAGCACTTCCAACTCCACCGTACGCGCCTTCAAGTTGTAAAGGCTTTGTTCCGAGACCAGGCCCATGAAGTTGCGTTTGCGCGCTTCCTCCTGTGCCTTGGCAATGTGCCAGCCAGCAAAGTTGCTGGCGCCTGCATACAGGATTTTGCCGTCGTTGTAAAGCTTTTCAAATGCCTGCCAGACCTCTTCCCAGGGGCACTCACGGGCGATATGGTGCATCTGGTAAAGGTCGATATAGTCAGTCTGCAGGCGCTTCAGACTGCCTTCGCAGGCGTGGCGGATGTGCAGGGCGGACACGCGGGATTCGTTCGGCCAGTTTCCCATCTCGTTGTAGAGCTTGGTTGCAATCACAGTTTTCTCGCGCCGGCCGCCACCTTTTGCGAACCAGCGTCCGATGATCTGCTCCGTAATGCCTTCCCCCAGCGCCCAGCCGTAGACGTTGGCGGTATCAAAGAAATTGATACCGTGCTCCAGTGCGCGATCCATAATCCTGTGGCTGTCGGCCTCACTGGTGACAGGGCCAAAGTTCATTGTGCCCAGGCAGAAGCGGCTGACCTTCAGCCCGGATCGGCCAAGTTGTGTGTACTGCATATCCATTTTCTTTCGCACCCCTTGTTCAAACTGAAAGGAATCTCGTGCGAAGAGGTTGTCTGATTGCAGGAGTGCCTGTCAACTCCTGCCTGCCTTTGACAAAAAGAGGTCCCGCCTGTGAAAGGCGGGACCTTTGAGTGCGTGTGTGGGTCAGATGTAAGTTTGGTCAGATTTGGCGCTATGCCTTTTTGCCTTGTCGGGCAGCGTCGCCAGTTCGCGGACAGTTCTCTTTCATGTACTTCTTGATCGCCGTCAGTTGCTGTGTAGTCAAAACCTTCTTGATCTCCTCGCGGTGCGCGATCCTCAACTCGCGCAACTTTGCGCGTTTCTGGTCCTGAGGCAGGTCAGATTGGCGCAAGGCCTTCACGTCCGCCCGGAACTTGTCGTTGATCTGTTTAATCTGAGCCTTCTGCTCCGGAGTTACGCCGGCGGCGTCTGCGGCTTTCTGCAGACAGCCTATGGCGCGGTGTCTTGCCTGCGGATCGAGTCGCCCGTTCTGAGTTTTCGGGTGAGTGTCCGCTGCCCAGACTCCCACGGAGGTTATCAGCACAAAGGCTGTGGCTAAGAGAGCCAGTGTTCTATTTTTCATACTCCTCATTATCCTGTTTTGCTGTTGTCTCGAAGGCCTTCTGCTGAGTATGACGGGCGTTCTGAAGAAGTCCTTAACATCGGTACAAAAAAAAGAGCCGGAGGTTTACTCCGGCTCAGCAGGAAAAGCGGCTCAGGAATAGTTCAGTCGAGACTCACTATAGAAGAGCCAAAGTCCAGCGGCTCTACGCGTCGGATAATGCCGAGGCCGCCGGCGTCCAGACGGGAAATCCCCGTCACACCGACATACTGACCCGGCAGGAGGCTGAACACATCACCAGGACCGACCTTAAGCCCCGCGACCTGCTCGCCTAAAGTTCCGACCGGCGTATCGTTGGCTGCATTGCTGCCATCGTCAATGTACACGACGCTGTTGCCAATATCAATGCCGGTGACTTTGCCCCATGTCGTGACCAGAAGACCATCTGTCGCCAGCCCTGCGCTACCAGTTGCGGATTGACCTCCGATGACGCCGTTTCGCATATCGAGTGGGCCAACTGTCGCAGCCGCCCCAACAGTGGCAGGCTGTCCCGTGGCTTCCAGATACTTCTCGCCGTTGGTGGACGAGGTTACAATCTGTCCCGTGATCGACACCTTCTGGTTTGCCGGTGGGTTCTCTGCAGAAACTACTCTGATTCCGGCGCTGCGGTTCGCCTCTTCCATAAAGAACTCGGTTGTAGCGCTCTTGGTGACAACCTTGTCACTCAGTGAAACCAGCATCCCCAGCGGCTTTGCGCGCGCTTCGCCAATAGTGGCAACTGGCTGCGCAACACTGTTGGCGCCGAACACGTCGATCTCCAGAATCAACGGAGAGACAAAGCCTGCGCTCAATCCATCATCCGTACCGGTAAACGGGTTCTCGCCGTCAAACGGATCGCGCATCTGACCACCGGTGTTGTCAACGGAATAGAATTTGAGTCGCAAATAGCGCACGCCATAAGCAACTTTTCCGGAATCGTCCGTCAACTGCGTCAACGCGTTGTGCCAGTGGTTGAATATTCCGGCGTCATTGTTAATAGTGCCAGAGGGATGCGACTGGACATAGATCGGCGGCGTGAAGTCTATCCCGTTGGGTGAGAACTCTGCAGTGTAAGTGTGAAAAACACGTCCGTCAGTATTATTCTTGTTCCCGCTGAAAACACGAATCTCGTCAATGTCTTTTGGGCTGTCAAACTGATATTGAATCAGCTTTGTCGGTGTGCCCGCGCCTGGGAAATCGTTCAGAAGGCCCGTAAGGCCGCTTGGCCGCATGCCCTGTCCGTCAGTGAAAGCCGGCAGCTTGTCCAAGGGGTCGGCGTTGGCAGGATGCCAACCTTTGTCGCCAGGCAGCTCGGTTGCGATCATTCCCTCGATCAGATCAGTGGTGCTGTAGGCGGCTGCCAGATCGCCCAGCTCACCCTGCGTCGTCACGACAACGGGTGCAGTGATCCCGGGGGCACTCAGAGATACTGCCAGCACAGCGGCAGCAAGCGGCAGAAAATAGCCTTTCATCGATTGTTCCTTTCGGCAGGGGAAGCGCAGAGTGGGCACTGCGCTTCCCATGACTTGAACGCTGGATTTACGCGCGCCGTCGGCGGAAGGTCGCGGCAAATCCGGTCAGCCCAAGGGCCATCGCGGCTACGGAAGCCGGCTCCGGAACCACATCAATCTCGAGAATCAATGGAGATGAGATCGGTGCGCCCAGTCCGTCGTCAATACCTGTAAACGGGTTAACACCGTCAAACGGATCCCGCATCTGTCCCTGAGTGTTGTCCACTGCGTAGAAGCTGAAGCGCAGGTTGGTGACACCAGTCGCCAGCGGGCCGGCGCTATCCGTGAGCTGCGTCAACACTCTCGCCCACTGATTGTTGTTCGCGTTGTTGAGAGTGCCAGAGGGATGCGACTGCACGTAGATCGGATTGCTGTAATTGGCGCCGTCTGTTGAGAAGGCCACCGTATAAGTGTGAAACACGCGGCCGTCTCTGCCGTTGTTGCCAGAGAACACGTCAATCTCCCAGATGTCTGTGGGAGAGTTCAGATCGTACTGAATAAGTTTGGTCGGTGTGCCCGGGCCTGGAAAGTCGTTCAGCAAACCGGTCAGACCGGTTGCGCGCATTCCCTGACCGTCAGTGAACGCTGGCAACTTATCCAGTGGGTCGCTATTGGCTGGATGCCATCCCTTGTCTCCGGGCAGCTCTGTCGCAATCTTGCCTTCAATCAGATCAATCGCGCTGGGGCTTTTTGCCAGATCGCCGTCATTACCCTGGGTGGTGGTTACGACTGGCGCTGCGTTAGCGCACACAGCAGTCGCAGCCAGGACCAGAAGGCTAAAAGAAGCTTTCATCGTTTCTCCCTTTCTTTGCGGGGCGTGCTCGGACATGTGATCCATCCCCCGGCTCCTCCCGCATTATCAATCAAGGCTACCACTTGAGACCGTTGCTGTCAATCACTTGCAATACTGGTTTTTTGTAGAAAGAATTTTTCAGTGGACCTCAAGCGTTGCGTCGTCGAAGCAGTTGACATGCCAGCCCGCGCTTTCGCTTTGCTGAAAGTCCAGAAAGATAGTCACAGTAGAAGAAATCGAGGTAACCGCAGGTGTTTGGAGTTGCCGCCAGACGAAGGTGTAGTCTGCGCTCTGCATGTCCCAGGCGGACCAGGCGATGTTCGCTGAAGCGGGATTCGTTCCGCCACTCGGGTCAATCCCGATACGCGACAGCGTGGATGTGGTGGAATTGGCAGCTCGAAATACCGCGCTCCAGACTTTGGCCACACAGGACGTGCCCGGCTCCACAGCCACCGTCTGGTAGTAGCCACCGGACCGCACTCCTCCGTTCGTGGCCGTGCCGGCGAAGGCATTGCCAGAGTGCGCCGTGATTCCACCAAACCACGTCCCCGTAATAATGTTATCCGTTGACCCGCAGGCGCTCCAGGGCGCAAGCGCTCCATCCTCAAAACTGGCGTTGCCGACGATTGGCTCCAGCGTTTGAGGGTAGAGCCTTACAATATCGCTCTGCTGCCGCGCCCTCACAATTCTGGCATTGTTGGAGCCAATCCGCGTCACTCCGCTGATACCTGTGATGCGCACCAGGTTCCCTTCGGCGGGCAAAGTGAGCCCGGAAGCCGCGACCCGTACACCGACATGGCCAGACCCGTCTTTCAGCCCTGAGCCGTCGTCAATGTAAAACCACGCACCCGGACCGTCAACAAACGTGACGTTTCCCCATGTTGTAACCAGAAGTCCCACATTGTTGCGCCCAATGCCCGGAGTGGCAGGATTGGTGGTCGCATTATCCACAACACCTCCCTGAGCCGCAAATGATTCACCCCCAAGGGTGGAGTTGCGCATAGACAGCGGAAAAGGGACAGGCTGGCCTGAGGCAACCACTTGAACGCCGGCCGATGTGAACACACGCTCTCCGTCGGCACTTACCATCGTACCCGTCACGTTCACGCGGTCTCCCACTGCCGCCTGCGCGCCGGTTACTCCGATGCCGCTGGACCGATCGGCCGCCTCGATATAGATGCGGTCTCCGGCAAAGTTTGCGGTCACGACTGCGTTGTCCAGTCTGACGAAGCTCCCATCCGTTCTCTGCTTTGCGCCGGCCGGAGATGTGACTGTAGCTGGTAACCCCAGGACAAAAGAGGTCGTTGCCGCTGTGCCCGATGTCACATTCACCGCTTGACTGCCAGGGCGGTAGCCAAACTTCTGTGCAGCTACAGTATAAGTTCCCACAGGTATATTAGATAAAGTATAACTTCCGTCTGCCGCTGTCGTAGTAGAGAAAGCGCCCGGCGAAGCGGTTACTTGTACACCCTGCAGGTAATTGCCCAGTGTGTCACGCACTGTGCCTGTAATGGAGCCGGGAGTGTTCTGCGCCCCCGCAAAATCGTGGAAGGCCTGCCAGGACGGCTTCTTGTTAGCCTCAGTGAGGCCGCCCGCCCGAAAGAGCCCCCACTTGTCGGAGGCCCCAAAGTCCGTAATCTGAAACCAGCTCGCCAGCGCGACGCGTGCGTCGCTTTTGAACAGATTGAACACAGTCGTCAGATTGCTGGCCTGCCCACTCTCTGAAACCGATGCCGTGTTCCAGCTCCACTCCGATACCCAGAGCTTCTTAGGCGTGTTGGACCCCTCAAAGCTCTTGACTGTACTCCAGATTGCGTTGAGGTTCTTGTTGACAGCGTTGCGGACTGTGGTTGTGTCTGTTGATCCCTGAGCGACATAGATGTGATAGCCGATGCCGTCCAACGGATACGTTCCGTAGCTGTTCTTGACTGACGTCCACGAAAGCTGGTTGATACCCGCCTGGTAGGTCTGCTGCATGTAAGTGGCGACGGTGTCCATGTCGTGGCTGAAGCCAGGCCCACTCACCAGCGTTACCTGCCAGCTCTGGTCACTCTGGTGCCCGTTATTGATCTTCACCGAAAGGTAGATGTTTTGCAGCATCTTTGCAAACCAGAATGGCTGCACCTGGGCGGTTGTGCCGCCGGCCCAGTCGTTGGGTTCATTGAAAGACTCGTAAACCCGCACGCGATCTTTGAATTGGCCAACGATGGTGGTGAAGTTTGCTACGTAGTCATTGACCCATTGATCGCTGTTGTAGTTGCCGCCTGCCGAGCTGTGGACAGCCTGCGCACCTATCAGAGCGTACACCTCAATCCCCTGAGAAGTCAGGCTGTGGATGATCTGGTCGTAAGTTTGCTTCCAGCTCATATTCTGCGGGCCGCGTTTGGTGGCGTCATTGGGATTGCTCCACGGTCCTAGAATAAAGTTTACGCGAACGTACTGCGTGCCGGTAGCCTTCAGCGCTGCCGCGTTGAGTTGAATCTGGCCAGTGCTTTCGTTGATCGGGGCGCCGGCGTCCAGACACACAAGAAGCGCGTGAGCGGGCGCAGACCACAATACCCCTGCAAGGGCCAGTATCAGAGGGTAGAGTCGAATCATATTACATTCCTCTCCAGCTTCAGTGTAACATATCTACGCGGCAGGGCAAAGTGCGCATCGGTGTGCAGCCGAAGTCTTTCACAGGAAGGAGGCCATGGGAAACATTATGCGTCTTCGGGCGTCTCATAGTACGGAGTCAAAGATGCATGTGACTGGAGCAAAACCGGGCGCGCGCTTCAGTGGTCTGCCGGCGCTAAGCCGGAAGGCCATTTGTCTGTGTCTGTGCCTGCCGGCCGTCTGGCTGCCTGCCGTCAAGGCAGGATTTGCATCGCAGAGCTTCAGCGAGTCAGGGGTGGGCCGTGCGGCACAGATTTCTCCTGGTGGAACCACCCTCAGCGCCGCTGGCTCCTCCGATCTGGAGCGCGGTTTTGCGAGGGATGTCATTTCCGGCAATGGCTCTCGTGGTCCGTTCAGACTCTCGTGGAAAGGTATCGTTCCGGGACGTGAGACGGTTTTGATTGACGGCCGTCCGGGTCTGCGCGGAGTTGACTACAATCTGGACCCCGCTTCCGGGACTATCGCGTTCACCTCGCCTCTGGGCGCCAGCAGTATGGCCAAGGTGGAGTACGGCCTCGACCCCGCAACTTCTGTACGCAGTGGTAGTGGATTTGCCCTTCCGCTCGCCCTGAATCTTTATTCTTCGGGCTCCTCCAGCTTACAGATGAGTGCTCTCTATCGCCAGAGCGCCACAGATCCAAATGCTGCAGACGCCATTCTGGGCTTTCAGGGCAAGACCCAGCTTGGCGCCAACACCAGCTTTGCCTCTTCCGTGTATATGGATCAGGGAGGCGCCGCCAACTCTGGCAGTCTCTGGCAGCGCGCGGCGGCCAGGTTTGGCGGCACGACGCAGATTGGCGATCTCAGCATCACGGGCTCATACGTCAGCGCGGGGCAGGCCTTCTCCGCAGCCAAGGACTACGGCTTCAAGGGCGGTGAAGGGCAGCAAAATCTGGCGCTCGCGTGGAAGCCGGAAGGCTCTCGCCTGTCGCTGGGATCGTCTTATGACCGCAGGGATTTTTCCGGGGGCGCCAAGACAGTGACAACGCTCAACAACACGCTTGGCTACAACGTTGCGCCCGGAACAGCTTTTCTGTTTACTCGCACCGCTACGGCGACGCAGACCGGCAGCGGGGTCACTGACGTGCAGGTCAACGAGTTCAAGCTGGCCTCCGCCATCGGCCAGAAAACCAGCACACAGTTTGTATGGACGGATACGCTTCAGGGTCCACAGGATGCGCTCAGCCGCACGACTACGCAACAGGTGACGCTGAATACAAGCCTCCTGAAGGATGTGGCTGTCAATGCGGGGATGAAGCTCACGGACTCCGAGGCCACCGGATCCGCCAGCGCGTTGAATGTGGGCCTCAGCGCCGCGCCACTCAAGGACGTTGCGTTAACGGCGGCTTTCCAGGCCAACACTGTACAGTCAGGTGAGGACACTACGGCGGTTGATATTGGAGTCAAAGCCAGGCCTCTCAAGGTTGTCGAACTGCAGGCGAACTTCGCTGGACGAGGAAGCGATCTCGGCGGAGCAGACAACAGCGCCGGGCTGCGTGTCGCGACTGCTGCCAGCGACCGCTGGAAGCTTTCCGCCGGCATCACTGACCGGCAGGCAAGCGCAGGCTTTCGCACGCACGACATCCGTCTGGATGCCCAGCCTTACAAGACCCTGAAACTATCCGGTGGGTATGCGTTTTCGGACTCCGACGATAATACACTGGCGGTGAAGGATATCAATGCCTCCGCCAAACCTCTCGACTATTTCAACATTGCAGGCGGCTACAAGACCCGGGACGCCGGAGACTACAGCATCGACACCACGATGCTCAGCTTCACTCTGGAGCCCTGGAAGTATCTCGGGCTGACTGCGGCTCTGGCGGATAACCCAGAAGACAGCAAGGGAAACCCGCAGCAGTACTCCAGCCGCTCGCTCGGTCTGAAGTCAACATTCGGAATTCTGGCGCTGACGGGCGACTACTCCTACAAAGACGAGTACGCCATCGGGCGGCAGTGGTTCCAGACGCGGCTGGGACTGGGTGTCGCAGTGGCGCGGGCTACGCAACTGACCGGCGGCTATGAGTACAGCGAGACGCAGGAGAGCGCGGGCGTGTCGTCCCGGCGCATCAGTCTCGGCGTCACGCGCAACCTTGGCAGCGACTTCAATCTGTCTCTTAGCGGGTCTCGCATCGATGACGAGGCGGCTGCCGAACAGAGACGGAGATACGAAGCCGAAATGAAGCTCGGGATGAAGTTCTAGGGCGCCAGCGCCGCCCGTGATTACCGCAAACTTCCCCTGGAGTGCGCCGCGCATGCTTTCTTCGCGTTCCTGCAGCTCCTCGAGGAGTGGAGCCTGTCTGGTAATCGGCGCAGAAGCTCTTGCCGTGCGTAGTAAACCAGCCTATGATCTGCTCGGCACGGTAGCCGCGGATGGGGGTAAAGCGATGGAGCGTCGTTAGGTCCCCGCGTGGAATCAGGTTCAGTACGATGACGCTTCTGGCAGAGGGAGCTATGGCAGAGTCTCAACAGTTCAAAACGCGCAAGCCGGATTTGGATTATTATTCCCACAATGTCGCGTGCCGGGTGGCGTGTCCGCTGGGGACCGATGCGCGCGGCTACGTTGTGGCCATCAGCGAGGGGCGCTACCTGGATGCCTATCGAATTGCCCGGGCGCGCAATCCGCTCGCCAGTGTCTGCGGTCGCGCATGTTCTGCGCCCTGTGAGGATGCCTGCAATCGCCGGAATATTGACGCTCCTGTCTCTATTCGGGACTTGAAGACGTTTGTCTGTCAACAGCTTGGGCCAGAGGCTTTAGTGGACTCTCACTACGGGCTGGAGCTGTCTACCGCGTCCGGATCGGCCCATCCGGAGCCAAACGGCATGAGTGTAGCTGTCGTAGGCGCTGGGCCAGCCGGGCTAACGCTGTCCCACGACCTGGCGCGCCTCGGATATCGCTGCGTTGTGTTTGAAGAGAAAAACCGGGCTGGCGGACAGCTGTGTGCTATGCCTGAGTCTGTTCTCCCTGCCGCAGTCCTTCAGGCGGAGGTTGACGCCATTGGCCTTCTCGGTGTCGAGCTTCGTCTGGCGCAGAAAATCGGCCGGGAAGCTCTGGGCGAGCTTGAGTCTCAGTTTGACGCTGCTGTCCTGGCGTCCGGACATCCAGGACCACACGTGGATGCGCCGAGTACGTTTGTTGCGGGGAATGCCGCGATTGGCCCAGAGCCCTTCATTTATGCTATGGCAAACGCGCAGCAGGTAGCGCGTCAGGTTCACGAACACCTCACAGCGCAGACGCTGGAAGAGCGCACCTGTCGGGCCCTTACCCCCATTCCGCTACCCGCCTACAGGATGCCGGTGAACTGGGATGTGTACCCGCGCCAGAAGCCTGAACGGATGACAGAACCAGTCGAAGTCATGCTCAGCTATCCGGAAGTTGTCGCGCAGCAACAGGGAGCGCGCTGTCTTCGTTGTGACATCAATACTGTCTTCGACGCTGACGCTTGCACGATGTGTGGCCTTTGCGTGGAGATTTGCCCGGAGCAGGTAATTGCCATGGTGCCTGGCGCTCAGGTGCGGGCGGGCGCGGGACACGTGGCCGTGCTACTGAAGGACGACAGCAAATGCACCCGTTGCGGGCTGTGCGCGCGCATCTGCCTTGAAGACGCAATCAGCATGCAGGCGCTGGAGCATGTGGAGGAGATCACTTGCCATACCCGCGTGAAATGAAACCACTGCCCGCAGGTATCGACCCGGCGGTGGCTCCCGGGCTGGCTGGAAAGATCGCGCGCATGCGAAAAGCTCTGCGAAACAGGGGATTCTTCGTTCCGCGCAATGAACGCGAGAAGGCTGAGTTTGTGCTGGTAAATGGATTCTATAGAGTGTGGCCGCTGCGAGTTTTGTCCAGGAATCTTTGGAATCACGCTCTGGCTGGAATGTGGAAAGGCGCTGCAGCCGCCGCACTGCTGGGTTTTGCTCTAAGGTGGACGTCCCAAGCGCACGTTGGCCTGCGCCTGCTGCTGCTGTCGGTCGCTACTGGGGCCGTTGGGTCTGCGGTCTGGCTCATCTTTGGCCCGGGCAGGGCTGCTCCTTTAGACCCGGGTTGGTCTCGTGAGCGTGAGTATAGTGAGGTGGCGGCTTCCGATACCGCTCCGCACAGATGGCCATGCCAGGGGCCCGGAACGGTTCTCTGCTGGCCGCATCTCATCCTGCGAGAGCTTGCAGTGGCGATCTGGTCAGCAGCGTTTGTAATTGCCGCTGCGATGTTGCTCTAGGGATGCGCTCACGCCAGTGTCGTAAATCCAGATCAGTCCACTACGGTTGCGGTGAGGGTGCGTCATGGAGAACTACAATGTCCTCCTGCGATCTTGGATAGATGATGCGCGCTGCGCCAAAGCCAGAGTCTCTGCAGTTGGAGATTCCTGTCACGGTAACAAACGCTCCAGTCTGAGGTATCTGTAGCACATCGGCGGCCACGCGTATGCCGCCGTACCCGCTGCCGTCTGGCGCCGCAGTTCCATCATCCACATAGAACCAGCCTGCATCAGTTTTTCGTACCGTGCCGGACACAGTGACCAGCAACCCTATGTTGTTGAGGTCAATTGAATCTGCAAAGCCTGGAGTCACGGGTGACAGCGGCTCACCACCCACATTCCTGCCTCCGATGAACAGCGGGCGCACCGGCCAGGATCCCTGCGCCGTCTTCTGCACCTGAGCCGCATTTACAATCCGCTCGCACCCCATCAGATCAACTGCGCCCAGTACAGAAACGCAGTCTCCCGCAGTGACTCCAAAGACTCCTGGCACACAGATAGCGGAAGAGCGATCCGATTCCTGCACGTATATGCGATCGGCGAACACGGCCGTCACTATCTTGTCCATCAGCAGGCAACTGGTGTTGTTGGCAAGCTGTTTTGCGTCGCCTATTCGAATCGGAGTCTGGGAGGGAACGCTCACCGTCACACAGGTCAGATCGTTTATCGCCGCGGGAGTCTGGAAGGAACCGTACGTTCGCCCGTTCCTGCTTATCGAAAACTCCAGCAGTGTGCCCTGGTCATAGGCAGACTGATCACAGATCTGAAGGAACCAGGGATGGGCGGCGCTCGGCGGAAAGTAGGGATTGCCTTCATCCACAGGAATATCGAGGGTCAGGGTCGGATTGCTCGCAGTTTGGCGATTCCAGATAGTGCGTATCAGAACCGGGTTGGCGACGGTTCCAACACCGGTCTTGATAACCAGGTCTCCCGGGTAGCTGTGAGTCAGTTTGACGTGGATGACCGGAACCTCTGGTATAGCCACAAAATCCTGACCCTGCACGCTCTGCCCCGGTGTCGGCGCAATGTCGCGTTGTGACGGCTTTATTACGTGCTCGGCAATCGAAGCTGAAAGGGTCGTCGGCAGCGGCTGCACGCTGGGAAATACGTAGGAACCGTCGAGGCCGCTGACGCTCGAGATGCCGGAGAGACTGTCTGTAACTGTGACGCCTGTCATCGGCGAACCTGGAATGGTGGCCTGGAACGCATCTATCAGCCAGCCATACCGCGTCACGCTGACGTCTGATGAAAGATTCACCCGCACTGCGTTTCCGTCTATCCAGGGACTCCAGAAGTCATTGTTATTGCCGGAATAGCTCGTCGCGCTTCCGCCATCGCTGTCGCTGATCGTTACAAAGTCGTACCCGCTCTCTGTCGCCATCTGGGCAAAATGCACCCGCATGCGCACAGCATTGGCTGGTCCGGAGATTGTGACGGAGTCGTTTGTGTTATTAAGATAGGGGTGCACAGACTGCCACGTTCCGGAGCCCTGTTGTGTCTGGGCGCCAAAAACAGAGCCGCTTATGGAGGCGGGAGAGGCTGTCCCTACAAAATCTACATTCCCGGCGCCTTCGGCAGGTACTGTCACGCTATGCGATACCGGATTGAAACTCCAGCCATTCTTAGACACCTCCACGCTGTAATCGTCCGGAATGACAGCGATGTCATAACTGCCATCCGGTCTGGAAGAGGCTGTGAAGACCGCGCTGAGGGAAGTTGCGGTAATAGCAGCGTTGGGGATTGGTGTGCCAGATGTTGACGTAATATGTCCGGAGAGTGCGGCATTTGGAAGCCCCCCCTGAGCTACCAGGGCAAAGGGCTGTGGTCCGTGCGGAACGCTGTAGCCGCTGACGGTCACCGTGTACGTGCCGATCTCAGGTGAGGCGATGTCCACGCTTTCCACGTTGTTGGCGTGGTCTGACGTTCCGTTGCCCGCAAAGACCTGGCCGCTCGGCGCGTGTACCTGTAGATCCAGGTCGTTCACAAGGGCTTTGGATGCAGACACGTCACCGGGATAGTCCGTCCACGCCAGGGCGATACGAAGCGGCACGCCTGCGGTAACGATCCTGAAAGAGAAAGAGCGGATCTCCCCGGTCTGTAAACCGGCTTTGTAGTCTTCAAGCTGCAGGGTATTCGGTGGTGCGGGGTTGACAGCCGCCTGCAGGTCCACCCGTCCCCAGCCTTCGACGTTGTTCGGTCGGGCAGGAATCTCAAGAGATGAGCCGGCGCCATACTGTCCAGGAGTCAGGTCCCGGGCGCTTACCAGAAGAGTTGCTTTGATCAGGGCGGCGGAAGGGTCAATGCCCTTCACCTGCTGGAAATATTGCCGCAGCAACGCCGTCGCTCCCGCCGCCAGAGGAGTGGCCATGCTCGTTCCGCCCATGTACACATAGTCTGCGTTGTACGAGCCCCAGCCTGTACCAGCCGCAGGATTGTGACTGCGCACAGACAGGATATTCGTGCCTGGGGCGCAAATATCGGGCTTGATTCGCCCATCTTCGCACGGCCCGCGGCTGGAGAAAGCTGCCATGCCAAAACTGTTGTCTGAGATCAGGTCGTTCTTGATGGGCGGAGCTGGGTAATTGCTGGCCCAGGAACCAGTCCCCCATTGAAACTGATATCCGCCTGACGACCGAACGGACTCTGTTGCGCCCACAGTGATACAGTTCTTGGCGGTGCCTGGAGAACCGACCGACTGCGGATCAATAACACCGTTACTGTCAGCGTCCACGCCGTCATTGCCCGCCGCAAACAGCACAACTGCATCCGGATGTGACCAGACAAACTGATCGACCTGACTGGCGTCAGTATCATAGACGCCCGCCACTGTTGCGCCCCAACTATTTGTGTGCACACGCGCACCGGCCTGATAGGCTTGTGTGAACAGTGTCGCGAGATTTGCTGGAAGCCCACCGAGATTGCCATTGGCGTCCAGCACGCTCTGCATAATCAGATTTGCTTCTGGCGCCACTCCTGCGTAAGAGTTTAGATAGCTGTGAGTCGAAGGGTCAGATCCGCTGAGCTTCCCATTCCCGAGAACTGACCCGCTGACATGTGTGCCATGCCCATGAGGATCGTCAGTGAGTCCCGTGCGCCCAAGGGCAAACGCAGCGCTCACACGGCCCTGAAAGTCTATATCC
>JADLDK010000027.1 GCA_020846715.1 Armatimonadota bacterium | reverse complement strand
GAGAACTTTTCGACCGGCTGCGCAACGAGGGCAAGACCTACGGCCGCGCCCTGAGAGCTGTAGGCGAGCAACTCCTGGAAATACTCTATGTCCTTCTCACGCGCCGGACACGCTATGACGAGGGCTACCATATGCGGATGAAGGCGTTGCACGGCAGCATAATCGCAGCCCGAGTTTGACATAGAGAGTCCGCAGCATACAAGTTATCCAAAGCTGCTGTGTCTCGGGGTACGGGACCTGAGATCTGGCATAGCTGTACGCGAGGTGTCAGCCAGGCTGGCGACTTTTGCGCGCGGATAGAGGCTTGTGGTAACATCCTCGCGGGTCTCTGTTCACAGAGACTACCCATCGCAATCAGGAGGCCACCGTGTCCGTTTCAAGTCCCTCAGGAGCCGCGCGCTCCAATGGATCCGCATCCGGGTCGTTCCAGTACGACGTTGCAGTCATCGGAGGCGGTCCGGGGGGATATGTCGCAGCCATTCGAGCGGCGCAGCTTGGGGCGCGTGTTGTTGTCATTGAAAAACAGTCTTTAGGGGGCACGTGTCTTAACGTCGGGTGCATTCCAACGAAGGCGGTCATTTCGAGCGTTGCGCTCTACAACGAGATGAAGAGCGCCGGTGAGCGGGGCCTTGTCGCGCACAATATCGGCTTCGAGATTGACGGCATTGTCAGCGGCGCACAGCAGGTGGTAAAGAAGCTCGTCGGCGGGGTCGGCGTGCTGATGAAAAAAAACAAGATTACCGTAATCAACGGACTTGGATCGCTAAGCGGGCCGAACACCATCGAGATAGCTGGAGCCGAAGGCACACAGCAGCTGAGTGCGGCCAATATCATCATCGCCACTGGCTCAAAACCCGCGCGTCCGCCGATTGAAGGACTGGAGAACTTCCCCACAGTCTGGACGAGCGACAACGCTGTATTCGCGGATCGCGTTCCGGAGAAGTTGGCTGTCGTCGGCGCGGGCGCTGTTGGACTGGAGTTCGCTTATATCTTCAACTCACTTGGCGCCAAAGTAACAGTCGTGGAGATGATGCCGCGAATTTTACCCTCTGGAGATGAGGAGGCGTGCGCGGAGCTTGAAAAGGCGCTGAAAAAGCAGGGAATCGAGATTCGGACGAATACCCTGCTGGCCAAAGCTCGAAAGGTCAAGAACGGCGGGCGTCTCACGCTGAAGAGCGGCGACAGCGAAGAGCAGATTGATGCGGACGTGATTTTGCTGGCTGCCGGGCGCGTTCCACTCACGGAAGGTTTGAATCTGGAGCCGATTGGCGTAAAGATGAACCGCGCGGCCATCCTGGTTGACGAGTACAAGCGCACGTCTGTGCCGAGTATCTGGGCGATAGGCGACTGTATCGGTGAGCCTCTGCTTGCCCATGCCGCCTCCGCAGAGGGTGAGGCCGCAGCTTCAAATATTATGGGGCACAGTGAGCAGGTGAACTACCACACGATACCGGCGGCCGTTTACACACACCCGGAGTACGCGTCTGTGGGCTACACAGAAGCGCAGGCGCGGGAAAAGTATTCGGATGTCAGAGTTGGCAAGTTCAGCTTTGCCATTAACGGACGAGCGCTGTGCGAGCACGAACTGGAAGGCTTCGCTAAAATCATTGTCTCAGAGAAATACGGAGAGATACTTGGCGCTCATATTATCGGCGCTAGAGCGAGTGAGCTCATCGCAGAGTGTGCCACGGCTATCTCATCGGAATTGACCATCCACGAGCTGGTCGCAAGCGTTCATGCGCACCCGACACTCTCTGAGGTTGTGATGGAAGCCGCTCACGACGCCCTTGGGCGCTGTATTCACAAAGCGTAGCAAATGTGACAGTGTGGGTAGGTCTCGGCTCTAATCTAGGCGACCGGGCGGCTAATCTACAGTGCGCTGTAGATATCCTGAGTGCTTCGGACCTGCAAGTTACCGCGCTCTCCCATGTGTACGAGTCAAGAGCCATTTTGAAGGAGAATCAACCGGATTTTCTGAATGCTGTCGCACAGATAGAGACGCTTGTGATTCCACACGAGCTTCTGTGGCGGTGCCTGTCTGTGGAGAACGAAATGGGCCGAGTGCGTGCGGAACGCTATGGGCCACGTATCATTGACGTTGATGTTCTGTTGTATGGCCAAGCCCGGATCAACGAGCCTGACCTGGTCATCCCACATCCAGGAATCAAAGACCGCGCGTTTGTTCTGATTCCACTGCTCGAGATTGCGCCGAACGCCAGTCTGCCTGACGGGGAGGCGGTTGTTCATTTTCTGAAGCCGGAAATGCGCCGCCAGATAACACTCCATTCCTCCCTGACACTACCTCCAGCCTAAGAGCATGCCGCTATTTCGATACGAAGCCACCGACAGACAGGGAGAGCTTAGACGGGGCGCTATGGAGGCCTCGAGCGAAGAGGCTGTCAGGTCGCGTCTCGCTCAGATGGGATACAACCCGGTGACAATTGCCGCTCCGGCTTCTGCTGGGCGTAGCACCGCAGCGGCAAAAGCTCCGCCAGTAGCAGCCCAGGTCACGATGAGACCATTTGTTGTGTCGCATCTTTCTGTTCGCGACCAGGCGTACTTCTGGAGGCAGCTTGCCGAGCTGGCGCGGGCGGGGATTGGTCCCTACGATGCCTTTCGGACCCTGGGTGTGCGCAGCCGGAACAAAGCGATGAAGAGAGCTGCGCTTGACGTTGCTGCGCGCGTTCAGAACGGCACTTCTGTAGCCGATGCGATGGCTGCAAATGGTGACGTGTTCGGGACAGACTTCCGAATGGCTGTCCTGGCGGGTGAGACTGGCGGATTTGTGCACGAAGTGTACGATGACTTTGCCACCAGCCTGGAGGCAGAGAACAAGCATCGCATGCGCTGGCGATGGGTGGGCTGGATTTACAAACCCTCTATCGCTTTGAGCATCATGACTGCGCACTTTGTTGTAAAGTTCGCTCATTATGTGCCATCTATCCAGAGCGCAGCAGGGGATACGGACGCACAGTGGAAAGCGCATCTACTGGTTGGCTGGAATCAGTATCTGCGGGAGACGTTACTCTTTACAATCCCGCTGATTCTCCTGGTGTTCATCGGCACTCCGCTCCTGCTCGAGTGGCTGGAGCGTGGACCACTGCGCGCCACGGCGGACAGGGTCGTTATGTCGCTTCCAGTTGTTGCGCAACTCAAGCGCGTTCGCGTGATGGAACGGTTTTTTCGAATGCTCAAAAGGCTGAGCGCTGCAGGTGTACCTGCGCTGGCGGCCTGGGACGCGGCGTCAGAGTCCGTGGGGAACTACCAGGTTGCGCACAAGTTGCACAGTGGGCGCTCAGCTCTGGCTGCCGGGCAGGGCTTTTCTTCCGCTCTCAGCCTTTCCGGAACAGCCTCTCGCAGCGACGTGGACATGCTGGCCACAGCAGATCAGACCGGGCGCGTGCCAGAGATGCTCCAGCATCTAGAGGATGACTATGCAGCGCGGGCTGAGTCCATTGGCAAGATCATCCGCATCGCCCTGATTGTACTTCTCATCGTCGCAAATGGTGTCCTGTCCATTTACATAGCCATGGCCATAGCCGGCTGGTATGCCAAAATCATAAACGAAGTGCTGGGGTGGGCGTCATAATGCCTGTTTTTATGTATAAGGCGCGGACCGGAAGCGGACAGAATGTGGAGGGTGAACTGGAGGCCCCTTCGGAATCCATGGCCGCCGCCACTCTGCGAGAAAAAGGCCTGTTCCCGCTCAGCATCCGGCAGAAGGCCACATCGTTTCAAGCAGCAGGAATCAATCGTGAGAGCGTAGCGTCCCGCATATTTCCGCCGGTTCCACTTTCGCGCAGGCTTCAGTTCTGGCGCCAACTGCACGCGCTCATTCACTCAGGTGTCTCCAGTTCGGAATCGCTGCGCGATCTCTCAGAGAGTACGCCTGGTCATCTTGGCAGAGTCCTGAAGGAGTGTGCTACTCGCACGGCCTCTGGTGAGCCGATATCTGACGTGATGGTGGAGTATCCGGCCACTTTTCCAGCAGCCGAGATTGCGCTCATCCGGGCAGGAGAGCATGCGGGCACATTGAGTGAGTCTGTGCAGGCTCTTGCCGATCTCACCGAGCGCGAGGCGCGAATACGAAGAGAGTTTATCGGACAGCTTGTCTATCCGATGATGATTTTCGTTGCCATCCTTGTTGTGCCGCTGATTCCTGTTCTGGTTTTGGGATCCGGTGCGGATGCGCTAAGGATTATTCAGCAGCGTTATGTCCCGGGCTTTGTATTGGCCAGCGGGACATGGTTGTGTCTGAGGGTTCTGACGGTTTTCAGTCCGCGAGCGCGCTATGTATGGGACGCTTTCAAAATCACGGCGCCGGGTATTGGCAAAATTGTCAGAAAGATGGCCGCCGGAAAAGCGGTCAGTGTACTGGCGGCCTCATACCGCAGTGGAGTGGGGCTGGCGACTGGTGTTGAGATGGCGGCTGAGGCGAGCGGCAATGCTGTTATGGCGTCCCAGATGAAAAGTGCGCTTCCCGGCATTCGCCGTGGAGAAGGGCTCACTGCCTCGCTGAGCCAGGCGCATGCATTGCCAGCCCGCGCACTGCAGTTGCTGGCGACCGGCGAGAAGACGGGTTCCGTTGACGAGATGATGCGCAAGGCCGATGAGTACTTCAGAGACGAGACACAGTCTGCGCTTAAGATTGTCTCGGTGACGCTGGGAGTAGTTCTTTTGGTGGTGGCGGGCCTCATTGTCGGGCGCATGGCGATAGACGTGTATTCGGGTGCAGCCAGCCACTACACTGTGGAATAGAGACTGTGAGCCTGTGCGGATTGCGCGGCTCTGCTGGTTGTGGTAATGTCTGACGGGTGGAGCATGCGGCCGACAGAGCCGGGTCTCCAAGGCTATGGGAGGATGCGCAGGCATCATGCCTCCAGTCCGCAACTATTACGAGATTCTGGGTGTTGCACAAGGTGCGACACAGGCGGAGATCAAGGCCAGCTATCGTCGGCTGGTCAGAAAGTACCATCCAGACATCCATCCGGACAAACGGCTGGCACAGCGCGCGATGGTGCAGATCAACGAAGCCTACGGCGTCCTTTCCGACCCTGACCGCCGCAGTTACTACGACGTTGAACAAGCCGCTGCCAAACGCGCGGGCTCAACTCCGACCAGTTCCATTTCCAGACCAAGACCAGCGCCCTCGGCCGCGCCACCCCCGCGCTCAGCTCCAGACAGAGCGCTTCGCGATGCGGAGTTTGCTTTCATAAGGGGCAGAATGGGAGAAGCTGAAGCCTACTGCCGCGAAGCCTTGCGTTTGCAGCGTTCAAGTGGCCGGGCCTATGCTATTCTCGGGGATATCTACCACGCGCGCAATCTTCGGGACAAGGCAGTTGAATACTATACGTATGCCGTGCAGTTTGACCCGTATAACCGCGATATCCAGTCAAAGCTCAATCGCCTGATAGGTTTGGAGATCAGAACGGCAAAGAAAGGGCGCTCAGCGCAGGCTTCAGGCATCCCAAAACCGGCCGTGTTTGCCGCGAACCTGGCCGGATGGGTGAGCTTCTGCATGATGTTCGCATACTGGATTGCCGAAATTGGACCTGCGGGACCTGCGGTTTCCATGGCGACGTCGGGTCTGCTCAAAGGCTGGAACTGGCAGATAAGCCTTGCTTTGTGTGCTGAGGGGCTTCTGCTGGGAGCGCTTCTACGGTCGGGGCGGTTTCTTGGGCATTACGCCGATGAACTGGTGTTTCAGTCGATCCGCCGGGGCGTCACTCGAGCACCGATTGGTCTGATGCTTCTGGCTCTGGCAGCGATATTTTTCTGGCTTGCTCTGGTGGTCTATCTGCTTATGGCAACGTTTCAGGAGAACATGTCGAAAAGCCTTGTGCGCGGGTTTTTCGTGACTGTTATTTTTCTGCTTGTTGCCGGTTTGTTCAGCCCTTTTCACGCAGCTGTGCTGGCTATCGGAGGCAACTTCGTTTTTGTTGCGCTGTTGACGGGATGGTGGATGGTGGATGTGTTCCGGGATAACTGGGTACGAGAACTGGATGTCAGATAAACGGCTGAGCGCCCCAGCGCTGATACAGATGAAGAAAACCGGCCAGAAGATCGTCTGCCTTACGGCCTACGACTATCCCACCGCTCGTCTGGTGGACGCTGCGGGGGTGGATCTTGTTCTGGTCGGGGACAGCCTTGGAAATGTCGTCCTAGGCTATGAAAACACTCTGCCAGTAACCGTTGACGACATGGTGCACCATGCCAAAGCGGTAGCGCGTGGCGTGTCGCGCGCGATGTTAGTGGTGGATCTGCCTTTTATGTCCTAGAAGACGAGCATCCCGTCTGCGTTGGAGAACGCCGGGAGGTTTCTGAAGGAAGCCGGCGCGCAGGGTGTGAAACTTGAAGGCGGGGCGGAAGTGGCGGAGACAGTGGCAAAGCTTGTGCAGGCGGGTATTCCCGTACTTGGGCATCTGGGGATGACTCCTCAGAGCGTGCATGCGTGTGGGGGATATGTCAAGCAGGCCAGAAGCGCGGATGCTCAGGAGAAGCTGATCTCCGACGCCCAGGCGCTACAGGACGCGGGCGCATTTGCGATTGTTCTGGAATTGATACCGTCCGAAGCCGCCGCGCAAGTGACGCAGGCTGTTGAGATTCCAACAATCGGAATCGGCGCGGGATCAGGCTGTGACGGGCAGGTGCTGGTGGTAAATGACATGCTTGGGATGGATGAACGCTTTGCTCCAAAGCATTCTCGTCAGTACGCGCGTCTTCACGAGATTATGCGCTCTGCTTTTGAATCTTACGCCGAAGATGTTCGCTTCGGCCGTTTTCCTGAGGACTGAGACAACTCTCGCCAGTGCGCATTCTCCAGTCTCCCAACGAACTTCAAAGGCTCTGTTTGAGCGCCCGATGTGGCGTTGACGAGTTTTCTAAGCGCATGCTTACCGGTTTTGTGCCGACAATGGGCGCGCTTCACGAGGGTCATCTGAGCCTCATTCGTCAGGCCCGCACCGATAACGATCTGGTCATCGTTTCCATCTTTGTCAACCCGACACAGTTTGGCGCGGGTGAAGACCTGGACAAGTATCCCCGCCCCCTTGAGCGTGACCTGGACCTATGCGAAGCGCAAGGAGCGGATATCGTCTTTACGCCGCAGCCGCAGGATATCTATCCATCAGGCTACCAGACCTACGTTGATCCTGGTTCACTCGCTGAAGGACTGTGCGGAGCCTCTCGGCCGGGACATTTTCGCGGCGTCGCGACTGTAGTGCTCAAACTCCTGAACATCACAGTGCCGACGCGGGCGTACTTTGGCATGAAAGACTACCAGCAGCTTCGTATCATTCAGCGGATGGTGGAGGACCTGGACATGCCGACGCAGATCGTGCCAATGCCTACCGTGCGGGAGAAGGACGGTCTGGCTATGTCCAGCCGCAATGCCTATCTCTCCGCAGAAGAGAGAGTTGCAGCTCCGGTCTTGATCCGGGCGTTGCGGCATGCGGCGCAGATATGGGCACACGGTCAGCGAGACGTGGAGACGTTGAAGAAGGCCGCACTCGAGGTCATCGCCACAGAGCCGCTGGTTCGAGTTGACTACGTCCAGGCGCTTGATCCGGTGACTCTTCGTCCTGAGTTGGGCCCTGGCACAGGCTTGCTGCTTGCCGGCGCCATTTTTATCGGGAAAACGCGCCTGATTGACAACGTTGTTGTGAATGGAGATGGCGCTGAGTTGCCTTCTGCCCCAGCGCAATAATTGTTGACATTTATCCGCGCGTGATGGTATAAACTGCCTTAGAACAGGCTTCGATATTCCCCGATAGCTCAATTGGCAGAGCGCTTGGCTGTTAACCAGGATGTTCATGGTTCGAGTCCATGTCGGGGAGCCATTTTTATGGGTCCTAAGGCAGAGTAGTACGTGGTACGGCTCTGCCTTTTTGTTTGTGCCGTGCGGCTGCGGTGGTGTCGGGACCAGCCTTCCCGAAGTATCAAGGGTGTACAACCGTTTCGGATGCTGCGGGAATGACAAGTCTCACCAGCGTGACCGATGACTGGAGACCGAAATTCCCGCAGCATGCAAAATGGACTGTGGACGATAAGGGTGTACAACCGTTTATCTGCAGCCGGGAGAAGAAGTAGCGATTTGGAACAGGGAACGGATTTAACCGAAGCAATACGATGGGCTGGCCAGGCTGCTGTGTGTGGTACCGATGCCAACAATATAGTGCAAGCGGGACTGCGCTCAATCATCCGGTCGTCCGGCGATATTGGCATCACAAACCCATTCTCGTCGGCCCGCGACGGCGTCATGCCCGATCAAACTCGAGTGCTTCTATGCTGCATGCAGGATGGGGAGAAGACGTGGCACGTGTGCCTGAAGCTGTACCCGCTCTCTGCCGCAGGCCAAGCGGCGCTCCATACTCACGCACGGCTATTGCGGAGTCTCAAGGATGTAGTTTCTGTCCCGGATGTTATCAAGGTATTACCAGAGCGCGACCTGTTCGGGTTTCCGGCCCTGGTCACCACGGCCTGTGGACAGCCACTCGATACTGCGATGACACATGCCTCTGGGGACTTACAGAAACGAATAATCACACGCGTCGCCGAAGTGGTGTCCGCTCTTCACGCATTCGAACCCTGTGACTCAGGCATGGAGTGTCCATACGATCCGGACTCGGTGCGCAATCAATGGCAGGAGGATGTGGTTTGGTATAGAGAACACGCTATTCAAGCAGGCAGATATGCCAACGTTGTTCTCAGAGGCGCGGCCGTACTGGCTGACTGTCTCGAGGTGCCCTCAGTTGGAGCTTTTCTCCACCGTGACCTCACACCATATAACATACTGGCGAGCGGCTCTTCAATTATTCTCATAGATTGGGACCATGCAGGCTTTTCAGCTCCACAGGAAGATGTCGGCAAGACTCTCATAGGGCTTCTTTCCATGTTGTCGATTCCGCGCAGCGTTCGGCTCCAGTTGGCGCTGAGGTTTCTTGATATTTACAGCCACTTGAGGTCTCTGTCCAAAGCAGAGCTGTTTTCGCAATCGTTACCTTTTGCGCTGGACACCTTATTGGACTGGGTCGTCGGCGGCAAGAATGCACCTCAGGAGGAGTTGTCTTGGGCAATGGAGCAACTTCTCAGGAATGATCTGCTTTAGTGGGGTTCCCAACACCAGGGCCAGTTTCGGATGCTGCGGGAATGACAAGCCTCACCACTGTGACCGATGACTGGAGACGGAAATTCTCGCAGCTGCTTCAGACTAACCGCACAGCCACCGGACGTGGTATCATTTCCTCGTGAGTAATCAGCCGTATCGGGATAGCTCTCTCGATTGATGCAGCCACTTCATGATAGCGAACTGGTGCTCGACATTACACCCGGCATGGGCTTTGAAGAACTTGAGGTTCCGACGATGTGGGAGGTGGCTGCGGGAATTGAGGTAGCTGGAGAACGAAACACCTGAGCAACTTGGCATTCCCGCAGCATACAACACCTGTGCAACTCGTCATTCCCGCAGCGTACAAAGGAGATTTTCTGCATTGGATATTCCACGGATCTTCAACATAACCGAAAGCACTCACCGCATCCATAACCCGTTCACACCCGAAAAGCTCGCTACTCTCGGCGCGGCGCTGCGTCTGGAAAAGGGGACCCGAGTGCTCGACCTCGGCAGCGGTTCGGGGGAGATGCTATGTACCTGGGCTCGCGATTACGGGGTCATCGGCGCCGGCATCGACATGAGCCAGTTGTTCACCGATCAAGCGAGACTTCGCGCTGAAGAACTCGGCGTGGCCGATCAAGTCAAGTTCATCCATGGCGATGCTGCGGGCTGCGTCTCTAACGAGAAGGCCGGTGTGGCAGCCTGTCTCGGCGCCACGTGGATCGGCGGGGGCGTCAGCGGAACTATCGAACTTCTGGCGCAGAGCCTCCGCCCCGGAGGGATTATCCTTATCGGGGAGCCCTACTGGCGGCAGTTACCGCCGACGGAAGATGTTGCCAAGGGGTGTCTTGCCGGCTCAATCTCCGACTTTCTCCTGCTTCCAGAACTTCTCAGAGTCTTCGGCCACCTAGGCTACGACGTCGTGGAACTGGTTTTGGCAGACCAGGACAGCTGGGACAGATACGAGGCGGCCAAGTGGCTCACCATGCGCCGATGGCTTGAAGCCAATCCCGACGACGAACTTGCCAAAGAGGTTCGAGCCCAACTGACCTCGGAACCCGTGCGCTACGCCGCCTACACGCGTGAATACCTGGGCTGGGGTGCTTTCGCGCTGATGCTGCAGTGGTGAGTTGTGGCATCCGGCGGAGATGGGGAAATGCGAGTCAACGCCGCTTCCGCCTCACCGGGAACGGCCTGATCTTTGATAACTCATTGATATTGAAGGTTTCGGATGCTGCGGGAATGACAAGCCTCACCAGCGTGACCGATGACTGGAAACCGATATTCCCGCAGCATACAAATGAAACTGTGATGAAGGGGGCTGCACACGGGGAGCCAAATTCAGCCTGCTGAGCTTCAGCAGTTCTCGCTTATCACAAGACCTCGGGGTATGACTCCTCAGGGTCTTGTGCCTTTTTAGGACCCTGTGCAGCCTCTCTACTGCAGCTCGCTGGCGATTCGTATCCGTACACGCTGAAGGGCTCCGATGGGAGGCTCGGAGCCCTTCGGCGGGAGAGGGGACAAGAGCGTTCGCCCACATGTCGCTCTTGTCCCGCCGGATGCCGGACGGTCTGGGAAGCTCGCCCGTGGCGTGTCTCACGTGTGTGATGCGGAAAGAGTTACCAGGTTGTTATATGACTGACTGATACCGCGTCTGGGCGACAAATGCGCCTGATCAGTCAACGGGCTGAATGTTGGAGATTTTGTCCAGATTCAGCTCCTCGCTGTCGCTGACAAGGTAGGCCCCGTAGAACGGAACGAAGAGAAGATCTTTCACTGTGAGTTCAGCGGTCTGCTGCGCGCCCGTCCGGTCTGTCCAGGTGACGCTACAGTTGCGCCCAATGAATTGTCTGGCTTGTGTCAGTTGCATGGCAGGTTCCCCAGAGCCTTCGGCTGATCCGGCAGCGGCTTGTCCCGATATATAGCGGACATCGCGCGATTGGCCGATGTGGGCGGCCCTAACCCGGCGTAACATGTCCTTCAACTGGCGCTGAAAGGAGAGGGCCAGGCTCCCGGTAGTGTCCATTCCGTGCTGAGACACACGCCCTCAAGGTGGCTGGGTCAGGGCGAGGCCTTGGCCAGCAGCGCTATGGGTTACCGAGAGCCTGGTTATGCTAGAGGTCAGAGAAGAGGAGGAGGTTCGAGGGTTGTTTGTGAGGTTCGTGGTATTTCCCGCGCGTGCTTCGGGAAGCTGGTCCCGCGCTTGAGTTGGCTGTGGGAGCCGGCAAGCCCGGGCATAAATCCTTGAACATTCTCTCTGATTACAGATGGCCCGCTTTGTCTCGGCCGGGGCCGGAAGCCTGTTCAGTTGTTCACTTATGTTTTGCCACCACACCTGCAGGGTGTGTACTGGAAGGAGTACGGGCTTTTATCGAGTCCCTGCTTTGCGCTCTCGGATTTGGCCGTTTGCCTGCAGACAAGCCATAATCCCTCTGTGGATTCTGAGGTCGCGTCGGACAGGTTCGTGGGTGTGGTGCTGGCCGCTGGCCGCGGTTCGCGGATGGCTTCGGACACACCGAAAGTCCTGCTGCCGGTGGCGGGGCGCCCGCTTGTTGAGTGGGTGCTGGACTGTCTTTCGGGAGCGGGCGTCAGGGATATCTGTGTCGTTGTGCCGCAAGACTCCGTTGAGATCAGAGCGGTGCTCGGTAGCCGGGTTGAGTATGCGGTTCAGGCGGAGCCCACGGGCACCGCAGATGCTGCCCGTTGTGCGCTGCGTGTTCTGGATCCGCAGACGGAGCATATTGTGCTGGCCTGTGGAGACAGCCCGCTCTTTCTGCCCGCTACGGTCGCTGCGCTTGAAGAAGAACATCTTCGAGCCGGCGCCGCGGTCACGCTGACCTCTGCGATACTCGATAATCCGACTGGCTACGGGCGGATTGTGCGCTCTAACGACGGAGTGATTGTCAGGGTATGTGAGGAGAAGCAGGCAGGGCAAAGCGAGCGAAAGCTCAAAGAAGTCAATGGTGGGTTGTACGCCTTCGAAGTTGCCTGGCTGCGCGCTCAACTGGAAGAGCGCCTGGGACCTGAGCGTATCCAAGGTGCGTCTTCCTGTTCGGACGTCCAGAGTGTTTCCGAGTTTGTCCTCACCAGAGTCGTTGAGATGGCCGTCCCTGGTCAGCGCGCAGTTGCCAGCGTTTCTTGCGATCCGGAAGAGATCGGAGGCGTAAACACGCCGGAAGAGTTGGCGCGGGCAGAGCGGACACTGGCAGTTAGACAGTCTGCAGATCAGGCAGCGCAGAAAGGACGCGGATAATTGGCAATGGATGAGCTTGACCCGCAAGACTTGGAAGAAGTGGAGAGGGTAGCGCGCGAATATAGCGCCGCTTTTCGGGCGGCTGACCCACAGAGGGCCGTGAATCTTAGCATTTTGCCGGTTGTAGATTGCGTGGACGTTGGGACGCGGTGCGGGGTCTACGTGATGGATCAGACGGAGTTCGAGGAACACGTCCGGGAGCACAAGAACGAGAACTTCCACACAGACGTAAAGAACATTGTTATCGAGTCTCTCGGGAAGAATGCCGCTCTGGCGCGTGTACAAGCAAGCATCAGTCTGCAAAGCGGAGACTCAGCCGACGTGGAATGGGTGGAGTTTCTGGCGCGCACGCACGACGGCTGGAAGGTGTGGGCGAACTGGCTGGGTCCATATCCGCGAGAACTCTAGCACCCTTGGTTGGCGGGCGACTGCGGCTTCAACAGATTACCCGAGTATAGAATGGCGGCCTTGTTTCACGAGGGCTGGGCCGCATAGATTGGATACGGATGGAGCGACAACAGATTTCCGATGCGTTGGTCTCGATGTCCCTGGAGATAGGACGTCCTGAGAACGACTATGTCATCCTGGGAGAGGGCAACACCAGCGCCCGCCTGAGTGACGCGAGCTTTGCAGTGAAAGCCAGTGGGAAGCCGCTGCTTACTGCCTCCAGTGGCTCTTTTGTTGAAGTCTATTTTGAGCCTGTGCTCAGAATGTTGGAGCTGGCAAGCGCCACTGACGAGGAGGTCAAGACCCTCCTGCAGCAAGCGAGAGTGGACCAGACCAACGATCTGCGCCCGAGCGTGGAGACGGTGCTTCATGCCTCATTGCTCAGCCTGCCTGGCGTCAATTACGTCGGGCATACCCATGCGACAGCAGTCAATGCGGTACTGTGCAGTAAGGGTTGGAAGGAAGCGATTTCCGGACGACTGTTTCCGGATGAAATCGTCTCGTGCGGAATTGCGCCGGTGGCTGTGGAGTATGTGGACCCCGGATTGCCTCTGGCCAAGGAATTGCACCGGCGCGTCAATGACTACGCCTCCGCCGTGGGAGCTGCGCCAAAAGTGGTGTTGATGCAGAACCACGGCATCATCGCGCTTGGGGCCAGTCCGGACGAAGTCCTCGGCATAACGGCGATGTCCGTGAAGGCCTTTCGCATACTGGCTGGCACGTCGCAGTTTGGAGGTCCCAACTTCTTAAGCGAAGAGAATGTTCTGCGCATCAGCTCGCGACCTGATGAGCTTTATCGTATGAAAATGATTCGCGGCACTGCGTAAGCCTGTGATCAAGATGGTTGTGTCACTGCAGACAGAGTTTCGGATGTAAGAGGTACAGAATATGTCAGATGTATTGGAGCAGTACAGGAAAGCCCACGCGCCTTTACCTGCTGAGAATCTTCGGTGGGAGATGTACGGAGCTGGCCTGGAGAACTTCGGAAAGAACGGCATGCCGATCCATCAGGCGGTTCCAAGCCCTGGCCCTGACGAGCTCCTTTTGCGAACCGACGCGGTTGGTATCTGCTTCAGTGACGTCAAGCTGACCTCACTCGGCCCCGAGCATCCGCGCATAACGGGGCGCGATCTTGTCAAAGACCCTGTCGTACCCGGGCATGAGGTTTCCGCGACAGTCGTGGAAGTCGGAGCGAATCTGCGTGAGCGCTTCAAGGTGGGCGAACGCTACATCGTGCAGGCAGATGTCTTCTACAAAGGCACGAGTATGGCCTACGGTTATGTTCTTCCGGGCGCCATGCAACAATATGGACTTGTCGGTCCTGAGGTGCTGCAGGGCGATGATGGGTGTTATCTGCTGCCCATCAAAGAGGAAACAGGCTACCTGCAGGCGGCTCTTGCCGAGCCTTGGGCGTGCGTTGTAGCCGCCTACCGGATTCAGCCGCGCACACACATGAAAAAAGGCGGAACGGCCTGGTTTTATGCGACTGGCAATGCGCAGACTGAACAGATAGCGTTGGGCGATACGCTAGTTGACGACACTCTTCCCGCTAAAATTCTGACCACAAATGTAAGTGCCTCTCTGAGTGAGAAAATACAGGCCGCCAGCAAACCCACTTCCACCGCCCTCATCCAGCGTGACCAGGTTAGAGCGGAGGAGTTTGCCACAGTCTCTGATGAGACCACCGGTGGGGTGGGGTTCGACGACATTGTGGTTCTGGGGGCGCCTACTACTGACGAAGCACGTGAGCTGGCGAAGGTACTGGCTCCGGGTGGAGTGATGAATATTGTTGCTGGCAAAGGCATCGGCGGAGATGTGGAGATTGACATCGGCCGAGTCCACTACGACCGCCTGACATTCGCTGGAACCTCTAGTCCAGATGTGTCCGCAGGGTATCGGATGCCACGCACTACTGAGCTAAAGCGGGGAGGAGCCACTTGGTTCATCGGCGCCGCAGGGCCCATGGGGCAGATGCACGTGCAGCGCGCTGTCGAACTAGACTCTCCGCCTGCTAAAATTCTCTGCACAGATATTGACGACGAACGTATTGAGATGCTCCGCTTGCGCGTTGACAATATCGCGAAGCAGCGCGGCATCGAGATGCGTTTTGTCAACCCAACCAAACTCCAACCGGGAGAACAGGAGCGAATCATCAGTGAGATGACCGATGACAGAGGATTCGACGACGTCGTTTCACTCGTACCTGTCGCCGCTTTGATTGCTCAAGCCGCGCAGCATATCGCATCTGAGGGAGTTTTCAACATTTTCGCTGGTGTGCCTCGTGGCACCAAGGCCATACTGCCAATTTCCGACTGTTATGTGCGCAACATCCGCTATGTCGGATCAAGCGGATCCCGGCTTTCTGATCTGGAGGACACTCTGCGCCTCAGCGAAGCCGGGCAGCTAGGCACTGCCGCCTCGGCGGCTGCAATTGGCGGAATGAATGCGATGCGAGAGGGTATAGCGGCCGTCAAGGAAGGGCGCTTTCCGGGCAAGACCGTTATCTTCCCCCAGTTTCCCGACTTCCCGCTCACGCCGATTACTGATCTTAAAGACAAGTTGCCGACTGTCTATCAGAAATTGCGCGACGGATTGTTCTGGACGAAGGAAGCCGAAGAAGAGTTTTTCCGAGTCATGCTGAGCGCAGGGTCTTTGGAGGGTGAGAAGAGCCGCCCAAAACCGAAACGCCTTCTCGGTAAAGTCGCGCTGGTCACAGGCGCCGCTCAGGGACTTGGGCAGGCGCTGGCCGCAAGGCTCGCTCGTGAAGGCGCCAGTGTTGTTGTTGTGGATCTGAACCTGGATGGCGCGAAGGCGACTGCTGAGGAGATAGGAACTGAGTCCAGCGTCGAAACGATGGCCGTGGGTCTCGATATTACGCGGGAGGAAGATGTCGCGGCTTCCATCAGCCAGGTTGTGGCGCGCTTTGGCCGCTTGGACATTCTGGTAGCCAACGCCGGCATTCTGTTTGCGGGCGCCATTGAAGACTTTGATGTAGCCAGGTGGCGAAAAGTGATTGAAGTGAACTTGGTTGGCTATATGATCACTGCCAAGCAGGCGGCAATTCAGATGATCGCTCAGAAGTCTGGAACGATCATCCAGATCAACTCGAAGTCTGGTAAGAAGGGATCGTTTCGCAACAGCGCATACGCGGCCAGTAAGTTCGGGGGTATCGGGCTTACTCAGAGCCTTGCGCTTGAGCTGGCTCCGCACGGAATTCGAGTCCATGCCGTGTGTCCCGGCAATCTGTTGGACTCACCGCTCTGGGTGGACAGCCTTTACGAACAGTACGCCAAAACACAGGGTATCTCCAAAGAGGAGGTGCGGAAAAAGTACGAGGGGCAGGTGCCTCTGGGGCGAGGGTGCTCCTATGATGACGTTGCAAACGTGGTGGTGTTTCTGGCAAGCGAGGAGGCCGGCTACATGACGGGTCAGGCGATCAACGTCACGGGCGGCCAACAAATGGACTGAGCCGGCAAGAGCGATTTAGTTCAAATGAGCAGGAAGCCCGGAATGCGTAATTTCCAGACTTCCTGCTTTTTGCGTCTATATAGATACCGATCAATTCCAAACAGCAGAAGTTGACGGATCAGTCTGCCGTGTTGACCAGTTCTTCAGAGTTCAAACGTATGGCGCGGTAGCCGCCTTTGGCGCGGTCTGAGAGATAGACCAGGCCAAATACCACCACGAGCACCGCTGGAAGGATAGCCATAGCTTGCAGCGCTCCAGAAGTGCCCAGTTTCTGTTGCATTTCTCCCAGAATCGGCTGAGCAAGTCCCGCAGCAGCCATGCCTGCTGCGCCCATCAGCCCCAAAAGAAGAGCCCCGCCCCTCGGGAAGCGCTCTGATGTGAAGCCGAGCATCGTGGGCCAGTAGTAGCAAATACCCACCGCGAAGACGAACGAAGACAGATATGCCTGAACTGGACTATGCACGCGCGACATCAGCAGCAGTCCAATGCAGGATACGACCGAAGAGGCAATCAGGAGGCCAACCGGCGAAAGCTTGTGGACGAACTTCCCGGCCAGAGAGCGTCCAATCAGCATAATCAAGCTGATCCATGCAAGGATTAGAATTCCGGACTGAATCCCGCTTCGTTTCATCATTTCTCCAATCCACTGATTGGTGCCAAGCTCTGTTGCGCCCGTGAACAGCATGCAAAACAGCCAGAGCAGAAATAGCGGTTTGAGGGCTTCGGCGTACATGCCTTTTGTGCTGACGCCAGATTGCACGCGCTCCGTTTCCGGGAACTTTAGTCTGAAAAGCATGACTCCGTAGATGACGACAGGGATAAGAATTATCCACATTTTGCCCTGCCACGAAGCCCCAAACTTGCCGAACGCCCATGCCAGAGCGCTTCCGATAACCAGGCCTCCCGGCCACCACGCGTGCAATGCGTTCAATTTCTCTGTCTTGCGATCAGGGTAGATCGTGGCAACCAGTGGATTCGTTGCGCCCTCTACAAACCCATTTCCGACCCCGATGATGAGCGTCGCGGCAAGAAGAAACGTGTAGCTGGTTGAATAGATGGTGAGAACAGTTCCCAGCACCTGACCGATGAAAGCCAGAACCAGCATGGCCTTCGTGCCAATGTAGTCGAGAAGTTGTCCTCCGATGAAGATCGAGATCAAGAAACCCCATAGAGCAATAGTGCTTACCCAGCCAACCTCTACGTCGCTGAGGTCAAACGATGTCTTCAGGTCACCCAGTATATCTCCACGAACTGAAAAAACGAGTGCTGTTGCAATGATTGCAATGCAGCTCGTAACGAACATCATTTGCCTATTGCCGCTGTGGCCTGCAACGTCGCCAGCCATACTTGGAGTCAATTCACTCCCTCCTTCCCTGATGGAACTATTGGCAGGCCCTTACGGACTGTCCTCTGTGGTGAGCGGACCTGCCGATACCTGAGAGCATTGTGCGACAAGCCGCTCGCCTTTTCCTGCACAGACTATTCTTTTCGCGCTCGCATTCCGGGCCGCAGGTTAACGCCCGTCGATCAAGCCCTTCTGGCTAAGGTAATCCAATATCTTCTGTGTGGACTCTTCAGCGCTCTCCTGATCGGTCCGGCCGCGCACCTCTGGAGCTTCCGGGGCTTCGTAAGGATCCGATACACCTGTGAAGTTTTGAATCTCGCCTGCAAGAGCCTTCTTGTAAAGTCCTTTTACGTCACGCTCGATCAGGGTTTCCAGTGGACACTCTGTATAGACTTCTACAAATCTGTCTGTATTACGGCGGACTTCATTGCGAATGTCGGAGTAGGGGGAGATCGCCGCCGCAATAGCTATCACGCCGTTGCGGGCGAGCAGATCCGCAACGAATCCAATCCGGCGGATATTTGTGTCCCGATCTTCTTTGGAGAATCCCAGCCCTTTTGAAAGGTGAGTTCGGACGACGTCGCCGTCAAGCAGCTCGCTTCTGTATCCGCGTCTTCTGAACTCCGCAAGCAGTCCTTCACTTAGCGTTGACTTCCCGGACCCGGACAGTCCCGTGAACCAGAGTATGAATCCCTCGTGCATTGCGCGTGCAACTCCTGAACATGTTGGTAGATTGACGATGGAGCTATTCTATCGGGACTCTGCTGGTGCATCAAGTGTCCTTCGTTGAAACTTCCAGCTCCGTTGACAGACAGAGTCCCTGCGAACACAATACCGTCAGCTTCACAGAGACGCGTTGCGGCAAGGTGGAGCACGTTTTGAGGAGATACTTTCGCTATGCGTGACCCAAGATTCCGTAAGCTTGCCGATCTACTGGTTGACTATTCCACCCGCGTCACCAAGGGCGAGAAAGTTCTCATTGAGGCCTCATCCATACCCTCCGAGATGGTAGGAACATTGATAGAGAAAGTGAGCGAAAACGGCGGCCTGCCATTTGTTGAGATCAAAGATCAGCGCGTGCAACGCAGTCTCTATCTCAGCGCAACTGAAGAACAGATGAAGTTGCTCGGAGGCTTTGAAATGGTGCGCATGAAGGCGATGGACGTCTACATTGGCGTTCGCGGTCTTGACAATTCCACGGAAACTGCGGACGTCCCGCAGGACCGTATGCGAATCTATCTGGACCACGTCGCCCATCCAGTTCATTTTGAAGAGCGGGTCAATAATACGAAATGGTGCGTCCTGCGCTGGCCGACTCCTTCGATGGCGCAAGCAGCCGGTATGTCCACCGAAGCGTTTGAAGACTTCTATTTCGAGGTCTGTACGATGGATTATGCAAAGATGGCCCAGGCTCAAAAGCCGCTCAAAACTCGCCTGGAGAATTGCCGGGAAGTGCGCATAAGCGGTCCGGGAGACACCGATATCAGCTTTCGAATTGATGACATCCCGGTTATTCCCTGCGTGGGTGAATACAACATTCCAGACGGAGAGACATTCACGGCGCCGGTCAAAGACAGCGTAAACGGCGTGATTCACTTCAATACGCCGACGATCTACCAGGGGCAGCCTTTCGATGATATTCAGTTGGTCTTCAAAGACGGGAAGTGTGTTGAGGCCACGGGATCAGACACGGAGGGAGTAAACCGCATTCTGGATACGGACGAGGGCGCTCGCTATGTCGGGGAGTTTTCGATCGCCTACAATCCCCACATTCGAAAAGCCATGCGGGACATCCTGTTTGACGAGAAGATCGCAGGCTCTATTCATTTCACCCCCGGGCAAGCTTACGAAATGGCGGACAATGGGAATCGCTCTAACGTACACTGGGATATGGTACTCATACAGCGCTCTGACACGGGTGGGGGTGAGTTGTACTTCGACGGTGAACTCGTGCGCAAAGACGGTCTGTTTATAACAGACGATTTACAGGCGCTCAATCCTGAGCAGTTGCTCTCCTAGACGATCGCAGCGCACAGGCGGATGCCTGCTCCACTTGTGATTATCGCACGCGTTTAATGACCTGGAATTGCCTGGCGCTACGAGCTAATCGTCGTTGGCATCGGGTCGTTCGAGCACAATTGCGAACTGATTGCCGTAGTCTTTCGGGTCTAATACGTGGATAATGTTAGGTAGCCTTCCCAACAGTAAGAACCCAATGAGAGTTCCAATCGAACCGAACAAGACTGCTAGCTCGAAAGCGATTACGCAGTAGGCCAGAAAAGAAATCGGCGGTTTTCCGCCAACCACAAGTCCCGCCGCTTGCCCCACAACTTCGATAATCGGGAATCGCTGAGATGTAAAAACCGTCAGCCAGAAAGCGGTCAGAATGCCAGCGATGGCTCCCACCATGCTGTAGACTCTGACCAGCGTTGCTGGCTCACGCAATACGTCGTCAATCCCATGCACGGGAAGCGGCGTGTAAGTGGTGATTCGGTCCCCCGGTTGGCGCGCGTTAACGACCTCCTCCAGCTTTTCCATAAACGAGTGTTCGTCGCTCAGAAGATATTCCTGTGTCAATGCGTCTCCTCCTTGACTTCCCAGATTGGCAGCACTGGCAGAGTTTTTGCGAAGAGTAGAAAGAGCATGAAGAACATCCCAAATGCGCCGATAGTGATGAATACGTCAGTGTAAGTCAGATGGTATCGGCCCCACGCGTAGGGTTCAAACTCATGTGAAAGCGACTGAACAATAATGTTGAAGCGCTCGAGGAACATGCCAATGTTGACAAAAATTGACAGGAAAAACATCCACGTCAGATTCCGCCGCGCCTTGCGCCAGAAAATACTCAGTGGGATAACGCAGTTGCAGATGATCATAATCCAGTAGAGAGTCGCGTAGTAGCCGCCCATTCGATACATAAACTGCGCCCGCTCAAAGATATTCCCACTGTAGAATGCCATCCCGAGCTCGATAATGTAGGAATACGCGACTATCATCGATGTCAGGAGCAACATCTGCGCAAGACTCTCGATGTGCTCAATCGTAATGAGAGACTCCAGTTTGAACCATTTGCGCATCGGAATCATAATCGTCAGCACCATAGCGCAACCAGAGAAAATCGCACCCGCGACAAAGTAGGGCGGAAAGATTGTCGTGTGCCACCCCGGAACGATGCCCATTGCAAAGTCCCAGGAGACTACGCTGTGAACCGAGACGACCAACGGTGTCGCGAAGCACGCGAGGAGCCCGTAGAGTTTGTTGTAAGGCCTCCACTGCGTTGAAGAGCCACTCCAGCCGAGGGACAGCACGCGGTAGACCCATCGGGCAATCCCGGTCGTACGTCTGCGTGCGATCGCCAGATCCGGGACCAGTCCCATATACCAGAAGATCACGCTCACCGTGAAATAAGTACTGACTGCGAACACGTCCCACACAAGAGGAGACCTGAAGTTTGGCCAGATCTGTCTCTGGTTAGGATAGGGCATCAGATAGTAGAAGAACCACACGCGCCCCAGGTGGATTAGGGGAAAGAGCCCTGCCACCATGACAGCGAACAGCGTCATCGCCTCGGCCGCCCGGTTAAACCGGCTTCTGAAGCGAGCGCGGAACAGATAAAGCACGGCTGAAATAAGCGTGCCAGAGTGGGCAATTCCAACCCAGAAGACGAAGTTCGTGATATACAGCGCCCATCCGACCGGATTGTTCTTTCCGGACAGGTGCATGCCGCTGAAGATCATATGAACCCATGTCACCAGCAGACCGGTAAACGCGAGTAGCGCGAGTACCAAGCCAAAGAAGTACCACTTCGTCGGCTTCAGCATAGGAGCCAGAACGGCTCGCTCAATCTCTTCGTGTCTCTCCAGGATTGAGCCGTGCCCATGTTGCTCAAGCGTTGCCAATGCTTACCTCATCCTCCTTGGTTACGTCAGCAAGATACGTGACCGCAGGCTCGGTGCCAAGCGATTCGAAAACTCGATACGCGCGATCTGTCTTGCGCGCCTGCATCATTTTTGAGTTCTCATCCAGCATATTTCCAAACTGGATGGCGTCGCTGGGACAGGTCTGAACGCAGGCTGGCTGAATTTCGCCGTCTCTGACCAGGCGATTCTCGTCCTTGGCGTGGTCCTTCCCAGCTCGGATTCGCTGCACGCAGAATGTACACTTCTCCATTACACCCCGGCCCCTCACCGAGACCTCCGGGTTGATCATCTGATCCAGTGGTGACTCCCACTCATAGTTGATCCAGTTGAAGCGGCGCACCTTGTAAGGACAGTTATTCGCGCAGTAACGGGTGCCAACGCACCGGTTGTATATCTGCCCGTTCAGACCGTCCGGATTGTGATAGGCGGCGTAGACAGGGCACACTGGCTCACAGGGAGCGCTGTCACACTGCTGACACAGCATGGGAATGAAATCCCCGCGCGCCTCTCCATCAAAATACGGCTCAATTCTGATCCACGACATTTCGCGCCCGTTAAGATGCGCATCTTTGCCCACCAGCGGGATATTGTTTTCCACATAGCACGCTGCGACGCAAGCAGAGCAGCCAGTGCATTTGTCGAGGTCAATCGTCATACCCCATCTGTAGGGCTGGTGAACATGTTCTGGATAAAGTGTGAGACGCTCCTCGTGCTCTCCCGGAAGCTCAGGTTCGGAGGCGACAATGCCGTCCATCCTTTGGCTCTTATGGTGTGCTGCAGCCTCTTCGCCCGGGGTTTCAACTGCGTTCGGGATAATTCCTCGGCCTTCCTGAGAGGGGGATCCGGACATGACTGCAACGGGAATGATTCCCGCACCGCGCCACTTCAGGTTTGGCGAAAAGCTGATCGGCTCTCCTGTCCGGCGGTCGATACCCAGGTCAGGAGCCACCAGGAACGGCCGCTCAACCATGTACACGCTATCAGGTAGACGTGGCTGCAGCTTCAGTGCCAATGGTTGCAGCCGTGTTTCGCCAAGTGTTATCTCAATCTGGTCGAGCCCCCGGACAAACTCTCCCGTGACATCCTGCCAACCACGCACCGAAATCCACTCACCATAGCTAATTGTGGAAACTGGCTCTGGAATCTCTTCCAGGAGTGTCGCGCCCTGTGCATTGAGTGGAAGTAAACGGCTTCGTCCGTCGTAGAAGCGTAACGACGGCGTCACGACAAGCACGTCTCCCTCCAGTTGGGCCGACAGACCGTCTGCAAAGCTCACTTGCAAAGGTGCGGGGTGGGGCGGCGTGGCGGACGCGGCCACACTTGCTGCAGCGCCTGCGGCAACTGGTGATGCGCCCGCGCCCGTTGCCGGTCCAGCGGCTGGTTTCGCCGCGGCGGCTGCAGTAGCGACAAAGCCTGCCTTCATAATGTCGGGGGTGAGCGGCGTGCCCAAACGTGCCCATTCAGACTCGATAAAGGCGCGGAAGTTCTTGGGGCGCGGCTTCCCAGCCGTTTGCAGAAGATCGAGAAGAATATCGCCTTCGCTCTTGGTGTTGAAGAGTTGTTCGCGGGTTGGCTGTATGATTGTCCGCAGCCCTTTGCGCGGCTCAGCGTCTCCCCAGGATTCAAGAAAGTGTGACAGTGGCAGAATGATGTCGCACTCGTCAAGAGTCTTGTTCGAAATCTCGCTCAGCCCGACTCTCAGAGTAGCCTTTTTGAACCCTTCCGCAAAGCCTAGCGGCTTGGGAAGTGTTAGCGCCGGGTCAGTCTTGGAAACGAAGATAACGCCGATCTCTCCCGCGTTGAGCTTCTTCGTCCACACTTCGGCGTCCAGCAAGCTCCCGACGTTATCATAGTTGTAAGCGGAATTGAAATCCATCACTTCCGCTGCCGAGCCAAGCTGCTTCTGAAGTTGAGCGGCAAGGACGGCCACTTCCAGTCCCTTTTCGTGCTGGACGCTGACTCCGCCAGCGATGACTAGCGGCCGCCTGGCCTCCCGCATTCTCTGGACCAGCTTCGTCAGACTCTCTTCGCTCAAGCCGACCTGCTCAACCACGGATGACGCTTCGATAGGACCCTGTCCGGACACCGAGCCGCCGAACTGCTGCAACAAATATCCCAGCAGCACGGCCTCCGTCCCCGGTTTGCAGGCAAGGCGAGTATCAGCGCTCATGGCCTCGATAGAGATATGAGGCTCTACATGCGTCCACCAGAAGCTACCAGTGTCTTTGCCCTTGGATATCTTCGTCGCATGCTCAACAGGACTGACGAACGTCTCAAGCAGATCGGCCCCCACCGTCAGAAGGAAGTCTGCGCGGTCAATCTTGTAAGTGGGGATTGCCTTGTGGCCGAAAACAGTCTGGTTCGCCTGTCGGACTGCAGAGTGGCTGAATACCTCTAGCTCCGGAAGCCGGCTAACACCCAGAGCCGCACAGAACCGGTCTATGAATGTGGACAGTGAGCCGGTCGTCCGGCTCGAGAGGTAGACGCTGGAGCGCCCACCGGATTTGTCTGTCTGCAGAGCGGACCACACACTTCGGTAAGCCTCTTCCCAAGTTATCGCATCGAAGTCGCCGTTTCGCGTCCGCCGCATAGGGCTCTTGTAGCGCTTTGGATGGTAGAGGCGTGTGATGGTAGCCTGCCCGCGAACACAAAGGCCGCCGTCGTTGATCGGATGACCTATGATCCCTTCGAGCTTGATAGTACGCCCATCCACGTTCTTAGCGGAGACTCCGCAGTTAGCCGGACACTCCATACAGGTTGTGGACAGATAGATGGGCTCGCCAGGAATTATCCCTTCTGGGGCAGGGTACAACGCCTGCTCGAACTTATCGTCGCCTACGGGCGTACAACCTGGCAACAGACTGGCTCCCGCCGCAGTCAATCCGGCCGTCTTGATAAAGTCTCGTCTATTCACAAACAAACTCCTCGATTGGACATCTTGATCCTCACTTGTGGCATGTGTAGCAGTCTAGTGACGCATTATTCTGTCGATGACAGCCCACACAAAAGCCCATCGAAAGAGAGCGGCTCTTACGCATTGGGTACGGCATGTTCTGCACCTGACCGTGGCAGCTCTGACATGGAACTCCATTGGGATAGTTCTTGGTCTTTGCTGTGACATGCCGCTTGTGAGAAAAATAGACGAAATCTGGTATGCGGTGCAGCCGGTTCCACTGCACAGGTTTCTTGGTCTTCCAATACTCAGTGAGTGTCTTGATACCTGGCAGGTTAGTGCCGACACTCTGGTGGCAGGACATACAGAAAGATAGCGGGGGCAACCCGGCATACTTGCCCTTGTTGGCCGATTGGTGGCAGTCCAGGCACTGCAAGCCAGCCTGAAGGTGTTTGACGTGCGGATATGGAACGGGTTGCGGCGGTGTTGAATGAAACGCGTTAAAATAACTGCTCAATCCAAGCGTTATCAGAAAAAACACCCCGAAATAGGCATAAAACAATAATGTTCCAAACCGCTTAAACATTATCCATCTCTACCTGTCTTCTGAACTCAGTCATAAGATGACCACCTCTCCAATATCGAATCACCACGATGATCCTTCTACTTCAGAGTCTTTATATAGTCGATCAGCGCCGTGATTTCCGCGTCTGACAGCTGTTGCGCTGGCATCACATTCGGAAACCCCTGAACAACCTGTGCACCGGGCTGGAGTATTGATTCTTTGATATAGGCGTCGTCGGCTGTAACGGTTTCTGGTTTCCCGTTGGCGAGAACAGTGACCGTGTGTCCGTAGAGTCCCTTCCAGGATGGTCCAATCCGGCGACTTCCATCTACGCTATGACACGCCGAGCAGCCTTTGTCCGTGTAGAGCTGCTGCCCAGCCTGCGCTCCGCCTGGCTTCTCTTGACCAGCGCCACCAGTCGCGGAAGCGTTGGCTGTCTGTAGAGTTTGCAGTTTGGTTTGCGCTGCGGCATTCAAAACGTTGTTGTAGTCAAGGAGTGCCTGGTCGCGTGCCATCGCTTCGCCCACGTTGTAAACGACCAGGAATACCAGCAGGCCTAGAAGCGGCCATACGGATCCCTTGCGCTGAGGATTAGTGATGGTCTTGAACAGCCAGATTGATACAACTAGCAAGATCAGCAGGCCAATGAGAAACAGATTATAAAGCTGGACGGACATGTTGATGTACTGAAGTGTTATCAGATTCCAGTACATCATCACTGGCAGCGCCATTACGTTAGCCAGCGCCAGACCCGCTCCGAAGTTGCGCACAAGGCTGACATAACCGGCATCGTCTTCTATCTTCCAGTCCGAGCGGTAAAAATCCCACAGTATGGCTGCGCCGGTTATGGCCATCGCAGACACCTGAAAGGTCAGGAATCTGGATATTTGGGAGAACGAATACATGATCCAGGCGCGCATGTCGTAAGTAGACTGCCAGTACTGACTCAGGTATGGCCAGCGTTCCGGGTCCAGCGCCAGTGCCATCCCGCTGATGATGAACAGATACGCAAGTAAAGCCAGCCCGTTCCCCGCCAGTCCAGAGAGAAAATGCGTCAGGAAGTGCGTCCTGCGTACCTTGAAGCTCCACTTATAGAAGTAGAGAAGTAGAAGCCCTGGAACGAGCAACACCAACCCTACAGACATCATCTTTGTCGTCAGTTGATGCGGCAGAGGAGGCCACTGCGGTCCTGGGTCCGCAGGGAAAAGTATCTGCTGATAGAGCGCAATAGCCGTGAGAACCGGCACAAGCCCAAGGAGTACGCTGGCCCAGAAGCTGCGCAAAGGGAGCTCGGCGAGGTAGCGCGCGAACTTGCGCCAGCGCCGATCAGGACTCGTGAACTCGTAGAAATCAAATACCAGAGCCAGCAGCGAACTTCCGAGCACCAGTCCCATATATGCCAGGTGAACAACCGATACGAAAATCAGAAGGTAGCCGCCCACAAGCAGGTGAATGGGCAACGGTTGGGACACCATGCGGCCGAAAAAGTCAATCACTGGCGTACCTCGCGGTCGAATCTCTCACTATTCCCCTGAAACAAGATAAACATCCCCTAGTTCATCCTCACAATCTGATCCGCAGTCATCAGTAATATGACAAGCACTGCAAAAGCGTTAATTGACATAAACGTAGATCTGAAGGTCGAAGCGTCAGCGCTGTTTCTGAGCAGCTGCATCGACCGCCATATCAGCCACAACGCTGAGAAAAGCAACCCCAGTGACGTGACAAAAAAACTGGTCGCTCCGTACATCGGCAACAGCAGGCAGCTGACAGCGGTTGCACTAATCCACACAAAGGTTACGCGTCTCATCTGAGCATCAGAAAACACCTGAGTCAGGCTGCGCAGTTGCGCCTGTTCGTATTGGCTGCCGAGCCGGTGCAGGAGAAGCCAGAAGTGCGGAATCTGCCAGATAAAGAAAAAGAAGGCTATGGCGAAGATTGCCGGTTCGCTGAGGAGCCTGTCAGCGCTTGACCATCCTATCATTGGAGGCAGCGCCCCGACCACTGATCCGGGAACCACTGCAAACGCTGTCCAACGCTTCAGATACGTGTAGACTCCGTTGTACCAAAAAACGGTAAGCAGCCCGAGACCGCAGGGCAGAAGGCCACAGAAGATCAACAGCACATCGGCTCCCAGCATGATCAGGGCTGAGGCAATCAGGAGAGCTGTGCGCGGACTGATTTGCCCTGCTGGAATCGGCCTTCCCGCAGTCCGTGGCATCAACGCGTCAATATCGCGCTCCTGGTACTCGTTCAGCGCCAGTGCTCCCATAGCCAGCAGCAGAGTCCCGAGGGTGGGGGCCCAGATGGCGATTGTCAAATCAGAGGTCCCAGCAATATAGCCAGAGCTTGCGGAAATGGTGGAGAGGATGGCTATGCGAAACTTGGTGAGCTTCAGGAGCAGTTGTAGATAGCGTCGAATCAAACCATCCGCCTACTTCAAGCTCTGGATATAGGCGATCATCGCCCTGGTCTCATCAGCGCTTAGCTGCTGAGGCGGCATGACGTTCTGAAAGCCTTCGACCACTTTTGCCCCGGGAGTGTGAATGGATTCTGTGATATAGGCGTCGTCAGCCTTCACGGTCTGTGGCTTTCCGTTAACCAGCACCTTAACATCGTGCCCGTAGAGACCCTTCCAGCTCGGCCCAATCATTTTGCTGCCAGTGACGCTGTGGCAGACGTTACAACCCTTCTCTGTGTAAAGTTTTTCTCCCTGAGCAATCAGGGCGTTATCCGGCGCCGCTGCTGCTGGCTTGGCCTCACCACTGGGGGCCACAGGTGCGGTTGGTTTCACAGGTTGAGGAGCAGCCTGAGTCGTCGTAGCCGGCGCTGCCGCCGAGGGCGAATTGGTTGATTGATACCAGCGGTCAAACTCTTCTCGAGGCTGAATCTCTACTTCTGCTTTCATCTGGGAGTGTAGCTTACCACAGTACTCCGCACAAAATACCCAGGATGTTCCGACTCGTTGCGGTGTGAAAAAGATGTGGTTTTTTCGGTTAGGGACGGCATCCTGTTTGATGCGAAAATCCGGGACGTAGAAGCTGTGAATTACATCTACTGACTGCGTCACAATCTTGACGGGTTGGTTAACCGGGAGACGCAACTTCGTGTCGGTATGCCCATTCGGGTAGGTGAACGACCAGGCCCACATAACACCATTGGCCTCAACCACGAGCGCGTTGGCAGGACCCTTACGCTGCGGCAAATAGCTGGAGTAACCCAGCCAGAAAATCCATAACACAATAATGAGAGGGACAACGGTCCAGACAATCTCCAAAACAAGGTGTCCCTCGATGTTCTCGACTCGTGGCCGACGCTTGCGGTTGTAGATAATGGCAAAGGCGATCATCGTCGCAGTAACGGCAACCATCAGAAAAACGCACACGCCGAAGATCCACGCCATAGCGTTGCCTGTAAGGTCGGTTGTATTGGCAGCAGCCCTCATCTAATTTCTAAATCCTACGTCTACAAAGGTCAGCCCGATAAACACAGTGAACGTGACAATCAAAGTGACCAAAAAGACCTTATAAACAACGCTCTCATACTTCAGGTGCATGAAGAGCCACAGCGCGATCGCAGTCTGGAACAGAGCAATCAATACTGCGATACCAGCTCCCAGACCTCCGGTGCTCAGTCCGGACAACGCAACGCTCAGCGCCATGAGCACAAGCAGCGATGCCCAGACACCCACCAGGGAACCATAATCAACAACGCGTCCTCCGTGCTGCTCCGGCACGGTCAACTCCGGAGAGGAATCTATTCCTGACGGATGATCTGCCACTGTCGACGGCTGTTCTTGTTGGATAGGGTCGCGATCCAAGTGTTGACTCCTCACGTAATCAAGTAAAGCAGCGGAAAAATGAAAAACCAGACGACATCTACGAGATGCCAGTACAGAGCCGCATTCTCCAGCACAACGTAGTCCTGCGGGCGCATCACAGGCTCACCAGCCGCATTGCTAGGCGGCACGACGAGTCCCGATTCCTCCGGAGCGCCTTGCGAGGCCACAGTCGAATTGCTCTTCTCCGGACCTGAAGCTGCGGCCGGAGATCGCCTGGCTACGATGAAGCCTACAATAGCTAACAAGACCGTTCCAAAGACAAGATGCAGACCGTGCAGCCCGGTCATGACAAAATACAGATTGAAATACTGCTGTTGGCCTTTTGTCAGCGCACCCAGTTCAGCGCCCCCCGGATATAGCCCGTGCTGAAACTTGGCGCTCCATTCGAAGTATTTTATGACCAGGAATACAATCGCCAGTGCGATGGTGGCACAGATCAAACCCACGGAGAGCCTGACACTGCCCTTCTGAAGCGCCGTGACTGCCATCGCAATTGTCAGCGAGCTCGTTAATAGTACAACCGTGTTAACAACACCGAGAGATAGGTTCAGGTTTTGCGCCGCGTTGTGGAAGTCGCCCGGGCTCAGGAACCGGTAGACCGCATAGGAGATAAACAGGCCGCCGAAAAGCAGAAACTCCGTAAACAGGAACAGCCACATGCCCATTTTGCTGGCGCCGTAGTCAAAATGATGCTGCCCTTCCTCGATGCGAGCTTCCGCCGGGTTCAGTGTCGCTTGCAGAGTATCGGTCAAGGCTGCACCTCTTCGGGGAAATCATACACGCCACCAGTTATGCGCGGAATTACATGGAAGTTTTCAAGCGGTGGAGGTGAAGCGATCGTCCACTCCAGAGTAACTCCCCCCCATGGATTCTCAGGGGCTGGGCGTCCTCTCCAAACAGAAATCAGAAGGTTGGTGAACATCGTGAGGAGTCCGGTAATCAGAACCCACGATCCGGTAGTCGCAATAAGATTCAATGTGTCGTACTGCGGCAGGTAGTCCCAGTAGCGGCGAGGCATCCCCTCCCAGCCGAGAATCAACATGCTGAAATAGAGCTGGTTGAATCCCCAGAACATAAGCAGGCAGGCAATTGTCGCCGCGCGGCGGTTGTACATCTTGCCAAACATCTTGGGCCACCAGTGATGGAGGCCGGCGAACAGCCCGAAACCTGCTCCGCCGAACATCACGTAGTGGAAGTGAGCCACCACGAAATCTGTATCGTGCAGATGTACATCAGTGGACAGCGCACCCTGCATTAGGCCCGTGAATCCCCCTATTGCGAACAACAGAATGAAAGCCATGGCAAAAAGCATCGGTGGTGACAGGTCAACCGAGCCTTTGTACATTGTCGCGATCCAGTTAAAAACTTTGATCGCCGAGGGGATGGCTACCAGAAAAGTCAGCAGCGAAAACACCAGGTTGGCGGCGTCACTCTGCCCGCTCACAAACATGTGGTGTGCCCAAACCAGCGAGCCAAACAAGGCAATGGCAAGGCTGGACAGCGCAACCATTTTATAGCCAAAGATCGTTTTCCTGGAGTGCGTCGCGATTACCTCTGAGATCACGCCCATCGCGGGGACAATCATAATGTAAACCGCAGGGTGGGAGTATATCCAGAAGAGATGTTGATAGAGGATAGGATCTCCGCCTTTGGCAGGGTCGAAAATGCCGACTCCTGCCACGCGCTCCAGCATCAGAAGCACAAGCGTAATGCCCAGAATTGGCGTTGCCAGCACCTGCATCCAGCTTGTCGCATACAATGACCAGACAAACAGTGGCATTTTGAACCAGCCCATGCCCGGGGCGCGCAGCTGGTGAATGGTGCAAATGAAGTTCAGGCCCGTCAGGATGGATGAGAATCCCATCACGAAGATGCCGAACGCAGCCATATTGACATTTGTCGTCGTCTTAAGGCTGTAAGGGACATACAGAGTCCAGCCCGTATCAGGCAGTCCTGCAGCCGTGAACATAGAGGCGTAGACAATAATAGCCCCTATGATATAGCAGTACCACGACATCAGATTGAGCTTGGGGAAGGCGACGTCTTTGGCCCCGATCATAATGGGAAGAAAGAAGTTGCCCAGGGATGCGGCGGCTCCCGGAATCACAAACATAAACACCATCGTCACGCCGTGAACAGTGAAGAACGCGTTGTACACTTCTGGCCGGACGATAGTTTGTCCATGGTGGATCAGCTCAAGGCGGATCAGGAAGCCCAGCGTCATTCCGAATAAGAAGAACGTGACCTGAGAGAACAGATACAGCAGACCTATCCGCTTGTGATCCAGCGACGTCAGCCAACTGAGAAGTCCGCGCCCCTTGCCTTTGTATTCGAGATAATTCGGCTCGGCCAGCACGCCCTCAGCACCTCTAACGGCTGCCATTATCGTCTCCTTGTTGTAGCTCCTGTTCGTACTTTGTGCGCTTTCGCCCTGAGACTGTGAGCACAGTCATCAGAATCATCGCGCCGATGAGGGTGCCGGCGCCGGCCAGTCTTGTAACCGCGAGCGTATACCGCCGCCCGGCGGGGTCATAAGAGAAGCAGTAGCGCAG
>JADLDK010000026.1 GCA_020846715.1 Armatimonadota bacterium | reverse complement strand
TGCGTCTTGAGAAGGTTGGCGCGAACATCATCCCGCGCATTGACCCGCGCGACAGCAGCGACGTCAACATAGCTCCGTAGCGTTACAGCTACTGACTCATAAGCAGGGCCCGCTTTCGGATGAAGGAAGCGGGCCCTAACTTTGCGTGAGACGAGCGCCTTCGCCGCTAGTGATGGCTAGGAGATTCTCCCGGTCAATGCGCATCAGTAGAGTTAGCAGACGACAGAGACGTCGTGCTCTTTTGAGTCTGTGGGAGGAGGTAGCAGTGTTGTCTCCAGGGCTTGGCCGTCAAGCAGGACACACGGGGTAGCCCCTCTTTGCACCGTGATGTGGTAAGTGGCGCCGCGGAATCTGCGCTTCATCTGAAAACCGTCCCAGTGATCAGGCAGGCAGGGCTCGATGCGCAGGCCGGACTCTTCCGGGCGCACACCGAGAACTCTTTCCGTCATCACGCGAAACAGCCAGGCAGCCGATCCGGTGTACCAGCTCCAGCCTCCCCTCCCGGCATTGGGCGAATCGGGCCCATCTATGTTGCCTGCAGTCACGTAGGGCTCCGCGAAGTAGCTCTGAGGATGCTGCCCTCGCTGCACCGGCGAAATGTGAGCATAGATTTCCCACGCTTTGTCCGGGCGTCCCATCAGAGTCTCTGCCCAGATAGCCCATGTGGCCGCATGGAGGTAAACGCCGCCGTTTTCGCGGGATGCGGGGGCGTAGCGCGTGAGATAGCCGACGCGCTCATCCGGCCTGGTATAAGCCGGACGCAACAACGCCGGGCCGCACTCCGTATATAGCTCCCGCCGGACAACTTCCATCAGCGCATGACGGCGCTCAGACGGGCACGTGTCCGAGAGAATAGACCAGGTCTGCGCATTCAAAAAGATGCGGCCTTCACTGCAAGTGCGGCTTCCAATGACTGTGCCGTCGTCGCACGTGGCGCGGACGAACCATTCTCCATCCCAGGCGCACTCATTCAGCGCATCTCTCAGATCGTCTGAGCGCTGACGATAGTGATCAGCTCTCGAAGTATCTCCCGAGATCTCCGCGATGTTCGCCCAGCGCCCAAGCAGCATCCGAAGGAAGAATCCGACAAAGACAGACTCTCCTTTGTTGTCCCATCCCTCAGCGCTCAGACCATCGTTCCAGTCGCCTTCCCCAATCAATGGCAGACCGCGATCGCTAAAGCGCGACAAAGACAGATCCAGCGCCCGGAAGCAGTGGTTTCTGAGGCTTTCCGGGGGGCCATCTGCATACTCTGCTTCGTCCTGCAGGATGGAATGGTCATCCGTTTCGTCCAGATAGCTCAGCACGACGAAAGGCAGCCAGAGGAGATCGTCTGAAAAACGGCTGTGCGCTCCCTGTTCTGTAATCGGCTGCCACCAGTGGAAAACATTGCCAGCGGTGAACTGATGCGAGGCGTGCAGAAGAATCTGCTTGCGCGTCAGCCCTGGTTCGGTGGGCAGAAAGATGTGACTGTCCTGGAGCTGATCGCGAAAGCCGTACGCGCCGCCCGTCTGATAGTACGCCGTACGGCCCCAGATGCGCCCGGCCATCGCCTGATAACGCAACCATGTGTTGAGCAGCGCATTGAGACCGGAGTCCGGCGTATTGACGTGAAATCCAGACAAACGCTCATCCCACCAGGCTTTTGTGCGCTCAAGAGCGCCCTGTGCATGCTGTACGCTCCGATAGCGATCTGTGAGTCTTGCGGCCTCCGCTTCGTCTCCAGCCACTCCAACCGTGAAAACCAGGACGCACGTCTCACCCACTGCAAGCTCAATGTCTGTGTGAAGAGAGCCAATTGCATCGCCCCATTTGCCGCTGGAATTGCCAAGACAACCCTCAGCCACTGCCCGCGGGTCCTGCAGAGATCGATACATGCCGAGAAAAGCTTCCTTGTCGCACTCGTAGCCCTCTACAGGTCCGGAACAACTGTGAAACGCCACGCCGTCCCAGCTTCGATTCCACCCCTGCCCCTTGCTGTTCGGGATAGCCCACAAACGCTTGCGAGCGAGCAACAGCCCGGCTTCCGGGCGCGCTTCAGTCTCCAGAAACGTGCGGTGAAACTCCCGGTGGGTATCGTGGGCGGTGCCCAGGCACCACTCGAGATAGCTGAAGACGCTGAGGCGGCGCCTGAGAGCAGTAGAGTTTTCGATGGCAAGCATCCATACCTCAAGCGGCTCATCCGGAGTGACGAAAATCGTAAGACGCGTGCGGATTCCAAAGTTGAGCGAAGTAATGACAGAGTAGCCCACCCCGTGCCGGCATTCGTAAGCCTCCGGCTCGGCCCTGACCGGTTGAAAACCAGCCGACCAAACGCAGCCAGAGTCTACATCGCGGAGATAGAGGTATTTACCGCGGTTGTCCTGTATCAGGTCCTGTTCCCATTGGGTGACCCGGTTGAGCTCTGCGTTCTTGAGCCAGCTATAGCCACTCCCAGTCTGCGAGATCACCGCGCCATACCCGGGATTGGCATTGCACAGAACATTGATCCAGGGGCGAGGCGTATCCGGACGGGTAATGACATATTCGCGTCCGTCCGCAGAGAAGCCCCCATACTGAGTCCGGCTCCGAAGCCCAATCTCCGGTTCATAGACTACGCTCACAGCACAATCTCCTCACGAGACTCTTTCAGCGCGGCGGCGCTGTTGACTCTCTCTCAATCAGGCGGGGCGCCAGAGATATCCGCGCGATCTCGCGAGTCTTGCCTTCGATGTAATCCAGCAGCCACGCCGCCGCTGTTTGGGCCATCTCGCGCAGAGGTTGTCTGACTGTCGTCAACTTCGGTACAAGCTGCCCGGCGAGAACGTCATCGTCAAACCCGACGACAGAGAGCTCTTCGGGGATTGAAACATCCTCAGCAGCGGCAGCTTCATACACTCCGGAAGCCATCAGGTCACTTGCGGCAAAAATGGCTGTGGGTCTGGCCTTACCCGTAAGCATCCGCCGCGCAGCGTCGTAAGCCATCTCCCGGTTGAAGTTGCACTGAACACACAGATCGTCCTCAACCGTCAGGCCCCGGGAACCCAGCGCGGAGGCAAACCCGCTCGCACGATCTGCGGCGGGCTGTAGCGCCAGATCACCCGCCAGAATGGCAATTCGTCTATGTCCCATATCCATCAGATGCTCGGCCGCCAGAGAGGCTCCAACCCCGTTGTCAACAACCGCCGCCGAGGCGCCCCGCAGACCAACGGAACGATTGAGCAACACAAAAGGCGTGCCTTTGGCCTGAAGCTGCTTCAGCAGCTCATGCGAAATGCTTTCGTCCGCGATCAGCCAGCCTCCAAGCTGTCCATTTCCAAACAGCTTCTTCTCCAGAGCGTCCTTATCAGGGGATCTGTGCTCGATGTGCAAAAGCAGCTCAGCGTCACGCTCGGAGACAATTTCTCCAACTCCCAGCAACACCTCGTGAACATAGAAAGATGAAAACATCTCGGTGAAGAAGGGAAGAATGAGGCCGATGCGCCTGTCTGTGGAACCAGCCAGACGCCGCGCCGAAACGTTCGGGCGATAACCCAGACGCAGCATTGCCTCCTCCACCTGCCGGCGCGTGCTGGCGCGCACAGAGTCCGCATTATTGAGCACCCGCGATACAGTGGACTTCGATACTCCCGCAAGCATCGCTACATCGTAGATATTTGATTCGCTCTGTTTTCTAGCCACTAACCGATCCAATCAGCCCATACAGTGACCCGGGCCGCACAGCGCTCGACAGCGCCCAAGGGCGCCGAAAACCTGAAGAAAGAGTCCACTCAATCCACAACTGACACCCAGCTAGTAGAACTCCTCCAGCCCGAGCAACCGCGGCGCGCCCTTCATCAGCGGATCTTTCATTACGCGTTTGCGAATTGCCCCTTTGTTCAGAAAATTGTCAATTGCAAGAAGAGTCATCGCCTGATCCAGCGCAAGATAGACCTGCGCTACCTCTCCAGTTCTGGGGTCAACAGAATCCCGGAAACCAAACTCACCATAAACTGGGTAACTCTTTTCCAACTGCCGGAGGTTTTCCAGCGCCTCCCTCGGTCTGAGCGCCAGCGCAAGAAATGAGGCGTGCGGGGTTACAGCACTGTCTGAATATCCCTGCACCCCAACAGGCGCAGCGCCATACTCACTGTATCCGCCCGCCGGACTGGCGCATGGAGACATTCCCCAGACCTCCAGACCAAGCTCCCGGGCGAAGGCAATCTGAGCGTCTACAGCGCGGCCGTCATTGACTCCAAGGCTACGAGGCGCCAGCTTCATCTCGTCGATGAACAGAGTCGGCATCAGAAACTCGAACATGCTTCCGCCCCAGCTGGGGCAGACCTTCAGACCGCGATAACGGTAGTAACCCTCTGGCACTTTCACGCCAAGATAGTCCCGCACGACGCCCCGACGGTAACCCTTGCCTTCGGCTGGCTTCGCGCGTTCCATGCGAAACCAGTGCCTGGCGATAACGTCGCCTTTGCAGATGGCGTACAGCGACGCCGCACGCGGCTCCGAACAAAACACGTCGTAGTGACCGTATCGAATGTCGCGTCTATCCGTGTGATAGCCGTGAAACATCAGCCCGGTCTTTGCATCGTAGAAGATGCCATAGTCCTGAGCGTCCAGAAGCTTTGTTGCTGCCGCTGCAATCTCACCCGGAAAAGTCTGCCGCACAACCAGCAGGGCGAGACTCAACCAGCCGTTATCCACAAACGACACAAAGGTGGCGAGCGGCTCAGCCGTTTGCGTATCGTAGCTGTTCAGAAAGAAGCCGTGACTCTTCTTGAGCGTCTCCAGCGTCTTGAGCAGCGCCGCGACGCGCGAGCTCGCCTCTTCCGGCCTGCATAGCCCCAGGTCCACGGCGGCTATCTGACAACACAGATCCAGCGCTATGTTGGTCGGGATAGTATACTGGGCGGGATCCTTTCCACCGTCCCCGGCATGATCCCAGATGAGTTGCGTGCGGGGGTCGCGGCACGTCTGAAAGTACTTCCAAGTGTCCGCCGCGCACCGGCGCAGGTACTCCTGGTCGGAGTGCCGGTCCGCCCCGGCTGGTGACAATACCAACAGAGTTCCCACGACCGCCGCAAGCGCAATCATTCCGGAATCCAGTAGATCCTGTCCAGCCCCCAGTTCCAGAAGGGCGTTGCGCCCGCGTCATCGTAGTCGGATCCTCCCCGCTTCACCCCGTCGTTGTAACGGGCTTTCGCAAAGTGCTGGACATGCCCGTCCAGAAAGCCGATGTTGTTGCCGCCATCATTCTTGTTCGCCTGCCGTCCCTGCGGATGTCTGGGCATCCAGTCCGTGTTGTCTATGACAATGACCAGCCATGTTGTGTTGCGGATCTCGGACTGGGACATCCCTGGCAGATAGCCGTTGTCCATCATCTTGTAATCCGTGTAGCGCCACCCCGGGCGCTCAGGCGCGGCGAAGGTATGGCCGAAGCTGTTCTTCCAGTTCTCACTGGCGTTTTTTGGCGGGTTTTGCGCGCTGTTGGCGCCATTGGCCGCCGGGCAGTGGAACGCTTCCTCGGACTTCACATAGCGAAGGATATTGTCCGTCTCCAACTGCTTCCACTGTGTGTTGTAAGTGAAAGTCGGAAGGTGGCCCTTATAGTCTTCGAGATACAAAATGACGGCGGTCGCTAGCTGCTTGCAGTTGGAGGCGCAGCTTGCCTGCCACGCCTTCTCCTTCGCGCGTCCGAAAACCGGAAAGAGGATGGCGGCGAGAATTGCGATAATGGCGATGACCACCAGAAGCTCAATGAGCGTGAAGCCGCGGTCACACGGCCGCGGTCGCACAGGGCTGGCCTGCGTCGATCGGGCCAGTGAATATCTTTCTGTGAGTTTGCCGTAGAATCTCATGTCGTGTGTGCCTCCTGATCTTGCCAATCGGCAGTTACCAACCGGGGCAAGAAGAGGTCCAATCCGCACGGTTTCTGTGCATCAGTTTGTCCGGTGTGCAGTGGTGACTGATACACGCACTCGCGCTGCCCAAGAGTTCTGGCCGGCGCGCCCCACAAAAGAAACGCGCCGGCCAATGTCAGTTGTTGGCCTGCTCTTACTCTGAGCCGGCCGGCGGCCACTTTGCTGACCGCCTGACCCTCACGTAGGCCAGCCTTGCGCCTACTTTCGCCGGCGAATGAGCAGCCCGCACAGCCCTGACGCCAGCACAAGTATGCTGGCAGGCTCAGGAACGATTGTAATGTTGCCCCACTCGGCGCGGCCGAAGTTGGACTCCACATTTGGAGCGATCTGGAACTGGCCGTAGCCGCCGATATTGGTGCCGTCAATAATGCCGTCTTCCGAGTTTCCAAAACCAAGAGCAGGGCTGGACTCGTTGCCGGCGTAGTATTTGATCTTGTTCTTGCCATCGCCCGCATCGTAGAAGTACTTCATTCCGATGCGCACGGTGGACCCGGCTGAGTACGGAGTCAGAAAGGCATAGTACGGCAGAACATACCCAAAGGCGGCGATCTGCCCGTTGGTGTTGACCATCATCTGGCCGTCCCACCCGTTCAGATCGAAGAAGAAGCCTGCCTCGTGGTCCTTTCCTCCCGCCGCGTCGCCGGTCACTGTTACGTCCGCGAAGAGCTCAAAGTACGTGTGGTTGGCAAACTGGAAGCGGGTCGCGCCGCCGTCGTTCGAGAAGAACCACGCATGCCGGTTGGCCCACTCCGCTCCGGTTCCGTCACCATCGAGCTTTGAGTCCTGGATTTTGATGTAGCTCGGATAGTTATTCACAGTCGTGACGATAGAGTCGCTGTCGTCATTGAACCTGCGAAGCTGAAATGTCACCCCGTTTATGCTGGAAACGGGATCGTATGCGAAGGCCGCCTGGCTGGCGCCAAGCACCAGCAGAAGCAGCCACAGCATTCTTTTCACTTGTCCTTCCTCCTTTTCTGTGTCAGCGAACCGGCCGTGGAAGACAGAGCGGCCGGCCCGGCGTCGTCTGCCAGCCGGACAGACGCAAGCGATACGCGTCTGCCCGGCTGGCAAAACTCAACTCTTACGGCATTGCCGTTATCTTTGCTACCGTATCGTCCACCATCACCGCCTGGAGATTCGGATTTTCCAGATTTGGTGAATGATTGGTATCGGCGAAGGTGAAGTTCGCCGAAGCTGCGCCCGCAGGAGCGACAGCGCTCAGGATGAACTTGCCCCAGTTGTCCGGCGGATCAACGGTCAGATCCGCTGAGGGAACGATGGGGTTGTTGGAAGAGTCGAGCCATTCGATAATCATTTTGATAGTCCCGATATGGTTCGGTTCTTCTTTGAGCTGAGCGCTGAATTCGTAGGTTGCGCCCGGCACAATGTTTGGAACTGTCTGATGGAACGAAATATCTGTGTAGGAATCCCAGGTGTAGAACGCCATCCCTTTGGCGCCGTTGAGGGCCGCCCAGGCCTCTGGAGCTACGCTGGAATCTGGAAGGGTCCAGGCTTCCGATCCTGACTCAAATCCCGGGGTCAGCAGGAGATTACGTCCGACGCCACCACTGCCAATATTGAGCACGGCGAAGTCTGATGATTTGCGCGTGGTCAGGTTGTAGTAGGTCTTGCTGTCTGCACCCTGCTCTGTCCACACAATGCCGGTAGCGGACACCGTGTCACCGATTTGTGGATAGTCGTCCGGGCTGGCTGTGTGGTAGACCTTTATCCCGGTCTTTGCGCCCTCCGCCGGGACATTGGCGCCGTCGTCCAGATAGAAGAAGGTCTTGTCACCCGATACCCAGCTGACATTACCGACCAACCGCGCAATCAGGCCTGAGGTATCCGGCAGGAGGGACATAGACCGGGTATTCATCGTAATGGCTTTCGGCCACGGGCCATCCCAGTTAGTGGGCACGACGTCCGAAGCCTGAACCACCTTCTCTGCGTTGACCGTTGTGACCGTTCCAACCACGTGCAGCATCGCACCAAGTCTGACCGCGACAGGTGCGCCGTTGCTATAAATGGGACTGTTAGAGGTAACACGTACCGTGCCTTCGCGATGATACCCTGTGACGTAGCAGTCTGTGTGGGCCGTGTCGCTGCCGTTATCACGCACGACCACCGGCCATTTCAGCCAGACCTGCGTGTTGTCCGCAAGACCCTTCGCCTCCCCAGGCGTCACCATGGCAGGTATGCTGGAAGTCTCCAGATACGCATCGTCGAACTTGGCGCTTCCAGTGGCCGGACTTGCGGCGGCGCCCTGGATCCAGCCCATAGCCCGGACACGCGCCGCCTGCGCCGGAACAGTGGCGCTTATCTCCTGCAGGCTCCACGGGTGCGTACCGGTGATGATCGAGCTTTCGGCGGTGGAAATCGCCATAGAACCGCCTTCCTGATTGGGATAGTAGAACTCCAGCTTCGCCGATGTTGAACCGGTGAAGCCCGGATAACCTCCCGACCAGATGCGAAAAGTGACATTCTTGCCAGGTGTGCACGGAACACTCTGGCCCCAGAGCACCCACTGTCCCGGCGCCCACTGGCCTGCCACAGCGACCCAGTCTGAGTCCGGCCCGCTCCACGGTTTCAACCAGCCGTCCATTCCATCTCCCGAACGATACTTGGCCCACCCAGGCGCGATGCCGTCCTCAACAGGGTCGATTTCAAAGCTGGGATTCAACAGCAGGTTCTGCGCCGGCAGAGCCGCCGGTGCTAGCATACAACTGAGGAGTCCCAGCGTCAGCCAAGTGCAGCTTCTCATGCGATGTCTCCTTTTTTCGATAGAGTGTCGAAGATACTTCCAAACAGGATACCGCGCAGCGACCGCGGTCACGGCGCGGTATTAATCTCACTGGCCTGGCGCACTCTCACGAGTGGCAGAGGCGCACCGGAGGCGCTTCGCGCTCCGGCCACGCCGGTAACAACGACAAACTGCCCGGGCGCCGGCTTTGGCAGTGCGGGAGCGGAGATAGTCAGGCTCCTCCCTCCGTCCGAAACAGTAAACTCATCCGCCACCGTCTCGCCAGCGACACCCCAGGTCCGCACCCGCAGCCCGGTCAGAGGTAGCGCTCCTCCGGCGATCGTCATAGGAGTGGCGCCAAGCGGTAACGGCGGCTGTGCGTGCCCGGTTCTGGTGATGACGGGATTGACAAGCGAGCGCTCTGCATCAACGGTGGCAAGCTCTGCTTTTATCGAGACAACATCTCCAGGAACCAGAGCAGCAGGAGAGGCGACTTTGATACCCGCAGATCGGTCCGCCTGCTCCACGTAGAAGAAAGCGCCGAAGTTCTCAGTGACAACCAGGCCGGACAGAGAAACAGACTCCCCGTCAGGTAACTGCGCCGCCGCGCCAATGGAGCTTAGTGGCGCTGCTCCGCCGTCCGGGTGAGATCCGTAGAACCCGAGAGAGTCAATAAGAACGGCTGATGACGGCGCGCTGAGCGTGAAAGTGAGGCGTTCAATGGAAGGCCAGTGGAGCCCCGCCAAGTCTGCCAGCGGAATCTGTACGCGCTGCCACTGATTACTCACCAGCGCTCCCGTGAGATACGCGCCTGTGTTGACCTGAGCAATTCGTCCGGACGCATCCTGCAGACTGACAGTGAGGCTCTCACCTCCGGCTTCTCCGCGCACATGGAAACTGATATAGTCGTCATAGGTAAGGTCTAGTCGTCCGAAACAAAGCACGCCAGGCTGCTGGGAGCTGACGCGCAGCGCCTGCCCGTTGACCCACGGATTTTGGTAGGGAATCGAAACGTAGGTCACGCCGCTGTCACATCCACCGTTCCAGGCATTGACCGGGCCGTCGTTGAAGTCGTCGGTGGAGGGTTGCGGGTGGCCTGTGAATCCGGCTGCGCTCAGTCCACGCCGGATGCCGGAGTTGGCCATAAAATAGCGCCACGGCCTGCCGGTACGGTAGTTCTCAATGCTGAGGAACATGGAACCTGCATCAATGCCAATAACGTCCGGACCCCACCAGTTCCTGTCAACGTTGTACGCATCGGAGAAGCCATAGCGCCCCCAGATTCTGTCGCCGTAGGTGTCAAACATCCAGCGCAGTGCCGGTACGCAGATGTCCGGCGCAAACATGACCGATCCGCCGGGGCCGTGCGGAAAGACTGTGCCGTCAATGCCGCGCGAACCCTGAGGCTCGCTCTGATTCGGCTCCGCCTCGCCGATTGCCTCATAGCCGTCCGGGCTGTCGCCTGCGGTCAACCCCCAGCTATCGGGTCCGTAGCTTTGAAATTTCGGAAGCGCGGAACCGCTGGAGACAGAGTGATCTATGCAGTAGAGTCTGTTGGTTATCGTGCTCTGCGTGGAGCTGTCGAAATAGGTCCAGATGGGTGTGTAGGCATCGTTGCGGAAGCGAAAATCGATGAAGCAGTGCGGGTACTGGTGGACGAACAGAACCGGATAGAAGTAGCGCGGATAACTATGATCGAGAGGACGGGTGGTGATGCTGTCACGCAAAGGCCTGTTGATGATGTTCCAGATGGACGAGGGCATGGGGTGCGTGGCGGACCCCATCGCCAGCAAATCCATCATGATGTATTCAGAATAGGTGCTCCAGCCCGCGTATCGCGCCGGCCAGTCCACGCGATCGTAAATTTGCCCGGCTATCTGCTTAAGGGAATCATCCCCGTAGCGGGCGGCGAAGTACTCACCCGCCATAAGCGCTCCGAATACGAACAGCGCCGTGTCAATCGTGGAAATCTCACTGCCAGGCGCCGGCTGGCCGGTGTTCATATTCACAAAGTGATAGAAAAACCCGTGATCGTTGTACAGCTCATCGCGAAAGCTGAGAAGAGTCTGGTAAACGCGCTGATAAGCGTCGGCGTGACCTACCCAGCCGCGCTCTTCAGCTATGCAGATCACCGGGAGCCCAAAACCGACAGACGCGATGCTAGAGTGAGTGTAGCTGTCGGGTGAGAAATTGCCTGCGCGGTCTTTGATGAGGCCTTTTGAGCTGGACTCATTCCAGAAGAAATCGAAGATGCGCCGCTGCAGCAAGTCCAGAAACTGCTCATCATCCAGCGCGGAGATATCCGTTTCTATCACGCTGGCATCGTCCAGATAGGCCGCTCCAAGATGTGGAGAGGCGCCCCCGCCGACCCCGTACACAAAGCGCCCGTGCGACGCCAGGCCAGGCGCCACGGCCACGGTCGAATACTTCTGGAATGCGCTGTTTGCAGAGTGCAGCCGCGGGCTCTGCCTGGTGAGCAGGAGTTGATTCTGCGCGTTGTAGAACTCGAGGCGAATGCAGGCGTAGCTGGAGCCTGAGAGCGCATCTCCCGCAGGGCTGAACAGATAGCCGGATGCGACGTATTCACGTCCGGGGACAACAGGAAAGTCCTGATAGTATCCGTACTCCTGAAAGTCGCCTCCGGTCCAGCGCTTGGCGCTGGCGGCGCCAGAGCGGGCATGGGTCAGGGAGCGTTCACCAGTGAGGTCCGGCCCGTATTCGGTCCAGCCAATCGGGTCGGGCGGCGCGCCACTATCTGCCGACTCAAGCCCGGCGTTGGCCAGGAGGTTGGCGGCAACATTGTGAGAGCATATCAGCATCAGCGCTGTTGTCAAGAGCCAGACTCTGTTCATAACAGCCAGTCCAGACGACCTGGCCACCCATACTCCAAGATATTTGGGAGCGCTCCCACGACAAATACAGTAAGCGTTTCCCGCAAGGCGACCAGCCTCACGCCTGAAGCCAGAATGAGAGATCACTGCGCCCCTCTGTGAAAGCACCTCCTCTCACAGAGACGCTCTTCCGCCGTCTATGGGAGCGCTCCCACAAGCGACGTTAGCATTGTCTCACACTTTCCCTGTCCGCGCAAGAGGGTCGTTTGCAAACTTTTGCGGATTTTTCGGACCGGTGACTGGCTACGGGGAAGGACGGTGCGAAATCGGTTTCACTATTGACTAAAAGAGCCTGAGAGCCTTATAGTAGATATGGGACAACGGTTGGTATCTGGCGCTTTTCTGGCAATCCTTTGGCATCTGCAGCCCGCGCCTGTGCGACAAGAGGAGAATGGATATGAAGATATGCCGCATATCGCGGACAGCAGTGGCGCTTGCCTGCGCGCTGGTTCTGGCGCTGGCCTGCAGCGACGCCAGAGCCGATGAGTTTCGCGCATTCTGGGTGGATGCCTGGGGCGCGGGGCTTCTCAACCAGACCCAGGTTGAAAAGCTGCTCGGAAAGGTTGGCGATCCCAACAACAAAGGGGTCATCCGCAACACAAACTGTAATGCCGTAATTGTTCAGGTCCGCCGACGCGCCGATGTGTGCTATCCGTCAGGAATGGGCGAACCGTACTTCTCTGGTCTTTCTCCTGCGAACTACAACGCGCTTCAGGCGATGATCAACGCGGCCCACGACACCACCGGCGGCAAGAAACGCATCGAAGTGCACTGCTGGATTGTCACTTTTGCCACCGCCAGCGGCGCGACTGCCTCACCGGTCTATTATCAGCACAACAACCCGGCAGATCTGGACAACTACTGGGTGACACTGGACAACAACGGTAACGAGACCGACGACAAAGCCTTCGATCCGGGACACCCGAAGTGCGAGCAGTATATTGTTGATGTGTGCATGGATCTGGTGCGCAACTTCGACATTGACGGCCTGCATTACGACTACATCCGCTTTACGGGAGGGAACCAGGGTTACAATCCGGTGAGCGTTGCGCGGTTCAACGAGCGATTCGGACGCACTGGGCAGCCGTCACCGTCAGACCCACAGTTCAGCCAGTGGCGCCGTGACCAGGTCACCTCCGTTGTGCGCAAAGTCTATGCGAACATTCAGAAATACAAGCCCTGGGTGAAGCAGTCCGCCTCAGTTGTGACGTGGAACCCCTCCCCCGTCGCTTCCACTCGCGCTGCATTTATGAATACCCGCCCCTACTACGAAGTTTACTCTGACTGGGACTCGTGGCTCCAGGAAGGCATTCTGGACTTTGCAGTACCGATGACGTACTACAACAACGCATCGCTGCCAAACGACTATATCCGCTGGATGAACTTCGAGAAAGACCGCAAAGCCAACAGGCAGATGGTCATTGGCCCGGGGATATATCTCAACTCACTCTCCAATGCTATCCTCCAGCTCCAGATGACACGCAACCCTTCGCCCGCCGGTAACTACGCGGATGGCTTCAGCGGCTACTCCTACCGCGTGCCTTACAACGGCGGAACATGGGACAACTTCAGCCCGTCGCTCGTCTCCCAGGTTACTCCGACCTGGGAAGACCTGCCCGCAATGCCATGGAAAACCAATCCGACCAAAGGGCACTTGATGGGCACAGCTACGATTCAGTCAACTGGAGACTGGGCGGACGGCGCCACCGTCACACTGACCGGTCCAGAGAACCGGACGATGACTTGTGACGGAACGGGCTTCTATGCCTTCATAGACCTGGCCCCAGGGAGCTACTCGGTCACCTGCTCGAAAGCTGGATATCCGAATCAGTCTGCGGTCGTGACCGTGACGGCTGGTCTGATGTCGGAGCAAAACTTCGTATTGGGAGGCACACCGCCGCCGCAGATATCCGGAGTGGGTGTCAACTCGGTAACCAACACTTCGGCCACGGTCCAATGGACTACCGACCAGGCAGCCTCTTCACAAGTGGAGTACGGAATAACGGCGGCTTACGGGCAGAGCACATCTATAGACAATACGCCTGTAACCTCCCACAGCATGGCTCTCACGGGTCTTCTCCCCAGCACGACCTACCACTTCCGCGTAAAATCAACTGCCCCAAGCGGGACGTCCACATCCAGTGACTACACCTTTACGACGTACGGGCCGCCCGGAATCAGCGATATTCAGTCAGCGCCTTCGCCGACGTCCGCTGTCATCACGTGGAAGACTGCCGCACCATCGGATTCGATTGTAAAGTATGGACCGGGCGTATCCTACGGACAACAGGAGCAGAATGGAAATCTGACACTTACACACCAGATTACGCTCAGCGGCCTGATTCCGAATCAGACCTACCACTATCAAGCGCTCTCCGCCAACCCGTATGGCGCCGGCGCATCAGGCGACCTGACCTTTACAACGCCGCCAATCCCGGTGGAGTACCTGGTTGACAACTCCGACCCGGGATGGCAGGACACGTCACCAAGTGGTTCGTGGAGCGTTGGGGCCAGCGCGTCTGTTCCGAAAATCGGGGCGGACTATCTGTACACAAGCGGTAGTGGAACCGTACCGCCAGCCAGCCCGACGCGCTCCTGTACGTGGCGGCCGAACCTTCCAGCCGCGGGACTGTACGACGTGTACGCGTACTATCAGATGGGGCAGAACCGCAACAGCTCCGCGCCCTACACAGTTCACTACGACGGCGGGCAGGTCACGAGCGTGCAGAATCAGAACTCCGACACACCCAATCAAGGTGGCTGGTTCCTTATCGGTGAAAATCTGCCCTTTGCGGCGGGCACGGCGGGTTATGTCGAGTTGACCAATCTTTCCGCGGACACACGTTACGTGAGCGCGGACGCGGTGAAATGGGTTCTGAAGAGCAGTGACTCTACACCGCCGGTTATGACGTCTGTCTCAGATGAGACCTACACTACGTCGCTCACCACGCTAAATGCGCAGTGGGCAGGATCGGATCCGGAGAGCGGAATACTGCGCTTTGAGTACGCTGTTGGCAGCGCTGCGGGTCTCTCGGATATCAAAGGCTGGACAGACGCAGGAACGGATACGTCCGCGGCGATTGCGGGACTAACGCTGCAGCAGGGACACACCTACTATGTCTCCGTGCGCGCAGTCAACAACCAGTACCTCACGTCTGCTGTCCTGAGCTCGCCGGGCGTGAGCGTCGTTTCCCAGTTGGCGACCATAGCGCAGGCCAAGGCTCTGGATGACGGTGAGGCTGTGTCGCTGACGCCAAAAGTTGTCACAGCGGTCTTTCCGGGCCGATTTTACATTGAGGATGACAGCCGGGCCTCAGGAATCAGAGTGGACTCACCAGTAGCAATTTCCGCAGATCGGATGGCACAGGTCAGTGGACGGCTTGCGCTGATTGACGGCGAACGTCGTCTGGTGGACTGCATTGTCACTCCAGGCTCACCCACCACACCTCTGCGCCCACTTATTCTGCGCCACTCACACCTGGGTGGTTCCGCTTTCAACTCAAAGACGCCCGGGGTCTCAGACTCAGTGGACCTGAACAACGTTGGATTGATGATCCGCAGCGTCGGGCAGGTAAAATCAGTAGGCGCTGACGGCTTCTACTTCGACGACGGAAGCGGACTGCGCGATGGGTCAGGCGCTACAGGTGTCTGGGTGTGGACCGGCACGGCGCCGGTTCAGGCTCCGGGAGCGTGGGTACAGGTCACGGGTATCAGCTCGGTGCGCCAGACAAACGCAGGGGTGTCGCCTGTTATCCTGGCGCGCTTTGTGCTGGGATTGTAAAGAGGTGAGGGCTGTTCTCAGCGCTTTTTGGAGCGCAGCAGCCCAAAGCCTCCAAAGGCCAGCATCAGTCCCATCTGAAGCGAAGTCGGCTCGGGAACGACGTAATTATTCGTATAGCTGAGAATGTTTGCGCGCAAATTGAGCGCTTCTGGTCCCGGGCTGTGGTAGCTGCTGGGGGTCATGCCGCCAAAGAGGATTACGCCGCTTCCGTAGTTGAGTTGCGCCAGAATCGGATTCCCAATGCCGTTCTTAATAATGGTCTGCGCGTTTGAGCTGACAATGTAGTCGTGCGAGAAGTAGGTCGCGTTCCAGGAGGTTCCGGTAGGCGAGAGCGGCCCGTGAAAGATCGGATGATTGGAGTCGTAAGCAGAGGCGTTCTTGTCCTGGTAGAAATGGAGAGTCACACTGAAGCCCAGATCCAAATCGGCTCCGCTTTGCCGTGCGGCATTCAGAAAGACGTGCCCGCCGCCGCTGACGTAGTTCTCAAGCGCTGATTTGTTGGCCCCAATAAAGGTGGTGAACTCACCGTCGTATCCGTCGCTGCCGTCGAAAAAGAGCATGCTGTAGTTGCCGGGGGTAAAAGCGCCGGAGGCCACCGCATTTGAGAACGTCAAGCGCTGCCAGTTTCCCGAGCCAAAGGCTGCGTTCATCGCATCAAGATTGCCATTCACCCCGTAAGGCTCACCCACACCGGAAATGTAAGCTGGCTGCGGCGTCGCCTGCGCTCCAGTGACAGACAACCCTGCCACAGCGCCAACAAACCACACAACAAGTCGCTTGAGTCTCATCCTGACTTCCCCTCTTCTTTCGCATTGCAGCCTTTGACGCTCACAGTTGGCCGGCTGCTCCCAGAAAACCTATCTTACTGCACTGACTACGCAACAGTCAACGCTCGCGCTGTGTAAACAGGGGGATAGCCCTGAGGAGGACAGTATCTGATCTGTCACATTGAAGCGCTTAGCAAAGAGATAGGCAATACCGGTACATGCGACAGCATTGCTGTGTGCCCCGGGCGTGGCATTATCATAATGACAACCTCATGACGACCTCCTTCCAGCAGAATAACAGTCCGTGCGGCCTTATGCAAAGGTTCATCGGACTCCTTGAGAACCTCGTCTGGATCGGCGCCGCCGCCCTGTTGCTGGTGGGTGTCGGCGCCCTCCGGACTCACTCGCAGACTCGGGCTGACGCAGTGAGCGCTTCTTCACAGAAGCCCTCTGTGCCTTAGGACACACCAGCCGAAGAAAAGAGTTTCAGATATGCCGCGGGGGCGTGCGGCATGGGCGCACACAGATGTGCGCGGGGTACGGAAAGACCCGCAAAACGCCTCGACAAAAAAAGAGCGGCGGTCTGGCCAGTAATCAAGCGGCTGGCCAGGCTGCTCTCCCTCCCATCCTGACCGGCCCGGAGCAAGGCGCTCCGGGCCTTTCACTTTGTGAAGTGCCCGAACTCTGGTGTGCGTTGATCAACCGGTAGATTGGTCGGTCAACAGAAGACAGGCAAGCGAGCGAGCCGAAACGAAAAGGCTTTCGGACCCTGTGGGTTAGCCGGATGAAGCGGCGCTGGCTATCTGAGAAGCCAGCCGCGCGGGGTTTGTAGCGTCCCAGTTGATGTCCTGGCGCTCTTTGCGTCCCGCATCCAGAATGACGCCCTGCCACCGGCCTTTGTCAATTCGTGTACCCGCGATCATCCGGTCGGCCTTTATCTGCGACGCCACGTAGTCGATATCCTGACCTTCCAGCACTTCCAGCCTGCTGAGCCTGGTCCAGATGGGCAGGGTGCTGGACGGCTGGTTCACAGCGAGCTTGATTCCCTGCCGGCTGAGCTCGACGCGGACACTCTGTCTGAGACGCTGAAGATCAGGCGGTAGCTCACCCTCGGTTGGATGCGGCCAAACGACGGCGAAGTGCCCGGCCGGCCCATCAAACACATCCACCGCGCGCATCCCCAGCCACTCCCCGGCCGAAGCGGCGTTCTGAATCCGCTTGGCCATCAGAGGGTGAGACCCGAAGAGCGTGTTCATGGTCTTGTCCTCTTTGCGGTCTCCGGCCAGCTTTTTGAACGAGTCAGCGGCTTTCTGGTAAGGAATCCCCAGGTCATGCAGGACTTCAAGACCGAAGGTGTCGGCTTCGGTCTCCTGCTCGCGCGAATACTGGTTCACGAGAGCGCCACCCGCGATATTGATGGCATAGTCTCCGACGGTGTTGGGCCGCACACCTATGATGGCGCCCAGAATTGCCGCGCCTATCCCGATGGTCTGATTCTTCTTTACCTGCTTCGCGAGATGGTGCCCATTCTGGTGCCCAAGCTCATGCCCCAGAATGAAGGTCAGCGCGGTGTCGTCAAACTCTTTGAGGAGGCTCTTGGTTGCGTAGATGTGGTTTGGAATCTGGAAGGCGTTAGGCTGGTCGTTGCGCCCCATATCAATCGCGAAAAACTCGACATCATGAATGCCAGCGACGTCGCTGACTCTCCTGCCGATTTCCGTCACGCGGGGGTCTTTGTAAACACGATACTGCTTCTGCAACTCCTGGTGGTACTGCTCTCCCAGCTTCTGTTCATTTAGCGCATAACTGGAAGAGGGCGCGGCAACAAGGGCGAGCGAAACGCACGCAAGCAGGATAGTTCGGTAAGGCCAGACGCTGTCTGGAAATCGCATGTGTTGGCTCCTGTGCCTGTCAGATACGAGACAAAAGCGAGATGATGCCCGCGCCCCGCTCAAGCGCAGGCGCCTAGAGATACTTGACAAACTTGTTGGCGTCGTCCACGAGAACGACTTTGGGCTCCACAGGCTCATCTGTATGTATGAACGCAACAATGATGACTTTGTCACCCGCTTTTGCCCGATGGGCCGCCGATCCATTCACCTGGATAATACCGGAATTGCGCTCACCCGCCAGGGCGTACGTAGTGAGGCGCTCACCATTTGTGACGTTCCACACGTGCACCAGTTCCCCAACCAGAATGCCCGCGCGCTCAAGCAAGTCCGCATCCACCGTGACGCTGCCAACATAGTCAACATTGGCGTCAGTTACAGTGGCCCGGTGGATTTTTCCCTTTAACAGCGTGACAAGACGCAAACCTAACTGTCCTCTGGCGGCTCGCTTTGCACCGCGATCCGCTCTCCAGAAACCATCATAGCATAGCCTGCAAACGAGAGCCATGCGCACCCGTTGATAACCCTCAGATCACCCCGTCCGAAAGACGTCTTGACACGCCTTGTCCCGGCTTTTTATAATAAAAGAGTTGGGAAAGGTTTTTGCGCCGGTTCGCCGGCGCTTTTCCCGGGTGTCAACTGAATGAACGCCACCCCACCTGAACACAACGCGATTTGCCTCAAGGATAGACAGAGGGCGCTGGAAGAGTTCGTCTTCCGCCATTCAACCTCTGGCCAGATGTTTTTGCGCGCCTGAAGTCCGCTCCCACTCGTCCTGACGAAGAGCGGGCTTTTTTGTTGCCGGTCCGCGCTCCGAGGGGCTAATACGCCAGTGAGATGGCTGAGCCTCTGGCAGCGATGGGACATATATGAACCCACTCAACCAGGATGTCCTGGTCCTGAACAGCGACTACGAACCGATTAACATCTGCAATATGAAGCGGGCTATCGGGCTGATCTACCTCGGCAAGGTGGATGTGCTGCATAGCGATCACATGGAGATCCATTCGTGCAGTACCACGATGATCAGTCCCTCCGTTGTGCGGCTGCGCTATCATATCAAGCGGCCGTATCCACGGCTGCGGTTGTCGAGGCGCTCAATTTTCGCACGGGACAACTACACCTGTCAGTACTGCGGCGCGCGCTCACATGAGCTGACCATTGACCACGTCATCCCGCGCCGGCTTGGCGGACGCACGGACTGGGAGAATCTGGTCTGCTGCTGCCGCAAATGTAACATCAAGAAGGGCGACAAAAGCCTCCAGCAGATCGGCTTCCATCTGACGCATCCTCCGAGACGGCCAAAGTGGGTTCCTTTCGTCAGCCTCACGAAGTACGTAGATGGCCAGCGCAATGAGGCGTGGAGAGACTATCTGCCGTACGCCGGCGGCTGGGGCGCGGGAGCGGACTAAAACCAGACGCTGCCCTGGGTGAGTGAATGCCTTCGCCGGGGCTGACAGGCGGAAGCGGGGCGACTATACTCCCTGCTGTATGAACAGCCCTCGGCCTCTATCCGCGCCCAACGATACCGGCAAGTGGATGATTCTGCTGGCGATAGGCGCCGGCACTTTCATGTCTGCGCTGGACGCAAGCGTTGTCAACGTCGTACTGCCGGTCATCCGCGAGGTGATGCGCACAGACGTCGCATCCGTGGAGTGGATTGTCACAGTCTATCTACTGGTCCTCAGCGGCGTGCTCCTCAGCTTTGGCCGCCTGGGCGACATGCGCGGTCACAGAAACATCTATCTCACGGGCTTCATCATCTTTGTCATCAGCTCTGGGTTGTGCGGGCTGTCATGGAGCGTCTGGTGGCTGGTAGCGTTTCGGGGTGTGCAGGCGGTCGGCGGAGCTATGCTTTTCGCTAACGCACCAGCTATTCTCACAGGCGGCTTCCCGGCTTCAGAACGTGGAAAAGCTCTGGGCTTGCAGGCAACAATGACTTATCTCGGTCTGACTGTCGGGCCGGCGCTCGGAGGATTTCTGGCGCACTCACTCGGTTGGCGGTCGGTGTTCTATATCAACGTGCCGACAGGGTCCCTTGCACTGTGGCTGGGTTGGCGCTTTATCCCAAAAGATCCGGGCGCTGGACACGAACGCTTTGACTTCACTGGCGCAGCGCTCTTCACCTCAGGTCTGGTGTGTCTGCTTCTGGCGCTCAACCAGGGACATGCCTGGGGCTGGAAGTCTGCGCTAACGCTGGGGCTTGTCGCGACTTCGGCCGTTCTCCTGAGCGTGTTTCTCTGGTGGGAGCATATAGATCGCCAGCCCATGCTGGACCTGAGTCTGTTTCGAAGCTGGCTGTTCTCGACCTCTACAGTGAGTGCTGTTCTGCAATACACGACCAGCTATGTTGTGCTGTTTATCCTGCCATTCTATCTGATCCAGGGCTGCGGGCTGGATGCGGCCAGAGCCGGCCTGGTGATGACAGCGCAACCTCTGGTAATGGCCATTGTCGCACCGCTCAGCGGAACGCTCTCCGACCGCATAGGCACGCGGTTTCCAGCCACAGCCGGCATGCTGGCGCTTGCGGCAGGCAGCCTGATGCTGGCAAGAGTCGGACAAGCGACACCTCTGACCTACATCGCGCTCAGCCTCGCCCTTTCCGGACTGGGCTCCGGGCTATTCACCTCTCCCAACAACTCTGCTCTCATGGGCGCAGCGCCGGCCAACCGGCAGGGCATAGCCTCCGGAATGCTTGCGACAGCCCGCAATACGGGGATGGCGTGCGGCGTCGGGCTGGCAGGCGCTATATTCACCACGTTGACTGGGCCCCGCGACCTCTCCGGGGAAGTCGTGTTCTTCGCTTCTCGCGCCTGCTTTCTGGCGGCAGCAATCGTTGCGGCTCTTGGAGCTGTCGTCTCCGGAGTGAGAGGGACAGCGGACGGAGCAAATGGCGCGCTGGCGATGGCCGCAGAAGCTGAGTCCGAATCTCAGGCCTAGCGCTCACTCAACAGCAGCACTGTGACAGAGTGCGCAGGCAGCTCCCAGTGCGGCGTCCACTTCGGATTCTCGCGCAGGATTCTGATGGCATCAGGATTCTTCCAGGTATTCGTGGCTTCGATGGAGCTTGCGTTGATGCGCATCAGGCTGACGCGCTGAGGCTTGAATCCACTGAGCGCTAACGTAACCGGACATGCGCGGTCCAGACTGCGGTTAATGAGGCCGACCGCAAGGGTCCCTGCGTTTTCCGGACGCACAGCGACAATGTCAACAAGCCCGCGCAAGCGCTCTGGAAGCGTCACGCTCTGCGCCTGACCATAGAAGTGTGGCGCATACATCTCGAAAGCCAGAAAACCCGGCGTCTTGAGGACCTCTGTGTCTGACACGCGAAGCAGCCCGAGCACATTCACAAGCTGCGCGAGATTGGCCAGCGTCACGCGATCGCCCAGCCGGATCATCGCGTGGAAGACACCAGCTTCAAACAAAGCATCAGCAAGCGGCGGTTGGTCGGTGAGCGGATTTTGCTGCAATGCTCTTGCATAGCTGACGTTCCACTCGTCAAAGGCGACGGGAATCGGACGCTGGGGAATCTTCTCTCTGATGATCTCGAGGGTGTGGCGCAGACGCTGCTCTACGTCGTCCGGCGCAGTGACAACGCTTTCGTAGAGCAGGGCTGGCGGATCAGCGAAGCTTGCGCGTTTGTAGTAGTGGACAGCAAGATAGTCGTGGTACTGTCCGGCGACAGGAAGAATCTGGCGGTTCCAGTCACCATAGCTGTCGCCATCCACACCGCACAACACAAGCTTCAGCCGTGGATCCACTGCGAGCATCGCCCGCGCCAACTCCACCGCTTTTAGCGCGTGAATCACGGCGCTGACGTGCCCCAGTTGCCAGTCACCCCATATCTCGTTACCGGTGCCCCACAAAAGGACATCGTACGGTTGCGGATGGCCGTTAGCTGCGCGCAGAGCGCCCATCGCCGTGTTCGTTGAGCCGTTACAATACTCTACCCACTCCGCAGCCTGTCGTGGCGTGCCCTCCCCCGCATTCACGCAAATATAGGGCTGCGTGTCCAGCAGACGGCAGAAGTCTATGAACTCATCTGTCCCGACGTCGTTCATCTCCCACGCGCGCCAGGCTCGATCCCAGCGCGGCGGACGTCTGTCCCGGGGTCCAATGCCTTCGCGCCAGTCGTAACCGGAGACGAAGTTTCCACCCGGCCACCGGACATTCGGCGGTTTGATAGCCCGCACGGTTTCAATCACGTCACGCCGGAAGCCCTGCAGATTGTCTGAGGGCATGACGGAGACACAGCCGATATCCACTCGGCCTGAGCCGGATGCGAGAATCTCAAAGCGTCCCTGCGCCGTGTTTTGAGCGCTTTTCAGGGTCACCTTGAACTCCTGCCAGGTCACACGCGGGGCGCCGACCTCCACCTCTGCCGCACCGAGCCGCGCTCGAAGGCTGGCCTTCTGGTCAGGCGCGCGGGCGATGATGCGCACATCGTAGCTCTTGTCAGCAATCAACCCAATTCCCGCCTGAGCAATGCCAGCCGGAGCGCCAGTCAGAACGATGCGCTGATACTGTCCGCCCGTGTAGGGATCGTCGTGTCCGTCAGAAAAGTCCGCCGTACCAACCGGCTCCCAGCGCTCAATAACTCCCTTTGCCGAGGTTGACCCGGCGAACTTCCGATTGTTCAGAAGCTCCGCCCACAGGCCCCTGTGAATACACTTTCCGAGGTGCTCAATGAAGTGCCCGTATATGTTGCGATCCACTTTGAACAGGCCATCGCGTGTGACGTCAATCCTGACAGAGCCGTCATTTGCGCTTGCGCTCGCTTCCTCCACTGGTGTCAGCGCGAGCTCCTCCACCGCCACAGAGACCGGCTGTGAACGGCCTCCATCCGAAGAAAATGTCTTCACCACGACGCCAACCTGCTTCGCTTCGCTGAGTGAAGAGGTGGCTGCGACCTCACTCCAGGAGGCTTCTCCCTCACGGCGCAGGGCGAACGTGTAGTGCGCGCCCCGCTTTTCAACGCGCAAATCCACTACATCTCCAGACATTGAAAGCGCATCCATCCGCCCTTCACCCGTGCGCTCAAGCCATATCTGCCGTCCATCAACTCCCGTGAAACGCCGGCTTTGATAAGGTCCCCATAGCATCGTGTGCCCATCTGAGAAGCGCTCCGCCAGCCCTGCGTGGAACTCTGCCTCCGCTGGCACATGCTCCAGGCGGATACGCGCAGACATGTCCCAGTCTCCCACAGGCGCCTCAGCAAAGAGCGAGGGAGCGTTATCGGACTCTGTCCAGACGTCAAATCCACCCACGGATTCAGGGAGTTCAATGTGGAGGGCGCCATTACTGATGCGGTACACCGGTCCCGGCACGGGCGCATGCCAGCGCAACGGGGATGGCAGCTTTGTAGAACTGAACTTCTCGACAAAGCCTGTTGTACTGCCCGTCTGCGCGTGTGCCGCCATCGCCACAACTCCTCCAATTACAACCGCTACTACTAATACCCGAGCCTGAAGCGGAATCTGAACCAGACTCACATAGCCACAACGCTTCATACAGCCTCCTCCAGTAAGCGATTTCACCGCCCCGCAGTATTCAACCTGCCGCACCCGCAGTCTGGCGCTCCATTTAGCGTCTGGTTGCGCTCAGGATTGCCGCACCGGCTTCTCGGGGATAAAAATACTATCGTGAGTGAACTGATAAGAATACAGGCGGCGCCTCCTTTCCGGCTGGATTTCACCGTGTGGGCGCTGCGCAGGCGGGTGGACAACCAGATAGACCGATGGGATGGTCAGACTTACTCCCGCGCTTTCCTGACCCGCAAGGGTGCCGTGGAAGTGTCAGTCACCCAGAGCGGGCCAACGGAGCTGCAGGCGAGCGTAACGGACGCAGAGGTTGACGCAGCGCCGATTCTGACGCGGCTGCTCGGGTTGAATGTGAATATGAAGCCGTTTTTCGAGATGGCGCGCAAAGACAGCCGTCTGTGGGAGCTGGCCATGCGCTTTCAAGGATTTCATCCACCGCGCTACCCGACATTGTTCGAGGCATTGGTCAACGCAGTTTGCTGTCAACAGATTACGCTCACGGTCGGCCTGCAGATACTGAGCCGGGTGTGCGCAGCACTTGGACAACACTCTGCCAGCGGACTTGCAGCTTTTCCCGAACCTGAAGCCCTTGCCGCAGCGGATTTTGATGAGCTGCGAGCGCTGAAGCTGAGCCGGGCCAAAGCGAACTCGCTGATAGCTCTCGGAGAGGCCTTCGCAAACGGCGAAGTTGATGAAGCAGAGCTGGAACCGCTGGAGGATGAGGCGATAGTCGAGCGGCTGAGCCGCCTGAAGGGCATCGGACGCTGGAGCGCGGAATATGCGCTTTTACGAGGATTTGGACGTACGAATCTGTTCCCGGGCGACGATGTTGGCGCCCGCGGAAGACTTCAGAGCTGGCTGGGAATCGAGGCCCCCCTGGACTACAAGAGCGTGCACGAGATTCTGAGTGCGTGGCGTCCTTATGCGGGTCTGGTTTACTTCCACATGCTGCTATCGGGGCTGGATCACAGAGGGTTGCTGGAAAGCTGATCGGGAGCGACCGGACATACGCGACAGAAACTGAGCCAGGTTATCATTGAAAAAGGCCGCCCCTTTCGGGGCGGCCTTCGCAGAAGTCAATGCCGTGAAGGCTCCTAGACGTCGCGAGTCGCACCGCCGTCTTTTTCAAGCTCAGCCTGCGCCGCCGAAAGCCGGGCTACCGGCACGCGCTTGGGCGAACAGGAAACGTAGTTCAGACCCAGCTTGCTGCAGAACTTTACGGAGTCCGGATCGCCGCCGTGCTCACCGCAGATACCCAGCTTTATATCTGGATTCACCTTCCGCGCATCCTCCACGCAAATCTCCATCAGTCTCCCAACTCCCTTGACGTCGATTGACTCGGTGGGGTCTACGTTCAGAATCTGCTTCTCAATATAGAGCGGCAGGAACTTGCCAGCGTCGTCGCGGCTGATACCGTAGGCCATCTGCGTGAGGTCGTTGGTTCCGAAGCTGAAGAAAGCCGCTTCCCTGGCAATCTCGTCCGCCGTCAGAGCCGCGCGCGGAATCTCAATCATAGTGCCGAACTTGTACTCGACCTCCACGCCTTCAGCCTCCATCGTCTCCTGCGCAACGCGCTCAAGCTGCTCCCGGATGAAGGTCAGCTCGGTGACAACGCCGACGAGCGGGATCATGATTTCCGGATGAACGCTCAGGCCCTGCTTCTTGAGCTCACAGGCCGCGCCGATAATCGCCGCAACCTGCATCTTGACGATTCCCGGGAAGTAAATGCTCAGGCGGCAACCGCGCAACCCAAGCATCGGATTAGCTTCGTGCAAATCCTGCACCTTGCGAAGAATGGCCATCTTGGCGATGTAGTCTTTGCCAAGATCGCCCTTCACGCGCATCTCTGTAGTCTCAACCAGAAGCTCCTCGAGGCTGGGCAGGAACTCATGCAGGGGCGGGTCAATCAGGCGAACAGTAACAGGACGTCCGTCCATGGCTTTGAAAATGCCCACAAAATCGCCCCGCTGCAGCGGAAGAAGCTTGTCCAGCGCTTCGTCCCGTCCCTTCTCGTCCTCAGCCAGAATCATCGCCTGGACAAGTGGCACACGGTCACCCATAAACATGTGCTCCGTGCGGCACAACCCAATACCCTCCGCACCAAGCTCTACGGCTTCGGCTGCATGCTCGGGAGTATCCGCATTTGCCCGCACACCCATCTTCCGGAAGGAGTCAACCCACTCCATAAAAGTGGCGAACTTTCCAGAGACCTGCGGCTCTCTGGTCGGGACCTGTCCCTGATAGACCATCCCGTTCGTTCCGTCAAGAGAGATGAAATCCCCTTCCTTCATGACCGAGCCGTTGGCGCTGATGGTGCGCGCGGAGTCGTCAATACGCAGCACACCACAGCCACAAACTGTGGGAATACCGTACTGCCGGGCGACAAGAGCGGCGTGTGAAGTCTTGCCGCCTGTGGCGGTCAGCACGCCTACGGAGGCCAGCATGGCGCCCAGGTCGTCCGGTGTCGTTTCGCGCCCAACCAGGATCACCGGATCGCCGGAGGCCGCCATCTTCAGGGCAGACTGTGATCCAATTGCAATCCTTCCAACAGCGCCACCGGGGCCGGCATTCAGCCCTTTGGCAAGAACCAGTGGCTTCTGCCGGTTCACGTAGTCCGAATCCAGCGAAGGCAGAAGCATGAGGCCCGGCACATCCGGGGGCATGCGCTTGATGGCTTCTTCTTTTGTGATGAGACCTTCATTGACCTGATCAACAGCAATCTCAATGGCAGCCTGTGGAGTGCGCTTTCCAGCGCGGCACTGCAGGATGAAAAGCCGGCCCTGCTGGATCGTAAACTCGATATCCTGCATATCCTTGTAGTGATCTTCCAGCAGCCTGGCAATGTCCACAAACTGCTTGTAGATCTCCGGATTGTGCTCAGCAAGCTGGTCAATGGTCTCAGGCGTGCGCACTCCCGCGACCACGTCTTCGCCCTGCGCATTCATCAGGAACTCGCCGTAAATGGTATGCTCGCCAGTGGCAGCGTCGCGGGTGAAGGCCACGCCTGTGCCAGAGTCATCGCCCATATTGCCATAGACCATCGTCTGCACGTTCACAGCAGTGCCGAGGTCGTGCGAAATCTTCTCGCGGTTGCGATAGGTGATGGCACGGTCGTTGTTCCAGCTCTTGAAGACCGCTTCGACAGCAAGCTCAAGCTGGCGAAGAGGGTCAGTTGGGAAATCCTCGCCCGTGATCTTCTTGAAGTAGTCCTTGAACTGCTTGACCAGCTTTTTCAGGCCGGCCGCATCCACCTGAGTGTCCTGCCGGGCGCCGACTTCCTCTTTCAAAGCGTCGAAGATGTGCTCAAACTTCTCCTTCTTCAACTCCTTGTACTGCCCTGAGAGCACAATGTCCGAGAACATCATGACGAAGCGGCGGTAGGCGTCATAGGCGAAGCGCTCGTTGCCCGTGAGCTTGATTATGCCTTCGCAAGTCTGGTCGTTGAGGCCAAGATTCAAGACCGTATCCATCATAACGGGCATGGAGAACTTGGCTCCGGAGCGCACGGACACAAGAAGCGGGTTGGCCGGATCTCCCAGCTTCTGTCCCATATCCTTCTCAACCTGCGCAAGCGCTGCCTTCACTTCATCGAGAAGCCCCGGAGGCATGGCCTTGAGCCTGGTGTACTCATTGCACGCCTCAGTGGTGATGGTAAACCCCGGCGGCACAGGCAGGCCGATGTTGGTCATCTCCGCCAGGTTAGCTCCTTTTCCGCCAAGCAGATCTCGCATTTTGGCGTTGCCTTCAGAGAAAAGATAGACACGCTTGTTACTCATAGCACTCCTCAAGAATTCAATCTGTACTGGTTCAGCCCACAGCTTCTGGCCAAACGGGCGCCCTTTTGGTATCCGCCTCGGCCCTCAGCGAACCGCAAGGCTCACATCTTCCGCCTGCGGCAGCTCTTTACCCATAGTCTTCAGCCACGCCCTGATCTGGTATGTCCCAGGCTTCACAGCGCGGCCTTCCTCGTCAGTGAGATCCCACTCAGCCCTGTAGGTGACGTTCTCACCCGGCCGCACGGTGAAGGTTTCGATAGCGGCTGTAAAAAACCGGCCGCTTGACCACTTCCACACAGCCCGACCCTCGCGCTCAGCGACGATCTCAAATCGCTGTGAGCTGGATCTGTGACAGGTGACGGCCTCAGCGCCGGTGTTACGCAAAGTCATTGCAAAGCTGACCCTGCTGTGCGGAGTTGCAGGATTTGGCTCTACGCAGAGCCCGAACACCAGAGTATCGGTGTTCTTGTCAGCCGGTGGCGGTGGACTGGTTGAGTTGTTCGCATTCTTCGCCATGACTGTATAAGCGAGAGCGTGCCATTTTCCTGCTGCAGATTCCACCAGAGTCGCCCTTACTTTAGTACCGGGACGCAGATCCGAACGAAGCGCCTGCGCGTCCCCGTACAATACCGCTTTGACTGACAAAGGCGAAAGCGCCTTCGGCGAGTGTGTCCACCGCAGCCGGGTAAGGCTGACAACAGCGCTGTCCTTTCGAAAGACACGCACACTAGCCACCTTACCCTCCACGCTGTACTGCTTGCGCGTGTCTGCGTGACATGCGGCCGTGAAAGCGAAAATCATCAGCGCAATCACAGCGCCTGCCCGCTTCAATTGTCTGTGCCACTGCCACATTCTGAACAGATGAAGCCGTTTGGACGTCTCGCCGCCAGGCCGTCCAAACCAGTAGATTATCGCGGTTTGTCCGGGATTGCGCAACAGTGCGCACGGAACAGGACTATAACGGAAGATGCACTACCCTGCCCGATCGGCTGGCTTCATAGACAGCCAGCACAAGCTCCAGAGTGTCGCGTCCGTCCTGCCCGGTGACCAGCGGCTCGCGATTCTCGGCAATGGCTTTGAGAAAATCCTCAAACTGCGCCGCATGCCCCGAGGCGGAAAACGCCATCGGGTCTCTGGACCCGGACCCTGTCTTGGGCCCCTCCTGTGACGGAGCGCAGTCGGAAGTCTCAGTCTTCCAGAACACAATATCGGAGTCCTTGAGAATTGCGGAGCCTTTGTCCCCGAGCACCTCGACGCTGATATGCAGGCCAGGGCTGGCGCTGGTTGTGGACTGGATACACCCGAGGGCGCCACTCTCGAATTCGATGGCTGCGCTGGCTGTGTCCTCGACTTCGATATCGTGACTGAGTGTGCGCGCAAAACCAGTAACGCTCTTGACCGGCCCACCCATCCACCGCACGAGGTCCACCGTATGGATGCCCTGGTTGATGAGCGCTCCACCGCCGTCAAGCGCCCATGTGCCGCGCCAGTTGCTCGAGCTGTAATATGAGGGCTCGCGGTAATACTTCACAAACCCGTTTATGAGAACGCAGCGCCCAAACTCACCCCGCTCCAAAGCCTGTTTGATGGCGCGGCAGGGAGGGTCAAAGCGCCGCTGGGAAACTACGCCCAGCTTCACGCCCGCCTGTTTGGCCGCTGCAATCGCCGCATCCGCGCCAGCGAGTGAGACGCCTATCGGCTTCTCTATGAGAACGTGCTTTCCGGCCTGCGCTGCGGCCACAGCCTGCTCAGGATGCAGTCCTGACGGAGTGCCGAGCACGACGACCTCTACGTCAGGATGTGAAAGAAGCGCCCGCACGTCCTGGCACGCATCTCCGCCATTTCGCGTTGCAAAGCTCCGGGCGGCTTCAAACGGCACAGCGGTGACTGCGGCCAGATGCGCATTTGGAAGCCGGTTCACAACTTCGGCGTGCATCTGACTGATCATTCCCGCGCCAATCAGGCCAAAACCAAACGATTTTCCCAATGCGATGTGTGCCCGACCTCAAGTGTGATGGTACACCTGGGTGTTCGATTCTGGTTGGCGTGAATCCTGCACCAAACGGGGGCAGCCCACCCGGCCTGTGCCAGACGAGCCACTGAAAACGGTTCCCGCGGGTGTGCGGTGTTAGTCTGAGACGGCCTTGCAGACGCACTCAAATCGTTTGTCAGAAAAACAAAAGGGAAAGGGAACTGTTACGGCGTGGCAACCGTATTAGAAGACAGAAAGCTTCCCACTCTCCTTTCTCTCAGAAGCTCCGGATAGCAAGGTCCGGAGCTTCTGCTGTATCTGAGCCCTCTGAATGCGTCCCTGGGGTATCATCCAAGTAGCGAGCCACAACGGCCGCTGTATGGATAATACACGATGAAAAACTACCAGGTAGCCTCTGTTTTCGAGAATATCGCCGATCTGATGGAGATTGACGGCGACAGTCCCTTCAAAATCCACGCTTATCGCTATGCGGCGGACACGATGCGGTCATTGACGGACAATCTTGAAGAGCTGGTCGAGCGCGATGAGCTGCGAAATGTCCCAGGCGTTGGCGAAGCCATTGAATCTAAGACGCGGGAGATTCTCGCAACCGGCACATGCGAACTGTATGAAAGACTGCGGGCCAAGCTTCCTCCCACTCTCATTGAGCTTCTCGAGTTGCCTGGCGTCGGACCGAGAACCGTGCGTCTGCTGTTTGAAGGCCTGCACGTAACCAATCTGGCGGAGTTGAAAGAAGCTGCGGAGAACGGGCGCGTGCAAGCTCTCCCCAGAATGGGACCCCGAGCGCAGGAACGCATTCTTGAAGGAATCGCGCAGGTGGAAGCGCGTCCGAACGGCCTGCCTTTTGCTCGCGCATTGGCGGCTACGGAATCTCTCGCTGGTCAGCTTGCGCATATCTCTGGTGTCCTGGCAGTCTATGAGGCAGGAGACAGGCGGCGCTATGAAGAGTTTTGCAGCGAGATTGTCGCGGTGGCGTCAGCGCACAACCCTTCCGGCGCTCTGGACGCTTTTGTAGGCGGCTTCCCAAAGGGAGACGCCAAAGTCGTTTTGCCGTTCATGGCGCAGGCCAAGAGCGACCTCGGGCCAATCGCCTGCTACGCGGAAGAGCCAGCGTTCGCCGGAGGCGCCGTTGTGAGGGCGACTGGCTCTGAGCGGCACCTGCAACGTCTGGAAGAGATGGCGGCGCAGCGCGGCCTGAAATACGCGGGCACTCGGCTTCTCCGCTCAGATGGGACGCCTCTGGAAGCCCCGGACGAAGAAACGTTCTACAGTCTTCTCGATCTGCCTCACATTCCAGCCGAAATCCGGAACGGAGATGAAGAGATTGACGCGGCGATTCAGGGCAGACTTCCGGAGTTGATTACAGTTGAGGACCTGCTGGGCGATCTGCACTGCCACACAGATGCCTCAGACGGACACGGAACGGCTCTGGAAATGGCAGAGGCGGCGCGCGCCAGAGGCTATGAGTACCTGGCTATAACAGACCACTCCCAGGCGCTGACCGTAGCCAGGGGACTTACGCCAGAGCGCCTGGAGGAGCAGGGCAGGATTATTGATGAGGTCAACCGCTCAAGCCGTGGCTTCCGGCTGCTGAAGGGCACGGAGGTGGACATCAGGCAGGACGGAGCGCTGGACCTGCCTGACAACGCGCTGGCGAAGCTGGAATGGGTGAACGCAAGCATCCATACAGGCTTTGAGCTCTCGGAGGAGCAGACAACTACCCGCGCCATCCGAGCCATTGAATCGCCTTATGTTGACGTACTGTCGCATCCGACCGGACGCCTGATAGCCATGCGCGAGCCCTATGCGCTCAATCTGGACACGGTGATATCGGCGGCTGTAGAGCACTCCAAAGCAATGGAGATCAACTCCTCCGTTGACCGGCTTGATTTGTCGGGTCCGAATGCCCGGCGCGCAAGAGACGCCGGCGTGAAGATTGTCATTTCGACAGACAGCCATCGCCCAAACGGCTTCGGCGCAATTGAACACGGCATTGGCGTGGCGCGGCGCGCGTGGCTGACGAAGGATGACGTTGTGAACACCATGAGCTGGGAAGCGATTCGTGCGTGGAAGAGCGCCCGGCCAAAGTGAACCCGCAGGCACAGATTTGCTCGCGCCCTGAGACGTTGCCGGAGCGTTTCTGGCAACAGGATACACTGGCGGTTGCGCGAGCCTTGCCGGGTAAGCTGCTTGTGTCGGACATCGGTAACTGGAGAACGGCCGGCCGCATCGTCGAGGTCGAGGCCTATGTGCAGGACGATGCGGCTTCACATTCCTACCGAGGCCAGACCCCCCGCAATGCGCCTATGTTCGGGCCACCGGGCAGAGTCTACGTCTACTACATCTACGGCAATCACTGGTGTCTGAACTTCGTCAGCGCACCGGAGGGCGTTGGGGAGGCGGTCCTGATCCGGGCGATTGAGCCTCTTCAAGGACTGGAAACAATGGCTGAGAGACGCAGGCGGCAGGGGAAGCACGAATTGCTAAGTGGTCCCGGCAAGCTGTGTCAGGCGATGGGGATCACGGGCGCTTTGAACTCCCACCCGCTGGACGTGGGCCCACTTCAGCTACTGGATGACGGGTGGGACCCCGGCCCGCTGGTCGAAACGACGCGCGTGGGCATCACCTCATCCGCTGACAAGCCGTGGCGGTTCTATCCTCGGCGCTCAGTGGAGTGGGTGTCCCGGAAGTAGCCGCATCCGCGACACCCGTCAAGGCGCTGCTTATCCCGCCAGATCCTCACTCACGTGCCGCTCGCCGGCGCCGATGTAAATCTGTCGCGGACGGTTGATGCGCGTGTCGTGGTCGTGCTTCATCTCGCGGAAATGCGCCAGCCAGCCGGGCATCCGGCCCAGGGCAAACATCACAGTGAACATGTCCGTCGGTATCCCAAGGGCTTTGTAGATAATCCCGCTGTAGAAGTCCACATTCGGATAGAGCTTTTTCTCGATGAAATAGCTGTCGTGGAGCGCAACATCCTCGAGATGCTTGGCGATATCCAGCAGGGGGTCCTGGATGCCGAGATAGTCCAGCACGTCGTCGCACTGCTTCTTCAGAATTTGCGCTCGCGGGTCAAAGTTCTTGTACACCCTGTGCCCGAAGCCCATCAGACGGAACGGGTCGTCTTTATCTTTTGCCTTGTCCACATACTCCCTGTAGTCGCCACCATTGTCCCGAATGTGCTCGAGCATTTCGATGACCTGCTGGTTGGCGCCACCGTGCAGCGGACCCCACAAAGCCATAATGGCGGCCGATATTGAGGCGAAAAGATTAGTGCCGCTGGAGCCGACCATCCGCACAGTGGACGTGGAGCAGTTCTGTTCATGGTCGCCGTGGAGAATAAGCAGCATCCGGAGCGCCTTCTCCAGTACTTCAGGGACTTCGTACTCCTCGCGGGGGTGAGCAAACATCATGTAGAGGATGTTGGCTGCGTAGCTGTTCTTGGGAACAGGGTACATAAACGGCTCACCGATGGACTTCTTGTAGGCGTAGGCCGCAATCGTCTTGGCTTTGGCAAGGATGCGGACAATGTTGCCCTCATCATCCTCCGTCGGGTAGTAACCCGACATAGACGCCATCATGGCGGACAGAATGGCCATCGGGTGGGTGCCAGGAGGGTAGTGGTCAAAGAAATTCTTCATTCCCTCATGGATGGTGCTGTTTCTGGTCATGAGGTATGAGAATTCGGCCTTTTGCTGAGCGTCAGGCATTTCGCCGTAGATGAGGAGATAAGACACATCCACGAAGCTCAAAGAGCTGTTGACAAGCTCCTCAATCGGGTACCCGCGATATCTGAGAATGCCTTTTTCGCCGTCTATATAGGTGATTGAGCTGCGGCAAGCGCCCGTGTTGCCGTACCCAGGATCCAGGCTGATGGCGCCGGTCTTGCTGCGTAGAGAAGTGATGTCGATACCGACCTCACCCTCGCTCCCGACAACGACAGGCAGCTCAAATTCCTGTCCGTCGAGAATGAGTTTGGCTGTACTCACTGGTGATCTCCCTTGCTGAGAGGATTGTCTGCCACCCTCCAGACAGACGGCGGTTAAACTGACGCGGCGAGTGTTGCCCGAAGACTTCAGTTTCAGGCGAGGATCTGGCGCCGGTCGCCGGCTTCGCCGCTACGCCGCAGCGCGACCGATTCCAGCGTGGATTATAGGCACGCCATCGGGCACTGTCAACGCGGTTACGACAGCTTCTGGATGAGCTCTCGAACTTCGGCGGCGTCGGCGGCGTCTGGCCGCTCCTGCAGATAATCCCGCAGCGACCGGACGGCGTCCTGGTAGTTGCGTGTGCGGTGATAGGCATACCCCAGATCCCGGAGCACTTCCGGTTGGTCGCTGAGTTTGCGAGCCCGACGGAGCTCTTCGGAAGCGTCCTGCGCTCGCCCTGCATCCAGAAGAGCTTTGCCAAGCGCAGAACTGATGTCACCGCGTGGGCGCGACGCCAGACGCGCTGCCTCCCGCAAGGCGTTAATGGCCAGCAGCGGTTTGCCGGATCGCAAATGCATTTCACCCAGCCAGTAGTGTGTGTCGGCGCTGGCTCCGCTCGAAGCGGCCGCAGACTTCAGATATCCCGCGGCGTCTTTCAGCCGGCCAGCTTCCACCATAAAGCGCCCAAGCTGCGTGCCCGCAACGGCGGAAGAGCGGTCAATCTGATAGGCTGAGCGAAAGGTATTGAGAGCCGCGTCCGCATCTCCCTGCGCTTCCTGAACGAGTCCCAACTCTGTAAGAGCTTCTGCAGACCGGGGGTTGTCCTGAACAGCCGCTTCTGCTTCGAGGCGCGCCTCATCCAGACGCCCTTCCTCACGAAATGACGCCGCCAGCTTGAGACGCGGCGACTGCGCAGCAGATGCGGGTGTAAGCTCGGCACTGCGGGCGTAATAACGCTGCGACAGCACCTTATTTCCACTTTTCTCGTGCGCTTCCGCCAGCAACTGCACAATCTGCGAATCCTGAACCTCATCCGCTATCGGACTGAGCCGCGCTATCGCCTCAGAATACCGTCCAGCAGCCACTTCAGCTGCGGCGGTGTTGAAGAGCAGGTTGACGTTGTCCGGATCTGAAGTCACAACGCGGGCGAACTCACGGGATGCTCCCGCAAAGTCGCGTTTTTCGTAGAGCAGCCGGCCAAGCGCCATGCGCGCCGGTGAAAAGTCTGGATCCAGAGACAGCGCCTCTTCCAGTTCCTGTCGGGCCTCCTGCGTATTGCCCGTTTCCAGAAAAGCGGCTCCCAGGGCAGCATGAGATCCAGCGAGTGCGTCATCCATGGCAACGGACGCCCGAAGCTGTTTTATGGCGCGATCAGTATCAGCGCCCTGGAGATACAAGATACCGAGAGCCTCACGAAGCTCTGCGGACTCAGCGCCCTGCTCTGCCGCTTTCAGGAGCATTTCTGCCGCCCTGCCATGGCGCCCGGCCGCCCCGTTGCACAGCGCGAGAGAGTAAAGCAAAGCCCCCGAAGAGCTGCTGTTGGAGAGCTCTTCCAGCGCGGGAAGAGCCTCGTCAACGTCGGAGCGTCTCAGAAGAGCCAGCACTCTGGACAACTCATCAGGTCCGATTTCCTGGACTTGCGAGGGCGCCTTCTCTTCCAGCTCCGGATCGAAAGGATCATATTGGCGCGCGGCTGCATAGACCGCTTTGGCCTCTCCTCTGCCGGCATTTTCCATTTCCTTCGCCAGCGCCTTTAGCGCCTCAGCCGCCTCAAGCTTCAGAGCTTCAATACGCTCTGCGGGGTCAGCGCTCTCAGTGGAGACGCTCACAAGGGGCAGATGGCCGGAACGGATGAGTGAAGCCAGACTCAAACTGGCCGGTCCGTCGGTAACCGGACGCAACTGGACGATGCGCACCGCCGCCTCTTTGCGCGCGCTGTCATCCGCTACAGGTTTGGGCTTCTGGCTGCGGTTCCAGTCGCGCAAACGGTGAAACATGCGGTCAACCGCAACACTCCACAGCCATGAGATTCCCACCAGCAGAACGAGCGAGATAAGAAAAACAAATGTCTCGTAGGCGCCGGTTACGACTCCATAAACCAGGGCTGCGATTATCAGTACGCCTATGACCGCCAGAGCCTTTTCAAGGCGCGTAGTCTCGCTGGTCAGTCTGGCGCGGTTTATCCCAAGGGTCCCATTATCAGGCATGTATTCTGCTTGCTGTCTCAACTTTCAAGACTGTAGCCTGCTCTTCAAAGCGCCGAGCTAAGTCAGGTTCTCGCGGATGAACTCCTGGATGGCCTGAGAGTGGCCGTCAACGCTCACGCGCGGATAGATTTTGCGTACTGTTCCCTCTTTGTCGATGACAAAAGTCGAGCGCACAATTCCCATCGACTTCTTCCCGTACATGTTCTTCTCCTGCCAGACTCCGTAGTCTGCCACGACCTGCCCGGAAGTGTCGGCGAGAAGTGGAAACGGCAGAGTGAACTTCTGACTGAACTTCAAGTGAGACTTCTCGTCGTCCCGGCTCACTCCCAGAATCTGCGTGTCCAGTTTACCGTACTCAGACCAGTCATCCCGAAACGCGCAGGCTTCTTTTGTACACCCTGGAGTATCGTCCTTTGGATAAAAGTAGAGGACAATGTTTTTCTTCCCTCGATAGTCGCTCAGACTGATAGAGTCCCCAGTCTCACAGACCAGGGAGAAGTCCGGAGCCTTCTGCCCTTCCTCGATTTTTCCCACGGGCCTGCAACTCCTTTCAGATGTATCCGCCGGCGCCAGCATACCCTCCAACTAGTGAAATCCGGCGGCCGAACGTGGAATAGTACTGACAGATAGAGCGCCGCGCCTGAGACCAGCCAGAGTCCTTCTCTGATCGGCCTTCGCCGTTGTCCCACGCGACAGAGGTCTGCAGAACGCAGTGGTCTCACCAGCGTCAGGAGACGTCCGCAAGAGACTAACGATGAAGCAGAGACTGCCCCAGTTTGTAAAGCCCCAAACCGTCACCGCCCTGTGGGCGCTGGTGTTGTGCGCGCTCGTTTTGCTGGCCGCCTTCACCGGGCGCCATTATATCCTATCACTTGCAGGCGTGCTTCTGGGAGTTGGCATTGGCGGTGTTGTGAAAATCCGCGGTTTGACACCGTTGGAAGCGCTGTTCCGCGGACCTCAGACAAACGGAAACGGCTTTCAGTCTATGGATCTTCCCGTGTCGATGGTCGAGTACATCGAAGCCGTCGATCAGCGACTGGCCGCCAACGAGCGGCAGATGGACATTGAGCGGGCGGAAGCGCGGCAGATGGCTTTCGAGTTGCAGCGCTTGACAGAGATCGTTCGCTCCACAGCCCTTTCCGAGACTCCCCTGTCGTTAGTAAACGACATCTTCAAACATTGCCAGGAATCCTATGCTGTCATCTCTTGCGAGCTCTGGCTTTCTGAAGGCTGCAGCGATGCGCTCGGGCCCGTTACAGCGCTGGCCGAGCAGAGCACACCGCGCGGCATCCCACTGAAACTGGTGGCAGGCCGCGGCCTGCAGGACGACAAACCTTCTCTGGAACACTCGCGAGGCGCGCCAGTGCTGGGCGTTGTGGACTCAGGTCATCGCTTGAGCGCTTGCGATCCTCAGTCGCTGGGCTGGCTGTTCAACAGTAGCTGGTTGCAGCAGCGATCAGTTCAGTCGTTTGCGTCTTTTCCCCTGATGATCCGCGGCGAAAGCGTCGGCGCGCTTGCGGTGTTCTCTTCCGCAGTGCTCTCAGAAGTGTTCCTGGGCATTCTCGAATGTTGTTCACAGCTCGTTGCGCTGTCACTGGCCAAGGGTCAGAGCTTTGTGGAGGTCAGCCAGACAGCGGCCAACCTGGAAGCCGCCAATGCCCGCCAGCACGAGATCAACAAGCAGTTGACGGCGGCGGATCGTTTGAAGTCAGAGTTTATGTGCACTGTGTCGCATGAGCTGCGCACCCCGCTCAACGGCATAATCGGCTTTCTTGGCCTGATCAAGGACGGGCTGGCCAAGACTCCTGAAGAGCAACAGGAGTTCGTAGAGAGCGCCTACACAAGCGCGGAACATCTGCTGGCCTTGATCAACGACGTACTCAACCTTTCGGAAATCGAGGCCGGAAGCGCCCTGTTGACGCTGGAGAAGATCAGCGCAGTTGAAGCCGTACGCACAGCCGTAGATCGATTTGTGAAGCGGGCGGAGCAGAAGGGACTGGAGATGCGCGTCACACAGACCAGCCGTCCGGATATCCTCTGCGACCGTGGCCGTCTGGACCAGATACTGGACAACGTCCTGGACAACGCAGTCCGGTTTACACCGCGCGGATCGGTGGAGGTGTCCGTTGATGAGGACGGCCCGATGTGCAGAATCTGTATCCGCGACACTGGCATCGGAATCGATCCAGACCTCCAGCACAGACTTTTCGACAAGTTCCAGCAGATGGATGGGTCCACCACCCGCCGGTACGACGGGACCGGACTGGGGCTGGCGCTTACACGCAGCATTACGAATATGATGGGCGGAACAACGTCTGTGGAAAGCGCTGGCAAGAATCTGGGAACTACTGTAACTCTCAGACTTCCGCTGGCGCCCCAGGTTCTACAGGACAACACACCGGAGCCGGACAACCAGTCGCCGCTGGTGCTTGTACTGGAGGACGACGTGACCTTTGGAACGTACGTCTGCAGGCTGCTGAACAAGGCGGGCTACCGCACGGGCCTGGTGGCGAAAAGCTCGGAGGCGCTCGATTTCCTCAAAGACGTGAGGCCCTCAGCCATCTGCCTCGACTGGCGGCTGGGCAACGATCCACAGTCGCCTACCAGCGAGTCTGTGCTCAAAGAGATCTATACTTCGTACCAGAGCCTGCCCGTCGTCGTGCTCACCGGGTACGAAACAGCCGTCCGGCGATTCCTGCGAGACCACGCCCTGTCTCCTGAACCGCCTATCCTGTCAAAACCCATGGACTCCGGGTACTTCCTGCGCGTCATTCAGGACATCACGGGCGCGAACCAGCCAAAGGCTGCCTGAGCGGGCGCCGTAGCCTAAAAATGCTTGCGTGAGGTACGCTTGCGCGCCCGGTGCGACATCGGTTGCGCAGACAAAAAAATATAGTAAGACACCGCGCTCAATCGAGCATAACTATTACGAAAATCAGCGCCCTGCAGCACGGGTGCAACGAATTCGATCCGAAGGGGAGTAAAGGATTACATGCCTCATATTCTGGTGGTTGAAGACGACAGAGCAAACGCGAAGCTCTTCGAGCTTGTCTTGAATAGAGTCGGTGCATTCGACGTCACTGTGACTGAGGACGCCAGCGAAGTGATGGAGATAGCCTCCAGCGGAACGGTTGACCTCATTCTGATGGATGTTTCGCTGTCCAACACGCAATATCAGGGCCGTCTGGTAGACGGCGTGGATATGTGCAGACTCCTCAAAGGTGACACAAAGACGTCTTCCATCCCGATTATCCTGACGACCGCACACGCGATGCGTGGAGACAGGGAGCACTTTCTCGAGCTCTCCGGCGCAGACGACTACTTCTCCAAACCCATCGAAGACAAACAGGCGCTGATTTCAATGGCGCACAGACTTATGGAGACCCGCAGGGCCGCCTGAGCCCTCCGGGACGCCGTCGCCAGCGGAGACTAGCTCGCCCTCCTGATCTTCGCATCTGACGTTACTTTCGCGCTGACGGCGCAGCCCGCTCAATTCTCAGCAAGAGGAGGCGGACATCCCCAGTCCCGCCACGCTGACTGACAGTGACACTGCGCGTGGAGAGACCCTCACTCTTGACCATGAGCGCCGTGCGCATCCCACCGACACTGATCGTTGTGGGGCTGGCTTTTAGACGCTGTTTGTAGAAAGTCACGACATCGTCAAAGCGTGCGTTGACTCGCAGGTCGGCCCGGCACCCACGGTCACCGGAATCCCTGTCAACAGCGCACTGCTCAGAACCTGGTACCAGTGTGGAGCCGGGATAGCGTGGGATTGCCAGCTCGCTCATCACTTCCTGGGGCTTGATGTCAATGACGCGGCTGTTGGCGCCCAGTCCTTCAACAGTAACCCGCGTCGAGTCGCCCTTCTGCTCAACAGTGGCGCTCTTGCCCATCGTTTCAAAGCGCTGTGTTGTGTCACGCGCGCAGCCACCGAGGATCGCTATGGCCATGGCCATCCAAACGCAGCGCCTCATCGCAGATCGAACCTTACCTGGGTGCAGGCGCGCGGCAGCTTCACACGGCGCAGCAGCACTCATGGTCGCCTGATGAAGGCTTGGCTTGCCAAGAAGGCTTGGCTTGCCAAGAATACTTAGCTTGCTAATTCGTGGCAAGCTGTGCCTGCCACTCCTTCTCCCAGGCATCCAGCCTCTGACCTTCGCGAATCCACACCGCGCCGTAGGAGGCGAACTCTTCACAAAACTCCTTCGTCCGCCGCCACAGGCCCGCAGCCTGTTCCGCGTTTTTTCCGGACTGCTCCCACGCTGCCTTGTCCTGACACAACCGCACATAGCGCAACGACAGAGCATCGCGCTTCACACGCCTGAGATACTCGGGATGTATCCGGGCCGCTCTTTGCGCCTCCTCGAAGCACCCTTCCGCTGCCGCAAGCGTCTCACTATCCAGATAGGGAGCGCTGGGGGGATCGTAGATATGCACGTGGATGTGGTTATCCATTACCCTGGAGTGCATCAGGTCGTAGTACTTGCGCAGCGCGGGCGCGGCCGGGCCGTAATAGCCAGCCAGAAAGTCGCCCACCAGCGCATCGAAGTCCCGGGACGGGTCCCACAGCATCTTCGCCTCCACCCACGCCCGCATCTCGGAGAACTCCCCGTTGCCCCCCTCCTGATAGTTACCCTGGAGCATCAGGCCTTTCACACCCATCCGGTGGTACATCGGAATATCTGCTTCCAGCTCTTTGAAGTTCGGAACGGGTTGCATGTAGTTCGCGAAGTTTGTCACATAGTGCCAGACATAGAGGTTGCCGGTCAGGCTGCTCCACTTCCGGAGCAGATCTACGAACAGCTTGTTCTGCTCGCACTCTTCGAACGGGTGCCCGACGCACGCTTCAATGGGACACAGCCGGACGCGCACGTTTGGCAGTGGCTTGATGGTCTTCGGAGGATCTTTGGTGTACTGGTAGGCAAGGGTGTCTATGAGCTTGTCCGGATGCTTACGCGCTACCTGCTCGGCTACCTGATTCACAAACGCAAGCAGCGGACCGCTTTCGGAGCCTTCAGCCTTGACGATAGCCTGACACTTCTCACACTGACACGCCCCGCCCCAGTCATTCTGTGAAACGGAGATGATTTTGGCCTCCGGGTGCTCGTCAATCCACTTCATAACCTGCGCTGTAGCGATCCGCACAACATCTGGATTCGTAAGACAGAGCTGAGAATAGTCCTTCTGGCGCTGGCCGTTCACCAGAGAAAAATACTCAGGATGGGAGTCGAAATAGTCTTGTGGCGGCACGAGGAGGTTGAACGAGTGCACAAACGGCCAGTAGGCTATTTTGCCTCCGCGCTTTTTATCCAGCCTGGAAGCGCTGGAAGTTGAACGGTTGCGCGCCGCCCAATCGGCGTCAAAAGCATCTGTGTAGAACGGGTCGCGGTTTTCAAAGGCAGGAATCTCGCGCCGATTGATGTTCGCAGGGATGCGAATTGTCAGCTTCTTCGGAATGACGCTGACTGTGCTGGAGTACCACCGGCAGCCCAGCACGTCCTCCAGCAGACTGTAGCACGCATACATCGTCCCGCGCTCAGCACCCCCGCTGAGGACGATCCGATCCCCCACAGCTTTCACTACCAGCCCGTCACTGCCCAACCCTCGCAAAGCGCCAGCGCCAAGCATATCTTCAGCCGTAGGGCCGTGGCCGACGAAGAGACACTTCTGCGGCAACACTGCCTCTTCAGCTTTGAGCTGAAACTCAGCTCCGGACATCTGTTTGAGAAAGCGCGCAAGCTCTTGCGCCCCGTGCTTCTCCGAGGGAGTGGCGCCTCGTCCGAGGACAACCACGTAGTCGGTATTCCCAGCGGTTGTAAGCTGAATCTCCTTTGCGCCTTGAGACGGTTTCCCAACCAGACCCAGAGCGCAGACAGCAATGGCAACGACGACTACTGTATTCAACACACCGACCTCCTCGACGGATGGATTCACCAGACTAGCGCGACGCACCCGCGCTTGGGCGGCGCTCAACGCGTCTGCGACCTCGCAACACGAGCTCAGGCGGCATTATACCACGCCGGGCACGAAATCAGGAGCTGGCCAGAACAAGGTCAAGGTGTCACTATCGCCGGGTGACCCGGCGTTATTGCGCCAGATTACCCCAACCCGATTACATAGAAAAAGCCGCCCCGGAATATCCGGGGCGGCTGAGTTCAACTGGATATTTGACTCGCGCTAAGTGAGCTTAGCTGCGGCGGCGAAGCAGGCCGGCAAAGCCAACCAGTCCGGCGCCCAGAGCCAGAATGCTACCAGGCTCAGGAGTCACGAAGTTGAAGCGATAACCAGCGTTCTGGGTAGCAGCCAGTGGGCCGCTTCCAGAGATCGGATTACTCGCCGAGGTTCCGACAGAGGTCAGCGGTCCGATTGTCGTCATACCACTGGAATTGATCGTCCACTCTCTCGGCCCATCGTAACCTGCGGGGCTCTGAGTCATCACAACTTTGAAGATGATCGGCTGACCATTGATAGCTGTAGGTGGTGCGTTGGCCCCAGTCGCGGGTGTCACATAGAGATTGATCGTCGGATTCTCCGTAGCGTTCCACCCGAATGTGGTCCACAGAACCAGATCTTCCCACACCTTAATGTATTGCGGCGCATTCGTCAGCGGCGTGCGATAGTCCTGCTGAAAAGCCCAAGGAGCAGCTTGGTTGTCTGTTGGGTCGTTCTTTGTCCACGCTGGACGATACCAGGCAGTCGCTACAACGGGCTGCATTGCGGATGGTGTAGTTTTACCGTCCTTTGGGTCGAGTACGCTAGTGTCATCCACAATGCCGGCCAATGTGCTGCTAAAGGCGAACGCTGCGCCGGCCGAGTCCGTCGGGATAGTGGTAAACGCAGTTCCGCCCTGGAACTTGACATTCCAGTTGTCCTGGCTTGCCTGTGCGCCGATGGCAATTGCAGAAACCAAGATGCCGGCCAAGCAGGAAACAGTAAGCATCCTGTTCATTTGTTGAGAGTCCTCCTTCTGCTTGTTAAGTCAGATCTGACTGATCTGGATGTCCCAGCCAAAAATATAGCTGGAGGATCCGAACCAGCTTAGCCTCTTACCCCTTCGTAAGAACCCAACTCGTCCGCCAGTCGCGAACCGAGGGTTGTCTTCCCCGCTAAAATAGCAGCAGACAAGTGTCAGGCAGCCAGCAGCGCCGTGGTTGTTCGCGGCCGTCCACTGTCCCTTACTAACCTTGCGCTGCACACATAGCAGTGTAACAAGGCCAGCCTGACAAACGGACCCTCACTCAGGGAAAAAAACCGATACGCCATCTGGACCGGTGGGATAGAAGCCTGGTTAGATGAGCCAATTACGGAAACCGAAGCGTGTAATCGTGCTCTAACCTTCGCCGATATCCAGACAGTGCGTATGCTGGTAACTAAATCCTAACATGGCGCTGTGTCATTGTCAACACAGAATTTTCAGTAAATTCTGCCGGAGCAAACTTGACCACTACGCGTGGGTCTTGCCCACTCCGGATTCGACACACACAGACCATGCAGCCTCATGATACCACGCCACTGGTTGCGCGGGAGCAACCTCAGCAAATTCAGGTATTACCACGGGGACTCTTCGCAAAAAGCAAAAAGGCGGCTCCGAAGAGCCGCCCGCGCAATGCCAGTCAAGTGAAACAAAGTCCTAAAGGACCAGTCCCAACTCCGTTACCTTCTTGAACGCCTGAACGCGGTTGGACACGCCCAGCTTTCCGTAAGCCTTGCTCAGGTGGAAGTCAACAGTTCTCTTTGAGACACATAGCGCCCGTGCGACGTCACTGGATGGATTGCCAGCAAAGATAAGCTTGAGTATCTCGACTTCACGCTCAGTCAGCAGGTTTGTGCGCTTCTTATGCGTTGATTCCGAAGGCGCTTCGAAAGCGCCTTCCTTTTCCGTTTCGCTGCTCATACTCTTCCTTACTAAGCACTGTAATAGTGCCGCAATGCGTATCTGCCCGCCGCCATCCGCATCTTCTGCAAGGCTTTGGTCTCAATTTGCCGGACGCGCTCACGTGTCAGATTCAACAGCTCTCCCACCTCCCGCAATGTCATCTTCTGGTCGCCGGAAAGACCAAACCGGCAATCAATAACTGTTCGCTCTTTGGCCGACAGAACGCCAAGCAAACGCATCAGATAGTCATCCGCCTCATCCTCCAGCGCCAGAACAGCGGGATCGTCAGACCCCGGCACACTCTCGAGAATACTCGGCATTTCGTCGTCATCACTGGCCCTGTCATCGAGCGAAAGCACAAGATCCTGCGCGCGCAGCATCCTCCGGACTTTGTCTGACGACAAACCTACCCGCTGTGCCAGCTCCTCAGGGACAGGATCCCTGGCGAGTTCCTGAGACAGTCTCTCCTGCTCCCGGCTGAGGCGCCGGAGAGTTTGGATAACGTAGGACGGCAGGCGAATACACCTGCTCTGCTTCTCAATCGCGCGCGAAATGGATTGCCGAATCCACGCTACCGCATAAGTGCTGAACCGGAACCCTCTCTGCCAGTCGAAGGCTTCTGTCGCCTTGATCAGACCGAGATTTCCTTCCTGAATCAAGTCTCCAAAGGGCAACCCACTCCGCAGGTATCCCTTTGCCACACTGACAACCAGCCTCAGATTACTCTCCACCAGACGTCTGCGAGCCAACTCGTCACCAACCCGCACCCGGCGCGCAAGATCCAACTCTTCCTGCCGGGTCAGAAGACGGGATTGTCCTATCTGGTTGAGGTAAGCATCTGTGGGGTCAAGCTCGACGCGTTTGTGGGCGCAGGAGCTATCGTGCTCCTGATAAGTTCTTACGCGCTTCGCTGCCATGCAAACCGCCTCCTCTTTGAAGCTCGTACAGGCGGACCGCTGGAAGAAGGTGGGAAGGGAAATAAGTAGAAATGATAATTCCGATGGCTTCCTCCCCAGACTTACATCTCCAGAAGTCATCCCGACGGCGGCCACGATCGTCGCCTGCAAGACAATGACCACGTGTTCACTGCTGCGCAGGCGTTGGAGCATACACTTTCAGGAGCGGATGAAAGCGAGACTCCAGACCCATTGCCTCACCCTGCACTCCGAGCTTACAAATTGAACCGGAGTCTTTTCAAATGAACATAACACTTAGTGGCAGCTCTACTAACAAAAACTGCCCGCTCAGCGTTACATGTAGAACGACTGAGGCAATACCCGTGTTCCATTTGGACCGGAAATCCGCACAAAATTCGGCGTGTTGAGTTACGGAATATGGCCCAGCAGGCACTCACTTGAGCAGAACTGCGGCGGGACAGGCCATCAGTAAAGCATCAATAGCCGTGACAGGTGACGCTACCCGAAGGCTCTCAAACAGAAGATATTCATGGACAGTTACAACGATTCTGAGATGGCGCTTGACGACAAAGCATCAGCTAATCCTGCTCTATCCGGAGCCAACACTCTGGAGGGCGTCGTCGGACTGGAAGCCCGGACTCCAGTTGCGCTTCTCTACCGGCGTATAAACGATGAGCTCGAAGTTGATGAAGTCCCGTGGCGCCCTTGGCTGCTCAGCGCTCAACAGTTGAGCGAAGCGCCTGGCGATGTGACGCATCTGGACGGCACAGGGCACTGCTGGCTTTATCAGTTTGACGGCGAGGACGACTTTCATAGCGCACGCGACGCTCTGCGCGAGGCACACGCCGGTATCGTGGCCTACCCATCTCTCCAGCGGCAGTTTCTCATCTCGACTGGCATCACATTTTTCAAGGGGATGGCTTTTGACGGCCCACGCCGCATGCAGATTGACATCGAGACGAACGCGCTGGGACCGCGCAGTCCCGGAGCCAAGTGCCTGATGGTCGCGGTGTCGGACAACAGGGGATTTCAGGAGGCGGTCGCGGGCGATGAGCCGGAGATTTTCGAGCGCCTGAACGCCATTATCGCCGAGCGCGATCCGGACATCATCGAAGGGCACAACTTCTACTCTTTCGATATGCCGTTTCTTGCGGCGCGGGCTGAGGCGTGCGGCGCAGAGATGCGCTGGGGCCGGGACCTCAGCCTGCCCTGCTTCGGACAGGAGCGCAACATGCCCTTCGGCGGCATCACGCGCCCCTACATTCCCGTGCACATTCAGGGGCGCTCCATCATTGACACCCTGCTTGGAGTGCAGCGCTACGACGTGGCGCGCGGTGAGCTTACCAGCCACGGGCTGAAAGACGTCGCCATCCAGCTTGGGATTGCGCCGGAAGACAGGGTCTATCTGGACGCCAAGAACATGGAGCGGCTCTGGCGCGAAGATCCCGAGCGCGTCAAAGCCTACGCTCTGCAGGACGTGTACGAAACGGGTGAGCTTGCGCGGATTGTGATGCCCCCGGACTTCTACGTCAGCCAGATGGTCCCCGACACCTATCAGGCCAATGCTACGGGCGGCACGGGCGAGAAGATCAATCTGCTGCTTGTGCGCGAATACCTGCGTCAGAGACGCGCGCTGCCCGTGCCGAAGCCAGGGCGCACCGTAACAGGCGGCTACACAGAGCTGAAGCGCACGGGGCTGATTGAGCGCGTGGTGAAGGCCGACGTCGAGAGCCTGTATCCGAGCCTCATGCTCTCGCGCAACATCGCTCCATCCTCAGATACTCTCGGCGTCTTCCTGCCGCTCTTGAGAGAGTTGACCCGCCGCCGTCTGGACGCCAAGGCCCGGAAGGCAGCCACGCAGGGCGCCGAGCGCACCTACTGGGACGGGCTTCAGGCGTCCTTCAAGATCCTCATCAACTCATTTTACGGCTATCTGGGCACGAACTCTCTGTTCAACGACCCTGACGCCGCCGAGCGCGTCACACTGGGCGGACAGGAGATCATCCGGGCGGTCGAGGCTGAGCTGGAGCGCACCGGCAGCTCTGTTATCGAAGTGGACACGGACGGCGTGTATTTCCAGCCTCCCCGGGAGGCGGTGTCCGAAGCTGAAGAAGAGGACTATATCCGAAGCGTCGCCCGCGTTCTGCCGGAGGCCATCCATCTGGCGCATGACGGACGCTGGAAGGCGATGATCTCTCTGAAGGTCAAGAACTATGTGTTGCTGGGCTATGATGGGCGGCGCATTTACCGGGGAGCGGCGCTGCGCTCGCGCGCCGATGAGCGCTTTGGGCAGCAGTTTCTCACGGAAGCCGTAGACCTGATAGCGGACGGCCGCACGGAAGAGATCAAAGCGCTGTACATGGCGTGCCTGCGCCGCATTCATCGCGGAGAGCTGAGGCCGGAGGAGTTCGCCCGACGCGAGCGCGTAACGGAGAAGAGCCTGCAGGGGCGCTCGCTTCAACGGGCGCAGAAAGCGCTGCAGGGCGCGGAGCGCGGGGAGTACGTGCGGCTCTACCGGCGGCTGGACGGGACGCTGGCGCGCCTTGAAGACTACGCCTCGGATGAAGACCGTGAGTACCTTGAGGACAAGCTGTACAAGTTCGCACAGCGCCTTGCGCCAGCCCTGGAGGATCGCTTCGAGCTTCTCTGCCCCAGTCCGCGAGGGCCCATCAAGCAGGAGTTGGACGGCCAGCAGAGCCTGGATCTGTTCTCCTGAAGCCTCTCCCGGGTACACGGCACCGGCCCTGGTTCCCGAACCAAGCGCCGCCCTTCCGCTAGCGCTGGGCGCGCTGGCGCTGCGGCGGGTGCGTCGCACGGTTTCTGCGACCAAAGCCTCCCGTATTCCAGCCCGCCAGTAACGCTGCCATCAATTCTCAATTACCAGTTCCAAAATCCGCTGTCGTGCGGTAGAATGAGGTGAGTCAGGCTGAGCCCGCGCGCGGCCTAAGCTGATGTGAAAGGTTAGATAGGATGCGTCTAGTAACAGTGTTTCTGGCGGCACTGCTGGTAGCCGGGGCTTCTCTGGCGGATGATCCGGCAACCTATGACCAGCGCTTCGGTGTCGTTGCGACTGACACCAGCGGCTGGAATGGTCCCGTAATGCCCATGCAGGGACCGCAGTTCTTCGATCCTTTGAACTGCGCGTGGTGGTACAATTACTCACCGAATCTGACAAGCAACGCCGTTGCGGGGCTGACGCTGTTCTGGCCGGGCTACCAGCGGCTGTATATGTTCTGGACTCTCGCAGGGACGTACACGGATGCTCAGATACAGGCCTTGGCCGCCGGCGCCAAAGCCGCCGATCCGACCCGCACCATCTGGTGGGCGATGTCCAATGAGCCGAACGACCGGGGGCAGGCCAACGAAGCAGCGAGCACGTACCCACAGAAGTACCTTAAGTTTCACAAAAATCTGCGTATAGGGGATCCCACCTGCAAGATCATTGGCCCGGGCCTTCTGGACTGGCGATTTACGAACGCCAGTTGCTACCAGACGGGCAAGAACTGGTACACGGCGTTCCGAAACGCCTGGGCTGCGGATCCAGCGTGTGTAGCCTACAGTCAGTCTGTGAACGGAACCAACTATCCACCGCAGGACGGCTTCTCTCTGCATTCCTACCATCTGGGCTGGGGCACGGGCATTGACGACTGGCGGTGGTGCAGAGACGACATGCAGGCGTGCTATGACGACCTGCAGACTTTTCCGGAGACTGCCGGGCTGAAGATCTGGAACACAGAATACGGAAGCCTGATCACAAACTCATTGACGGCAGCCGCCGATATGATGTCCGGACTGACGCTCTGGATGCGCGACCAGCCCTGGATGGAGCGCTGGTTCCTCTTCTTCACCCGAAGTGACCGCTACGCCACCTTCCACAACTGTGAGCTGTTTGACGCCAACGGACAGCCGAACCAGCTTGCAAAGGCCTACCAGGCTATCGCAAAGCTGCCGGACGGAGCCAGCTTCACGCACTACCCGTACACGTTCAGCTACGACCAGACCACCGACTACATCCGCCCGGGCTGGACACAGAACAACAACATCGGGCAGAGGATGCCGGCGCCCGGCGTCAAGTTCTACCTGACCCAGGGAACAGCCTATCCCGCTCAAAGTATGCGCGCGCGCAAGTTTGCGCCGCAGGATGGGGCCATTTACAAAGTGGCCTTCAACTATCGCACCAACTACGACAACGCAAAGTGCGTGCTTGCCATGGATACCTCCGCACAGACAAACGCCTGGCAGGTCAACAAGTACGGGACCAGCACCGACTATGTAGAAATTGACCTGAGCGCGAACCCCGTGGACTGGATATCCCTTGGACTGCTCACTAACACCAGCTTTACGTACGGGCAACCAACTGAGGAGTGGCACGCTCTGGTGTCCAACATTACGCTCTACACCTGCCCCAAAGCTCCAACAGTAACCGATGAAGGAGCCATAACATCGAGCGCCAATACTTTGAGCGCTCAGTGGACAACGACAGGCGGAGCACAGCCGATTGTGGATTACGAGTATGCCATTGGCACAGCTCCGGGGCTTGCAAACATCACTGCGTGGGAGAGCGTTGGGCCTGCGCAATCCGTTGAGCGCACGGGGTTGAACCTGATAAGCGGAACGACTTACTATTTCTCCGTGCGCGCAAAGGACGCTCAAGGCCATTGGAGCCCGAAAGGCTATTCCGACGGAATCCGAAAGACTCCGCCGCCACAGACAATCTCCGAGGCGAAGCTTCGTCCTCTTCGCTCCTACGTCATTCTGGACAAGGTGGTGGTCTCTTCCATCTTTGCAGGCAGATTCTACGTACAGAACGAAGACCGGTCTGCCGGGATCGCCGTTGTCAGCTCAGCCCAGGTTCAGCCGGGCGACCGCGTGGCAGTTGCTGGTCCCACGGATCTGGTTAACGGAGAACTGGTTGTGACGGGGACACTGCTGGACGCTCATCCCGGCGCCGGTCCCACAGCTCTCACAGTGAACAATTACATGTCCGGTGGCGAGTCTTTCGGCGCACAGCCCGCCCTGCTGAATGACGCCACAAGCAATAGCAACGCCGTCGGCCTCTCCAACGTCGGCCTGCTGGTCACGCTGTCTGGCCGGGTCACCTCCGTTGACTCCTCCGGTGGCTTCTTCTACCTGGACGACGGTTCTGCTCTGGACGACGGCAGTGGGCCAGGAGGCGTGCGCGTTCAAGCAGGCGGATTGGCGCTGCCTGAAATGGGCGCCTTTGTCCGCGTAACAGGGGCTATGGGCGCAACGCTGATCAACGGAAAGCCGGTGCGTCTGCTGCGAGCCGTCAGCAGCGACGCAGGGCTGTGAGCTCGGGTTGACCATCCCGAGGGATATTGAAAGAGAGCACGCAAGCGTAATCGCGCGTCTGAAATCAAAATACCCGCAGCAACTCCGGAATCACAGCCCATCTAGCAGCGCAAGAATCCGACCCTGGAGACATTAATAAACCTTGGATGAGAAAAAGTTCGCGGGTGTCCAGCACATGGACTGGGGAGTCGTCTGCTTCATGGATATCCTGGGATTTGCAGGGATATGGAACCATGTAGATCCGCTCTGGCTTTCCGATGTCATGGTGAATCTGCGAAGTGAGGCAAGTAGCTTAGGCCAGCAGAATGAGACGTTCGAGGACCCAGAGGCGCTCAGGTACGATGTCGTATCATTTTCCGATACGTTTCTCCTCGCTGCTATCATTGTCAATTACGCTCGTCACGAGGACGTGGTTCTTAGAAGGCGTTGCTTTGAGCTAGTGGCTGAAGGGGCGCTTGCCCTCATCCACGGCGCAGCTCTTGAGGAGATTCCGCTTAACTTTAGAGGCGCTATATCGGCGGGCAAATGTCTGATTACAGGAGACGTTTTCGTGGGTCCGGCGGTTGATGACGCGGCTCGCAACCACCAGCAAGCTGACGGCGCTTTTGTCTGGCTCACCGACTACGTGTTGGAACAGGCGCCGACGCTCAGCGATGGCTTGCGCGAATGGGCGCCGCACGGGCTGATACTAAGTTCGGCCGGGGGAAGTCCTTCGCCAGAATACACCCTTCGCCCACTCTTGCTGAACTATCAGGTTCCGTTGAAATCCTCTGGCTCGCCGGATGCGCCAAATGTGAAATTACGCCCGGTATTGAATCCTGTAATGTCAGTACCAACCCGCGACCCTTCGGAACTCAGGCGTGGGATGGAGGCGGCCTTCAAACGCGGGTCGGATACCGGGATGGCGCCAGAAGTAGTCCGAAAGATGGAAGCGACGTTCGCCTTTCTGGACTGTTGTGAGGAGGCGCTGAAACGGGAAGAGGAAGCCCGTTCCCGCCGGATCAGGATGCGAGGAAACGCATAGCCGGCCTGAGCGTAAAGGCTGTGATTTTTCACTGTCCGTACGTTCTGCGGCGCCTCGCCACGCTTACCAGTGCCAACCCTCACAACAGCCCTCAGACTTGAGAACGACTTAGGGATATCATCCTGCCCATCTCACACCTTCGCCTTGACGGGACAGAAGGCCGCCTACTCAGTACCCAAGCTCAATCATCTGGTGGCAGGTGAACTTGTCCAGGCGCACGCTCAGCTTTCCATCTGCTGCGCGAGTCTCCAGCTTCTGTCCCTGCGGCTGGAGCGTCACACTCTGGATGGCCTCCGGCAGGCGAAGTGTCACATCCACATCGTGCAGCGGCAGAAGCTCCTCAATCACCTCCACGCCATGAGAGTCCCGGACGTAGCCTTCCGCTGAAAAGCTCTGATGCGAGCCGCGGGCGATGGTATTTGCGTAAAGCAGATGGAGTACGTAGCGCTTCTCATCCGGCTGGCGCATCAGCGATACGCGCGCAGTGGAGGGCATGTTCGTGGTCAAGGATGGCTCTGCGCCCAGAGCTGCGCAAATGGCGCTGGAGGCGTACTGGCGATAGGCGACCGCGCCGGATCCCGCATAAATGGTGAAAATCGGATGCGCCAGATACAGAGTGTTCGTTGTCTGCACTGCCGCCGAAAACACGCTGTCTTTCGCATCCGGCGCGTGCTGGTGGCTGCAGTAATGCCGCCAGGTGCGGTTGAAGTACGGCAGACGGATGGCGGCCAGGCTCTCTCCAGTTGTCGGGCGCACCTGCTGCGAGCGCCCGTACATCACCAGAGGACTGTCCACGAAATCCGGCTTCAGGCGCTCACCCGCGACCAGATAGTCCGGCTGATCCGGGCTGAGCCCCTCGTAGCTTGCGCCAATATCCACGCCGAAACCGCCGCCGTCTTTGCCCAGCCCGCTCTCCCCCGTAAGGAGCAGTCTTCCACCACCCTCCAGATACCGCCGGAGCTTCTGCGTAAGAGCGCCGTCCAGCCGGATGACATCCGGCAGAATCAGCAGACGATAGCCAGCGAAATCTACGTTGCGGTCAATCAGATCAAACAGAAAGTGCTCTTCCAGAAGCACCCGCCCCGCGCCCGTGTCCGGCAGGCGCTGGCCAGTCTCCGCTTCGCTGGATAGTACCGCCACGTCCGCGACGGCCTCCACGTTGTCGCACCACGGCTCTTTTGCTTCGACCTCCTCGTACGCCTGTCCGATAATGCGATACGTCGTCTCGTCCATCCAACCGTTCGGATGAAGCTGGTCGCCGACAGAGCACTTGGCCCCGTGCGCCAGCATCGCCGCGCATTCATAGAGCAGAGCGTTCGGATGCTTGTAACCGCCAAACTCCCCCCACGTGGTGTGGAACTTGCCGGTCATCCCCAACACGTCCAATCCGGTCTTCTGGGCGTATTTGGCGGACAGCGGAAAATGGTCATAGCCCCACCCGCCCGTTGGCAGCGACTCAAGCTCCAGATGGCTGAAGTGCTTCAGGAGACCCTGGCGTCCCTTAGCCACGTGACCACTGTTGTGAAAGACAGGCATCTGCGGATTCAGCGACCGAACAGCAGCCGTTGCGCGAATATAGTAGTTCTCCAAAACGGCCTCAGCGCATGCGCGGCGGTCTTCCGGCTTCTCAGCGTCCAGCCCCATCTCCTCCATCTTTGCCAGGCACCACCGGCAGCAGCACTCATCCTGATGAATGATGTCCAGAAAGATGCCGTCGCACTCCGGAAACAGCTCCACGACTTCCCGAATCTGATCGCACAGGTAGTTCAGATAAGGCGTTGCGAAACACATAGACTTGAAGCCGGGCCGCGTGATGGGACCTGCCCAGCCGATGTACTGCCCGTCAACGCCGACCTCGCGCCACTCTGGATGCTCCGCTGCTGCCACGTCATCAACGCCCGCGGATATGTAAATGGGGACGTTGACATCAATCTCTTTGGCGGCGTCATACTGCTGACGCAGAAGGTCGAAACTCAGTCCCGGATGCATCTTGCCGACGCGCGTCTTGTGGTAGCTCCAGCCGTGGTGGCACTTTGCGAAGGTGGTGATGGAGTTCACATGTCCTTCCTTGAGCGCTTTTTGCCACTGCGCTGTGTCAAACTTCTCACCAATGCCCGGAATGTCAGGTGAGGTGTGGAAGTCCAGGTGAATCTGTCTGAAGCGAAGATGGTACGACACTGGCGTCTCCTGCTGTGAAAAGACCGTAATGGAGTGGCCTTTAGCTTGTCAGGCAGACTTAGTCGTCACTATCGGCGCTTCCTGTCTGCAAAGGGTTGACACGAACAGCTTAGCGCTCTAATGTATTCAGCGGCGCCAGCCTCACAACAACTCGGAAAAGGAATCAACTACGGCTATGATTGAAATCGGCGCGGTCACGCTGGACACCTCCCACTGTGTCTCCTTTGCGGAGTACTTCAAGAAAACAGGACGCGCGCGCTACAGCGGTGTCTTCAACGATTCGTTCCGGGATGATGCCCAGACGCAGGCGTTCGTGGACAGGTACGGCCTCGATTTCCACGCCCGGTCGCTGGAGGAGCTGGCGGATAAGGTGGACGCGGGAATCATCCATAGCTGCAACTGGGACGATCACCTCCGCCAGGCGCGCCCGTTCGTGGAGCGCGGCAAGCCGGTATTCATTGACAAGCCGCTGGCGGGCAACCTGGCGGACTGCAAGGCGCTGGAAGAGATGGCGGCTCAGGGCGCGACGGTACTCGGCTGCTCGTCGGTCCGGTACGCTCTGGAAATAGATGAGTTTCTGGCAGAAGAAGCGGGTGAGCGGGGCGATCCGGTGCATGTCTGGGCGACGGTAGGGGTGGATGAGTTCAACTACGGCTGTCACGCCGTGGAAGGCCTCACGCGCATCATCGGCGCTGGAGCGACCAGCGTTCGATTTGCAGGCGCCGCTTCGCAGGGCGAGACCCGATGTGAGAGCTTTCATATCACCTACGACGGCAGCCGCACAGCCGCCTACAGCACCGTCATAGGTGTTTACCAGCCGTTCACGTTCTCAATTCTTACTACGAAAGGGCATCGCTTCATCAAGGTGGACAACAGCCGGCTTTATTCTGCACTGCTGGACCGGCTGCTGGACACACTTGAAACCGGACAGAATCGCCTCGCGGCGATGGAGGAGTTGACAGAGTCTGTGAAGATCCTGCTCGCGGGCCGGCTCTCACGAGAGCGGGGCGGTGAACCTGTGGCGCTCGCTGACATTCCTGCGGACGATCCCGGCTTCGACGGCAATGTATTCCAGAAGGAGTACGCGGCTGCTTCCCGTCCAATCCGGCGTTTCTGGGGTGAAGAGTAGCTGGCGCGGCAGTTGCTGAAAGCGCGGGATCTGGAGATGACGCTGCGTCAGAAGGAGCGTCTGGAGCGCCTCTGGAAGCGCTACGCTCGCGAAGCGCTCCCTTTGGATCTGCCTGAAATCGTCGCCGAGCGGCTGGATGTTGATCTGGTGACGAGTTTCGGACCGCTGAAGCTGCGCAATCCGTTTGTCGTGGGCGCAGGCGAGATGACGCAGGAGATTTCACAGATTGAAAAGGCGGCGCAGGCTGGATGGGGTGCGGTAATCCTGCGTACGGTGGCTGCTGAGGACAGCTCGGGCATGAGCTCTCTGGAGGACCAGCGGGCAAAGCTGGAGACCTCCGGAACACCGAGCACGTACGAGCCTTCTGACAAACGGCGCAACCGTCCTGTTGTGCGGTGGCACGGGCGACTGGACGCGCGGAGACTGGATGAGTACATTGCGTTCGTACGCAGTTGCGCAGAGGCCGTCAGAGCCAGTCAAACGCAGGTAATCGGCTCCTTTCTCGGGCAGATTCCGCGAGAGGGAGAGACACTGCGCGAGGAGTGGACACACACAGCTACACAGCTTCACGAGGCGGGGTCTGACGTTCTGGAGATACCGCTGCCGGCAGATTTTGACACGACTTCCGCGGAAGAAGCGGCTGCGCGGGCTTCGGCTTTTTTGAGCGCTATTGGAAGTCTGATTGACGAGAGCAAAGCGGCGTTGTGGCCTAAGCTGCAGACCTCTTCAATGGTACTCATGGCCTGCGCTTCAGCAATCAAAAGCGCCTCCCGAGTACCGGCCGGCCTGACCGTAGCCCACCGATCAGCCATGCGCGTCGATACCCTTCGCAAGCAGTCGCGCGCGACAGTAGTATCAGACATCGGGCTGCTCCGCAAGGCGCTGCCGGAAATGCAACTCAGCGCCTCCGGAGGCGTGTACACCGGGCTGCACGCGCTGGATTATATTTTGAGCGGCGCGTCCACCGTCCAGATATACAGCCTGGTGGCGGGGCGCGTGAGCGAGCCGCCAAAGCGCAGCTTCAACAAATTTGAGCAGGTCCTCTACAAGCTGCTTCTGGACCCTTCGGACGGATTAGTCGCGGGTCTGCTCCACCTGAAAAACACACGCGGTATCTCCGGTGTCCGGCAGGCCGTTGGCGCCGCTTCCTAAAGACGCCTTGCGCTCCGGCGCGCGCTGGCGCAACATGCGCTTGTGAAGGATATCAGATCAGTCCTCAAAGACCTTGTCGCTATCCGCAGCGTGAGCCCGAGTATCAGGCCGGAGTTCAGCCCGGACGGAGAAGCCGACGTCTGCGCGTATCTCAGCGCTTTGTTCAAGCAGCCGGGCCTGGACTGCGAACTGCGCGAAGTCCTTCCGGGACGGCCAAATCTGTTTGCGCACCTGGACTTCGGCAAGCCTCAGACGGTGGTTCTGTCCGCGCATACTGACACTGTACCCGCAGAGGACTGGGAAGGCGATCCTTTTGACCCGATCGAGCGGGACGGGACAATCTTCGGACGTGGAAGCTGCGACACGAAAGCGAGTCTGGCGGTCTTTGCGCACAGTTTTCTTGAAGCGGCGCGGCGCGGTGACTGCGCCTTCAACCTGACCTTTGCCGCCGTCTGCGATGAGGAAGCGGGCTTTGCAGGCTCACAGGCAGCCGCGACTCACCTGAAAGCCGATCTGGTGATCGCCGGGGAACCGACACACTTGCATATCCTCACCCGGCACAAGGGCGTTATGCGCTTTGTGCTTGGCGCGAAAGGGAAAAGCTGCCACTCCGCCACACCCGAGCTGGGCGTCAACGCTATCTATCCTCTGGCTACAGCGATCACAGCGCTGCAAGAGCAGGCCGAACGCTGGTCGAGTGAGGAGAGAGCGGGGCTTGGAACGCGGACGCTTTCGGTGAATATGATTGAGGGCGGACAGGCCGCCAATGTGATTCCGGCTTCGGCGTCAGCGCATGTGGACGTGAGAAGCCTCCCGGGAGACACGCAGGAGGCGCTGCTGGATGAGTTGCGGTCGCACCTCCCGTCAGATGTGGAAATTCACGCGCCATATCTGGCGGGCCCTGCGCTGGAGACTCCCGAAGACCTGCCTCTTGTGCGCCGTCTCATAGACGCCTCCACGCTCCCCAGCATCTCCGCAAACTACGCGACTGACGCCGCCGTCTATTCGGCGGCTGGGCTGCCCTCGGTTGTCTTCGGTCCGGGGGACATAGCTCTGGCGCACACTGACCGAGAGAGCGTTCCACTGGCACAGGTGGAGACGGCGAGCGCAATTCTACAGCGCTTCTTCGACCTCGACTAGCATCCTGCGCCTCTATGCTTGACAGGCATATCTGGAAGGCTTACAGTGGAACAAGCCGCCCGCTGTCGCGGACTGCAGGGAGGTATTTACTGTGGAGTACATTTGGCTGGTCATTAGCTATGTGGCGATTGCCATACCCATATACGTCGTCGCCACAAAGACCTCAACTGACAACGAATGGATGGCGTTCATTCCCCTTCTCCAGCTCTATCTGGTGTGCGAGATAGCGGACAAAAACCTTCTGTGGCTTGTTGGGCTTCTTCTTCCCGTTATAAACATCCTGGTGTGGGCGCTTCTCTGGATGGAGATTGCGCGATCCATGGACAAGCCGGACTGGCTTGGCGCGCTGATGATCGTTCCTCTCCTGGACATCGGCGTAGCCTGGTACATCGCCGCGTATGAGCCGAAAGAGCCGGAGGACCTGCTAAATCCTTCACGCAAACAACTGACCCGCATCCAGTTACCGGGCGCCCTCAGACGGCCTTGACCGTCCGTGCTAAAATGCCAACGGTTTTCCAAGATTGCCGGCGGCGCAAAAAGCACGCGCTAGAGGGACAGATTCAGTATGCTTGTGGTGCAGAAGTACGGGGGCAGCTCGGTTGCGGATGCCGACCGGATAATGGCGGTGGCGACGCGCGTAGCCCGGACACGCGAAAAAGCGGATGTAGCGATCGTGGTCAGCGCTATGGGAAAAACCACGGACAACCTCATCGCTCTCGCGCAACAGCTCAGCACAGCTCCTGACCCCCGCGAGATGGACAAGCTGCTGGCAACAGGCGAGCAAGCCTCAAGCGCTCTGATGACAATGGCGCTTCAGTCACTTGGCTGCAAGGCCGTGTCCCTGACAGGCGGACAGGCTGGCATTATCACGGAAGTGGTTCATCGCAAAGCGCGTATCTCGAAAATTGACCCAACACGCATGCGCCGCGAGCTGGACAAGGGCAACGTACTGGTCATCGCGGGATTTCAGGGCATTACGGAGCACGCCAGTTGGGCTGACATTACGACGCTGGGGCGCGGCGGATCGGACACTACCGCTGTGGCTGTGGCGCGCGCTCTGGACGCGGACCGCTGCGAGATATACACGGATGTCGAGGGCGTTTACACCACAGACCCGCGCATTGTCCCGGAAGCGCGCAAGCTGGACAGCGTTTCTTACGAAGAGATGTTGGAGCTTGCGGGACAGGGCGCGAAGGTGATGCACTCGCGCGCGGTAGAGCTCGGTGAGCTATACGATATTGAGATTTTGGTGGCGCACAGCCAGACGGAGGCACCCGGTACAGTGATCAGACATGAAGACGAGCAGATGGAAATTCGCAATCCGGTACGAGGAATTGCGCATGATGCGAAAACCAACCGCATTACTGTAGCAAGCGTGCCGGACATTCCCGGCGCAGCCTCCCGCATTTTCCACGCCCTTGCCGAGAAGAATGTGAGCGTTGACATTATCGTGCAAAACGTCTCTTCAAAAGGCGTGACGGATCTCTCCTTCACCGTGAACGACGAGGACTTTGGCACGGCGTTGGCGGTCACTACCGCCGTCGCCAAGGACTTGAACGCCGGTGAGGTGACGGTGGATGAAGATGTGGCCAAGGTCTCCATTGTCGGCACGGGCATTCGCTCGCACCCGGGCTATGCGGACAAAATGTTCTCCGCGCTTGCTGAGGCTGGAATCAACATCCTTTCCATCACAACAAGCGAGATTCGCATCACTGTATTGATCAACTCTGACGATATTCAGCAGGCGGTGCGTGTGCTGCACCAGGCTTTTGAACTGGAGAAAGCCTAGCGCGGCAGGTGTCTCGGGTGCGTTTCTGGTGAGGAATTCGCATCTGGAAGATAAGCGTCAAAGTGCCGAAAATAGAGCGTCGGCGTCCGGCTGCGGCGTTCCTGCCTGGCTTCTGTGAGCGTTGCGCACGTGGCACTGTCTTCAGCCGGTGAGCGCCATGGGTGAGGACCACGTGAGGTTTCTGCAAGTTTCAGACGTTCATCTCGGATCGCGGGTCGGCCTGAACTGGCTGAGCCCGGCCCAGTGCGAAGAGCTGACTCGCTGCGTGCGGGACACATTCCGCCGCGCTATGCTGCTGGCCAAAGAGCGCTCTGTGGACGCTGTTCTCATTCCAGGAGATCTCTTTGACGACGAAAGCGTGCATCCCGAGCACGTGTCATGGGCGGTTTCCTGCATCCGCGAGATAGCGCCAATTCCGGTTTTCATCGCGCCTGGCAACCACGATCCACTCTGGCCCGGAAGCCCCTACCACTCCATGTGGGCACAGCGCTATCCGCAGTCAGCCTGGCCGGAAAACGCCCACGTTTTCACCTCACCCACCTTTCAGACGCTCACCAGCGCGGACGGGAGATTCTCCGTCACGTCGCTTGCCCATACGCAGTCCTCCCAGATTCAAGAGCGCCTGCTTTCTGAGAAAGTGGACTGCGGGGCAACTCCCACGCGCATTCTGATGGTGCACGGTTCGTACAAAGCTGTGGACCTGCCTGAGAAAGACAACACTCTCCCGTTTACAACCGAAGACCTGGAGCGCCAGCAGGTAAGCTGGATAGCCGCCGGGCACTATCACAGCGCCCGGATATTTGCTGATGAGAACGGGAAGGCTCTGGGCGCCTATAGCGGGTGTCCTCAGGGACGCGGGTTGGATGAATGCGGCCCGAAAGGCGCCCTGTTGATCGAAACAACCTCTTCTGGCGTCACCGCCGAGTTCTGCGCAATATCTTCTCGCAGCCTCTGGAAGCTTTCAGTGGATGTTACGGGCAAAGGGCTGCCGGAGATCATGGGAGCGGTGGAGAACGCGGCAGTGGAACACCCCGGTGGGGACCTGCTCTATGTGCAGTTCACAGGCCGGATAGCTCGGGAGATATCGCTGGAGATGCAACCGGGCTTCATGACTGATCGCTTCTATGCCTTCACCTGCGACACATCCCAGGTGGTTCCCGACTACGACATTGACGCGCTGATGGATCCCGCGGCATCTGAAGGCCTGCCAGGGCGCTTTGTGCGCCGGATTCAGGAGATGAAACAGTCCGGAGCCGAAGATCAGAGTGTGCTGGACGAAGCGCTTTACCTTGGACTGGACGCCATCTACGGAAAGGCTCCCAATGCGCATTAAGAAGCTGCTGGTTCGCGGTTTTGGAAAGTTGATCAACCGCGAAATCCATTTGCCTGAGAATAAGGTCGCATTGATTGCCCGCCCTAACGAGAGTGGGAAGACTGCTCTGCTCGAAGCGATTATTGCAGGGCTTTACGGCCTGCCGGAGAAGGAGCGCGCCTCCAGAACCAAAGTGCCGCTCAAAACAGTGTATGAGCCCTGGGAGTCTGAAGAGTTCGGGCTAGAGCTGGATGTGGAGGTGCAGAGTTCGCATGTCCGGCTCATTCGGGATTTTGGCGGCAAGCGCTATCAAGCCATGAACCTTACCAGCGGAGAAGACCTCACTCCTTCAACAAACGGGGAAGGCGCGCGCGCCTGGCTGGGCATAAGCGCGGAGGACTTCAGGCGGCTGTCGTGCATTTCAGGCAAGGAGACGCTGCAGCTCAGTGATTCCGGCGGTGTGCGCGAGCGGCTGGAAGAGTTGCTGTCCGGATCAGAGCTGACAGCAGAAGCGGCGGCCAAGCTCATTGAACACTCTACGCAGCGCTACCGCGATCCGAACGGCAATCTGGTTTTGCTCTCGACGGCCATTGCCCGAGCGCAGGCTCAACTGAGCGAGGCTGAGACGCGCAAAACGGAAATGGAAGCGCAGCGGGCGCAGCGTTCGGCGGAAATCGCGGAAATGGAAGACCTTGAGCGCCGTATCGAGGCGCTTAAGGCAGAGGAAGAAGAAGCTGGCGCTGAAGAGGCCCGCCTGCGGCTTGCCGAGATCAATGAGCGTCTCGCCCGGCATCAGCACTCAGAAATGGAATCCCTCGGCCTTCAGCAGGAGGCGGAAGCTCTGGAATACCTCAAAGACTTTCCGCAGGCCAGCCAGGACACTCTGACTCGCCTGGCCATCTCCGTTCAGACGAATGCTCCCGTACTTCTGGAAAAGGACACGCAGCTCGAGGAGATCAAAGGCAAGCTCGATGAGCTGGAGGGAGAACTTGGACAGGCTGGGCTGCTGGCAGAGGCGGGACAGACGCAGGCCGATCTGCTGCGCGACTCGGCGACGGTTCTCAGAGAGCTGGAGCGCGATCAAAAGGCGGTGAAGGGGCAGCTGGAGTCCTTAGGGCGTCTGCTGGATCAGAACTCTTTGACGGAAAAGAGCGCGGAGCGGCTGTACAACTGCTTTGACTCCGCTTTGTATGACGATCAGTTGGCGATTACGACGTGGATCGAGCGCACACGCGTGTACGATCAGGATCGCGAAGGCTACCGCCGCAGTGAAGAGGAGAAGAACGGCGCGAAAGACGGCCTGCTCAAGCGAAAGGCGCTGCACAAACGGTTTGCTGTCGTGTCTGCCTTTCTGATGGTGTGCGCCGCGGCCTTTGGCGGGGTGTCGCTGTTTGCGGGCGTGGGGCCGGTTTTCTATGTGTGCACGGGGCTGTCTGCGCTGTTTCTGCTGCTTTGCGCTGTGCAGGCCAACCAGGCTCTCTCGCGAAAAACAGAAATTGCGTCTCTGGATAAGAGTCTGGGAGAAATTGCCCTGGAGTACGCCAAACGCTCTGCGGAGTTGGAAGAGCTGCACAAAAAGGCGGACAAGGCAGCTCAGAATCTGGGACTCGAGTCCGGACGCGCGGCAGCCGAGGACTGGCTGCAGTACGTCGGCAATCGGCATTTGATCCGGGAATGGGCGCGCGTGCACACCAGCATGCGTGAGATGTCCGAGAGGCTCGAAGCGGCGCAGTTCAAAGCGATATCCGTGGCCGCAGAATGTGGGCAGCAGCTCTCGACGGCGGAAACAAACTCCACAGAGATTCAGCGCCTGGCTCTGGCAGCATCGCAGATGATGGAGCTTTCACGCGAGCGCGCTCAGATCAAAGCGCGATATGACACGCTCTCAAGTGAAGTAGAAGCGCTGCGCGAGCAGCTCAGCAGACAAAAACAGGAGATTCTGGAAATCCTCCAGAAAGCCGGCATCCCACCACAGGGCGGGCTGGATGAGGCGACGGCACAGTTCGTCGAGCAGGCGGAAAAAACACGGCGCTATCACTATCTGACAAGTGAGCTTCTTCCGGCCAGACAGGTGGGACTGATCCCCGGCGAGGAACTCAGCGCGTTGCTGAGTGAAAAGGCCGAGCTTGAGACACGTCTGGTTGGCTTGCGGACGGGGCCTCAGACCTCTCAGGCCGCCGGACAGGCGCGCGCGCGTCTTGACGAGATTCGGTCTCAGCTTCAGTTCACTACCGCCCGCCACACGGAGTTATCCGCCGGGCTGTGGGAGACGCTGAACCGTATCCGGCAGGACCTCCCGCAGGTGGAAGACGACGCTGCCCGGTTGCAGGCCTATCTCGACCGCGCTCAGAGATTTCAAAAAGCCGCTGAAATTGCTATTGGCGTACTCTCGGATGTGGGAGAGAACGCTCGCAGACAGTGGGCGCTGTGGCTCAACTCTGCGGCGAATGGCATGCTCAAGGAGCTTGACGTAAACTGGTCGGACGTGGTCTTCTCCGAAGACCTCTCTTTCAAAGTGCGTGACGCTTCGTCCGGGCGCTGGCTGGATATGCTGGAAGCAAGCGCGCACCTGTCTTCGGGCGCCAGAGATCAGGTGTGGTTTGCCGCCAGGACCGGTATCTGCCGCGCTCTGTCACGCGATGAAGCTGTGCCAATCCTCCTCGACGACCCGTTTCTGACCTGGGACGATCCGCGCTTCCGCAAGGGAATGCGTCTGTTGGCGGAGCGGGTCAATCAGGACAACCAGGTGATTCTGGTGACCTGCCACGAAGACCGCCACCGTCTGATGGAGCGGGAAGACCCCGAATGGTTCCACGAGCACTTCGCTCTGGTGGAGCTGTAGTTTTTCCGGGAAGAGAGGGCTTTGCTGAAAGTCTCAGTGAACGTGCCCGCTTGTAATTTCGGCTACCGAAAAGCCCAGCGAAATCAAGCCCATCAGCGCAACGACCACACCTGGCGCAAGCGCCAGCGCTGTTGAACCTCCGAGCTTCTGCGACAGAGACTCGGCCCGAGCGCGACCCATAGCCGTAATCAGCCCCACAACCATCAGACACAGCCCAAGTCCGAGAGCAAACGACAGAAGAAGCCAGATTGCGGACTGAAGCCGCCCGGCGCCTACAGCAAGAGTGATGAGCGCGATAGTTCCCTGACAGGGAATGAGGCCGCCCGTTACACCCAGAATTGTTGGGTTGACAACATGCGCCTGCAGCATGTGTCGCGCGTGGATTTCTTCGTGCGCCGGGTCATGCTCGAACTCGATACCGTGATGTTTGTGAACGCAAGTGGTGTGGCGCCCGACGCCACACGTGAGCATGAAAACACCGATTCCCACCGTCGCCAGTGAACCGATGATCTTGAACGCCGGGGCGACAACCTGCGAGCCCACGCGCTCCCCCGCAAACCACACGATTACGGCCAGCACCGTAGCCAGGCCCAGATGGGAGACCATGACGGCAGAGCCAAACTTCACCACGTCCAGCTTGCTGCCACGCGACCCCACGAGCAGCGCATGGATAATGCTGCGGCCGTGCGCCGGTTCCAGCACGTGAAAGGCTCCAAGAATGAAGGCCAGGAAGATGGATGTATCGTAGGAAATCTCAGGCAATACCGGCAACCATTAGTGTCGTCCACAGTTTCGCAAGACTTGACAGCATATCACAGAGACTGACTCATGTGCGCACAGCGCCGACCAGGAGCAGACCAGAGACCTCGTAATTCCGAAGCCAGAGCTACGGTTTCGGACAGTTGAACATACGGCTAATCGAGTGACGCTGCGCTGGAAAAAGCCGGCATCACACTAAAAAAACGCCACGGTACGGACCCACGTTGGCTTCCACGAATTGCTCCCCAGGCTGTTTTCATTCCGTGTGGCCTCTCCGATTTTTCTGGTTTGATCTTGGATGGGGCAAGGCGTATGAATTGACGGCGGGTCAGGCCGCGACTTATAATGGAGCGTCCCCGGCTCGGGGCTCCATCTATGCTTGCACGTATAACATCCAGCGCAGTCCTGGGCGTGGACGCCTACTTAGTTGACGTCGAAGTGGATCTGCTGGGAGGACTCCCCGCATTTACCATCGTTGGCCTGCCAGATACGGCCGTGCAGGAATCCCGTGAGCGCGTCCGCAGCGCCGTTAAAAACTCCGGTTTCGATTTTCCCCAGCGGCGCATCACCATCAACCTTGCGCCGGCAGATGTCCGCAAAGAAGGGCCATCCTTTGATCTGCCCATTGCTATGGGCCTGCTGGCGGCTACCGGACAGATAGAGATAGACAAGCTGGAAGGGTGTCTCTTTCTTGGAGAGCTGTCTCTGGACGGATCTGTGCGCAGCACGCAGGGTGTTCTGCCCATTGCAATCAAAGCCAAGTGTGACGGAGTGAAGCGCCTCATTGTGCCGGTGAGCAACGCAGGCGAAGGCGCTATTGTCCAGGGGCCGCCCGTCTATGGTGTCAGCAATCTGGCTGAAGTGTACGAACTCATTCAAAGTGGATTCGCCGCAGAGCCCATCCAGGCTTCGATCGCCGACGTCGAACTCCAGGAGCCTCCTTACCCGGTCTGCTTCTCAGACGTCAAAAGTCAGCAGCAGGTGAAGCGGGCGCTGGAGGTCTCGGCTGCCGGTGGTCACAACGTGCTGATGATCGGGCCACCTGGCTCTGGGAAAACCATGCTCGCGCGCCGTCTGCCGACCATCCTCCCCAGCCTGACTCTGGAGGAGGCGCTGGAGACGACAAAGCTGTACTCGGTGGCGGGACTTATGCAACAGGATGAGGCCCTGGTTACCAGGCGCGCCTTTCGCAGCCCGCACCACACCATCTCCAATGCCGGCCTCTCCGGAGGAGGAGCGCATCCGAGGCCCGGAGAGGTGAGTCTTGCGCATCACGGAGTGCTCTTTCTGGATGAGCTGCCGGAGTTCCGGCGGGACGTGCTGGAAGTGTTGCGCCAGCCGCTGGAAGATGGCGTTGTCACCATCAGCCGCGCGTCCGGGTCGCTAACCTACCCCGCCAGGTTCATGCTGGTCGCCAGTATGAATCCGTGCCCGTGCGGGTATTTCAACGATCTGGCTGTTTCCTGCACCTGCACGCCGCGCCAAATCCGGCAGTACCTGCAGAGGATATCCGGTCCGTTGCTGGACAGGCTGGACATTCACGTGGAGGTGCCGCGCCTGAAGCAGGATGAACTGATGCAACAGGAGAGCGGGGAGCCTTCATCCTCGATTCGCGACCGTGTCAGACGCGCGCGTCAGCGTCAGAATGAGCGCTATCGCGGAACGGGCTTCTTCACCAACGCCCAGATGCAGACTCGGCAGATCAAACAGTACTGTCAGGTCGGGCAGCCCGTTAGAGACATTTTGAGGAACGCTATCAGTCAGTTGAATCTCTCGGCAAGAGCCTATGACCGCATTCTGAAGGTCGGCCGCACGATCGCCGATCTCGCGGACTCCGACGAAATCACCGCGGCTCACGTCGCCGAAGCGATCCAGTACCGCAGCCTGGACCGCAAGTACTGGGCCTAGCGTTCGCAAGGCCGTTCTGAACACATAACAGCGAATTGTCTCCTGGTTAGTTCCAGTTGCTCTCTGTACCCGGAGAGATTTGCCGTGTGCAGTTAGAGCACACTTGTGGCTGGAAGGACAAGGGCTGGCCTCCTGCGTTGCGCGCGCGGGCTGGTTCCGGCTAAACTCCTCGTGCCCGGGCAGTGTTGCCTGCTCCCGGCGTTTCTGCGCTCCGTGCCCACCTTCGGCGGAGCTGTGCGCTGCGGAAGCGGGGTTGTTCGTCCTTCTATCTATGAGCACACAAGAGTTACTGGTTGAGGCCGGCCGGGGCGAGAGGCTGTACTGGCGGGACTTGTGGCGCTACAGGGAGCTGTTTTACTTCCTGGCGTGGCGCGACGTTCTGGTGCGCTACAAACAGACGGTGATCGGCGTCGCCTGGAGCGTGCTGCGGCCACTGCTGACCATGCTCATCCTCACCGTTGTTTTCGGGCGCTTCGCCAGACTGCCTTCGCAGGGCGTTCCGTATCCGCTGCTGGTTTTTGCGGCGATGCTTCCGTGGCAGTTTTTCTCCAATGCGCTGAGTGAGTCTTCCAACAGCCTGCTCAACAACGAAAAACTGATCAGCAAGGTGTACTTCCCGCGCATCATCGTGCCTGCCAGCTCGGTCATCGTCAGCTTTGTGGATCTGCTGATCTCAGCGGCTCTCCTGGGAGTCTTGATGGCGCTCTACCGGTTTGCGCCGTCCGGGCGCATCCTCTTCATTCCCGCCTTCGTCCTGCTGGCGGGAGGCGCGGCGGCGGGCGCCGGGCTGTGGCTGGCGGCTTTGAATGTCAAGTATCGCGACTTTCGCTACATCGTCCCCTTTATTGTGCAGTTCGGGACCTACATATCGCCGGTGGGCTTTACAAGCGACATTGTCCCCGCCAGGTGGCGGCTGATCTACTCGATCAATCCGATGGTAGGTGTCATTGATGGCTTTCGATGGGCTATTCTGGGACGCAACTTTGAGCTGTACCTGCCCGGCCTTGTGATGTCGGTTGTCGCCACAGTGTGCTTGCTGGTGGGGGCGATCTGGTATTTTCGCCGCACGGAGAAGACTTTTGCCGATGTCATCTGAAGAGCTGGCAATCCGGGCGGAAGGGCTGGGCAAGAAGTACATCATTGGCCACCAGAGTCAGGGGCAGGCGCGCTATACGGCTCTGCGCGATGTGTTAGCGCAGGGCGCGAAATCTCTGTTCACGCTGCGGCGCGGTTCTGCGAAGATGACGCGGGAGGAGTTCTGGGCACTCAGAGATATCTCCTTCGAAGTGCGTCACGGGGAGGCTGTGGGCATAATCGGGCGCAACGGGGCGGGCAAATCTACACTTCTGAAGCTGCTCAGCCGCATCACCGAGCCCTCCGAGGGGCGCTTTCGCGTGCGGGGTCGCGTGGCCAGCCTGCTGGAGGTGGGCACGGGGTTTCATCCGGAACTGACTGGACGCGAGAACATCTTCCTCAACGGCGCGGTTCTCGGAATGTCCAGAGCGGAGATCAGGCGCAAGTTCGATGAGATTGTGGAGTTTGCGGAGATTGAGAAGTTTCTGGACACGCCGGTCAAGCGCTATTCATCGGGCATGTATGTCCGGCTGGCCTTTGCGGTAGCGGCGCACCTGGAGCCGGAGATTCTGGTGGTGGACGAAGTGCTCGCAGTGGGAGACGCGCAGTTTCAGCAAAAGTGTCTGGGCAAGATGGAGGATGTGGCTTCACGAGAGGGGCGCACGGTATTTTTCGTCAGCCACAACCTGGTGGCGGTGGACTCCTTGTGCTCTCGCGCCATTCTGCTGAAACAGGGACGCTCGGAGTTTGACGGCAGCACGGCTGAGGCGATCCGGCTGTATTCAGCCTCAAGAGCCACACAGTCTCAGGACCTGCGCGAACGCAAGGACAGACAGGGTCATGGCGCGGCGCGTGCGGTGGCGGTGCGTATTGTGGACGATGCGGATCAGCTCACAGACAGCGTCCCGATGGGTGGAGATTTCTGCGTGGAAGTGGACACGGAGGGAAGCTATCCGGATGCGATTGTAGGCATCTTTGTTGG
>JADLDK010000025.1 GCA_020846715.1 Armatimonadota bacterium | reverse complement strand
CAAGTAGATCGACGTTGAAGGCGTACGGGCACTTCACATCGAAGACGCTGGACACTTTGCCGATAGCCCCCTGCTTGAACTTTATAATTCCAACGCAGTTGGTGGGGTACTCGTAGTCCGGATTGATCTGGTTGGCGTAGGCGGTCACCTCGTCGGGTTCATCGTCCGTAAACCACCGGATGGCGTCAACTGCATGACAGCCGGCCGACAGAAACGTGCTTCCCGCAACACTCTTCTTGATGTTCCAGCGGTACTGTGCGTACTGCGGCCCGATCTCGTGCCAGTAGTCAACCTCTGCATAGAACACTCTGCCAATAGCCTGCTCATCAAGCATACGCCTGATCCAGAGAAACTCCGGATTCCAGTGCAGAACAAAGCTGACTACTGTCCTGACGCCCGCCGCGTTGACTACGCGAAGCATCTGGCCGAGAGATTCCGGATCATTAGCGGCCGCTTTCTCGATCAGGATGTGCTTGCCAGCTTCAGCCGCCTGGATGGTCTGTTCAGGGTGCTTGTTGGGCGGGGAACAGATGGAAACTGCGTCCACGCGCGGATCGGACAGCATCTCTTCAAAGCTGTCATAAATCTGTGCGTCATCGATGCCGGCTTCCTCGGCCTTTGCCTGTGCGCCTTCACGCGTGCGGCTCGTCATGGCGACTACTCGCGACTGCGCGTTCTTCTGAAACGCCTTGATGTGTTCGCCCGCAACCCAGCCAGTGCCCACAATTCCTACGCCGATATCTGCCATCTTTGACTGCCCCCCATTGGTGGAATGAACTGAGGTTATGCAGGTTCTGGAAAAGTCCTGCATTTTCTGGTGTTACTCCGGAACAAAGCTTATTTGTGGATTCAGTCGGCTCACAAACTCCGCCAGCAGCTTCGCCGTATTTTCCATATCTGTCAGGCTGATCATTTCAGAGGGCGTGTGCATGTAGCGCAGAGGAACGTGGATGAGTCCCACAGCCACTCCGGAGCGCGACCCCTGGATCGGATCCGCATCGGTGGCCGAGCGCCCACCGATTGCCTCAGTCTGGTAGGAAATCTTGACGTCCTCCGCACACTCGCAGAGCCTGTCGAATACAACGGGATTCACGTTTGCGCCGCGCGAAAGAATCGGGCCTTTGTCGAGGGAGTAGTCTCCGGCCTTCGTTTTCTCGACTCCCGGATGATCTGTTGCATGCCCCACGTCTATCACTATTGCGATATCTGGATCGATGTTAAAACTCGAAGCGCTGGCGCCAGGCCCTCCGATCTCCTCCTGCACCGTCGCCACCCCGTAAACGGCAGCCTGGAGTTTTTGTGTTCGATCGGGCCTTTCCTTGAGCAGCCGCATCGTTTCCGCTACAATCCAGATCGCCATCTTGTTGTCGAAAGCCATGGAGACCGCGCGATTGTCCCGAAGTACCCGAAAATTCTGAACGAAAACTCCTGCGTCACCCAGGCGCACCGCTTTTTCTGCGTCAGCTTTGTTCTCAGCGCCGATATCAATCCAGAGAGACTCGATTGTTGGAGCCTTGGTCCGGTCGTCCGGTTCCTGAAGATGAATGGCCTTGCGTCCGACGACACCGTGTACAGGCCCCTCTTTTGAATCAATTACGACTCTTTGAGAAACGCAGGCAGTCGGGTCGATCCCGCCAATGCGCCGAAAGTAAAGAAAGCCTTCATCACTGATGTGGCTGATGATGAATCCTATCTGATCGCAGTGGCCGGCTATCATGACGCGTGGCCGGCCCTCGACGTTCTGCACAGCGGTAACGGTGCCCAGAACGTCAGTGCTAACCGTGTCAGCGAACCTGGAAACGTAGTCTCTAAACACTCGCTGAGCCGGCTGCTCAAACCCGGATGGACTAGGTGTCTCCACCAGGCATCTCAGAAAATCCAGTGACTGCTTATCCAACTCAAGCTCTCCTTCATCAATCGCAGTTTTTGTCTGAGGGATACTGTACGTGCAGCACTGCTCTGTCAATATCCGAGTGGTTCTTGACAAAAGCCCTCCCTCGGCGCACAGTTCTCCTGAGCAAAGAGGCAAAAAACTTGTACCGGAGGGAACCGCTCGCCCAAACGCTGTCGTAAACTGTTCTAAGGCGAGTTATGGCGATAGGTAGTCGTCCAGCTTACTGCCGTATCGCAAGTCTCTCCACTCCGCGTTACTGCTTGCGGGATGCGGAAAGTCCTCAAGCTTCGCGCACATTTGAGGCATAATCCAAGGGTACGGTGCTGGTTATCTTACTGTGTTGCTCACCGGGCGCTTGATAGTAGCCAGTCCCCAATTACAATAATAAGTGCGGAGCATGCTCCGGGTCTGTAGTGGCTGGTGTAAGGATCTCCTGAAAGGGGAAGAGCGTCACGGTCTGGCCTGCATGCCGTGCGCATGGCTCTGCACAAGCTGGGTTCACTCTGGCGGCGTTGCCCCGAGAGTTCTTGGGGGAGGATTCGTAATATGTCAAAGATTCGCTGGTTGTTTGCTCTAACTGCAAGCCTGTCTCTGCTGGCGGGCGCGGGAGTCCGGGCTATGGACGTGCCTCTCCCTGCGCCGGCCGTAGCTGTCCCCGCGCATGAGGCCACGCCGGTACCGGCTGCGCCTGTGGCAGCGCCGATCGCCGGTGTACACGAAGCCTCTCCGCTGCCTGGAGCGAACTATCTTGTCGCACCTGACGACGTCCTCCAGTTCAGTGTTTGGGGAGAGCAGCAGATGCAGGGGCTCTACCTGCAGGTCACGCCGGAAGGGACGATCAACGCGCCGGTTGTCGGAACTATTCCCGCCGCAGGACGGACGGTATCGCAGATTAAAGATGACATAGCCCACAAGTTCGTGGAGCTCGATTATCTACGAGATCCGATTGTCCAGCTTACACTTTACTCTGTACACAAGATGCGCGTTCGGGTGCTCGGACAAGTTCAGCGGCCTGGCCTGCAGCTGATGCGGGATGGTGACAGAGTTGACCAGGCTATCGCTGATGCGGGCAGCTTCATTCCCGATACGGCAGGTTTGGCCAAGACCACTATTACACGAATTGGAGAGTCTCACCCGATCAATGTTGACCTGGCAGCTTTCTACAACGGTGGCGACCTCAGTCAGAACATCGTCCTCAAGGAAGGCGATTCCATTTATATTCCAGAGGACACGGAGAACCGTTTCTACGTGATGGGATATGTTCAGCAGCCGCGCATGTTCCCACTGAAGCCAACGACCACGGTCACTGAGGCCGTGTCGCAGGCCGGAGGCCCCATCAAGCGTGGGTCACTTGGCCGAACGGTAGTTATCCGGAAGGCACAGGACGGCAAACCCGCTGAGCGGATTCCCGTGGATGTGGCCAAAATTCTCGAGACGGGTGACACAACCCGGGACATTCGTCTTCAGCCTGGAGATGTAGTGCTTGTGCCAGAGACCAAATCGCCCGATATAGGCACTATAGGACAGGTTCTGAACGCGCTGTTCAACGTTTCTTATCTATCTAAGATCGGATTCTTCTAGACAGGGAGAGCCGGTCGAGGAGGTTGTCTTCGCGGTCAGTGGGCCGCTGATTCAGAATTGCCGAAGGTAGCGCGAGAGCCGCCTTTCGGTCGGAGGTCACCAGCTTTGGAGCTCTGGAGATATTTTAGAATTCTATACCGCCGCAAATGGCTCATCATCGTTGGCATGGTGTTGTGCGTCGGGATTGCGGCCTATCTGGCGATAGCCCAGGAGCCGAAATATACGGCGTACATTCACGTCGTGCAGCAGATGCCCGATACAGCGGGCCAAACGGTCTATCCAGAGAGCATCTACACGGGAGTCGACAACGACATGCGCCTGGCGAACCTCGCGACCATCGCGACCAGCGCTGACGTTCGAATGCTGTTGTTCGACAAGCTCCGCAACTCTCAGGACCTGATGGGGTTGAAGGGCTATCCAGGCGCTGATCCCGACAAGTTTGATGAGTTCTGGCAGGGAGTGCAGGTCTACCCTGAGCGCGGCACGCAGTTTGTCCGCATCAACGTGACTTCTCCGAACATGCAACTGTCGCGAGAGACTGCGAAGGTTCTGGCGAGTACATTTGAGACCTACTATCAGGATAACGTCTTCAATCCCTCGAGAGTGACTGAGAATCTCCGCACACAGGTCGAGGACGCTCGCCAGAGGATGCAGAAAGCGCTCAACGCGATGGCGGAGTACAAGAGGACCCACAGTGTTAATGACCTGAGCGCCAACACACAGGCGCGAATCAGCCGCTTGAGCGATATGGAGACTCAGTGGCATGTGGCGCAGGTCACGGCGCAGGAGAATGCCAACCGTTTGCGCACCCTCACTGAGCAACTTAAAAAGCAGCCATTTATGCGAAAAGAGGGGCAGCAACTCGGCGAGAACCAGCTCTGGGTGACCTACAGGAACCAGCTTACACAGAGAGAACAGGACCTGGCTGCTATGATGGCGCACCGGGGGCCTGCTCACCCGGAGGTTAAGGCTCTCCAGGAGAGCATTAATGATCTCAAATCGCAGCTAGCAACAGAGCAGCAACGCAAACTACTCACTGAGACAGAGGGCGTAAACCCCGTTTACACCCAGGCGTTGTCAAATGTGATTAGCGCCAAAGCAGATACCATCGGCTCGCAGGCGCGGGCGCAGGCGTTGGCGGCTGTTGTCCCGCAGATGCGAGCACAACTGGCGAACTATCCTGAGGATGAGCGAGCTCTGTCGAATCTGGCAGTGGAAGCCAAAGCCTCCCAGGATGCCTACGGAATGTTGCGTCAGAAGTTTGAAGAGGCGCGCGTGCGAGAGGCGGAGCCGTACAAAGCAGGTATCATTAAAGTCGTCGAAGAGGAGGCGACTCCTGTTCCTGTTACCTCCACAAAGCGCCTCCAGATTGCGCTTGCTCTCCCTCTGAGCATTCTCCTGTCCTGCGCTATCATCTTTCTGCTCGATTATCTGGACAACTCTATTCGATCGCCTGAAGAGGTTGAAGAGCTGCTTGGGCTGCCGGTGTCCGCTATGGTTGCCCTTGGCAAGGGTCATTCCATGATCCGTGGTAAGTCCGACCCGGGGCTTCGAGAGTCGTTCCAGATGCTGGCGTCGTCGCTTTGGCACCAGAAGGTGGAGCATTCAGGCAGTGGAGCAATCCTTGTCGCCAGCGCTGAGCCGGATTCCGGCCGCACGGTCGTCGCGGGCAATCTGGCCGCGAGTCTGGCCGCAGATGGAGCGCGTGTCATCCTCGTTGATGCAGATATGCGTCAGCCGCACCAGCATCTCGTCTTTGGTCTTGACAATAGCAAGGGCTTCAGCAACCTGCTGGCCGGCAGCGCTAAGATCGAAGATGTCGCTTTGCCGACCAAGGTCGAAGGGCTGCTGCTGATCCCGAGTGGCCCGTTGCCGGATAACCCCATGCGGCTGCTGCGAAGTGACGCTATGCGTCATTTCGTCGAAGAAGCCTCTGGCGTGGCGGACTTTGTGATATTTGACAGTCCCGCCGGCGCGGCGTTTGCCGATCCAACAGTTATCGCGGCCTACGTTAAGCAGGTGCTGCTTGTGCAGTCTGCCGGCAGGGTGCCGCGGGGGGCCGAAAACGAGTTCCGCTCACGTTTGGAGCAGATTGGCGCGGAGTTTGTGGGTGTGGTTCTCAACAAGGTTCGTCCCGACGATAGCCACAGCATCTATCACTTCCGCACAGCTTATGGCAGGCTGCCAGGGTCTACGCCACCGGCGGGATCCCTGGGGTCGACAAGTCCTGCCATTCCGGGTTAGGCGCTTTGACGGACGGGCAACTGCAAGCGCGCAGTTGCCCGTCCGCTGACGTTCCTGATCGCGCTACAGCGCTTCTGTGCGCAACGCGCCCGTAGCCCAAAGAGAACGCGTGGGAACTTCGGCATGTGTGTCTGAGTATCACTTATAGTAAGCGTGTTGGGACAACGCGGCAGTCAAGCACAGGTGCTCTGAGCGATATGCCCGCCGCCGCAGACTTCGCGAAACACATCTTTTCATATGGGAGAAAGCACGTCACTGACACAAGCATCCGAAGGAGAATCAGCGGCTGTGAAAGCCCTGGATGCTGCTGAGACTGTGGCCGAAAGGCCCGGATATGAGCTTGCGAAGCGCATAGTTGACATTATTGGCGCGTCGCTGCTGCTGGTGTTGTTCTCCCTTCCAGCTGCCGTGATTGCGGTACTCATCAAATTGGATGACCCTGGGCCTGTTATGTTCAAGCAGGTTCGCGTAGGACGCTTCGGCCGTCTGTTTACTATTTATAAATTCCGCACGATGATTTCCGACGCTGAGAAGATGCAAAAGGAATTGGAGAAGTACAACGAAGCCGGTGGCGCCTACTTCAAGCTGAAGAACGATCCGCGTGTGACCAAAGTCGGAGCGGTACTGCGCAAACTGAGTCTGGATGAGATACCGCAGTTCATAAATGTACTGACTGGAGACATGAGTCTCGTCGGGCCGCGCCCGCTGCCTGTTACAGGCTATGAGAATGAATCGTGGTATGTGCGCAAGGCCAGTGTGCCGCCTGGAATGACCGGGCTCTGGCAGATTAGCGGACGCTCAGACCTTTCAGGCGAGCAGGCGGCAGAACTGGATTTGCGCTACGTCGAGCGTCGCAGTTTCCTTTATGACCTGAAGTTAATGTGCGCGACTGTACCCGCAGTTCTCTTTCGCAAGGGCGCGGCGTAAGGCAGTTGATGCCAGGACTTAGTGGCTGTCGCTCATATTTCTATCCGGGTGTTGATAGAGTCTCTGCTCTCCTGGGCAAGAAATCCGGAAGCGGTGGAATGGATGAGAGGAAGGCCGTGCGAATGACTACGGAGGTGACTTCTTGAGCACGAATGTGCAACAGGCTGAAACGGCGCCGTCAAATGGCGTGCTGACAACGGCGGCCAGGCACTGGGTAGAGTTGCTTGCGTGGCTGGCGCTGATAGTTTTCTGGATTCCCACATTCGCCAATTTTGTTGCGGCGTGGGACAGCCCGGACGGCTACTACTCACATGGGTGGCTTATTCCGTTTATGTGTCTATGGACCGCCTGGATGCTGCGAGACCGCGTCCGGAGCTTGACGTTGCGGCCAAGCCTGTGGGGAATGGGCGCGCTGGCTCTATTACTTGCAGCGGCGGCTTTGTTCGGGATACAGAGCAGCTTCACAATGCGCGGCTTGATGTTCCCTGTCAGTCTGGCTGCGTTTGTGGCTGCCTTGTACGGGTGGAGTTATGTCCGGTCATTTGTTTTCCCCATCTTCTATCTGTACTTTATGTGTCCGATCCCGGACTTCATCCTGCTGAGTTTGTCGGCGAAGATTCAGCTGTGGTCAACGACGATCGCCACCTACATGTCCAAAGCGATTCTCATTAATGCAGTCCAGAATGGAAACTTCATTCAGACTGACTACTGCAATATTGAAGTTGGGCAGGCCTGCAGTGGTTTTAGAATGCTGGTGGCGCTAACAGCGTTCGCGGTTTTTCTCGTTTACGCTGTAAAGGGCGACACCTGGCGCAAAATCTTCTTTGTTCTGCTCTCGATGCCGCTCGCTGTCCTTGTAAACTCTCTTCGAGTTGCTATCCTGGTAGCGGTTGGCCACTACTGGGATCCTAATCTGGTCAGCAAGCTGCACGATTATTCTGGCTATCTGGTGCTGCTCGTAGCGTTTGTTCTAATGTATTGGTTAGCGAGGTTACTTGGATGTCGCGAGTTCAGACTCACGGAATCGTCCTGATCTTCCTGATCGGGTTGTTCACCGCTGTCAACGTGATTGGCAGCAAAGCAAAGGGAAAAGAACCTCCCCAGGTTGAGATGGCCACGTGGGTGCCGCTGGATATAAGCGGCTGGACGGGCACAAATGAAACTCCTCCGTCGGTTTGGAGTGAACAGCTCCCGCACGCTAACTTTCTCGTACGCTACTACACTAAGGGGCCTGCTGTCGTCGAGCTGCTAATGATTCAGAGCGCTGATCCGGGCAGTTTTCACAATCCGATGTTTTGCCTGCCGGGCAGCGGCTACAACACCATAGACTCCGGCGTACAATCCCTGCCTCACGGAGACGTCTCGCAGGGAGAGTTCAGTAAGTCTTTCGAACAGTTGATAGTGCGCTACTGGTACGTAGCTGGTCCGAGACAGACTCCGAATCTCTGGAATCACAAGTGGAATATCTTCTGGAATAAGATTTCCGGCAACCACGGGGACAACCTTTCATTCCGTGTGACCGTTCGGGATGCTGGAGGAGAGGACCCGGGCAAGGTCGCGAATGATTTCTCGGATCTGGTGCTGCAGGAAGTCCAGAAGAAGCTCACCGATGGACGCGTAGCCGTCAGGTAGTGCACTATCGTGCGAACAGTATGTGTTGGGGTGGCTGGCGGCAGCGGATCAGGGAAGACGACGCTGTCGCGTCGGCTGGCAGCAGAGTTTCCAGATTGTTCGGTAGTCCTGGAGCAGGACTCCTACTATCAGGATCACTCCAGTATTGCGCCCAGTGAGCGAGTTCACATCAACTATGACCATCCCTCCTCCATCGAGATTTCACTGCTTGCGAGTCATATTTCCCGTCTAAAGGCTGGATCGCCTGTCCAATCGCCAATCTACGATTTTGTTACGCACGCCCGGTCGGGCTCGCGCGATGTTTTGCCCGCTCCGCTGCTTCTCGTTGAAGGAATCCTGGTCTTGCACTTCCGCGAGATCCAGGATCTTCTAGACGTGAAGGTCTTTGTGGCGCAAAATGAAGCTGAGCGACTGGCGCGCAGGATTGCGCGCGATGTGTGTGAACGTGGGCGCAGCCGCGCCAGTGTACAAGAACAGTTCCAGCGCTTCGTCGCTCCGATGCACGATCAGTATGTGGAGCCGTGCTCAAAGTCTGCCGATTATGTCATTGCAGGAGACGACACCGGCGAAGAAAGGCTCAAGCGTCTTATCCGGCACATTCGCAGCAGGCTACAGGCAGCGCGGGAGTTGTGAGGTTGCGCTGACGTAGCGTCGGCCAGGAGCCGTCGATGTCTGTCACGGCGAATGAAAACGTTCACGGGCAGGCCAGGCAACAGCGCGGCTTGAGCGAGCAGTTTTTTCAGGGGGTACACCAGACATGGGCATGGCGGAAATAGTGCGACATCGCTTTGCGGAGAGCATTGACGTCAAGCAGAGAGCTTCAGAGCAGCTTGCTGTGGAGATCGCACAGGCAGTGGCTGAGATTGTTTGCAGTCTGCGGGATGGAAACAAGCTGATGCTGTGCGGCAACGGCGGTAGCGCGGCGGATGCCCAGCACATTGCCGCAGAGTTTGTCGGCCGGTTTCAGATGGAGCGCCAGCCGGTTGCTGCAATCGCCCTCACAACCAACACGTCCACCATCACCGCTATTGGCAACGACTACGGATACGACGATGTTTTCAAACGCCAGGTGCAGGCTTTTGGGCAGGACGGAGACATTTTTATAGGGATATCTACAAGCGGCAATTCCGAGTGCGTGGTGCGGGCAGCGCAGGCAGCGCGTGAGAAGGGGGTCTTTGCCATCAGCCTGACAGGGCAGAGTGGCGGCCGTCTCGCAGACTGCGCGGATCTCGCCATCCGAGTTCCCTCAGACAAGACCCCACGGATTCAGGAAACTCATATCACAATCGGGCACATCATCTGTGAATTGGTTGAGAGTGAGCTCTTTGCCCATGCCGCTGTCTAGTCGCCATACATGTTCAATAAAGCCGATCCGATAGTGCTTGAATCCCACGGCTGCTCGCGCGACCGCTGGTCGCTAGAAGCTCAAGTTGTCTAGAGCCACTGCCCGTCAGGAGCCTCAAAAGGTTGAAGTGGCCGCTAAAGCGGTTGCCTGGAACGCCATCCTCTCTATTGTCGCGATTGTCGTCGGGACAGTGGTCAGCATTGCGCAGGTGCGCCTGCTTACCAAGGCTGATTTCGCGCCTTTCACCGCAGCGTCACAGATTCTGCGCTACTTTCAGATATTCAGCCTGTTTACTCTGGACGCGGCGCTTCTGCGATACATCCCCGAGTACCGCGCACGTGGGGATCGACGTGGGATCAAGCAGCTTATTCTGCTGGCTCTCGGTCTGAATTTCGCTGCGTGGCTGCTGGTGGTTGTGGTCACGGCCGCGACAGCCGGGCTTATTACGCACGTCAACAGGATGCCCATGCAGGCTTTGATGTACACCGGAGCTGCGATGGTGCTTCCAAGCGTGGTACAGGTGTCTCTGCAGGCGGTTCTGACGGCGTTCTACCGCATTCGAGTGCAGGTTATCGGAACCGTCGCCGGCGGATTCGCTCAGCTCTTCTGTCTGTGGCTGTTCATTCAGAAGTTGAAGCTGGGTGGTGCGGGCGCAATGATGGCTCAGATTGGGATGAGCGGACTGCTGCTCATCGTTTTTCTATATCAGTTGCGCAAGCTCCCTCTGCCGCCGCAATCTGGCGAATACCAGCCTTTCCCTGTCAGGCGTCTCATCGGTTTCTCTCTTCCCTACGTTATCAATCTTCTCGCCGCTTCAGTATTTCGCTTTCAGTCTGAAGTGTTGTTCTTGCTGCCCTATCACGGGCGGGCTATGACGTCCACGTACAGCTATGCTTACATGGTGTCGCAACGCTTCCTGGAATTTGTTCCTGCAGCTTTCTATGGCGTTGGCAACGTGATGGTCTCGACTGCCTTTCTGGAGGGCCGTGAACAGCTCAAGCGCGTTGTGAGCATATACTGGCGCATCATTGCTGTGTCAACTGCCGCAGTTTCTGTTGGAGGATTCGTCCTTGCGGACAAGCTGACACTTTTTCTTTTTGGCGCAAAAGCCCAGGAGGCGGGTCACTATGCTGCGATTCTTTTTCTCACTCAAGCCTGCGTCACGTTCATCAACCCCTACAATTTTGTTATGAGGGCAGAAGAGAAGACGTGGCTGGCGTTCTGGCTCAGCCCGCCGGCAGCGATTATTTCTCTTGGAATTGACTACCTGCTTATTCCCAGGTACGGGCTACACGGCGCGGTCATCGCGACCAGCTTGAGCTACTCTGCAGTGAGTCTTGTTCAGTACATCGCTTTTCAGCGTGTCTTTCCTTATTTGAAAATGCCCTTTGGGTATATCGCACGATGTTATGTTGCGTGCCTACCGATGCTGCTTGCGATACCTCTGAAAGGCGCTGTTCCCGGGCACTCTGGGCTGTTGGTCGGCTTTGCGGCAGCCGCTGTACTCTGGGCAGTCGGCGTGAGAGCGCTCAGACTGCTTGGTGAGGATGAGATCAGTCTGATCACGCGCAGCAACCTGCCTGGGATGGGTGTCCTGGTGAGAGTGTTAGCAAGATGACAGATCGGGCTCCTCTGGTGATGTTGTTGCTGGATTCGCTGTCCGCCGAGTACGTAGAGCGTGAATACGTTCCCTTTTTTCGTTCTCTCATACCGGAAGGCGAGTTTCGTTCTCTCAAGAGCCTGTTCGCTTTTGACGGAGTTATGGCAACTGTTATGACGGGGCGTTGGCCAGATGAGACGGGTGTTTTTGGCCGTTTTGCTTATGGCCCTCGTGAGTCCGTCATGCGATACAATCCGCTACGCGCGCTCAACCTGCTAGATAAGCAGGCGTACTATGCATCGGGGGAGCGCCGGGACGAGAGGCCGAACGCCTGGCCCGTGAAGCTCGTGCGCAAGCTGTTGCGACGGTATTGGCTGGACGGCGCGTTGAGCAACATTTCCAACTATGCCCGGATGCCGATGGCGCTTGCTCATAACTTCCGATACGCCATGACCCTCAACAAGTTTGATGAAATGCCCAGCATCTCCGGGCACGAGACGATTTACGGAAAGGCGACCCGGCAGGGTAGAAAGTCCTTCTTCCACTACGCGCCACTTCCCGATGCTCAGACGAAACTGGAGGCCATCCCAGATATCGAGAATTACGCGTTGATATTCGTTCACACCTGGGGCCACCTGGACAGCTCCGGTCACGATTTTGGTCCCGCGTCTGCAGAGATTCGCGCTATGGCCGGGCAGTGCGACCAGCAACTGGCCGAGTTTGTTGCGTGGCTGCGAAAAAGAGTGCCCGATGCGTCTTTCATAATGTTCGCAGACCACGGTATGCACGAAGTGCACACAACGCACGACGTTGGACCAATTGTCAATGACGCCATCTCTGGCCAGGGTCCTCTGGTATTTGTGGACTCTACAGCCGTTAGAGCTTGGGGAAACGAGGGTGAACTGCTGAAACTCTCTGAGCGTCTCAGCGGACTGCCGGGAGTGCGCGTGCTGTCGGATGAAGACCTCATAGCCAATCACGCCTTCTTCCCGCAGCGAGAGTACGGCGAGATGATGGCTGTGGCATATCCGGGGTACGTCTTTTCTCCAGACTTCTTTGAAGGGCCCAAAAAAAGGTTGGGAATGCACGGGTACCTGGAGGACACGAACTGGCTGCGTCCGTCGCTGCTTTGGTTTGGGCCAGCCTTTGACACCTTGCCCTCTGACGTGCAACTGCAAGTTATGCCGGACATCTGGCGTCTGGCTGACCACGCTCTTGGCTGAGGCCCGCCAGTGCCTGAGCATGGTATAACCAGTGTGAAGCGGATGGAGCGGGAGTGGAGACAGGCTGGTTCTACGAGCGAACATTCCTGCAATCCGCTTCTAAGACCGTCGCGTCTGGCCTGATATGTGCATAGGGCATAGGCGCGACAGGAGGAGTTGCTGGTTCTTTGGCCATTGCTGATGGACGGGAGTCCGTAACAGGAAAGTCTCTGTGTGTGTATTCACAGGAAGAGACGCCGGAGTTTCGGCGCCGGATGGATGCGTGGCTGGCAGACATCACGGCTTACCTGCGTGACGAGAGCGGCGCCAACTATGTGAGCCTTATCCTGTCAGGCGGATATGGACGGGGGTGGGGCGCCTTTGTGGAAAGCCCCGAAGGGCCAAACCCCGTCAATGATCTGGATCTGGTGCTGGTAACCCGGACGCGATTGCCGCGGGAAGTGACACAGCGGCTCAGTCACGGCGCTACTGAACTGATCAGTCCACACTCCCGTTTCGAGACTGATAGCCTCACTCCTCTTGATCTGCACGCAGACGTTATGAACCTGACACGCTCGGATCTGGAAAGAATGCCGCCGGGTCAGTTTTCATACGATCTTCTTGAGAGTGGGCGAGTCATAGACGGCGAAAGTATCCTTTCGCAGCCACTCAACTTTCCTGCGAGTGCTATTGATCCGGCCGCAGCGCTGCTTTCAATAGGCAATCACTCCAGCAGCGTCTACGAGTCCTACCTGGTGGGGCTTATAGCCCCGGAGCAGATGCGGCTGAATTTGTTCAGCTTTGCCGCGAAAGCGGCCGGCGCAGCGGGTAGCGCGGTGCTGTTGGCACATCGGCGGTACTCGGCTCTTCCGGACAATCGCCTTCTCACTCTAGAGAGCATGGCCATGTCAGGAGACCTTGACAACCTGACAGCCTCTGAACCCGAGTTTGTATATCTCGTTCGGGAGGGCGTGATGGCACGCGGTTTTTGCAGTGCTCAGAGACTCGAAGACGCCGCCCACTACTACCGGAATGCGCGCAGAGCGATGATGGCTGCAGCGCAGTATTGCGTGCAACGGTTGCTTCAGACTACTGTAACCAGTCCAGTGGAAACCGCTGTAGCCATCGCCGAAAGGTGGCGCTCTGAGTATCTGGAGACAACGGCTGATCCACTCTGGAAAAGTGTGGCGCGTCACATTCTGGAGAAGGCAGGCTTGCGCCCTGTTCGGGCGAGCTGGCGTGTCAGAGCGCCGGTGTATGCCAGTGCTGTCGCCTTGTTCGCAGCTCTTTCTCTGGACAACAGTCTGAATCCAACTGTTGATGACCAGGCAACTCGAGCGGCGGCACGAATTCTGCGGCTTGAGGATCCAATGGGCGGATTTGAAGGCTGGAAGCGAACGGCAGAGGCTATGGTTGTCGCTCTGAAACGCCAGAATTGGACTAGATGAAGACTCAATTTTCACATAGCGCTCCCGCAGAGCGTCCGGACACAACGACAGCACTGCTGACAAGCTGAGAGGATTTGGAAGTGGAAGACCAGGCAAGTATGCGCAGCGGCGCTCAGCCACCATCTGAGAAAGTGTACCAGGTGGCGGTTGTGGGCTGTGGTGCGATTTCTGAGCGCGCTCATTTGCCCGCTCTAAGCAAAATGACTTCACGCTTCAGCGTTGCGACGCTCGTTGACACTGACACGCAGCGAACTGAAGAGCTTGCGGAGCAGTACGCGCCAGGGGCTTCACGCTTGAGCAACTACGAAGGATTGGCTGGAAGGGCAGAAGTCGCGCTGGTAGCTACTCCTCCGCACACACACCAACGGATAGTATGCTCACTGTTGGAACAGGGCCTGCACGTCCTGGTGGAAAAGCCACTGGCCAGAACTCGCGAGGAGTGCGAGACAATCGCGGAGGCGGCCCGGGCTTCTGGTCGCAGTGTCTTTGTTGGCTACAACCGCAGGTATTTTCTCGGGTGGCGTTTCTTGAAAGTGGTGTCCGATAGCAACCTGGCGGGGCCGCTGCTAAGTCTGGATGCTGAGGAAGGTTCGCCTTTCGATTGGCCGGTGGGGTCGGCTGCGATATTCAACCCGGAGATTGCCGGAGGAGGCACGATGCTTGACACAGGCGTGCACGAACTTGATCTTGTGTTGTGGTTAGCGTCTGAGAAGCCTCGAGTGCTTTTTTATGAAGATGACAATCGTGGTGGAGTGGAGGCCAACGGGCACGCCATTCTGGCCGATGGGGACCGCACATTCCGTCTGCGTCTGAGTCGGACACATACCCTCCAGAACCGCGTCGTCGCCAATTTCCTCAACGCTGTCATAACAGTAGAGTGCTGGGACCCCACAGCGATTGACATTTTCTCGTGGGATCCTGTAGTTGAGCGATCTCTGAAGAAAGCCCACACTGATCTGCGGCAGACTCTGGGAGCTGATCCAACTGTCGAGGAGTGGACTGGTGTCTGGAACTCTCTGCAGAGCGGTGTCTGGTTCATCGATGAGGCAGCGATACAGGCTATAGATCTGCTTGGACAAATGTACTCCATGCGCCAGCCTATGGATCAACCGTGGGTTGGCGTGGCGCGCGAGTTAGAAGGGGTTAGATAATCGTGCCGGACCACACGGTTGCAGTCACAGGGGCAGCGGGCTTCATAGGGGCTAGAATCAGCGAAGTCCTGTTTCAGCGAGACCTGCGTGTTCGACCCATCGTACGCACGTTTCCCAGCGCCGCCAGATTGTCCATGTGGCCAATGGAACCAGCCAGGGCCGACATTCTGCAAGTGTCCTCACTTCGGTCTGCCTTTGAAGGCGCCCACACTGTGGTTCATTGCGCCTATGGGAACACGCTGGACCAGGCGCAGAATGAACTCATCACTGTCGAAGGCGCTCGCAACGTGATCCAGGCCGCGGGAGAAGCAGGGGTGCGGAGGCTGGTTCACATGAGTACCGTCGCAGTCTACGGCGAGCCCGGATTAGACAAGGTGGATGAGAACACGCCTTACGAGCAGCGGGAGGAGGACTGGTACACGCGGAGCAAACAACAGGCGGAGCGTCTGATGTTGGATGCTATGGATTCTGGGATTGTGAGCGAAGTGGTTGCGCTGCAGCCGGCGATCGTGTACGGACCTTACAGCCTCCACTGGACCATCACACCCATCGAGCGCCTGCAAGCAGAAACGCTCTATCTTTACGATGAGGGGCGTGGAGTGTGCAATACAACCTACGTTGATAACGTAGCGCACGCTGTGTATTTGGCTTGTACCAGAAGTGAAGCTGTGGGAGAGCGCTTCCTGATTACCGACGGAGAACCAGTCATCTGGAGAGAGTTCTATCAGTACTACGCAGATATGCTCGGCAAGTCACTGCCGAGCGCCTCAGTTGAGGATGTGCAAAGCGCAGAAGCCAGCAAGGCACGCTGGACGCCCCTGGTGAAAGCGGCCCAAACGGCAGGTAAGGCCACTACCTCTGCATTGAGCGCGGTCGGATTTCGCAATGCCTACGCACTTGCAAGAAACGCCTACCGCCGAAAGACGCGTTGGATGCAGCAGACTTCGGCGTCCATGCTCGATTTTTATCTCGGCACGACGAGATATGACATCACCAAGGCCCGCACTGTGCTGGGCTATGAGCCAATCGTTGACCTTTGCAGCGGGATGAACGCTACGGAAAAGTGGCTACGTTTTTCGCGCCTGATCCCGTAAGAGACATGAGCGCGTTGCCTCACAAGTCTGGTTCCGAGTTTGCGTTGACAGTCGCATTGTGCACCTATCAGCGCAGCGCTCTCTTGCAGAAGGCGCTGGAGAGTTTGCTGGGCCAGACAGGCATCGATCCCTCGGAGATCGAAGTGCTGGTGGCTGACAATGGATCTACCGATAATACTGTCCGGATGTCGGAAGAAGTGGGGCAGCGTTTGCCCTTCGCGACAAGAGTTGTCATCGAGCCAAGGAAGGGTCTGAGTTACGGGCGCAACCTTGCTGTGCGGGAGGCCAGAGGTGAGATAGTCGCCTTTCTGGACGATGACGCTGTTGCGGAACCGACCTGGATTAGCGGGCATCTCGAGGCTTACCGCGCCGATCCAGAGGTTGCGGGAGTTATGGGTCGCGTGCTTCCTGTGTGGGAGAATGACCGTCCTGCCTGGCTGGACCCGATGCTGGACCCGTATCTGACGATTGTTGACTATGGTGAAGAACCCTTTACGCTCCAGTACCCGCAGCATTCTCCGGTTGGGGCAAATATGTCCTTTCTGAGACAGGCGTTGCTGGATGTGGGACTGTTTGATGAGCGCTTTGGAGTGGGCGGAGCCCGAAAGATTCCGTATGAGGAGACAGAGCTCGCGGGGCGCCTTCACGCTCGCGGTCTGAAACTGGTTTATGCTCCACGCGCGGTCGTGCTGCACGGCGTTCCAGCCAGCAGGGCTACGATCCGGTGGATGTCGAGGCGCGTGGTTGACCAGGGTCGAGCGGAACTGGTCTACGATCTTGACCACGGAACCAGATTTCATGCCGTCAGGAAAGCGCTGGCCGGAGCCTTTTTGCGCGGGCCAGTTTTGGCTTTGGCCGCGCTGGCTGATCTCGCTGTGGGCAACAAATCCCGCGCCGCTCGCCGGGCGAGCGTTTCGTGTCATGCATTCGGCTATCTGCAGGAGTTAGTATACATGCTGCGGCATCCTGCCAAACGAGAAACAGCACTATGAAGTTACCACGGCCAGGATTATCGGCTCTCAAAGAAGCGCTCGCCGCTGCTTCGCGACCGAGTGCGGGTGCGGCGGTACCTGAACCCAGGCGCTTCACTCTTCGAGCGACGATCATTACGCTACTGAAGCTCGTCGCCATCGTTACCGGGATCAGCTTGTTCATCATTGGGCAACTGGCGCTTGGTTACCAGGCATCGCGTGGTTCCCTGGATATTACCATTGCCGGAGCGGTGATCTTTGCTGTTTTTCTGGGTGTCGTTCTGGGGCGTGACATTTCGTGGCGAGTGCTCTTCTTCGTCATCATGTATCTGATCATGCCGTGGCCTCAAAGGTATCTTGGCGAAAGCACCATTACAAGTACATTCGTGTTTGAACAACTCATGAGCCTGAGTTTCATGGTATTTCTGGTACTTGATACGGCGTCAAACCCTGTTCGCAAGTATCCCAATGGTTTTGTACTTCTCGCGTTTCTTCTGTACGCGCTGGCGGATGTTGCGTCATTTTTCGCTCAGACGCAGTTCACTGATCCACGCGTGGCGCGCAGCTATCTCATTCAAGACTTTATGGGAGTAGCTCTTGTCCTGGGCTGTTTCTATTACGCGAACAACTGGAAGAAATACCGCGCTGTTTTGAAGTGGCTCCTGTCTGGCGCGATAATCGTGTCCGCAATGGGGATATTTGAGTTCTTCTTTCCGAACCAGTACTACGTGTTTTACAACGCGGTGTTCAACATGAGTGAGCGCCACGTCCAGATCGCGCGCGAGAGCCACCGCATTATTGGTCCCTTCACAAGTGGGCCTGAGCTTGCTGTTTGGCTTGTGTACTTCCTTGTGCTGGCGTTCTACTGCATAGCCTTCGCCAGCAGTCTGACAAGGCGTTTCTGGAGCATAGTTGTCTTTGCAGTTCTCCTGATGGCTCTGCTCTTCACAGCTTCGCGTGGGCCACTCGTTGGCGCTATCGTCGCGTGCCTCCTTTTCCTCGCGCTCATTGGACGAGCGCGGACAGCGCTGGCTGCATCGTCCGTGCTGATAGTGCTTGGAGGGATCGGGTACTTCGCTGGACCTACACTGGCAAAGGTCATGCCAGGAGACAATATGTTTGCGCGCATTCTGGGCCAGACGAAAGACACTGCGGATCCTTTGGCAACCCTTGAAGTGCGGCAGAACGTGTGGAATGAAGGCGTCGATATCTGGAGTCGGCACAAGTTGTTTGGCATTGGTTCAGGAGAATGGTTGGAGATGCGCAAGCGGCAGGGTCGCGTTCTCCGCAGCGACATGCCTGTCTCATTGCACAGCGGTTACGTCCAGACGATGGTTGAACGCGGTGCGCTGGGGTTGCTCAGCCTTGCCTTTCTAATGGCGGTCATCGTTCACACCGGACTCAAAGCTGTTCGCGGATCACCGCCAGGAACTCGACGTGGCCTGGCGGCGGCGCTGTACGCTGCGTGTATCGGACTGATGGTGTGTACACTGTCTGAGCCGGCATTTGTGCAGAAGAAGAATTTCTTCTTTGTAGCCATTGCCGTGGGTTTTCTGCTCAAAGTCCCAGTCGTTGCCAGACAGGAAGTTCTGGAGCCTTCAGAAGTCGACCCTGCATTTCGCCGTGTCCGGCGTTATGCGCCTCGCCTGGGCCGGTCTCGGCAGCTCCCGCCATCGGCTGAGCACGCCTAGAGTAGATACTGCAAACGCCTTGTCCGCCGGATGAAGGCTGCAGGGGAGTTACGCCAGCCCTGGCTTTTCAGACCCTCGTTCCGAGAGATAATATAACACCGGGACAGCCATCCGTGACAACAGTGTCGAGGCGATCTCGCCTGCCATCAGCGAGATGGCCAACCCCTGGAAAATCGGGTCGAAAAGAATGACAAAAGCGCCGACCAGGACTGCGGACGCTGTCAGCAGCATCGGCCGGAACCGGACGGCCCCTGCGTCCACGACTGCTTCAGCCAGAGGCATTCCCTCGCGCCTTCTCAACTCGATGAAGTCCACGAGAATGATGGAGTTACGCACGATTATGCCGGCTCCCGCTATGAAGCCGATCATGGATGTCGCTGTAAAGAATGCCCCCATCAGAGCGTGTGCCGGCAGAATCCCGACCAGAGTCAGGGGGATAGGAGCCATAATGACCAGCGGCGTCTTGAAGCTGCCAAACCAGCCGACCACCAGAACATAGATCAGAATCAGCACCGCGCCAAAAGCTATTCCCAGATCGCGGAATACCTCGTAGGTAATCTGCCATTCCCCGTCCCATTTCATCGCGTAGCGGGATGTCGTGAATGGCTGCTGTGTGGAGTACTGCGCTATCTGATAGCCTTCCGGTATCTTGATATTCTCAATTTGCTTGCGCATTTTCAGAATCGCATAAACCGGACTTTCCTGTCGCCCGGAGACATCTCCAGTCACATAGACTACCGGCATCAGGTTCTTGTGGTAGATGCTCCTGTCCTTGAACCCTTTGGCAACCTGCGTAATCTCACTTAGAGGCACAAGTTGTCCTCCCGCGCCAGCCACTTTGAGCGAAGAAAGCTGCTGCTCTCCAGAGCGTCTCGCTCGCGCCAGCTCAATCTTTACCGGCACAGGTTCTGTGTCAGACTCTACGTGCGCAAGGCCCGCGTCCTGTGATCCCACCGCCAGGGCCAGTGTATCGGCGACGTCGCCCGATGTCACTCCTGACAGCGCTGCTTTCCGGCGGTCGGGCGCCCACTGCAACTGCGGCTGAGGATCCTCAACATACCAGTCCACGTCTGTCACACCTTCGGTCTGCTCAAACACGCCGCGGATTTTGCGCGCGATCTCGATCTGCCGGGAATATGTGGGCCCGTAAACTTCCGCAACCAGAGTCTGAAGAACGGGAGGACCGGGTGGGACCTCCGCGACCTGTATGCGTGCGCCGTGCCGTCGGGCGATAGCCTGCAGCCTGGGCCTGACACGCTTGGCGATTGCGTGACTCTGAGCTTTGCGCTCGTGTTTGTCCACCAGGTTTATCTGAAGGTCGGCTAAGTTCGCACTCTGACGCAGGTACCAGTGGCGTACGAGGCCATTGAAATTGTACGGGGCTGCGGCGCCGGTGTAGGTTTCAACATCTGTAACTTCTGGTTCGCGGATGAGCTCGTCTCGCATCTCGCGCGCCACAAGCGCCGTCTGCTCCAGTGTTGTCCCTTCCGGCATATCTATCATCACCTGGAACTCGCTCTTGTTGTCAAAAGGCAACATCTTAACCGTAACGAGCTTGAGTGGGATCAATGCGAATGCTCCCAGAAGCAGAACCGCTATCAGTACAAAAAAACCGAACCTGCGGGAAGAACTGGCGATTAGAGGCGACATAAAATGCCGGTAGAGTCGTGTCAAAGCTCCTTCCGACTCAGCCGCTTCGCCGTGGCCAGAAGAGCCGTAGTGATTTCGCAGCAGTCTCAGAGCAGCCCACGGTGAGATCACAAAAGCAACCGCCAGCGAGAACAGCATCGCGGCCGATGCTCCGACAGGGATGGGGCGCATGTACGGTCCCATCAAGCCCTGGACAAACGCCATTGGCAGAATAGCTGCGATAACAGCCAGTGTCGCCAAAATCGTGGGATTACCCACCTCGTCCACAGCCTCTGACGCGACTTCGATCAGCGAGCGCCCTCGATTTTGCGGCATTCGAAAGTGCCGCACGATGTTCTCAACCACGACGATGGCGTCGTCAACCAGAATACCAATCGAGAATATCAGCGCGAATAGCGTAATACGGTTCAGCGTGTAGCCATGCAGATAGAACACCAGCAGCGTCAGCGCCAGAGTGACTGGCACCGCGATAGCCACCACGCCCGCTTCTCGCGCGCCCAGCGCCAGCATGATCAACAGCGTCACAGACGCCACCGCAATCAACATATGGTAGAGCAGCTCGTTGGACTTCTCCAGAGCAGTTTTGCCGTAATTGCGGGTGACCGTAATGTGCACGTCCGCAGGCAGCACCTGCCCTCGCACCATCTCCACTTTTTCGAGAACATGGTCAGCGATAACAATGGCGTTCTTGCCCTGTCGCTTGGCGATGCTGATTGTGACGGCGCTGGCATCCTGCGTACTTCCAAGCTCTTTGCGCAAGACGCCGCGCGCGCCAGGCCCCGCCGCGATGCTGACATAGCTCGAAGGCTCCTCCGGTCCATCCTCCACTCGGGCGATATCGCGCAGATATACAGGACTGCCATTAACCACCGACAAGGTCAGATTGTTCAGATCATCAGGGGTGCGGACAAAGCTGCCGGCTCGCACAACGGACTGTACGTTTGCGCTGTCAAACGAACCTGCCTCAAGCTCTTCGTTAGCGCGCGAGACTACAGGTGCGATCTGGGTCAGTGAAATGCCTCTGCCAGACGCCTTGTCCGGGTCTACAATTATCCGCAGGGCTCGCCGCCGCCCACCTGTAAGCGTAGTCTCCGAGACGTCAGGAATCTGCTTGATGCGCTTTTCAAGCTGAGAAGCCATCTGCCTGAGTTGGTAGGGCGTTCGTTTTTTGCTCCACAGCGTCAGAGCAAGAATGGGGACGTCGTCAATGGACCGGAGCTTGACCAGCGGCTGGCTGACACCTTTGGGAATGCGGTCGGCGTTGGAGAAGAGCTTGTTGTAAACCTTGACGATGCTGTCTTCCACGTTGCGCCCGACGTAGAAGCGGACGATCGCCATACACTGTCCCGGAGAAGATGTCGTGTAGATGTACTCAACGCCTGGAATCTCCCACAGGAGCTGTTCCATCGGCTTTGTGACGCGCTCCTCGACCTCTTTCGGACTGGCGCCGGGCATTTGCACGAACACGTCCACCATCGGAACGATAATCTGTGGTTCTTCCTCACGCGGCAGCTTCAGAACCGCAAACGTGCCGAGCAGCAGGCAGGCAACTATGATGAGTGGAGTCAGTTTGGAGTCGATGAAGTAGTGGGCAATGCTGCCTGACAGTCCGAGCTTTCTCATTGCTCTGAGACCGTCACTCCATCGCTCAAAGCGTCAAGGTTTGAGATGGCTATTCTCTGTCCGCTGTTCAATCCCGACAGCACAATCCTCTGATCCCTGCGTTTTTCTCCCAAAGTCACCACAGACAGGTGCGCAGTATCGTTGTCGTCCACTGCCCACACGTGGGCGAGGCCTTCTGCATCCACAACTGCTGATTCCGGTACAACGATTGTTCGCTGTGCTTTTCCAGGAATAATCAGCCGTCCAAACTGCCCGGCTCTCAGTCGCCTGTCCGGCTCAGTCCTTGCCTTAACCCTGACTGTATGCGAGCCGGAATTGCCGCTCGGACGAATCTCAACAACCTCAGCGCTCAGTTGCTCCGCTCCAAGAACGTCAACGCTGACCTTTACCGCTTGCCCAACACTCAGCTTCGACGCAAGCAGCTCAGGTACATCTGCTCCGATACGCCACTGAGAGGTATCTTCGATGTCAATGACTGGGCTTCCCGGGCCAACCTGGTCACCCGGGTCCACATATCGCATAGTGACAACGCCGCTGAAGGGGGCTCGAATCACCGAATAGCTGGCAACAGCTTCGGCCGCCGCGAGTGACGCCGTCGCTTGGGACGTCTGCTGCATAGCGGCCCTGGCTTGCTCGCGGCGCACTGCGGCTGACAGACGCTGGGCTCTGGCCGCTCTAACTCCTGCTTCTGCCTGAGCCACTCGCTCTTCAGCCGTGCGTACGTGCTCTCGTCTGCTGCCCTCCTGCACAAGATCCGCATGTTGCTTGGCGGATTCCCACACGGCGCGCGCTGTTTTCTCCGCCGCTAGCGCCTGCTCCAGGCGCTGCTTGGTCACGACATCCTGCTCAAACAGCTTCTGCATTCTCGCCGCTTCGCTCGCTGCGAGATCATGTCCCGCCTTCGCTTGGACAACAGCCAGCTCAGCCTGTGCCCTTTCCTGTGATCTTGCTCCGCGGCGCACCACTTCAAGCTGCTGTTTCGCCTGCTTCAGCGCCGCTTCAGCGCTTTGTACCTGTGCGAGCGATGCCTTTTCTTCCATAGATGCTGCTGTGCGGGCTCCTGTAGCCGACGCTGCCGCAGCCTTCACGGCGGCCTGCGCCTCGCCCACGGATGCCCTCAGATCGCGGGCCTCCAGCCGCACGAGCGCCTGTCCTTTGACAACTCTGTCACCTTCCCTCACCATCACGGCAGATACGGTCGAGCTGATCTTGGGAGACAGTGTAGAGCGCATAAGAGGCTGAATGACACCGTCAACAGTCTGAGTTTGCTCAGCAGCCTCAAGCCGGACTGTCAGCAACTGAACTTTCACTTTCTCCGCCGCTGCTTTCGAGACTGGCTTGTGGTGCGAAGGCCGGAGGAAGAGGATCAGCACAACGATGACAAGAGCTGCTCCGATGAGAAGAGTCGCTCTCTTAGGGGAGCGCGTCATGCCGGCTGATCCTTAAGTCCGAGTGCCCGAAGCAGCGCCATCATCGGACACCGGTTTGTAAAGGCAGACTGCAGGAGGTTGAGTCCCACAAACAGTGTAAACGCATAGAACCACTGTATTTTCGTCGCGTAGCCCAGAGCGACGGACCCTACGACGAAGACTCCAGCAATCCCCCTCAAGGCACGCTCGACAGTCATAGTTACTCCCTTTCGCTTTGCATAAGGACGTCAATGCGGCCGATTGCAGCCAGCCAGGCAGCTTCGGCCGTTTTCAGGTCTGTCAGGCTCTGAATGCGGGAGGCCTGTGCCGCAGAAACTGACGCCTGGGCACTCAACAGATCCGTCTGAGTATTGACCCCTTCACGCACTCCGATCTCAATCAGCCGGCGGCTCTCCGTGGCCGATTCTACCTGCTTCTCCGTCGCCCTCCATCTTTCCCGTGCGCTCTCCAGTGACAGACGTGTCGTTTCCCGCTCAAAGCTGACCTGGTCTTCCGCCGACTGCAGCTCACTCGCCGCCTGGTCCCGCTGAGCGACCGCCTTGTCAACAGCAGCCGAAATGGAACCCCCCTCCCACAGCGGCAGGCCAGCACGGATCATTACAGCAGCGCTGCCGTCTCTGCGAGGGAATTCCGCACCTTGAGCGATTGCCTGTACGTCAGCATCGACTGATACGCTGGGAAGTCGCTGAGCGCGCGCCGCCCGGACTGCCGCCTCTGCTGATTTCAGTGCGCTTCGCGCAGCGATGACGCGCCCGGATTCATGCTCAGCTACAAGCGCAACGGTATTGTCTGGAGCCAGAGCCTCCGATGCGACACTGATATCCTGAGACTGTCGCGCGCCCATTGCAAACTTAAGCGCGGCCAACGCAATTTGCCCCGTGTTGGCAGCGCGGAGCAGGCGGTCGTTTGCCAATGCAAGCTCTGCTTCTGCGCGCAGGACGTCTCCGCGCGTGGCCAGTCCAGACTCCTGCATCTTGCGAACACTTGCCAGATTTGCCTCCAGAAATGCCTTTCCATCTCGCGCGGCTGCGATACTTTGTGTGGCGGCAGCAGCTTCCCAGTAGCGGCCGGCAACCTCGAGCAGAATCCTGTCGCGAGCTTCCTGCGCCATGGATGCCTCGGCGGCACTGCGGAGTCCGGCCGCCTTTCTGACGCCCGAAAGGCTGGGGGCCAATACGTTCATACTCAGCGTCAGTGACTGGGCCTGAGTAGTCTGTTTGAAGATTTCTTGTCCGAAGAAGGTGGTCGGCAGACTGAGGTAGGTGTAGCCGATCCCGGCGCTGACATGCGGGCGCAGCGCGCTTTTCGCTAAGGAAAAGTCTGCGGAGGCAGCTCGCGCTGCTGCATTGGCAGAGGAGATGCGCGGGTTTTGCGAGCAGGCGGTGCGCAGCGCTTCTGCCAGTGACAGAGGCTGACCAGACCCTGCGACCGCAAGAAGCAGTTGAGCCGTAGCAAAGACCACGACGCGTCGAAGTCTGAAAGCCATAATTGAGTTCTTTCGGATAGAGTCTTCGCTGGTGTTATCGCCCGTGTATGCCAGCGACGCTTGTCCGCTTATAGATTAGCCACAACTGCGCTGCGGCGCAATGGTACAATCGTACCCGCCGCCCGGAGCGCTCTGGTGACAGAAATCGTCGTCAAAACACCTGAAAGAGAAGGGAACGCTTGCGTGGGAGCATAACACCCGAAAGGCATATCCGGGCGTCGAAAACGGCGAAGTTTTATAGCGCTGGCATGGCTCTTAGAGGTAAACTCAGACGATCCTGTCGGCGCTTTCGTGTGTCACACTCTCTGAGCAGACCGAGGCTCTTCCCGCATTGGCTGCCCGGATTAAGGAGATTTTCATGGCTCTTAAAATTGGTATTGTTGGCTGCGGCGGAATAGGCAATGTGCATGCGGACGCTTATGCGAAGAATCCCAAGGCTGAGATTGTCGCAGCCTGCGATATCATCCCTGAGAGGGCGGATGCCCTCGCAGCCAAGCACGGCGGAGTTGCTTACTATAGCGTAAAAGAGATGCTCGCAAGCGGTGTGCATCTGGACGCCTGCAGTATGTGCACCAAAGGAGAGGAGAACGGCGGCGATCACTTCCAGCCGACAATGGAGCTTCTGGAAGCAGGTATTCCAACTCTCGGGGAAAAGCCGATATCCAATCGCATCGATGAGGGCGAGAAGATGGTAGCCCTGGCTCGTGAGAAGAAGGTTCCCTACGCCATCAACCTCAATCACCGTTTTACTCCAGCT
>JADLDK010000024.1 GCA_020846715.1 Armatimonadota bacterium | reverse complement strand
TGCGTCTTGAGAAGGTTGGCGCGAACATCATCCCGCGCATTGACCCGCGCGACAGCAGCGACGTCAACATAGCTCCGTAGCGTTACAGCTACTGACTCATAAGCAGGGCCCGCTTTCGGATGAAGGAGGCGGGCCCTGTTGCCGCTTGTTTGACACTTGGTGAACTGCGTCATACAATCCCTGAGTCACATCCTCATGGGCAAGTTTGAACTTACAGTCACCACTTATTTTTCTGGCGCTCACTATCTGAGAGGTTACTCGGGCTCCTGCGCGCGGCTGCACGGACACAACTTTCGCGTAGAAGCCCGCGTCTGCGGTAATGCGCTGAACAATGTCGGTATGGTGATGGATTTCAAGTCCATCAAAGCTCTGTTGGAAGAAATAACTGAGCGGCTCGACCACCGGCTGGCCAACGAAATTCCACCATTTGACACCCGAAACCCAACCGCAGAGAATTTCGCCAGCTACATCTTCGAGGAGCTGGCGCCGAGGATTCACGAGAATGGCGCGTCTCTGGCGGCAGTCGGTGTGTGGGAAACGGACAACTATGGCGTTATTTACACTCCTGACCGCTGAGTCCGTACCACCGATGAGCCCATCTGAGAGACTAGAACTCCGAAACCGACGAAAGAGCCAGGCTCACATCGTTGAAGTCTTCTCAAGCTTTCAGGGCGAAGGTCCTCACGTCGGTGAGCGCCATATTTTCCTGCGGTTCTTCGCGTGCAACCTTCGATGCAGGTATTGCGATACTCCGGAATCGCTGACCGGTCGCCCACCTGCGCGCCTGCAAAAGCTCTCCGGTGAGTTTGATGTACAAGACAACCCGCTAATGTTGGATGAGGTGGAAGCTGCCGTCAGGCGGCTGGCAGGCAGGCCACATGACGCTTTGAGCCTGACAGGCGGAGAGCCACTGCTGCAAAACGACTTTCTGCGTGAGTTGCTTCCGGAGATGCAAAAGCTGGGGCTGCAGATGTACCTGGAGACAAACGGCACGCTGCCGGAGCGCCTGGCCTCGATAATCGACCTTGTGGACATTGTCGCTATGGATATCAAACTGCCCGAGACGCTGGCCGATGGCCGAGACTGGTTCGGGGAACACGCGGCATTCCTCGAGATAGCATCCCAGAAAGAAGTCTTCGCCAAACTCGTTTTGCCGCCAGAGCCGGACCTCGCGGAGGTCAGACGGGCTGCGCAAATGATTGCAGGCGTTTCGAAGGAGCGCATCCCGTTGATTCTTCAACCGGTGACGCCTTTTGGACGGATGACGCAGGCGCCTTCAGCCTCTGACATTTCCGCCTCGTACGAAGCGGCTCGCGCTGTCTTGCGGGACGTGCGTGTCATCGGACAGACGCACAAGCTGATTGGCTTGAAATGAGCGCAAGTTTCTCTCCCAGAGCTGTCTGCCTCGTATCCGGCGGGTTGGACAGCGCAACATCCACAGCCATTGCGAGAAAGTGTGGGTTTGACGTGTACGCTCTGTCATTTGACTACGGACAGCGGCACAGGAAAGAACTTGAGGCGGCGGAACGTGTGGCGGCGGCTCTCGGCGCAAAGAGACATGTGGTGATAACTTTTAATCTGCGTCAATGGGGCGGCAGCGCGCTGACAACAGATATGGATGTCCCGATGGACCGCAGCAGCGAACAGATGCCCGGTGATATTCCCATCACCTATGTCCCTGCGCGGAACACAATCTTCCTCTCCTTTGCGCTCGGATGGGCGGAGACCGTACAGGCGCAGCACATTTTCCTTGGAGTCAATCAGCTTGACTATTCGGGCTATCCCGACTGCCGCGCCGAGTTTCTGAGAGCTTTTGAGACGACTGCCAATCTGGGTACAAAAGCAGGGACAGAAGGCCAGCATTTTCACATTGAGGCGCCACTTATCCAGATGACCAAAGCCGAGATCATCCGTGCGGGCGTCGAGCTTGGTGTGGATTATGCGCTCACGTGGAGCTGCTATCTCGGCGAGGACAGGCCATGCATGCACTGTGACAGTTGCATCCTGCGAGCGAAAGGCTTCGCCGAAGCTGGAATACGCGATCCACTCCTGGGCTAGCGACGCGTTGACAGCGCCTCTGGAGGCGGCTACACTCAGTTGTTGCCGGCATGACCGGCGCACTTCACCTGGAGGAACAACCCGTTGAAGACTCCCTACCCTGGCGATCCGGACGAAATCAGCGATCTCACGTTCGAGAGATACCGCGACTATATCAACCCTGGCGCAGCAGCGCTTCTCAAGTTCGGCGGTCTTGAGTATCCGGACTGGCAGGGCGACGGGTGCATTGTCACGGACGTGGCGGGCAATGAATTTATAGACTGTGTCGCCGGATATGGTGTTTTCAGTCTGGGCCATCGCCACCCGGAGGTGATTGGCGCAGTGAAGCGCCAGTTGGACCTCATCACGCTGAAGACACACTATTTTCTCAGCATCGAACTTGGAAAGCTGGGCGAAGAGCTGGCAAGAATAAGTCCAGGACGGCTGCAGTACAGCTTTCTGTGCAACTCCGGGACCGAGGCTGTCGAAGGAGCGCTGAAGGCCGCGCGAATACACACACGCCGGAAAAAGGTTATCAGCACGCTCAACGGCTTTCACGGCAAGACTTTCGGATCGCTTTCGGCGTCCGGCAGAGACGTTTACAAGAAGGACTTTGAGCCCTTGCTGGAGGGCTTCAGCTCCGTGCCTTTTGGGGACGTTAGCGCCATTGAACGCACGCTGGACGATCAGACGGCAGCCGTTATTGTAGAGGTAGTGCAGGGTGAAGGCGGCGTCAATGTGGCTCCGAAAGGCTATCTTGCCGCAGTGCGAGGTATTACCCGCCAAGCCGGAGCACTGCTGATTGTTGATGAGGTGCGTACGGCTCTGGGACGTACGGGACGCATGTTCGGGTGCGAGCACGACGGTGTAGAGCCGGATCTATTGACAATGGCGAAAGCGCTTGGCGGCGGTGTGATGCCAGTTGCCGCTTTTATGGGTACGCCGGAGATTTGGGAATCCCTGTTTGGAACGAATCCTTATCTGCACTCAACGACATTTGGAGGCAATCCACTGGCCTGCGCGGCCGCCGTCGCCGCTATCGAGACAACCGAGAAGCTGAACCTGCCGAAGCGCTCAGCAGAGCTGGGTCAGCACATGCTGGAGCGCCTGAAGAGCCTGCAAGCCACACATCCGGAGCAGATCCGTGACGTGCGCGGTCTGGGATTGCTCGCTGGGGTAGAGTTCACCTCCGACGATGCCGCAAAGCTCGCGATTGCAGCTTGCGCGCGCAACGGACTGCTCGTAGCCTACAGCCTGAACAATCCACTCGTCATTCGTATCGAACCGCCACTGATTATGGATCGGGAGCTACTCGACAAAGCGATGGATGTCTTTGGTCAGTCGGTGGACGAAGCACTCTCGCTGGTATCAGGTATGGCAGGCGCGCAGGCGTAGCGCCTGAAATGCGCGCTACTGACCGGAAGGCGTTTTTCCGGGATAGAGCGGTGAATAGAGGGTAATCTGAGGGCGCGTGATAAGCCGGCCATCCTTAACCCAGCGTGGTCCGCGCTCTGTGAGATGAT